>JBARVW010000085.1:0-19574 GCA_049646465.1 Ornithinimicrobium sp.
TCGAAGGCGCCTTCGCGGACGGTGACCTGGCCGAGGCCCCTCCCATGGGGCCGCAGACCCCTGGACTCGGCACCACCGCCTGGGCACAGGGTTCGCAGGTGCCGTCACGGCTGGTTCGCATCACCTCCAAGCCGATCGGCCGCACGCCCCGGTCCAACCTGGCGACGTACACCGGTCTGTTCGACCACGTCCGCAGCCTCTTCGCCCGGACCCCGCAGGCTCGAGAGCGCGGCTACCGGCCCGGCCGGTTCAGCTTCAACGTGACCGCCGGCCGCTGCCCCACCTGCCAGGGCGAGGGGTCGGTGGCCATCGAGCTGTTGTTCCTCCCGGGGACGTACTCGACCTGCCCGACCTGCCACGGGTCCCGATACAACGACGAAACCCTGGAGGTCACCTGGCGCGGGCACACCATCGCCGACGTCCTGTCGTGGACGGTTGCGCAGGCTCAGCCGGTCTTCGCCGACGAGACACCTGTCGCCCGTGCCCTGGCTGCCCTCTCAACCCTCGGCCTGGGCTACCTACGCCTTGGCCAACCGGCCACAGAGCTCTCCGGCGGCGAGGCGCAGCGCATCAAGCTCGCCAGCGAGCTGCAGACGGAGCGACGCCAACCCACCCTCTATCTCCTCGACGAGCCGACCTCGGGGCTGCACCCGGCTGACGTGCACCGTCTGCTGAGGCAGCTGCACACCCTCGCCGACGACGGGCATACCGTGGTGCTGGTCGAGCATCACCCGGCGGCGCTGGCCACCGCCGACTGGGTCATCGAGCTCGGACCCGGTGCCGGCACGGACGGGGGCACCATCACCCGCGACTCGGCCCGCTGACCGCACCACGAGCGGAGCTGTCCTCCGGTTCCAGACCATCGCCGTCCGTTTGCCGCATCCGATAGAGTCCGAAGGCCGTCACCGCCACCACGACGATGAGGACCAGGACGCCGTATCCGGCCAGGTAGTTCCGGTCGAGCAGCGTCGGGTTGTCCTCCCGGGCGCCGAACCGGCCCAGGAACGGGATGGCCACCACCGTGATCGTCCCCACCACCACGAGCCCGACGGCCGCCGGAGCCCGAGCAGGCTCGGGCAGCACGCGCATCGCTACCGCCGCGACGACCAGGCTGACCACGGCGATGATCCCGTCGTTGGCGATGATGCCGCCACCGAGCCAGATCGCGATGCTGAGCAGGTCGGAGGAGTCGGCGCTGCCGAAGATCAGCCAGGCGCCCCACAGGCCGATGCCCACCCCGAGGGCACCGAGGGCGAACCGCGCCCCGGCGATCATGCTCGCACCTCCAGGGTGCCGAGCCACTTCGTCTGCAGCACGCCAGGTCGGTTCGGGGCGATCAGTCGACAGGGGAAGCCGTGGTCCAGGTCGAGGTCCTCACCGTTCAGCTGCAGTGCCACCAGCGTGCGCTCGTCCTGGACAAAGTTGGACTGCAGCAACGTGTTCCGGAAGGGTCCGGAAGGCTGGAGTGAGCGGGCAACGACCTCGGAGCCGTCGCCGGCGTCGACCAGGTCCAGCAGGTCCCGAAGGCGCACCCCGGTCCACTCACCGCTCGCGCTCCAGCCCTCCACGCAGGCGATCGGCAACGTCTCGGTGTGTTGCGGCATACCGAGTAGCTGCTCGCGACTGAACGACATCTCGACGTCGCCGGCCACCAGGGACAGTCGATAGTCCGCTCCGACCATATCGTCGGTGATGCGCGCCGCCTGGGCTGACTTGTTGATCGGGATGCCCTGAGGCCCCTCGCCCGATCGGACCCCCAGGACCGAGACCTGACGCAACCACGGCACCGTGGCGCCCGCCGTGGCCAACACCGCGACCCCTGCCGCCAGCCAGGTGGTCCGCACCAGTCCGCGCCGCGACAGGGCACCTTCCTCCACCGCGCTGGGGCGGTCGTGCTCGTCGTCGTCGATGTCGCCGAGCAGCGCGTCCCGGATGACGGGCAGCTTGACGGCGATGTGCACCAGCAGGGCGCCGATCGCGATCCAGGCCAACGCGTAGTGGGTGCTGCGGAAGGAGAAGCTCCACGGATACCACTGGGTGCTGTTGAGCAGTCCCGTCACCAGCTCGAAGATGCCCGCGGCCACGAGGACGGCGATCGAGGCCCGTTCGAGTCCGACCACCAGCATCTTGCGGACATCTCCGAGCGGGAAGCCGGCGAACAGTCGGGGATAGACGGTCCACAACTTCACCAACAACAAAGGGATAGCCGCAATCCCGGTAGCCACGTGGAGCCCTTGGTTGAGCCGATAACCCCACGCGGGACTCGTCGGAAAAGGAATGGGTTGGTTGACCTCTTGGGAGTAGTGGCTGACTAACCCGGTCACGAAGCAGATGCCGAAACACACCCCCAGCCACACCCCGATCCGAGCGGCGACGTACGGGCTGCGCAGCCGTGACGTGAACAGCTCCGGGGTGGGAACGGGAGGTTTCATGAATCCTCGGACGGTAGAGGGCTTGGACCTTCACACGCCATAGTTTCTGGCCGATACAGTGCGAGTGTAGAGATCAGACGGGGTTCAGACCCTTACGCAAATCAAAACAGTCGCGGTGTCGAACGCGTCCGCCGCGTCATTCGGTCAAGGCATAAGAGCCGCCTGGAAGCGAAACTCACTGGTGCACTTGGAGAACCACAGCCCAGCGGTCACCGATGGGATGCCGTGAGGTCACCACGAGACCCGCCCGGGCGGCGACCTCCTCGATGTCGTCGAGCCCGACGATCGCCCAGCGGAACGGTCGGCTCGTCGCGTCGCCGCACTCCAGCGTCGCCCAGAGCGTCTTCATCGCCACTCCGGTCTCCTTGACCTCGACCACGATGCGGCCGTGGTCACTGATGAGCTCTCGCGCCCGGGCCAGCAGGGCCACCGGGTCTCCACCGATGCCGATGTTGCCGTCGGCCAGCAAGGCGTTCTGCCAGCGCCCTTCCCCCGGCATCGGCTTGAAGACGTCTCGGACCACGGCGGCAGCACCGCGCAAGCGTGTCTGACCGACCGCCTCACTGACGATGTCGATGCCCAGCACGATCTGCCCGCGCGCCGCCAGCGCCGAGGTCAGCCGTCCTGGCCCGCAGCCGATGTCGATGGTGCAGGTGGGGCACAGGTCCAGCAGCGCGAGGTCGGCCGGGTCGGCGTCCCTCGTCCAGTCCTGCACCGGGAGGTGCTTGGGATCGTCTTCCAGTCCGACGATGTGGACGGGAGACCCCTGCAATGCGCGGGAGAAGAGATCCGTAAAGGACGTCTGAGTCTGAGTCATGGGTGAACCCCCTTCGTGGCCCAGGCTCGGGCGAATCGAGTATGCGGTGCGGATGCCGCCACGGACTCGGCGTCATCCACCTGGTCGACGTCCCGCAGAGTTTCGACCCGGCCAACACTGAGGCCCCGTGAGCGCAGTGCCGAGTGAGTATCTTCGCAGGTGTGTGAGGTCGACATGGGCACCCCCCTGAGGGCTTGCGCATCAGCCGGGTCGTGCAGCCCCAAACCCCACCATCCGCCGTCCTCAGCTGGACCGAGCACGGCGTCGTGCTGCAGGAGCGCCGAGGCCGCCGACTCGAGGTTCACCGTGGTCAGCTGAGGAGTGTCCATCCCGACCTGGAAGAGCGGGCCGGGACCGGCGTCCAGGTGTGCGTTGGCCAGTCGGTCGGCGAACCCGTCGCCGCGCTGCCACACGATGGTCCAGTCGGCCAGAGCTGTGCGGATCTCCTCGGCCCGCATGGCCTCGTCGAGGTCACCGGTCAAGGCGATGACTGCCTCAGCACCCGCCTCACGGCATACGGCCAACGTGTCCAGCAGTCCCGCTGCTGCGAGGTCGGCTGCGGCCTCGTAGCCGATCACAGCGCCGAGCCGTGTCTTGGCCTGTCCCGGCACGGGCGCTTTGGCCATCACGAGGACCTTCACGCCAGAACCTTCCAGAAGTCACGCGCGGCACGGACCGTGCCGGTCACCGAACCCGAGACCTTCGACTTCGTGCCCTCGGCCCGAGGCCCGTAGGCGACGTCACTCTCCAGCAGCCGCCATCCTGCGACCGTGGCCTTCTGCAGCAGCTCCACTGGATAGCCGAACCGTCGATCCTGCACGTCCAGGTCCAGAAGCTCCTGGCGACGGCAGACCCGGATGGGGGCGATGTCGTGCACGCTCATCCCGATCCTGTGGCGCAGCCAGGCCAGGATCAAGGCATTGCCGGCCCGGGCATGCCACGGCCACACTCCCTGGCGGCTCGGCCGACGGCGGCCCAGCGCCATGTCCGCCTGCCCCTGGCGCACCTGATCCAGCATCGGGATCAGGACAGCAGGATCGAAGGAACCGTCGCCGTCCATGAACGCGACATAGTCGTGGGTGGCCGCAAGCAAACCGGCCTGGATGGCAGCTCCGTACCCGGGGACGGACTCGGCGACGACGCGGGCACCAAGGCGCTCCGCGACGGCTGCTGTGTCGTCACGCGAACCGTTGTCCACCACGATGACGTGGAACTGCTCGGGCACAATCGGGAGCAACGCCACTAAGGCGGGGCCCTCGTCGCGGCAAGGAATGATGAGATCGCAAAGCGGCACGTGGGTCAAGATATCTGCATATTGGCTGAATTGTGCTTTACCGAAGCACGACGGGGATGTGACGTCGACATAGACGAGAGTGTCGCAAACAGGGTCGTCACTTAGCGTAGGGGGATGACCCAGACGCACACAGCGCCTGCCGCGACCACGTCCCAGACGCCTACCAAGGCGCCTGGGGTTGGCTTGTCCCTCGCTGCCCTGATCATCGTGGCCTCCTTCGTCATCCCCACCCTCCTGGACTGGGAGGTGTATGCGCGCAAGGATCCCGAGGCCTTCGGCACCATCGAGCCGCTCCACGGCTTCTGGGATCCGAACTACTTCGGCCCCGGCACTCTGCCCGCCGTCGCGATCGCGCTGCTGGCCCTGGTGTATGCCGTCCCGCTCGCCCAGCAACTGCCGTGGCGCTGGCTTCTGGTCACCTGTTATCTCGCGGGTCTGGCTTGGATGCTGTCGCTGGCTTTCACCGACGGCATCCCGGGCGTCGAGCACGTGCTGGCGAACCGGCACGAGTACTTCGAGACGGCACTGGAGATCGATGATGTGCCGCAGATGCTCGACGAGTACATCGCGCGGATCCCCTACGCCCACCCGGACAACTGGGTGGTGCACCTGGCCGGTCACCCCCCGGGGGCGGTGCTGTTCTTCATCGCTCTGGTGCGCCTGGGCGTGACGAGCCCCCTGTGGGCCGGGTTGATCACCGCGGCCCTGGGCGCCAC
Organism: Ornithinimicrobium sp.; assembly: GCA_049646465.1. Lineage (GTDB taxonomy): Bacteria > Actinomycetota > Actinomycetes > Actinomycetales > Dermatophilaceae > Ornithinicoccus. The sequence continues at coordinate 5,260 of JBARVW010000085.1, forward strand.
CGTGGTGGTGCCCGTGCTGATGACGATGCGGACCCTGGGCGCCGAGACGGCCGCCCGCGCGGTCGCCCCGTTCCTGGCGTTGAGCCCGGCCGGCATCTTCATCGCGGTCTCCGCCGACGGTCTCTTCGCGGCGGTGGCCGCGTGGGGCATGGCAGCGTTGGCCGTGGCCGCCACGTCGGCTACCCGGGGTCGGATGGCGGGTTTCGCGGTCGTCGCCGGACTGCTTCTCGGCTACACGGTGATGATGTCCTACGGCTTGCCGCTGCTCGGGGTGTTGGCCATCGCGATCCTGATCGCAGCCCGAGGGTCGTGGTGGCCGGTGCCGATCGCCGCTGTTGTCGCGCTGGGTGTGGTCCTGGTGTTCGCCGCACTGGGGTTCGCCTGGTGGGAGGCGTATCCGGTCCTGGCGGAGCGGTACTGGGACGGTCTGGCCCAGGATCGGCCGTTCGCCTACTGGGGGTGGGGCAACCTGGGTGCGCTGCTGATCGCCGCCGGGCCGATGATCGGCTCCGGAGTGGCTCTGCTCGCTGTCAACGTCCCGTCACGACAGCGTCTTGCTGGCACGGGCGAGACCGTGTCGAACCGGCGTGTCGTGCTCCTGCTCGCAGGCGCGGCGGTGCTGATGATCCTGATCGCCGACCTGTCCCGGATGAGCAAGGCCGAGGTCGAACGCATCTGGTTGCCGTTCATGCCGTGGCTGACGCTGTCGTTGGCGCTCCTCCCGCAGCGCTGGGTCCGACCGGCACTGGCCGTCCAGCTCGGCAGCGCCCTGGTCGTGGAGACACTGCTCTACACCAGCTGGTAGCGGCTCCTAAGCGCGCAAGGGTGCCGTGGCGAACTCGGCCAACCCTTGCTCGGGCGAGACCTGCGCGGTGAAGCCCAGCGCACTGGTGGCCCGAGCCGGCGAAGCCACGATGTGCCGAACGTCTCCCAGCCGGTAGCCGCCGGTGATCTGGGGCGTGATGTCGCGCGAGCCGGCGCGGCGGGTGCCGTTGGCCACCTGTCGCGCGACGTCGGCGATGCCGACCGGTTGGCCCGAGCAGACGTTGTAGGCCGCGAACTGCTCGCTCGGCCCGTCGACCACAGCACGCAGCGCGAGCACGTTGGCTCTGGCCACGTCGCTGACGTGGACGAAGTCCCGCATCTGGGCCCCGTCCTCGTAGACCTTCGGCGACTCGTCCCGCTCCAGCGACGAGCGGAACATCGCCGCCACGCCGCTGTAGGGGGTGTCGCGCGGCATACCCGGTCCGTAGACGTTGTGATAGCGCAGCGCGATCGCCGACGCCGGTGCCTGTCGGACCCACGCTGCGGCGTAGTGCTCCTGCGCGAGCTTGCTGACGGCATACGTGCTGCGGGGGTCCATCCGGGCGGTCTCGTCGACCAGCTCCCACCCCAGCACAGACCCACACACGGGGCAGTGGTTCTCGAAGTCTCCGCTGTCCAGGGCTTCGACGGTGCGGGGCGGTGGCGTCTGCTGACCATGGGTCGGGCAGTCGTAGCGGCCTTCGCCGTAGACCACCATGGAGGAGGCCAGCACCAGACGGTCGACGTCGGCCTCGTGCATCGCGGCCAGCAACGCCGCCGTGCCCAGGTCGTTGTGGGAGGCGTAGGCCGGCAGGTCGGCCACGGTCACCCCGGCGCCGACCACGGCCGCTTGGTGACAGACCGCATCGACGCCGTGCAGCAACGAGCGCCATCCCTCACCGCTGACGCTGTCGCGGACGTCGAGCTGCTGGGTGCCCTCAGGAGGTCGGGCCTCACCGTGAGCCATCGCGAGCATCAGGTCCACCCGCACGACCTCATCGCCATCGGCTTCGAGCTGTTGGCCGATCTCGCTGCCGATGAAGCCCGCCGACCCGGTCAACAGCACCTTCACGGCGTGCCCGGGATGTCGTAGGTCACGTCGATGCCCTCGGCCCAGCTCGAGCACGAGCAGCCGTCGGGGTCCGGCAGCGCTTCGATCGTGTCGGCGAGCAGACCGGTGAGGCGCTCGAGGTTCTTCTTGAACAGCGCGAACACGTCGGCCTGCCCGACGCCCTCCCCGGACTCCGCCCCCGCGTCCATGTCCGTGACCAGCGCGATCGCGGCGTAGCACTGACGCATCTCGCGAGCCAGCGCGGCCTCGGGAGCCCCCGTCATGTTGATCAGGCTCCACCCCTGGGCCGCGTAGTACTGCGACTCGGCCCGCGTGGAGAAGCGGGGGCCTTCGATGACGACCATGGCGCCACCGTCGACGACGTCGGGTGCCGCACCGAGGACGGCCTGACCGATATTCCGGCAGTAGGGGTCGGCGAACGGCAGGTGGCAGGCGCCGGTCTCCACGAACGAGCCGATGCGGCGCACGGTGCGGTCGACGAGTTGGTCGGGCAGGACGATGTCACCCGGGGCGACCGACGGGCTCAGGCCGCCGACCGCACAGGGGGCGATGACCTGCTGCACCCCCAGGCTGCGCAGGGCGTAGGCGTTGGCTCGGTAGTTGATCGCGTGGGGCGGGTCGTCGTGGTGCAGGCCGTGGCGGGGGATGAAGGCCACCTTGCGCCCCCGGACGGTGCCGACGGCTACTGGAGCCGACGGGTCGCCGTACGGCGTGCTGACCGGGTGCTCGACCGGGTCGTCGAGGAAGGAGTAGAAACCGGTGCCGCCGATCACGGCGATGTCTGCAGTCGCGTCATTCACGGCGCTCACTCTGCCAGCCTGCACCGACGGTTGCTGCCTCTGGTGCACTGCTGCGGTCCGTGCCAAGGGGTGAAGTGGTCAAGATCACGCACGAGTGGGCTGGCGCAGGGCACATACTGACGGGCGTGATGGGGCGCGACGACACCTGCGAGGAACCAGGCGGAGCCGACGTTCCGCGGCCCGCCCCGTCGGGGTTGAGTCGTCGGGCCCTCGTCCAGCTGTCGACCTTGGGACTGCTGTTGGTGCTGGTGGTGGTCGTCGAGTTCGTGGGTGGGGTCCCGACGCGAGCCGAGGTCGAAGCGTGGGTCAACCAGGCCGGGCCCTTGGCTCCCGTGTACTTCCTGGTGATCTACGCCTTCACCACCCTCTTCCCGGTCCCCAAGAACCTGCTGAGCGTGCTGGCGGGGCTGCTGTTCGGGATGTGGTGGGGCCTGGCGCTGGTCTGGGTCGCCGCGATGGTGGGTGCCGTCACGGCCTTCGCCATCGGGCGCCTGTTGGGTCGAGAAGCCGTGGAGCAGCTCACCGGCGCTCGGGTGGCCTCGATCGACCAGATCCTGGGTCGCCACGGTGTGGTGTCGATGATCGGCGTGCGGCTCATCCCGGTCCTGCCGTTCACGGTGATCAACTACACGGCGGGGCTAACGGGTCTGCCCCTGCGCGCCTACGTCGCAGGAACGGCGATCGGCATCATCCCCGGGACTGTGGCCTTCGTGGCGCTCGGGGCCTACTCGACCGATCTGGGGTCGTGGCCCATCATCACGGCTGTCAGCGCTTTGATCGTGCTGACCGTCGGCGGTGTGGTCGGTGCTCGCCTGTGGCGTCGCCGACGCCTCGGCACCGCCCCATAGCCTCGACAGAGACGTCCGCACTGGTGCGGCCCCGGCTGCGCTCCTGCCGCCAGCGTCCTGAGGAAGAGTGGTCCACACCGTGGAGCAGTCGGGTGGTCGTCCACAGCCATCCGAGTTCGGGCCACGTGTTCGCTGGTGGACACGCAGGGTGGTCGACATGGAATGGCTCACGCTCGACCACCGCCGCCGCACCGGTCTCTTCACCCTGGAAGACACCGGCGCCCTCGGCCTACCCCGACGAGATGTTGATCGGATGGTCCGTCGAGGGGACCTTGCCCGGGTCGCCCCGGGGGCCTTCGTGTTGAAGACCCGTTGGGCGTCCCTCACCGTCGAGCGCAAGCACGTCCTGCGGGCTCAAGCGACCATGCTGAGACTCCGGGCACCCACCCTGCTCAGCCACCAGGCCGCGGCTGCGGTGCACGGTCTGCCACTCCTGTGGGCAGGCACCGACATCACAGGACGCCGGGTGCATCTGACCCGGCGCGGACCAGGACCGACCAGGAGCACAGCTGAGCACACCGTCCACGAGTCGTACGGCGAGGGGCAGCGGGGCCAGGTTGTCGAAGACATCCCCGTTGTGAGCGCTCTCATCGCAGCGTTCGGAGTGACCGAGGTGGAGGGCTTCGTCGCCGGCGTGGTCGCGCTGGATGCCGCCTTGCATCACCGGCAGACCACGAGCTCAGAGGCCTGGGACGAGCTGTCCCGACTGCGCCGGCGACCCCATACCGCAACGATCCGTCGTGTCATCGGTGCTGCGCACGGGGCCAGCGAGTCGCCCCTGGAAACGCAGGCGCGGCTGGTGCTCACCGCTCTCGGGCACCGCATGCGGCCACAGGTCCGGCTCGTGACGGCGAGTGGCGCTTTCGTCGCGCGAGTGGATGGACTGCTGGACGCCCTCGGGGTGGTGGTCGAAGTCGACGGTCGGAGTAAGTATCGAGCCAACGACGGCAGCACGTCGATGGAGGCCCTCCTCTCGGAGAAACGCCGCGAGAGCGCCATCCGAGACCTGGGGTATGCAGTGCTCCGGATCGACCATGCCCTCATCAGGGATACCCGGCAGCTGGACGAACATGTCAAAGCCGCTGCAAGTCGTTCGCATCCCCGTCGCCGACTTCGAACCTGAAGAGCCCCGTCAGTCCTGCGTCCACCGACTCTTCTCGGGTGGAACACACATCTACCGCGTTCGCCCCCCGCAGCAGTGCACCCTTGGCCGCAGCAGTCAGAGGTGTGGCGGCTCCCCATCGGCTATCGTCAATTGAAACTTGACGACCAGCGCCGTCAAGTCTAGATTGACGACATGACATCAACCGTGAAGATCTCGACCCCTCAGCCCCAACTCCCAGCGTTCGACTCCTCGTGGCAGGACTGGATGGCCTACGGACTGGCCTGGCGGCGCCTCGAGCACGCGAACGTCGCATCGTCCTGGGCTGCCTCGACGTCCCCCGCCACCTCGACGTCCCCCGGCAACTCGTGGTCCGAGTCGGACTGGCCGTCCTCGGTCGCACCGGCCGTGGCCGACGCCGCGTCCGCGAAGCGCTCATGGCCGATCACCTTCCATGCCTATCGTGAGCCCACCCCCGGGCCTCGCTGGCAGGCCCTGTGGGACGCGACGCGGTCGGCATACCGCGGCTTCTATCTCAGCGAGGGCGAAGCCGCACGCCCCTCGCTCCAGGAGTGCCGGGAGGCCTTGGAGCAGCACATGCCCGAGATGGTCCCCGCGTGGGAGCGCCTGACGGCTCTGGCCACCGACGACGAGCACGACGACGACATCGCCGCACGGCTCCTCTCGATGTGGCGGATGCCCATCTTCGCTGCCGGTTGCTCGCAGGTCGCGCTGCCCGGCACCGACCCGGTCCTGGTCCGCAACTACGACTACGACCCCAACCTCTTCGAGGGCGTCATCGCCTCCACCAACTACTCCGGCTCGCGCGCCGTGCTCGGCACCTCGGACATGCTCTGGGGTCTGGTCGACGGGATGAACGACGCCGGACTGGCGATCTCCCTGACCTACGGCGGACGCAAGGGCGGAAAGGCCGGGTTCGGCATCCCGTTGGTCATCCGCTACCTGTTGGAGACCTGCACCACGGTGTCGCAGGCCTGCGAGCGGCTGCGCGGACTGCCGGTGGCCCAGGCCTACAACCTGGCCATGGTCGACACGGACGGCGCGCACGCGACCGTCTTCGTCGCACCGGGCGAGGAGCCCGAGGTCAGTGACCTACGCGTGAGCACGAACCACCGCCTCGGCCAGGTGGAGCACCCGGACACCGCGGCCCGCTTCGGCAGCCTCGACCGTCAACAGTTCCTGGCCGGCAACCTGGAGGACGGGGACCCGACGCAGGATCTGCTCGGCGACTGGTTCGCCGACGCACCGGTCCACAATGACCGGTACTCCGAAGGTTTCGGCACCCTCTACACGGTGGCCTACCGGCCTCAGCACGGTGAAGCTACCTACACCTGGGGTGACACGGTGCTCACCCGCACTTTCGCCGACGGTGAGGCCACGGTCCCGGTGGTCCTCCAGGGTCGCTGACCCCCACCTCCGCGGTCGCTGCCGCCCAGCATCTGCTCCCGATCACTCCCGGGCGGTGGATACTGGGCGGCAGCACCCTGAGGAGGTCCCGCCATGACCGTTGCCGAACCCGCAGATCTCGCTGCCCAAGCCCGCGAGCTGATCGCCGAGCTGGGCCGCTCGCCTGATCCCGGTGCCTTCCAGGAGCTGTTGGGACTGAGCGAGGCCGTCGGAGTGGCACTGGGAGCCTCGGCCCGCACCCTCGCCGAGGCACAGTCCTGGACTCAGGTCGCGACCTATGCCGGCACCTCCAAGCAGGCAGCCTGGTCGCGCTGGCGCGGCTGATCTGTCGCATCCGCCGGCGCCGTAGTCCTACGCCTCAGTCGGTCCACGGGGCTAACCTGAAGGGATCGAGGCGCAGAGGAGATCATCATGACGAATCCAACGGCCGCACCCGGAAGCGGCAGCAGCAACGGGGGTAGGCGCACAGCGCAGACGACCGGACGGTATGTCGTGGTGTTCGCCGACGCGTCCGACCCGGCACCGATGCTGCGCGAGATGGCGGGTCTGTCTTCGGTGGCCAGCTCTCGGGACTTCACCGGTCAGGCCATGAATATGGATGAGACCGCGGGGGCGGATGCCACCGTCTTCGCCGAGCTGGGGATGGCCGTGGTCTCCGGGGATCCCACCCAGATGGGCACGCTGACGAGCGCCGCCGCTGAGCGCGGCACCTCGGTCTTGGCCGTCGTCCCCGAGCTGATCCATCACGTGCTGCCCGCTCCGGGCTACGTCGAGGGTTACCGCGACGGCGTCGATGACCTGGCGAACCGCCTCGGAGTCGACGACGGTAGTGAGGGCACCGATGGTGTCTCGTTCGAGGACACCGACGCCTTCACCTGGGGCCTGCAGGCCATCGGCATGGAGCTCTCCGGCTTCACGGGGCAGGGCATCAAGGTCGCCGTTCTCGACACCGGGATGGACCTGGAGCATCCGGACTTCGCCGGTCGCCTCATCACCCATCAGTCGTTCGTCACCGGCGAAACGTCGCAAGACGGCCACGGGCACGGCACACACTGCATCGGCACCTCACTCGGCAGCGTGTCGGAGCAGGGCCGGCGCTACGGTGTCGCTCACGAAGCGGAGATCTTCGCCGGGAAGGTGCTGGGCGACCAAGGCAGCGGCTCGGACGCAGGCATCCTGGCCGGGATCAACTGGGCCGTGACCAACGGATGTGCCGTGATCTCGATGTCGCTGGGAGCCGACGTCGAAGAGCCCCACCCCCCGTACACCGTGGCCGGTGAACGGGCCTTGGCCGCGGGGACGTTGATCATTGCGGCGGCCGGCAACAACGCGGACCGACCCGGCAACCCCGGTTTTGTCGGCGCCCCGGCCAACAGCCCGTCGATCATGGCGGTAGGTGCGCTGGACAGTGGACTCCAGGTGGCGCGGTTCTCCGCCCGGAGCACGCCGGTGCGGGGAGGACAGGTCGACGTGGCCGGTCCGGGGGTCGCGGTCTACTCGTCGTGGCCGATGCCGGACCGCTACAACACCATCAGTGGCACCAGCATGGCCACCCCGCACGCCGCGGGCGTGGCGGCTTTGTGGGCGGAGGCCACCGGTCGTCGCGGGCTGGAGCTCTGGGCCACCCTGGCGATGGATACCCAGCGCCTGCATCTTCCCTCGGTGGACGTCGGGCTGGGCCTGGTCCAGGTGGCGCCGTGACCGCACCCGAGGACAACAAGGACCCAGAACACTCCCCCTCGGCCCACCACGCCACGTCAGGCGGTGGTCCAGCGGGTGAGACTCCGTCGACTGAGACGACGTCGGAGGGCGCCGCGGAGATCAGCTACAGCCACTGGCAGCAGGTCACGGTGAGCGTGGACGACCAGCACCTGAAAGAGATCCAGACCGTGGCCACGCATCTTCGGGACCAAGGGATGCATATCGACCAGATCCTGGACGGGCTCGGCATGATCACCGGCTCTGTGCCGGACCAGGAGCGCAGCGAGTCGGTGGTGCGCGTCACCGGAGTGGCCTCGGTCGAGCGCCAGATCACCTACCAACTGCCGCCGCCGGACGCCGACGTGCAGTAGAACCCTCCCGGATAATCCTCCTCGGGCCTGTTCTTCCTCGAGCCGCGGGTCAGGCGGGGAGGAGGCGCCGGGCCAGTTGGTCGGCGACCTCATCCAGGCATGCGTCGAGCAGCTCGTCATCGGACGTGCAGAGCCAGTTCTGAGCCAAACCCACGAGCTGGCCGAAGAAGACCTCCGCGATGACGGTCACCGGCGCCTGCCACTGCCGGCCCTCGACCGCCGCGACCCCGTCGAGGAACGACACGATCTCGGCTCGATAACCCGTCACGGCCTCAGCGGCTAGATGAGCCAGCTCCGCGTCACGCACGCCCATCAACCCCAGCTCCTGCACCACGAGCTCGGCTTTCGGATCTCGACGCAGCTCCTCGGCATACCGCTGGACGGCGCGCCGGATGATCTCCTCGGGGGTGCCGCCGCGCGACATCGCCTCGCTGACGACGGCCGCCACCGAGGCGATGTCCGCGCCGAAGACGGCGCTGATCAGCGCACCCTTGGAGTCGAAGGCGTAGTGCACCGCCCCCAGCGGCACGCCTGCTTCGGCGGCCACGGCCCGTGTGGTCAGGGCCCAAGCCCCTTCACGAAGCATCACCGACTGCGCCGCCTGCACCAGCTGAGCCCGCCGTTCGGCCACCGGCATGTGCGTCCGTTTGGTCGAGCCGGTCACGGGACCATCTGCTCGGCCGGCTCGACGACCTGCTCCTGCGCGGTCGTGAGCACCTGGTCAACGGGGCGGGTCCGCAGCACGATCAGGGCCTGGATGCCGGTGTAGGCCATCACCGCCGTGGCCACCGCGAGCACGACCGACATGCCGTTGGTGAAGGCCGTGTTGGCGACATCGATGAAGGCGTCCGCAACCTGCGGCGGCAGCCCCGCCACTGCTGCGCTCACGCCACCGAGCGTGTCACCTCCGGCCTCGATCGCGGCCTCCGGCACCGACACGGGCGCCGAGTCCAGACCGGCGCGGTAGACGGCCAGACCCAAGGTCCCGAGGACCGCCGTTCCCATGGCTCCGCCGAACTCGTAGGCCGTCTCCGAGATCGCAGCGGCCCCTCCAGTGCGTTCGGCCGGTGCGCTTGCGACGATGACGTCGTTGGTCAGGCTCTCCGCCATTCCGATGCCCAGACCGATCATGGCGGGCCAGATCAGCAGACCGATCTGGGGGGCCGTCTGGGTCAGCACCACCCCCGAGGCAAAACCGGCCGCAGCCAACAGCATGCCGCCGCCGATGATCATGCGCAGGCCCACCAGGCGGGCCAGACGGGGAGCGGCCAGCGAGCCGACGATGGTGCCCACGGCGAGTGGCATCATCCACACTCCGGCACGCAACGGCGACAACCCGACGACGACCTGCAGATACTGCGGCAGGAAGAAGAGCAGGCCGATGATCGAGAACGTGCTCAGCAGGTTCGTGAGCACGGCCACGCTGAAGACCCGGTCGGCGAACAGGCCGATATCCAGCAGTGGCTCGCTGAGTTGGCGCTGACGGCGCACGAAGATCCACAGCAAGCCGACTCCGAGCGCCATCATGGCCACGGCAACGAGGCTGGGGCCCTCGGAGCCGATGGACTTCAGCCCGTAGACCAAGGGCAGGATGCCGGCGATCGACAGGGCTGCTGAGAGCAGGTCGAAGGGACCCGGGTTGGCATTGCGTGACTCCGGCAGGAGGAAGTAGGCGCCCACCAGGAGGAGCAGCATGATCGGGGCGTTGATCAGGAAGACCGAACCCCACCAGAAGTGCTCGAGCAGGAAACCGCCGATGATCGGCCCCAGGGCGGCGCCACCCGCAAAGGACGCAGCCCAGACCGCAATGGCGTTGCGCCGTTCCCGGTCGTCGGGGAAGACCGTGCGGATCAGCGACAGGGTCGAGGGCATCAGCGTGGCGCCGCCGAGGCCGAGCAGCGCTCGGGCAGCGATCAGCATCTCGGGCGAGGTGGCGAAGGCGGCCAGCACCGAAGCGCCACCGAAGGCAGCTGCTCCGATCATCAGGAGTCGTCGACGACCGATGCGGTCACCGACGTTGCCCATCAGGACAAGCAGGCCGGCAAGCAGGAACGAGTAGATGTCGATGATCCACAGGAGCTGTGGGCCAGAGGGCTGTAGGTCGGCGCTGAGGGCCGGCACGGCAAAGCCGAGCACGGTCATGTCCACGCTGATGAGCAGGACCGGCAGAGCCAGCACTGCGAGAGCCGCCCAGCGGCGACGGGCTGTCATGATCAAAACTCCTAGAGACGGAAGACGAACCCCCAGTCTGACAGGTTTTGGTCATGCGTCCAAGTCAATCGACCAGGTACGCCGACCGGGGCGGCGAGCCACCCTGCCCACCGCCTACTCCCCTGCGCGGGCCTCCTCCGCTGCGTGCTCGTTCTCCGCTCCGTGCTCGTTCTCCGCCCCATGCTCGTTCTCCGCTGCGTGCGCCTTTGTGGGGTGGGTGCTGCCGGATCGGGCCGCATCCGCCCCAGGAAGCAGCGCACGATCGGGCGTTGATCAACACGGCGGCGAGCAACACGGCGTTCAAGGCGATCGCGGCTAGCCTGACTCCATCGGGACATAGCACCGGATCGCACCGATTCCGAAGGGGACCTTGATGAGCACCTCCATTCCTGCCTACCGCGCCGTGCCCACTGGACGCAGCCGCTCCGGCGCAGCCTGCCTTGCACTCGTGCTGGCCTTGTCCGCCTGCACTGGGGACTCCGAGAGCGGCGGCTCCGGCCAGGGGTCGGAAGGGTCGGAGGGGTCGGAGGGTTCAGAAGGCACGACGGCCACCGTCAACGAGATCACCGAGCCGGTCAGCGTGGTCGGCGAGGAGGGGCAGAGCGATGCCGCCCTGTCGGTCCAGGTCAGCCAGGCGCTCTTCGACACGGCGCCCGCCGTGGTCGTCGCCCCGTCCGGCGACGCCGAGGGGATGAGCCAAGGCACCGAGGCGGCCATCTCTCTCGGCGTGCCGCTGTTGCTGCTGGAGGGACCGCAGGCGGCTGGCGACGGCGCCACATCGACGCAGGGCTCCGACGGCGCGGAGGCCAGCGCTCAGCCGTCGGACGCAACAGAGCCCCCCGGCACCGCGCAGATCGACGAGATCAACCGGCTCGGTGCCACCACCGTGCTGGCGGTAGGCGCCGAGACCGACCAGGTCATCGCGGACGTCGCCGATGCCGACGTGGTGACCGACGTCGACGACGTCGACGACGTCGTGCCGGCCGCCGGGCTCGACTCACTGGTCGTCCTGCTAGGGGGTGACGACAGCGCCGGTGCCCGCGCTGCCGAGGCCACCGCCGGGGCCGCCGGCGCGGAGGTCGTGACCGTGTCCGAGTCGGACCTCGCTCGGGACCCCGACGCCCTCAGCGCGCTGGCGGAGGACCAACCCGAGCAGGTCATCGCGGTCGGTGCCGACTTCGGCTCTGCCGACAGCCTCACCCGAGACGTCGCCGTCGCTCAGACCGGCGAGCAGCTGCCCGGCGGAGGACTCGAGCTCTTCCCGGATCGACGTCTGGTCGCGCTCTACGGCACCCCGGGCACCCCAGGCCTCGGGGTATTGGGTGAGCAAGATGCCGACGCCAGCATCGTCCGCGCTCAGGAGCTGGCGGCTGAGTTCGAGCCCTTCAGCGACGTGCAGATTGTCCCGGCCTTCGAGATCATCGCGACCGTGGCACAGGGGGACGCCGGGCCCGACGGCGACTACTCCGGTGAGATCAGCGTGGAGTCGCTGCGGCCCTGGGTGGAGAAGGCTGGTGAGGAGGGGGTCTACGTGGTGCTGGACCTCCAGCCGGGTCGAGCTACCTTCCTGGACCAGGCCAAGATCTACGAGGAGCTCTTGCGGATGCCGCACGTCGGGTTGGCCCTGGACCCCGAGTGGCGGCTCACCCCGACCCAGCAGCCCCTCGGCCAGATCGGCCGGGTTGAGGCCGAGGAGGTCAACTCGGTGGTTGAGTGGCTGGCCGACCTGACGGCCGAGGAGGACCTGCCGCAGAAGCTGTTGGTGCTGCACCAGTTCCGGCTCTCGATGCTGCAGGATCAAGACCAGATTGACCGGAGCCGCGACGAGATCGAGATCCTGATCCACATGGACGGCCAGGGGTCGACCGGCGACAAGGACTCCACCTGGGGAGCCGTGGTCGGCGCCGCTGCGGAGGGGTCACCGTTGGGGTGGAAGAACTTCTACGACGAGGACGTGCCGTTGCTGACCCCCGAGCAGACGATGACCCGCGAGCCGACGCCGTTCATGATCAGCTACCAGTGAGCCGGTGCCGCTAGCCCGCTGGTGCTGGACCTACCGAATCTGTCACCAGGGTCTCCCGGGCTATCAGCCATGGACCCACTGCCAGCAGGCTGACCAGGCCGGTCAGCGCGAACGCCCACCCGAAGCCGAGGGCGTCGGCCACCAGACCGATCAGGATGGGGCCGATGATCGCACCCGAGTCCTGCGCCATCTGGAAGGTCGCCAGCACGGAGCCACCGCTGCGGTCGGACCCGATGAGGTCCGCCACGGTGGCCTGCTGCCCCGGGTTGACCAGGCCGGCACCCAACCCGCTGACCGCGGACAGGATCAGCAGCACCAACAGGTCTCCGCTCAGCCCGATCAGGCCCAGACCCAACGCGGTGGTGGCCAGACCCGCGATGACCAGTGGACGTCGACCGACCTGGTCGGCCATCCGCCCGGCGACCTGCAGCGTGGCGGCCGTTCCCACCGCGGCCACGGCGAGCGCCAGACCCGCCACCCAGGTCTCGTCGTGCACGGCCACCGCGAACTGCGGGAGGACGGCCACGCGCACCCCGAAGTTGGACCACCCGTTGGCGAAGCCGGAGACCAGAGCAGCACGGTAGGCCGACTGCCCCAAAGCCTCCTTCAACAGCATGGGCGGTCCCACCGCCTTGCCGGGGTCGGGACGCAGCGATGCTCCCGACAGACGAAGGCCGACCGTCGCGGCCGCGATCACCAGCGCGACGGCATACACGATGAACGGCACCCGGAGACCGAACGAGGCCAACGCTCCCCCGGCCACAGGGCCGACCATGCCCCCGATCAGGAAAGAGCTGGCGTAGGCCGAGGAGACCCGTCCGCGAATGGTCGGCGGCGCCAACCGCACCAACAGAGCCATCGCCGACACGGTGAACATCGTCGAGCCGATGCCACCCAAGCCGCGGAACAGCAGCAGCTGCCAGTACGACTGGGCGAAGGCGGTGGCCAGCGACGAGATCGCCACAATGAGCAGACCCGACAGGTAGATGGGCCGCTCGCCGAGCCGCGAGACCAAGGCCCCACCCACCGGGGCGAACAGCAATCGGAAGAACGCGAACGCGGAGACGACCACAGACGCAGCAGCGACACCGACGTCGAAGCTGCGGGCGTATGCCGGCAGCACGGGGGCGACAAGCCCAAAGCCGATCGCGATGACGAAGGCCGCCGCGATGAGCACCCGGATCTCGGAGGGGATAGGTGTGGCCTCGGACGGACGCGATCTCAGGCTCACCACGTGTCTACGAACGTCGCAGGTCCAGCCGATATGCCCACAACGGGAAGTCCGGCACCGGCATCCAGTCGAGCTCAGGAATCCGCATGAAGCCGAGGCGCTCGTAGATCCGTCGCGCCGCTTCCATGCGTGGCGACGTGCAGATGACCAGGCCGCTCAGGTCATCGGCTCGGGCCCGGGCCACGCACTCGCGGACCAGCAGCTCGCCGAACCCCCGTCCGCGACCGGCGGCAGCGACCCCGAGCATCCGGAACTCGCCCTCGTCGGCGCGCGCGACCTCGCGGTGAGACGACGTCAACGAACACCACGTCACCGAGCCAAGCAGCTCATGGTGGTCGTTCACCGCCACCAGGACGGTGGAGTCGCGGGCACGGCCGGTGGCGTCCCGGATGGCGTGCAGGTAGTCGTCCTGCACCGTCAGCAACCCGTCGTCGAGATAGGCCTGTGCCACCAGCTGGCCCACCTCCGCCAGCTCCGCGGTCTTCGCCGGGCGCACCACCACCGTCATGGGCCACACCGTATGCCCGACGTGTTGGGTTGCCTCACACAGCCCTCGCGTCAGCACCGGCTAGCTCTCCCGCTGGAGCCAGCGGCCCCCGGCCATGACCTTCAGCACCGAGCGGTGGGGGCTCAGCACGACGAGATCCGCACGCTGGTCCGAAGCCACCGCCCCGACGCCGGTCAGCCCGAGGGCGGCGGCCGGGGTAGCCGCGGTGACCCGGCT
>JBARVW010000086.1:0-14666 GCA_049646465.1 Ornithinimicrobium sp.
CCGCCACCGCGCGGGACCGGCTGATCTCGATCTTCGACCTCTCCGAGCGGCAGGCCACCTACATCCTGGACCTGCAGCTGCGCAGGTTGACGAAGTTCTCCCGGATCGAGCTGGAGACCGAGCGCGAAGACCTGGAGCGTGAGATCGCTGTGCTGCGCGCCTTGCTGGAGGACGAGACCCTGCTGCTGCAGACCGTCTCCGACGAGCTGGCCGAAGTGGCCCGCGAGCACGGCACACCACGCCGAACGGTGCTGCTCGAGTCCTCCGGGAGTAGCGTCTCGGGGGCGGCCGACGCCAAGACTCCGATGGAGGTGCCGGATGACCCCTGTCGGGTTCTGCTGTCGAGCACCGGGTTGTTGGCTCGGACTAGCGCGGACGATCCGCTGGGCAGCGGCGGGGCACGCAGCAAACACGATGTGCTGGTTTCGCAGGTCCTGACGACCGGCCGCGGGACGGTGGGCCTGGTGACCTCGGCCGGTCGCATCCACACCCTGTCCGTGCTGGAGCTGCCCAGCCTACCGCCGACCAACGGGTCGCCGAGCCTCTCGGGCGGCGCCCCGCTGGCCGCCTTCCTCGACCTTGCGGTGAACGAGCAGCCGCTAGCACTGTGCTCCCTGAGCGGTCCGGCGACGCAGCCGGGTCTGGCGTTGGCCACGCGCCACGGCGTGGTGAAGCGCGTCAACCCGGACTATCCGAGCAACAAGGACGTCTTCGAGGTGATCACCCTCAAGGATCGGGACACCGTGGTGGGTGCCGCGGAGCTCAGCACGGGCCAGGAGGACCTCGCGTTCTTCTCCAGCGATGGCAACCTGCTGAGGTATGCCGCGTCGCTGGTGCGACCCCAGGGGCGCGCCGGCGGTGGCATGGCCGGGATGAAGTTGGGCTCAGGGGTAGCGGTCGTCGGGTTCGTGGCCGTCGAGCCGAGGGTGGAGAACGTGGCCGTCACGGTGGCCGGAGCCTCGGGGGCTCTGCCGGGGACCCAGACCGGCTCGGTCAAGGTCACCGACCTCGCGGAGTATCCGACCAAGGGGCGGGGCACCTCCGGTGTGCGATGTCACCGGTTCGTCCGCGGCGAGGACGCCTTGGTCCTGGGGTGGGCCGGCGCCAGTCCCGCCCGGGCCGCTTCGGCCAACGGCGTCCCGGTCGACCTACCCGAGGCACACGGCAAGCGCGACGGTTCAGGCACCCCGGCCGCGGCGCCGATTGCGTCGGTGGCCAGCGACACCCGTGAGGGCGTTGCTGCCCCCGGGGCCTAGCGCTTCTTGGAGGGCTTGGTGTAGTCCCAGCCGGTCTTCAGCAGCCACAAGCTCATCACCGCCACGGCCACCCCGCTCCAGAAGAGCGTTCCGTTCGGGCCCGTGATCACTCCTACGGTCCGGATGACCATCACGCAGGTGAAGGCGCCGAGCCCGGTGGCCACGAGCACGCGGTTCATCGCCGGAGGTCGTCCCCAGAACCGGATGGTGACGACCATGATCAGGGAGACCACGAGGGATAGCGCCAGAGTGATGATCATCGGTGCTGAATGTACCCGTTCCACTGCGCGGGCTCGTCACGTCGGTGGTCACGGAGCGGTCGGCCATTCCTCACGATCGACCCAACACGCGGAATAGTTGGCTACGTGATGTCGCTGACCACCTCATGACTGTTCCCACACTGGACCTGCACGACGGTACCGCTATCCCGCAGCTCGGATTCGGGGTCTTCCAAGTGCCGGCCGAGGACACCAAGGCGACGGTGCTGAGCGCGTTCGAGGCGGGTTACCGCCATATCGACACTGCGCAGATGTACCAGAACGAGCAGGGCGTCGGCGAGGCGATCGCCGAGTCCGGGCTGGCACGCGACGAGATCTACGTCACCACCAAGCTCAACAATGGCTTCCACCGCCCCGATGACGCTCGGCGCTCCCTGGATCAGTCGTTGCAGCGCCTCGGCCTGGACCGGGTGGACCTGTTCCTCATCCACTGGCCGTTGCCGACCCGCTACGACGGGGACTACGTGTCCACCTGGCAGACACTCGTTGAGTTGAGGGATGAGGGCAAGACGATCTCGGCTGGGGTCTCGAACTTCCAGCCCGACCACCTCGACCGGATCGTCTCGGAGACCGGCGTTGCACCTGTGGTCAACCAGATCGAGGTGCACCCCTACTTCGCCAACGAGGCGGTCCGCGAAGCCTCACACCGTCACACCGCGCTCGTCGAGGCGTGGTCCCCGATCGCGCAGGGGGCAGTCCTGGATGACCCGGTGTTGACGGGGGTGGCCCAGGAGTTGGACCGCACCGCCGCTCAGGTGGCACTGCGCTGGCACGTGCAGCGCGGCGACATCGTCTTCCCGAAGTCCGTCAACGCCAAGCGCATGCAGCAGAACTTCGAGATCTTCGACTTCGAGCTCAGCAATGAGCAGATGCGCACGATCAACGGCCTGGATCGCGGTGAGGACGGCCGGCGCGGCCCGAACCCGGACGAGATGGACATCATCCCCGACTGACCCGGCCGGTTCGCGTTCCCAAGAGCTGCCAGGGTAAGGCGAGGAGCACAGCTCAGGGCCAAGGCTTGACGCCATCAGATCCTTCGAGCCACGGACACGATCGGTCGCGGTGGGTTCCGCCGCGTCTGAGCCGCGGCGGTATCGTCGATTCGGTGTCGACATCTCCGCAGACTTTAACGGTCGAGGACCGTCGATTGGTGGCTTCTTGGGCGGCTGACTGCGCTGAGCATGTCCTAGGGATCTTCGAGATGGCCGTGCCCGGCGACGCTGAAGTGCGAGAGGCGATCGGGCTCGCGCGATTGTTTGCTTCGGGAGACCTTGATGTGGCCGAGGCCATCCGATGCCGGGGTGGACATGCTGGAGCCTCCGCGCGCGATGCTCCAACGCCGGCCGCCAAGGCAGCGGCGTATGCGGCCGAGCAAGCAGCAGCCGTGGCACATATGGGTGCACACGCCCTGGGCGCTGCCGGGTACGCGGCGAAAGCCTCGACACTTGCCGCAGATCCTGATGACCGCGACATGACGCAGTCCGAGGCGCTTCGACAGGTCGCGTCGATGAGCGCTGCGGTGGCCGGAGCTCTTGGTCTGCTTCCGCGGATCGGCGAGAACAGCGCGGGCCCCCTGGGGCCTGGGCGCTTGAGTGGCGGTTACGTCGGTCAGGCGATCCGAGTGATCCAAGCAGATTTGCTGCATCGTCCCGGCTCGGCGTGATGGGTGAGCACGAGATCGCCCTCCGCCCTCTCGCGAAGCGACACAAGGTTCAACTCGGCCATGTCTGCACCACAACGGCGGTCACTGCGCACACTCATTGAAGCCGGGAGGGCATCGACTGCGCGCCGCGACGCCACACGCTTAAATGGGAAGATGACGACCTATTCCCGCACCAAGGAGTTCGAGGCCGCGACCTTCGTGCACACGAGTTTCAAGGGTGCCGCCCTACGGTCCTGCGATGTCAGTGGCGTAACGATGCGCGGTATGGAGTTGGACGGACTCGATATCGACGGTCACGACTTGTTCTTCGGCAGCCTCTGGGTCAACGGTGTCGACGTGGTGCCGCTGGTGGATGCCGAGCTCAACCGGCAGTTCCCCGGCCGAGAGTTTCAAAAGGCACAGACCCCTGAAGGTCTCCGCGAGGGTTGGGTCGCTGTTCAGGCGGCGTGGCAGGCAACCGTGTCCAGCACACCACCGCAGCTGGTGGACGCGCACGTGGACCACGAGTGGTCCTTGGCCCAGACGCTGCGCCACCTCATCCTCGCGACCGACGCCTGGCTGCGCGGTGGGGTTCTGCAGATCGAGCAGCCGTTCCACGAGATCGGTCAGATCTTCACCGGCGCCGCTGAGATGGGTTTCGACGTGTCGATATTCCGCTCGGAACCGCCACCCTACGAAGAGATCCTCGCGGTGCGCGCGGAACGACAACGGCTGGTCACCGACTTTCTGGGCACAGCCACGGCCGAGGTGCTCGCTGAGCAACGTGCCAACCCCTGGGGCGGTGACGACTGGCGCCCTAGCGTCGGTGACTGTCTTCGGGTCATCCTCGAGGAGGAGTGGGCCCATCTGCGCTACATCCGGCGGGACCTATCCCGTCTGAGCTGAGACAAGGGAACGGCTCGCTTATCCCGTACGCAGGGCACTGAAGCCTCCACGCCCCGAGCCAGGGTTGCAAGAAGCGAGCTGATCTACGTCGAAATCGGGATGCTGATCCTCGTCAATTCGCGTAACTTGCATGTTACTTTTCGTGATGGACATCTTTGCTGCCGTCGCAGATCCGGTACGACGCGACATCCTCGCGTTGCTGGCGAACCGGCCCTCCCCTGCGGGAGCGGTGGCTGAGGCGTTCAACAGCATCAGCCGACCAGCGGTTTCACGCCATCTACGGGTGTTGCGCGAGGCCGGACTCGTCTGTGTCCAACCGCGGGGGCGTCAACAGATCTACGCCTCAAGAACTGAGCCCTTGGGTGAGATCACCGAGTGGATCGATGGAATCTGCCCCGCAATCGGTCACCGTCTCGATGCCCTGGAAACCGAGGTCTACCGCACCCGACGGGAACACACTGCCAGCGACTCCTCGGCTCAACCACGTCCGGCCCACGAGGAGCACACAGCATGACTACCTACCCGGGACCCCCCACCGGACGCGTGCACACAACGCGCCTGGGGCGAGCGCTCATCATCGAAAGGACCTACCGGGCTCCGATCGAAGACGTTTGGGCCAGTTTCACCGAACCCGAACGTGTCGCTCGCTGGTACGGCGTCATCGATGGTGTCCCATCCCCAGGAAGCACGATCACGATCAGCATGACCGCCGAAAGCGGAGCGCCAACCGAGCAGTTACGCGTGATCGAATGCGACCCCCCGCGGAAATTCTTGATCGAAACCGCAGGAGCGGGCGACCCGTGGCGGTTGCAAGTCGAGCTCGCAGAAGCAGACGGCCACACCACGATGACATTCACGCAGCGTCTGGCTGATGGTCTAGACGCTGCCGATCTCGGTCCCGGCTGGGAGTTCTACGCCGACCGTCACGACGCCGCGCTCAACAACGCCGCGATGCCCGACTGGTCCAACGACAACTACCAGGCAGTCCTCGGACCCCACTACTCCAACTGACCCCGCCTCGATCCGACGCGTTGACATGGTCAACGCGCGTCAGTACCCCGCAGCGGATACGGTTTGCGCAGCCGCCTCGGGTTCTCCGAAACGTGGTTCACATCAGACATACGCGAGGAGGCGCCATGAGTAAAGATGAGCCGGTTGTCAAGGTCAAACGTGTCGCTCTCTTCGGAGGGGCGATCCTCGCCTTCCTGATCGGCTCTGGCTTTGCCACTGGGCAGGAAGTGCTTCAGTACTTCACCTCGTACGGCTACTGGGGTGTGTTCGGTGGCGGTCTGCTTGTCCTCGTTCTGATTACCTTCGTCAGCACCCAGTTCATGATGGTGGGGAAGACCGAGCAGTTTTCCCGGCCGTCCCAGATCTACACGTATTTCGGTGGCCGCTTCCTGGGTCCGGTCCTCGACTACTACTCGATCCTCTTCATCTTCATGAGCTTCATGGTCATGGTCGCCGGGGCCGGTGCAGTCGTGAACCAGCAGTACGGTCTGCCGACGGTTGTCGGCGGAGTCTCGCTGGCTGCCGTGTCTGCCGTCACCGTGTTCTTCGGTCTCAACAACCTTCTCCAGGTCATTGCCAAGGTGGGGCCGGCGATCGTCGTTATCGCTATCGCACTGGGTTTGTGGGCCATTCTCAGCAATCCCGCTGGCATCCCCAATGGACAGGCGGCCCTGCCCGATCTCGAGGTCACCCAAGCCTCGAGCAACTGGGTCCTCGCGGCGCTGTCCTACGTCGGCGTGGTGATGCTCTGGCTGGCGGCGTTCCTGACCGCGATGGGCGAGAGCGCCTCCAGTCGCCGCGAGGCTTGGCTGGGCGGTGTTTGTGGAACGGCTGCGTTCACCGTTGCGGTGATCATTGTTGCTTTGGGTCTGCTCGCTAACATCGAGGAGGTCGCCGACCTCGAGATTCCCATGCTCTATCTTGCCAAAGACGTCGCCTCGTGGCTCGCTACCGGATTCTCGGTCATCGTCGTCGCCGGGATCTTCTCCACCGCGGTTCCGCTGCTGTGGACCGTGGCCTCAAGGTGGGTCGAAGACGGCTCCAAGAAGTTCAGGGTCTTGACCCTCATTTTGGCAGCGGTGGGTTGTTTCTTGGGTCTTCTGGTGCCCTTTTCACAGATGGTCAACATCGTGTACGTCATCAATGGGTACATCGGGATTGCCTTCCTGGCGCTGATGATCTTCACCGCTGCCCGTCACGCCTTCGGAGGATCGAGCACAACGACGGGCCGCGACCGAGAAGAGGTTGCTGCCCACAGTTGATCGTTGACCCGGTCGTGTGAGCACGGTGCGGGCCGTCGTCAGTCTGTTGGGCATTCTTCCTTGATCACCAGATCGGCCATATCGCTCACGGACCGATATCCGAGTGCCCGATATAACTTGCTCGATGTCGGATTGGCTTGGTCAGTCAACAAGCAGGGGCGGGCGCCTTGGTCAAGGATGCGCTGCGAAATGTCCGCAACAGCGGTGCTCGCATACCCGCGACCGCGGTGCACTGGAGGCGTATAGACCGGACCGAGCCGAGCGGCGCCGAAGCTCACCGGCCTTACACGCGTGAGGTGTAACGGTTCGTTGGTTCGGTCCACCCACAGCCACCATTGGCCATCGTCGATCTGTCTCAGCATGGCGTCTCGGTCCTGCACGTGATGATGCGTCGACCCCGGGGGTCGAGCAGCCTGCTCATCAGCGTCGGCCATGAAGGCCGCACACCAGGCGATCGCCAGCGCGACGTCCCGAGCACGAGCCACTCGCAGATGTCCCTCCGCACGGGGTGGCGCGATGACCTTTCGCACCTCGAGGAGCCGAGTACGCATGGACACCTGCACCGAACCGCCGATGAGCCTGGCTGACTCCTCAGCACACACTCGCACGGTCGGCAACGCACCGTTCACCTGCACCAGGGCCTCCTGATGGTGGTGCAGAGTGCACGCAAGCAATCGGGCGGCCTCGGCAGGCATGGACAAGAGGGACACGGGGCGCGACGCGAACGAAGCGGTGCGCATACCCGCGCCGACGACCGCGTGTCCCTCGCGCACGACCAACCACCAGTCATCCGCGTCGCCCTGGAGGCCCGCTGCGAAACGCTGAGCACTGGTGGCGACGACGGTGTTCTTCACCGGCTCCTCCTGCAGGTGCTCGCCGGCAATCCCCAGGAACTCCCCCGCGTCGGTGAGGAAGTCCAGACGTATGGCCACCTCCACAGACTAGGCACTACTCCCGCGCGTGGAGTCTCGGTCACCTACAGGTTGGTCGCCAACTGTTCGACGGGGGCGAAGTCGTCGCGAAGGACCGGGGCGTCACCGGTGAAGGCCCCGACGTCGTCCACCAGTTCACCATCGTCGGGGTCGATGTCGATTGCCGGGAGGGAGGCATCGGAAGCAATGAGGATCTGGTTGACGGGGCGGACGCTCGGCCAGTCTGACGGGACCACGACGCCTCGCTGCTCGAAGTGCTGGGCCAGGGTGGCGAGCTCAGCCTCGGCAAATCGGTTCTCATCGCCGTCGATCACATTCATGACGTAGATCCCGCCCGGACGGAGTACCCGATCCAGCTCGGCCACGAATTCGGTCGTGGTGAGGTGCCATGGCACCGCCAGGCCGCCGAAAACGTCACCGACGATCAGATCGTAGGCATCAGTGGGCAGCTCGGCCACGGTCAGTCGGGCGTCGCCATTGATGACGTGGAGATCGGCGCCGGTCATGAGGCCCAGCTCCTCACGTCCGATCTCCACGAGGAGTGGATCGATCTCCGAGACCAGATTGGTCGACCCAGGCCGGGTGGCGTTCACGTACGCCGGCACTGAGAAGGCTCCCCCACCGATGTGAAGGGCGTCGATCGGGCCGTCGGGCATGACGTCGATGACGTCACCGATGATGTTGGTGTAGCGGAACTCCAGATGGGTGGGATCATCCAGATCGACTGCTCCATGACGCAGGGTGTCGAGGTGCAGGAAGCGGAGGGAGGCATCCTCCGGATCGGTCTCGACCCGACCGCAGGCGTACGCCGACTCGAACTCGCATGGCCCGGTCGCCAGCGTCGCCATTCCCAATACGACCAGGGCTGCTGCGGCCAATCCCGACGACGGCCTCCTGGCCCCACCCCGACGAAGGGTGAAGACGACACCCCAGACCACCAGGGCCAGGCCCACGGCCAGCACGATCGGTCGGGTCGGCGCGGCCGAGACCAGCACAAAACCGGTGAAGAAGGTGCCGAAGAGTGCGCCGAAGGTGCCGGCTGCCGACAGTCCGCCGACCACTTCTCCGGTCTCGCTCAGGCTCTGCAGCCGCAGTTTGGCCACCATGGGGCTGATGGCGCTCAGCACCATGGCCGAGGGAAAGAACCCGATGAACGACAGCACCACGATAGCCGGCACGGCGGTCCCGACCCCGGGACCAAGCAGATAGACCGTCGGAATCGACGACCAAGCCAGCACGCCACCGAGGATCAAAGCCGGGCCGATCAGCGAGTTCGGTTCGTAGCGGTCGGCCAGATAGCCGCCGAGGGCGGCGCCGACGGCGATGCCGGCCAAGATCGTCCCGATAATGCCGGTGAAGGTTTCGAGCGAGACCCCGACGTAGGGGGCGAGCAGACGGCCAGCGAGGATCTCCAGAACCAGGACGGCCGCCGAGGAGGCGAACACCAGCACCTGCGCAGATCGCTTGCTCACAGGCACACGCTACTGACCCACGCGGTCGGCCCGACCAGGTGCCCTGGAGGAGTGCTGCACCACACCGCTGATCGACACCGATAGTCACGCGGCATCTAGGCGCCCTTGGCACCCCGGCGTCCATGACTTCGCCGCCACCCCGTGCCGGCTGACAGCCGTCGTCGCGACACGAGCTGGTGCTCGCTGGCCCATGTCAGCTCTCGGCCGCTTAACGCCCTTTGCTCTCGGCAGCCTGTTTGATCCCCTCGGCGGTGCGCTGCACCCCGGCCTCGACGTCGTCGCTCTGGGCCCGCTCGCTGTTGATGCGCACTGTCAGCTCACAGGCGGAGTCACTCACGGCATCGATGTCGAGCTGCCCCTCGTAGTTGTTCGGCCCCTTGGACCCCCACGTCAGAGTCCTGCCCTCCTCCTTCACCGTGAACCAGGCCTCACCCTCGACCTCTCGCGCCGGCTGATCCGACGGGTTGATCTGCGCGGTCACGTTCACGGTGTCGCCACCCGTCCGGTGTGCGGAGCTCATCTGTGGCAAGTAGTCCGGCAAGTTCTCCACATCGGACAGGTAGGCCCACAGTCGCGCGGCGGGGAGGTCGATCTGCACAGTGCTGGTGTGTGTGCTCATGGTCCGAAGATAGGCCGAATGCACCGGAGCCGCCCCCTCACATCTCTTTCGCGCCTGACATCCACGACGCCGGATCGCTGATGACCGTGTGTAGGGCCCGAAGCGCTCCCCCGGTCGCCGCAGGTGAGATGCCGGTGCTGGCACCGTGGACGACGATCTGCGACCACTCACTACTCAGCACCCGTTCGTCGAGCTCCCTCTCGATCACCGGAAGGAGTCGGGGTGCGAGGTCGGCGAAAGTGCCACCAAGGATGACGTGGTGGATGTCGGTCACGTTGATCGCGGCGGCCAGACCGACACCCAAAGCCCATCCGGCCCGATCCACCGCGTTGCGGACGCGCTGCCCCTGAGGTCCCGGCTCAGCGCAGGCGCTCTCGATCAGCTCACCGGTAGACAGGCCCTCCTCACCGGCGCTCAGCGCGACCTTGCCTGCATACTGCTCGAGGCAGCCGTGCGCTCCGCACCCGCAGAGCGGACCTCGTGGCTCGATGGTGACGTGCCCGATCTCCCCGCCCCATCCGTGCGAGCCGGCGTCCACTTGGCCACCCACGACCAGCGCTGCTCCGATCCCGATACCCCCCGATACGTAGATGAAGGTGCCGTTGTGATCTATGCCCTCCGGTGCCGCCACGCTGGCCAGAGCGGCAGCCTTCGCCTCGTTCACGGCAGTGACCGAGCGGCCGAAGGGAGCGAGATCGCCAAGAGCGCTCACCGTGGGCAGATCCCGCCACTCCAGGTTTGGAGCGAGCAGCAACCGTTGGTCCGAGCTGCGGATCAGCCCTGGCATGGCCAGCACGGTGCCGGCCAGTCGGGACATGGGGGGCAACCCCTGGACGACCTCACGTCCAAGGTCACCGACCCGGCCCAACGTCTGCGTGGGGTCAGCCCCCCGGTAGTTCCCGGGCACCAGACGCTCGGCATACACCTGCCCCGTGAGATCGACCACACGCGCCGCCAGGAAGTCAACGTTCACCTCCAGCCCAAGGCCGAAGAACGAGCCAGCGGCGGGAGACAGGGGGGTGGCGGGGCGGCCGCGCGACCCCCCGGAAGCGGCCATCCCCTCCTGCAGGACTCCCCCGGCGAGGAGGTCGTCGACGAGGCGGGAAACCGTGGATCGGGTCATTCCCGTGAGCTCAGCGAGGTCTGCACGAGACATCGGGCTGGAGCTGGCGAACAGCATCCGGCTGATGACCGTCAGGTTGTGGGCTCGCAACGACTCCTGACGAGCGCTGCTCATAGGCACCACCCGGTTGTCGGCTCCACCCGGGTGGCGGGTCGCTTCGTTCACCCCTGAATCCTAGGTGGGGAACATTCAGAGTTGATCAGAACAATCAAATCGAGCAGCAGGAGCACAGGCGTCCACCAGTCTGGAACGGTGGGCCGAAGGTTTCGACGCACCGTCGCGGACCAATCAACGCGTGAGCGTCACCTCATCGGTGAGGTCGCCTCTCGCCGACGACCTCGACCGTCGCTACCGGGGTGTCCATCACGCGGGGGCCGCTGATCGTGCGTAGCTCTCCCACGACTTCCACCTCGACCCGCTGGGGCAGTTCGGCGCTGGAGGGACCCGCCGAGAAACGCACGGTCCCCGGTTCGACCACCCGTTGCCCGTGGACCCCGGTGAACGAGGTGCGGTCGGCATGCACCGAGAACTTCACCTCACGGGCCTGACCGACACTCAGGTCCACTCCGGCGAATCCGACGAGTTCCACTACCGGCCGGGCGACTTGGGCCTGGACATCGCTCAGGTAGAGCTGCACGGTCTCGTGCACCGGCCGCTCGCCGGTGTTGCGCACCACCACCCGCACCTCGACCTCTCCATCGACGGGCAGCTGGGGGTCCGACACCGTCAACGCCTCGTAGGCCACGGTGCTGTAGGACAGTCCGTGACCGAACGGGAAGAGGGCGCTCGGGTCGAGGTTGGAGATGCCTTCGGTGCAGACACCCAGGGGGGCTGCGCGGTACCCCGTCGGCTGGCCGCCGGCCGTTCGAGGCACGCCGATGGGCAGTCGGCCACTGGGCTCGGTCCGTCCGGAGAGCACTCCGGCGATGGCGGCCGCTCCCTCGACACCCGGGAAGAACACCTGCAGGATCGCCGCGCAGCCGGGAGCCAGCTCGCCCAGAGCGTAGGGGCGGCCCGACAGGACGACCAGCACGACCGGGGTCTTGGTCCCGAGCACCGCCAGGGCCATCTCCTGTTGCACCCCCGGGAGCCGCAGGTCTTCACGGTCACAGCCTTCGCCGGAGGTACCGCGACCGAAGAGGCCGGCCAGGTCTCCGACCGTCAGGACGACGAGATCGCTGCGTTCCGCCAACTCCACGGCCGCATCGATGCGAGAGTCATCGGCCGAGTCGATCTCACAACCAGCAACGTAATCGCATTCGGCGCCACCGAACTCTGCGCGTACGCCGTCCAGCACCGTGTCGATCCGGACCCCTAGGTCGTCACCTTCGGACACCACATGGTTGGGGAAGGCGTAGCAGCCCATCATGGTCCGGGCGTCGTCCGCGCCCGGACCGATGACCCCGATCCGTTGGGCGGACTCCCCCACCGGGAGGACTCCGTCGTTGGACAGCAAGACCACAGACCGCTCGGCGACCGACCGCGCGATCGCTCGGTTGTGCCCGGAATCCAGGTCACGGTCGGCGTCTCCCGTTGGGGCCCATCCCGGGTCCAGCAAACCTAGCTGGACCTTCTGCAGCAGCACCCTGCTGACCGCCCTGTCGATGACCTCTTCGGCGATCGCGCCCGCGCGCACCGCCTCCGGCAGGGTCGCGAATGCGCCTGTCTCCGGGAGCTCGACGTCCATGCCCGCCGAGAGGGACAGCACCGCCGACTCGAGCCGGGAGCCGCTCACGTGGTGCATCTGCTCCAGGAACATCACCGCCCAGTAGTCAGAGACGACCGTGCCGGTGAAGCCCCACTCCCCGCGCAGGAGATCGGTGAGCAGGGATCGGTCAGCGGCCGGGGGGATCCCGTCGATGTCGGCATAGGAGTTCATCACCGAGGCCACGGCTCCGTCACGCACTGCCATCTCGAAGGGTGGCAGCACCACATCGGCGAGCTCACGCGGACCGATCGACACGGGTGCGTGGTTGCGGGCACCGCGCGAGGCGGCATACCCGGCGAAGTGTTTGAGGGTGGCGTGCACCCCGGCGGACTGCAGACCGGTGACGTATGCGGTGCCCAGTGTCGCGACGAGGTGGGGATCCTCGCCCATCGTCTCCTCGACCCGGCCCCAGCGGGGGTCGCGCACCACATCGAGCACCGGTGACAATCCTTGATGCACGCCCACTGCCGCCATGTCCTCGCCGATAGCGTGTGCCATCTGGGTCACCAGCGCCGGGTCGAAGGTCGCGCCCCACGCCAGCGCTGTGGGATAAACCGTTGCACCGAACGTGGTGAACCCGGTGAGGCACTCCTCGTGAGCGATGGCCGGCACCCCGAAGCGGTTGGCTTCCATGACCAGCCGTTGGCGGTCCTTCAACGCCGCGACCCCATCGGCGGCCTTCACCGGAGCGCTGCCGAAGATTCGTGTGAGGTGACCCAAGCCTCCGTCGATCGCGGTCTGCAAGTCCACCCGCAGCGCTGACATCGCATCCTCCATCGGCGCGACGTCACCGGTTGCATGGTGCTGCTCCCACACACTGCCGAGCTGCGCGACCTTTTCCTCCAGGGTCATCAGACCCAGCAGCGCCGATACTCGGTCCGCGGCGCTGCGGGTGGTGTCCTGCCATGGTTGATGAACGAGCTCTGGATTCACGAGTCTCCTTGCGTGAAGGGCGTCGACATGCGTCGAACACGTACTTACGACCTACCGTGTTACCGATAACAGGGGCAGGGGTAGTCAAGAGGTCTAGTGTGGCTCAGGTGCGCAACCCTTCCACTGTGGAACTGACCCTGGGATCGAACCGCGCGATGCTGCATACCGCGGGAGCCGCGTTGCAGTCTCTGGTGGTGGAGGGGCGTGACCTCGTCGTCGGCTATCCCCCAGGCCCCGAGCGAGCGGGGTTCCGCGGGGCACTCCTGCTCCCCTGGCCGAATCGTCTGCGCGACGGATGCTACGAGTTCGACGGTGTCGAGTACCAAGCCGCGCTCAACGAGGTCTCGCGCCGCAATGCCTTGCACGGCCTCCTGGCCTGGACCGAGTTCGCAGTGCTCGAACGGACCCAGGACACTGCCCGGCTGCACGCCACCGTGCCGGTCCAGCCCGCCTACCCGAGTCGCCTCGAGGTTGAGGTGCTGCTCGAGCTCGTCGACGACGGGCTGCGAACGACGGTCCGGAGCGTCAACGTGGGAGACCGACCCGCACCCTATGGAGTGTCGAGTCATCCCTACCTCAGTTGTGGCACCGGCATGGTGGACGACTGGACTCTGCGCGTCGACGCGGACGCAGTGGTGGAGGTAGACGAACGGATGCTGCCCACGGGTCGGCTGCTGGATGCTGCGCAGATCGGGCTGGACTTCCGCAACCCGGTGTCCCTGCGCGACGTGCAGCTCGACCACTGCTTCCGAAGGGTTGGAGACGGCCACAGCACCTGGGCGGAGTTGCGTGCGCCGGACGGCGGCGGGGTGCGCATCACGGCACCGGGGACCTGGGCCCGGTGGTGGCAAGCCTTCACCTCCGACACCACCCCGGGGGCCTTGCACCGCGCGGCGGTGGCGCTCGAACCGATGACCTGCCCACCGGATGCCTTCAACACCGGTGAGGCCATGGTGCTGGAGGCTGGGGCACAGCACGAGGTGAGCTGGATGATCACCGCCGTCTAGACGGACCAGCCTTTGACGGCTCCCGTCGTGATGCCGCCGACGATCTGCTTGCCGACGTTCGCGGTGGGACGAGGTTGATTGCGAACTCGTCGAAAATCAGATCGGGGAGGGACACGGGCCGGTACTTCATCCGCAGCGGGGCTACGACGTAGCGCTCACTCATCTGCCACGCTCGCCGGTCACCCAACCTCGGAAGCAGAACCTTACTGCGGAGTACGTCGGCGTCAACACTGCGTCCGTCTGCCAGTTGCAACCCAGCGTTCGTTTGAGCGTTCGGGCCAGAGCCGGCTGGCTGTGGCGATGTACTTGCCCCTGGGCGATGTACTTGGCCCGCATCACCCGCGCGCCCAACGCGCGAGGATCCGCCCCTCCTGCGAGCAAGCGTGAGGATCGACCAAGCGCGGGGTTGCGAGGTAAGTGGAGGTGCACTGCACCTCCCCTCGTCTTGGCGACGTGAGCCACCAGACCCGCCCGGTGTGAGTGTGCTTCGTGCAACAGGCACGTGGCAGCCACCTAA
>JBARVW010000087.1:0-31381 GCA_049646465.1 Ornithinimicrobium sp.
GTCCTCTTCGGCGCCCTGGTCACCTTCCTGGCGCGTGACGCCGTGGTGTTCTTCCTGGGCTTCGAAACCGTTCTGGTGCCGATGTGGGTGTTGATCGCCCGCCATGGCGACGCCTCCCAGATGGCGCGTCGCGACGGAGCGGCCCTTCGATTCCTCCTCGTCACCGCTACCGGGTCGACCCTGATGCTCCTCGGCATCCTGGTGATGGCGACTGCCACCGGAAGCACCGACCTCGACGTCTGGGCCGAGCAGGCCGGGGCGTCGATGAGTGGATCACAGCAGCTCGCGGCGGCCATCCTGCTGCTCCTCGGTCTGGGACTGAAGGTGCCGATCTGGCCGCTGCACACCTGGCTTCCGTGGGTGCACGCCACCGCGCCCACCGCCGGGTCCGTGCTGTTGGCCGCCGTGCTGCTGAAAATGGGCACCTACGGCATCGTGCGCCTGGTGATCCCGGGAGTGCCCGACGGGTTCGCCGCCGTCGCTCCGGTGCTGGCCGGCTGCGCCGTGACCGGCATCGTCTGGGCCGGTCTGGCCGCGTTGGTCGAGTCCGACCTGAAACGCCTCATCGCCTGGTCCTCGATCGCCCACCTGGGCTTCGTGGTGCTGGGGCTGGCGGCCGGCACCGAGACGGGGATGCAGGCCGCCCTGTTCGGCAATATCGCGCACGGCGTGATCTCCGCGCTGCTCTTCGTGGTCGTGGGCGGACTGAAGCACCGCTGGGGCTCGGCGGACCTGGCCACCGCACGGGCGGCCGTGCGAGAGGTCAGCCCACGCCTGGGGTTTGGGCTGGTCGTAGGGATGGCCGCCTCGATGGGCCTGCCAGGGCTGGCGGGCTTCTGGGGCGAGATCGGGGCCATCTACGCCGCGTGGGAGCCCGCCGAGAGCCGACACGAGGGATGGTTCACCATGTTCGCGGTCGTGGCTGCCGTCGGGGCTGCCCTCGCGGCCGCCTACTCCGTGCGCGTCCTGCGCGAGGTGTGGGCGGGGGAGCGCACCCGCCCGCTCATCCCTGACGCCACGATGACCGAAAGGTCGGTGATGGGCGTGCTGATCCTGGTCGTGGTGGGTCTGGGTGTCTACCCACTCGGCGTGTTGGAGATCACCGAGCCGGCCGTGTCCGCGCTGTGGGCGTTGGGCGGTGCCGGCCGATGACCACTGATCTCAACGTCGCGGCACTGTGGCCCGTGCTGGCTCCGGCGATCGCGACCGTGCTGGTCCTGGTGCTCGATGTGCTTGCTCCCGCTGCCCGGTCGCTCCACCTGTGGATCGTGGCTGTGGGGCTGAGCGCCGGGGCCATCATGACCGTCCCCGGGGTCCGGCTCAGCGCGGGCGAGGCCCAGCAAGGGCTCTGCCTCCCCGACGGGGCCTGTCTTTACGAAGCCTCCTCGCTCACCTCAGGTCTGCAGCTACTGGCTCTGCTGAGCGCCCTGGTGGTACTCGTGCTGGCCTGGCAGGACTGGTCCTTCGGCACGGGGGGACGGACTGCGGTGCTGGCGGCCCTCCTCCTGGGGGCCACGGCGGGCGTGGTGGCCGTGCCGGCCGCAGGGGATCTGGCCTCGCTCCTGGTGGCGCTGGAGCTGGCCACGTTGCCCTCGGTGGCTCTGGTGGCGCTGGAGCACCGAGCCGCTCGCCTCCCCGACGCCATCGACGGTGCGGTCGCCCTGCTCAGCACCTCGTTGGTCTCCTTCGCTCTCCTGGCGCTCGGCGCCGCGCTGTGGGTGGCCGCCACCGGGACGGCGGTGCTCGATCCGCTGGCGGTGAGGGCGGCGGCCGATGACCCGGCGCGGCTGGTGGTCCTGACGATCGCCGCGGTGTTCGCCTTGTCCGGGATCGCCTTCAAGCTCTCCGCGGTGCCGTTCCACGCCTGGACCCCGCTGACCTATCGCGGGGCTGCGCTGCCGGTCACGGTCTACCTGGCCACCGTCTCGAAGGTCGCGGCGCTGGGCGGGGTCATCGTCGTGGTGTCGGCACTGGGTGGTGCCAGCAACACGAGCCTGCTGGCAGTGGCCGTGTTGGCCGCGTTGAGCATGACCGTGGGCAACGCCGTGGCGTTGCGTCAGGAGGGGGTGGTCGGTCTGTTGGCCTGGTCGACCGTGGCCCAGGCGGGGTGGGTGCTGCTCCCCCTGGCGACCCTGTCCTCACGGGCCACCAGAGCCGCGGGAGGCTACCTCGCGGTGTATGCCGTGGCGACGCTGCTGGCCTTCGTGGTCGTCATCCTGGTGGCACGCCGTCGGGGACTGCGGCTGGAGGACCACGAGGGGTTGCTGCACGACCGACCGCTGCTGGCGTTGCCGTTGGGGTTCGCCCTGTTGAGCCTGGCCGGACTCCCGCCAGCGGTGGTGGGTCTGGTGGCCAAGATCGTGGTCCTTCGACCCGTGGCCGGTGAGGGCCTGTGGTGGCTGGCGGTCGTCGCCGCGTTGAACGTGGCGCTGGGCATCGCGGTCTACCTGCGATGGATCATCGTCATATCCCGACGTCCTGACCGGTTGGACGCGGTGGCCCAGGCCGACGCCGAGGCTCAGGCCCTCCTGCACGACGACAAAACGGCTGTCCTGCGCTCGCACGCCGTCCTGGTGGTGATCCTGACCGGTGCGTTGGTGTGGACCAGCATCGCCCCGATCGGCATCTTCTGAGCCGGGATCAGCACCGGTGGACCCGGCTCGCCCACAGGGAACACCGGGTGTCGGTGGTGCGTTTCATCAGCATGCATAGGCATTTCAACGGTGTGAAGACAGCGTTCCTCTTCGGTGGCATCTTTGCGGTGCTGCTGGGCATGGGAGCGGTCATCGGCAACGGTCGGTTCATCTGGCTCTTCGCTCTCCTCGGGGTCGCGATGACGGCCTACGGGTACTGGAACTCGGACAAGCTGGCCATCAAGGCCATGCGCGCCTACCCGGTGACCCCGGAGCAGCAGCCCGAGATGTACCGGATCGTGCGGGAGCTGTCCGACCGGGCCCAGCAGCCGATGCCCCGGCTGTTCGTCAGCCCAACGGCCGCGCCGAACGCCTTCGCCACCGGCCGCAACCCGGCCCATTCGGCGGTCTGCTGCACCGAGGGCATCCTTCATCTGCTCGATGAGCGGGAGCTGCGCGGAGTCCTCGGCCACGAGCTGATGCACGTCTACAACCGCGACATCCTGACCTCCTCCGTGGCTGCCGCCATCGCCGGGGTCATCACGTCGGTGGCCCAGATGACGATGTACATGTCGATCTTCGGGGGCAACCGGGAGAACGGTGGCAACCCCATCGCTCTGCTCGCCATGGCCCTGCTCGCGCCCTTCGCCGCCACCGTGATCCAGCTGGCGATCAGCCGGACCCGGGAGTACGACGCCGACGAGGACGGAGCCGCGCTGACCGGCGATCCGTTGGCGTTGGCCTCGGCCCTGGCCAAGTTGGAGCAGGGCACTGCCGCCGCCCCGTTGAAGCCGGAGCCGGCCCTGCAGAACGCGGCGCACATGATGATCGCCAACCCGTTCCGGGCCAAGGACGCCAAGGCTCTGTTCGCGACCCACCCGCCGATGGCAGACCGTATCGCGCGGCTCGAGGCCATGGCTGGTGGCCCCCAGCGCTACTGACTTCCGAGCTTCAACCCCTACGGATCCCGGTTCTTGGACTCCGACCTCGCTGGGCGCACGATCAGACCGGCAAAGGCGAGATAGACCTGGCGAATGAGGCGCGGGGTACGTATTTTGCCGGTCCGGCTGCCCTGTGGACAACGCGATGGGGGGTGCCATGGCTTTCTGTCACGATCGGGTGACCACACCACGACCAGGCAAGGATCACCATGGGCCGCAAAAGCCAGCAACGACGCCGCGCGAGGGGGCAGCAGCATCACCCGGGATCATCGTTCTTCGGAGCCGGAGCCGGAGCCGGAGCCGGAGCCGGAGCCGGAGCCGAGGGGGCCAGGCCGGGGGAGCCAGAACGCTCCGAGCCCGCCCAGGCGCAACGCGGCGTAGCCGACCTTCTGACCGCAACTCTGTCGGGTCATCCGCGAACGATCGATGAAGCGCTCAGTGCGCTGGTCGCGCTCTCCTCGACGGCCTCGGGTCAGTATCAGACGTCAACCGTCTTCGGGGAGCTGCTCAGCGAGCGGTTGACCTGGGCGTGGGAGCACGGTTGGCAGCCGGCTGACCTGCTGCGCTTCGGAACCCGACAGCTCGATTCAGGAAAAGTTGCCCTTCTGGGCGACGCGATGGTCACCGACCTCGAACGGTATGCCGAGTCGACCGTGGATCGCCGCTGGTTCTCCCAGCTGCGGGAGGCTGAGGTCTCGCGGTGGTGGAGCCACGACATGGACGCCCTGCGTGCTCGTGCGGCGCGCACGCCGACGGGCTGGCTGGGTGTGTGTGAAGACTGCGCAGCGGTGTTGGCGGTCCTGGCCCGGATCCCGCCGGTGCAACGGATCGGAGCCGTTCCCGGCCAGGCAACGCGTCAGCCAGGCTCGTCGGTCGCCGTCGACGGTGTGGACGAGCGCGTGCTCACCCGGGTCCGCCTCCTGCTGGCCAAGGCGGAGTCGACGAACTTCGCGGCCGAGGCGGAGACTTTCACCGCGGCGGCCCAGAAGCTGATGGCCAAACACAGCATCGACGTGGCCATGGTGGAGGCCGAAGGGGGGTCCACCGCCGGTCCCGACGCTCGCCGGATCGGCATCGACCGGCCCTACGAGAACGCGAAGGCCCTGCTGCTTACCGTGGTCGCCGACGCCAACCGCTGTCGGACCGTGTGGTCTCGGGAGCTGGGGTTCATGACGGTGCTGGGCTTCGCCGCCGACCTGTCCGCGGTGGAGACCCTCTTCACCTCGCTGCTGGTCCAAGCGACGCAGGCCGTCCAGCGCGAGGGAGTGCGGCGCTCGGGCTCGGGAGGCTCGCGCACCCGAGCGTTTCGGAGCTCGTTCCTCTCCTCGTACGCCGGCCGTATCGGGGAGCGACTGCGCGACGTCACGGCCGCCGAGACCGCGTCGGCCGTGGCCGAGGATCAGGGCGCACCGGCGGGCGCGGGGCCGTCTGCAACCGGGGGCGGAGGTGAGCGTGGACTCGTGCGAGTCTTGGCCCAACGATCGGAGGCGGTCGACACGGCCACCCATGAGATGTTCCCAACGCTCAGACAGCACCGCACTCGTGCTCCGAGTGACCACGACGGATGGGCCTCCGGTAGGGCGGCAGCAGATCGTGCGGTCCTGGGCGAAGGCGGCCGCGGAACGTCGGCGCTAGCTCCGCACGATCGCTAGCGCCTGCCCGGTCGCCTCAGTGGTTCCTCAACCGCGAAGCGGCTTCAGGGCACCGGCCCAGCGCTCGGTCTGATCCATCAGCGTCTGCAGGCTCCCGGCCTGGAAGTCCCGCGGGGCCATGACGCTGTAGTCCTTCATATCGTCGAAGATCGACACCGAGACCTGGGCGCGCACCGTCGCGATCTGCAGCTCGCCGAGGACCTGCTTCAGCTGCTCCGCCGCTCGTAGGCCCCCGGAGCTGCCGTAGCAGACGATGCCGGCCGCCTTGTCGTTCCACTCGGCATACAGGAAGTCCAGGGCGTTCTTGAGTTGGCCGGGGATGCCGCGGTTGTACTCGGGGGTGACAAAGATGAAGCCGTCGTAGCCGGCGATCTTTTCCGACCAGGCCTTGGTGTGGTCCTGGGTGTAGTGCTGGGCTGCCGCAGGCTGACCTTCGTCGAGGTTCGGCAGGTCCTGGTCGGCCAGATCGACCAGGTCGTAGGTGGCGTCCGCACGGTCCTGCGTGCCAGCGACCACCCACTCGGCGACGGCGGGGCCGACGCGTTGGGGGCGGCTCGAGGCGATAAGGACGGCGATCTTCAACGGGGTGGGCATGGTGGCTCCTGGTGCTATCGACGGTTGGTGAACTGCACGGCGAAGTCGAGGTCGGCCTCACGCAGCATCTGCTGGACAGCCTGCAGGTCGTCACGGGACTTCGAGGTGACCCGGACCTCGTCTCCCTGGATCTGGGTCTTGACCGACTTGGGGCCTTCGTCGCGGATGAGCTTGGTGACCTTCTTGGCCTGCTCGGAGGTGATGCCGTCCTTGAGGCCAGAGTCGAGGCGGTACTCCTTGCCCGACACCCGCGGTTCGCCGTCGTCGGAGAGCTCCAAGGCCTTTAGAGAGACCCCGCGCTTGACCATCTTGGTCTGCAGCACGTCGAGCACCGCCAGGCACCGCTCGCTCGTCGCGGCTTTCATCGTGATCGCGTCGTTGGAGAGCTCGACCTCGGCCCCGACCCCGCGGAAGTCGAACCGTTGCCCGATCTCTTTGGCTGCCTGGTTCACGGCATTGGCGAGCTCTTGTTTGTCGACCTTGCTGACGACGTCGAATGAGGAGTCGGCCATAGTCCATCCCTTGCGCTCGGCGGGCCAGCTCTCGATTGGCTTTAGGCCCGATGGTGACTGTTATCCTTTCACCCGTTCATCGCGGCAGGTTGTCCGAGCGGCCAATGGAAGCGGACTGTAAATCCGCCGGCGTACGCCTACGCAGGTTCGAATCCTGCACCTGCCACCCGGGGACAGCTGCTCAGGCCCTGACCGATTCGGTCGGGGCCTGAGTCGTTGGCCCGACGAGTCCCTGACGCTGTGCCATCTCGCGGTAGACCCCGTCGCTGTGGATCAGCTCCTGGTGCGTGCCGACGGCGACGATCCTGCCGTGCTCGAAGACCACGATCTGGTCGAAGTCGGCCACGGTCGACAGTCGGTGGGCCACCACGATCAGGGTGCGTTGCTCGGCGAGCTGGTCCAGCGTGGCCTGCAGCTGGTGCTCGGTGCGGGAGTCCACCGAGGACGTCGGTTCGTCCATCAGCAGGATGTCCCGATCGGCGAGCATCGTCCGAGCCCACGCCAACCGCTGACGCTGCCCACCGGAGAGCTTCGTGCCGTGCTCGCCGAGGTCCAGCCCCAGACCGTCGTCGTCCCGCGTGGTCAGCTCCCGCAGACCCACTGCGCTCAAGGCCTCGAGCAGGGCTTCGTCGCTGGCCTGGGGTGCCGCCAGACGCAGGTTGTCAGCCAAGGTCCCACTGAGCACGGGTGCGTCCTGCTCGATCAACCCGAGCTGTCCCCGCAGAGCGTGCCGCGGCAACCCGTCGATCGGCATACCTCGAAGGTTGATCACCCCCGCCGTGGGCTCGTAGAAGCGCTCGATGAGGGCCAGCGTGGTCGACTTGCCTGCTCCCGAGGGACCGACGAGGGCGGTGCGGCTGCCGTGCGGCACCGCGAAGCTCACCGAGTCGAGCACGACCTCGGGAGGATGGCGCGGGGTCTCGCCATCGCCCGTGGCCTCGAGGGCGCGTGGCCGCGGTGGCTCCGCCGGATAGCTGAACGAGACGTTGACGAACTCGATCGCCACCTCGTCGTGAGACGGATCCGCGGGCTCGTGGAGCCGAGCCTGCGACTCGTCCGCAGTCTCGGGGTCCAGGCGAACGATCTCCTGGATCCGGTCCAAGGCGGCCATCCCGGACTGGATCTGCACGAAGGCACTGACGGCGGATCCGATCGGCATGATCAGCAGGAAGAGATAGAGGATGAACGCCATCAGGTCACCCAGCTGCATGGAGCCGTTGGCCACGCGGATGCCACCCACCGCCAGCACGACCAGGAAGGCCGCCTGCAGGCAGATCGACATCAGCGGCGAGATGACCGCGGACAGGGTGGCCAGCCGGACACCCGCCCGGTATGCGGTCCGGGCGTCCTTGTCGATCAGCTCGGCTTCGCGGTCCTCGGCCACGGCAGCCTTGATGGTGCGGATCCCGGACAGCGCTCGCTCGACCGAGGAGGACATGTCACCCACCGCGTTCTGCGCATCCTTACTGGCCTGACGGACCTGCCGACCCAGGATGAACGCCGCACTGACCCCGATCAGGACCGTGCCCAGGGTCAGGCCGAAGAGCAACGGGTCGATGATCACCATGAGGACCACCGCGGCCACGAACATCAGGACCGAAGAGATGACGTCGAAGATGCCGGAGGTGACCACGGTGCGCAGCAGTGTGGTGTCCGAGCCCACGCGGGACATCAGGTCACCCACTCGACGGGTGTCGAAAACCTTGACCGGCAGAGACAGCAGACTGCCCACGATGCTGCGCCGCACACCGAGCACCACTCGCTCCGCCGTGCTCTGCAGCAGGTAGGTCTGTAGCCCGCTGAAGAGGGCCTGTCCCAGCGTGACGGCGATGAGCAAGCCGAGGAAGCCGCCGATGGCTTCTCCTGCTCCCACCGAGTTGACCAGCTGCTGCAGCATCAGGGGCTGGACGACAGCGAAGGTGGTGGCGAAGAGCGAGGTGATCGCCACCAGGACGAGAGCCTTACGGTGCTCACGCAGGTAGGGCCACATCTCCCGTAGCTGGGCTCGCGCGGGCTCGGAGGAGTCGGCCGTCTGATCTTCCGCGCTGGCCATGAGGCCCAACGTATCCTGTGCCGCCGGGAGCCTCGGGCTGCGGCCCCCGACCCCCTGGGCGCACGGCACCGGCGGGCGAGCGTGACGTGAGGCGCCGTCGACCCGTACTCTGGTGGGTATGACTGACACGTTGACCGCGCCCACCGCTCACGACGGCATCGACCCGAGCAACTCGGCCTACATTGAGCTGGAGGGCAGCGTCGCCGCGAATAACTATAGTCCGCTGCCGGTCGTGGTCGACGTGGCAGAGGGCATCTGGGTGCACGACGTGGAGGGAAACAAGTACCTCGACGCGCTCTCGGGATACTCGGCTCTGAACTTCGGCCACCGCCACCCCGACCTCGTCGCGGCCGCCAAGGACCAGCTCGACCGGCTGACGCTGACCAGTCGCGCCTTCCACAACGACGCGCTCGGCCCGTTCCTGCGGGACCTCGCCGCGCTGGTCGGCAAAGAGGCCATCCTGCCGATGAACACCGGCGCCGAAGCGGTGGAGACCGCCCTGAAGATCGCCCGCAAGTGGGGCTACACCGTCAAGGGCGTGACTCCCGGCCGCGCCAAGATCATCGTGATGGCCGGCAACTTCCACGGTCGCACCACCACCATCATCAGCTTCTCGGACGACCCGGAAGCGCACGACCACTACGGGCCCTACACCGCAGGGTTCGAGACCGTGCCGTACAACGACCTGGCCGCGGTCGAGGCTGCCATCGACGACGACACCGTCGCCGTGCTGGTGGAGCCCATCCAGGGCGAGCAGGGTGTGCAGATTCCCAAG
This sequence comes from Ornithinimicrobium sp., assembly GCA_049646465.1. GTDB lineage: Bacteria > Actinomycetota > Actinomycetes > Actinomycetales > Dermatophilaceae > Ornithinicoccus. Next base: position 9,161 of record JBARVW010000087.1, read on the forward strand.
GAAGGCTTCCTGCCCTCCCTTCGCGAGCTCTGCACCGAGCGCAACGTGCTGATGATCGCGGACGAGATCCAGTCGGGACTGGGGCGCACCGGCACCACGTTGGCCTGTGCCTACGAAGGTGTCGAGGCGGACATGTACACCCTGGGCAAGGCGCTCGGTGGCGGCATCATCCCCGTCTCGGCCGTGGCGGCGAACCGCGATGTGATGGACGTCATCACCCCGGGCACCCACGGCTCGACCTTCGGCGGCAACCCGCTCGCGGCCGCCGTCGGACACGCCGTGGTGAAGATGCTGGCCACCGGTGAGCACCAGGCCCACGCCGCAGAGCTGGAGCCGGTCTTCCGTGAGCAGCTGGAAGCCTTGATCGGCAAGGGACTCGTGGCGGTGCGCGTGCGGGGCCTCTGGGCTGGCGTGGACATCGACCCCGAGGTCATGACGGGCAAGGCCGCCTGCAAGGCTCTGGCCGCCAAGGGTGTGCTGGCCAAGGACACCCACGGGTCCACGATCCGTCTGGCTCCGCCGTTGACGATCACGCACGATGAGCTGCTCATCATCACCGACACGCTCGCCGAGGTCGTCGGCGAAGCGATGGCTCAGCGCTGACCTGACCCGGCGTTTCGTGCCTACGCGCTGGCTGGATCAACCGGACCACCTGTCCTGGCTGCGGGAGCAGACCCGACTGCAGCTACGATTCGGCCGGGGTCTTGCTCACCCCGACGGCGGGTCGGCCTACCTGGATGACTCGGGACGACCCGATCTGGCCAAGCCGGTCTTCACCTACGTCACCGCCCGGATGGCGCACGTCTACAGCCTGGGCCACCTGGCCGGACTCCCCGGCTGCTTGAGCGTGGCCGGACGCGCTATCGACGGGCTGCGTGGTCGGTTGTATGACGAGCAACACGGTGGGTGGTTCGCGTCGGTGGGTCCGGACCAGGAGCGCGACGACGCCAAGGAGGCGTACGCCCACGCGTTCGTGGTCTTCGCCGCCTCCACCGCCACCGTGGCGGGACTCAGCGGAGCGGCGGAGCTGTTGGAGGAGGCGCTCGACACCCTCGACCGTCGCTTCTGGGAGGAGGGCCCCGGCCTGCACAGCGACTCCGCCGACCGCGACTTCGCGACTGTCTCGGACTACCGCGGGGTCAATGCCAACATGCACTCCGTGGAAGCGTTGGTCTCCGCCAGCGACACCACCGGTGACCCTCGCTGGTTGGAGCGGGCCGCCAGGATCACCTCCACGGTCCTGGGCTGGGCGGCCGACCACGGCGGCCGCATCCCAGAACACTTCGACTCCCAGTGGGTCCCGATGCTCGAGCACCACCGTGACCAGCCGGACCATCCCTTCCAGCCCTACGGCGCCACGGTGGGCCACGGGCTCGAGTGGGCCCGCCTGGCCCTGCACGTTCACGCTGCCCTCGGCGAGCCCGCCCCGGCGAGCCTGGTCAGCGGAGCCCAAGCGCTGTTCGACCGCGCGGTCCGCGACGGTTGGTCGGCCGACGGTGCGGAAGGCTTCGTCTACACCACCGACTGGTCGGGCGCTCCGGTGGTGCGCCAGCGGATGCATTGGGTGCTGGCCGAGGCCATCTCCGCCGCCGCGGCGCTGCATACCGCGACGGGGGAGGACCGCTACGAGCAGTGGTATCGGACCTGGTGGGACTACGCGGTGCGCTACCTGGTGGCCGACGATGGCTCGTGGCGTCACGAGTTGGACTCCCAGAACCGTCCCGCCGGCACCGTGTGGCCGGGTCGGCCCGACCTTTACCACTCCCTGCACGCGGTCATGCTGGGTCGTCTCCCGCTCACGCCCTCAGCACCGACCGCTCTCGCCTCGGGCCTGATGCGCGCGTAGTCGCCTACGTCGCCCCTACTCTGGGCCGTTTCACCGGCGAAGGGCAGAACTTCCCGCAAGACTCGCGCTCACGGGCGTGTTGGCCGGTTCGAATGAGGGGATCGTCACGCGAGCCGACGGGTCGGGGCCGGAGGCGGAACGACCGCGTGACCACGGCGAGTCCGCAGCCACGAATCCAGGGTCCAGACGACGAAGTCCGGATCGAGCATGACGTGCTCCCACGCGAAGCGGAAGACCGTCCACCCCCAAGCCATCAGTTCGTCGTACCGTCGGCAGTCTCGCCGGAATTCCTTCCGCCCACCGTGGAAGGCGAATCCTTCGGCCTCCAGAGCCACCTTCAACCCGCGATCGCCGAGGTCCACGGTGGCGTAGAGCCCGTGGTCCCAGATGCGCAGCTGCGGCACGAAGGAGTACCCGCTGACTCCCAGCGCGATGGCCCGCAGGACTGACTCGAGCGGGTTGGCCGACACGTAGCTCGCCTCGTGAGCGACGGCCCGCGCCCGAGCGGCACCACGACCTCGAAGTTGTGCGGCGTCGGTCCGTAGGCGGTCCCGGGCAACGTCGCCTGCTCGCAGTGCCGAGTCGGCTACGACCAGAGCCCGATCGAAAGGCAGGAGGCGCGCGCAGTCGAGCACCGTCCGGGTGGGGGTGGTTACCCCCTGATGGACGTAACTCGCAGGCAGGTTGCTGTAGTGCGCCGAGCAGCGCGTTCGGTCCTGCGCGCTGAGACGTCGGGAGTGTCGCACCGTCACCACCGGCAACTCCGGGGCGCTCTTGACCTTCCAGCCGTAGTGCAGCGCGGCGCTCTCGTGGGACAGCACCGCGCTGAGCTCGTGTGCCACCCGGAGGTGTTGTGGCGTGGAAGCCAGAACGTAGCGCCCGCGCCGGTCCTTGCTGATCTCGTCGCGGGCCAGCGCACGCTCGATCTCCCGCCGCGACACGGTGCTGCGGAGCTCCGCGAAGGTGGCGATGCCGCCCAAAGCCTGCACGGCAGGGGCGGGCGAGGGCATGACTCGAGTCTGGGGCAAGCCCCGCGGACCACGCGCGGGTTATCCACAGAGCACTCCAACCGGCAAACATGTCATCAGCGAGGTAAAAGCGCAGGTGCGGCTCATGTCTGCCGGTGTAGATGCACGGCCCGCCCGGGCGATCGAGAAAGGCTAGAGGCCCGAGCGGCCGGTGCGGCGGTCCACGGTGAAGACGATCCGCAGGGCCGTGATGGTCAGCACCGGCGGCAACATCAGGCAGGCGAAGAGGGTCCAGAGGCTGGGGCCACTGAGAAAGACCACCAGGTTCAGCGGGATGGGGACCGCGACGGCCAGTTTGGCGGTCTTGCCGGTGCGGTCCTCGCTGCCGACCAGCCAGCGCATGATCACGCCGAAGACCACACCGTCGACCAGCCCCAGGATGAAGCCGGTGCGGGCGAAGGTGACGTAGAAGTCGCGTGCACTGTCGAAGGCCGGCTCGGCGTCGGAGACCGACTCGGCGAAGACGTAGCCCGTGATGAGGGCCGCCGCGACGCCGATCAGCGGTCCGAGGACGGCCCCGCGGACCACCCAACGCCACGGAGACGGGGGCGGGGTGGTCCGCGCGGTGGAGGTCACCGCACGACTCTAGGGGCTCGGTACACCCCCGGGTAGCGAGTCGGCTCATGCAGCCCGCGCGACGGCTCAGGGAGTCCAGTGCGGCTCCACCAGCATCGAGGAGTTCAACCATTCCTCGGGAATGCCCATCCCTTCGACCAGGGCAAGTGCATCGACCCGTAGCGTCCGGCACAGCTCGTTCACCGCAGCCGTCACGCCCTTGGAGCGGGTCGCGGAGAGGCGGTTGTGCTGCTGGAACCACCCGGCGTCGGCTTCGATGTTGCTCAGGCAGTACAGGTCGCACAGTCGCTCGAGCCGGTCCTTGGCCACGGGGTCCACACACGCGTCGATACCCTCCACGAACGCCTCCAGGACCACCCGGTCCATGTGCGTCCGAGCCGCGAGCAGCACGTGGTCCTGAGCGGAGTTGAAGGCTTCGAAGGAGTCGGGGTTCTCCTTGGCCGCCTTGCGCAACCGGGCCGCCAGTGTCTCCAGCACGTGGCGCTCGCGGTCCTTGAACATGTTCAGGTGCCACGCGCGGTCGTGCAGCGGGTCTTCGTCCGACTTGCGTCCCGCTGCTTCGAGCAGCCGGTCGATCACCGGCCGGGCCGCCGTGCGCTCGATGACCGTGCCCCCGAACGATCGAGCAGCGAACTGGAGCATGCCGCGCATGTCGAGATCGCCGAACATCTCCTTGTAGTTGGTCAGCAGCCCCTTGGCCACCAGCTGTAGCAGCACGGTGTTGTCGCCCTCGAAGGTGGCGAAGACATCCGCGTCGCGGCGGATCAGGGTCAGCCCGTTCTCGGACAGGTACCCGGCCCCGCCGCATGCCTCACGGCATACCTGGATGGTGTCGTTGCCGAAGCGGGTGCTGATGGCCTTCAGTCCTGCTGCTCGGGTCTCGAGCTCGCGCTGGGCCTCGACGTCCTGGTCACCGGCGTCGTGCAGGTCCTGCATGCGCTCGGTGATCTCGTTCTGGGCGAACATCAACGCGTAGGCCGTCGCGATGCGCGGGAGCAGCTTGCGCTGGTGGGCGAGGTAGTCGATCAGCAGCACGTCTCCGGGGTGCCCCGCGGCGCTGAACTGCCGTCTCTTGAGGGCGTACCTCGTGGCGATCGACAGTCCGCGTCGCCCCGCTACCGCACCGGCTCCGGCGATGCAGATGCGCCCCCGGACCAAGGTGCCGAGCATGGTGAAGAATCGCCGGTTGGGGTTCTCGATGGCACTGACGTAGACCCCCTCGGCGGTGACGCCGCCGTAGCGGTCCAGCAGCATCCGCCGTGGCACCCGCACCTGGTCGAACATCAACGTGCCGTTGTCGACCCCGGCCAGGCCTCCCTTGGCGCCGTGGTCACCGGGGGATACCCCCGGCAGCGGCTGCCCCGACTCGTCGCGGATCGGCACCAAAGTGGCATGCACGCCGTGCGACTCACCCGCCACGATGAGCTGCCCGTAGACCACGGCCATCTGTGCGTCCACCGCGGCCCCGCCGATGTAGGCCTTCATCGACGAAGCGGACGGGGAGTGCACCACGATCTCGTCCGTCTCGCCGTCGTAGGTCAACGTCGTCTCCAGGGAGGACACGTCGCTGCCGTGGCCGATCTCCGTCATCGCATAGCAGCCCGGCAGCTTCAAGGTCACGATGTCGCGCAGGAAGGTCTCGTGGTGCCACTGCGTGCCGAGGCTGTTGACTGCCCCGCCGAACAGGCCGTACTGCACGCCCGACTTGATGGTGACCGACAGGTCACCGTGGGCGCACAGCTCGAAGTCGATCGCCGAACGTCCGATGTCGTCGTGTCCGCCGTACTCCTTGGGATAGCCGCTGGTCGTGAACCCGCGGGCGGTCAGCGTGACCAGGGTCTCGCGGGTCCAGTCGCGGGCCTGCGGCATCGTCAGCCCGGCGTCACGCTGCATCAGCTCGGGAGGCAAGGTGTGTCGGGCCAGCTCGCGGATGTGGGCCCACCGCCCGGCGGTGGCGTCGCGCAGCGCTTGGCCCAGCGGACTGATCCGGTCGGCCGGGCCCGCGTGAAGCTCGTCTCGGAGGTCGCGGCCGGCTCGGGTGTCCTGGGTGGTCGTCATGGGGTCTCCTCGGGTGCAGGCGATGGGGTGGTCTCTAGGGCGGGGCGCAACATCTCGATGACCTCGGCGGTCACGGTCTCGGCGGTGCTCCCGGGTGGGCGGTGGGTGACCCACTGGTCTGCGGCGGCGCGGACGAAGCCGACGATGCCGTGGCCCCAGGTCACAGCGGGGGCAGGGTCGCGGCCCAGGCGGAGCAGGTGGGCCCCCAGGATCTGGGCCAGCCGGTCGCCGATACGCCCCGTCAAGGTCAGGACAGGGTCGCCGGGACTGGTGTGGGTGCTCGAGCCGGTCTCGATCAGAGGACGCGAGACCACGAAGCGATAAATCTCCGGATCCCGCTGGACCAACTCGAGGTAGGCCGCGACCATCGCTGTGATGAGCCCGGTCACGTCCGCGGGGGAGCCGTCGGGGCCGCAGCCGGAGGTGTCCGCCACGACGCCAAGGTCGCTGAGCACCCGAGCGTCGACCGCTTCGACGACCCCGAGGTACACGCCGTTGCGGTCCCCGAAGTGGCGATAGAGCACCGGCTTGCTCGTCCCGGCCTGAGCGGCGATCTCGTCCATACCGACCCCCGGACCGTGCTCACGAATGGCCCGCAGGGCGTGCTCGACCAGCTCACGACGGCGGGTGGCCCGGTGGGCTTCCCACCGGGCGTCGCGACCATCTCGGGGCTCCGTACGCTCCTGCGGCTGGGTAGTCATACCGACGATAGTACCGAGTACTCTGCGTACCTGCTACGGTCGGTACCAGTTATTCGCCGAGTCGTACCCTTCACCCGTGAACTTCCAGGAGTTGCTGATGTCCTCGAGCCCGCAGGTCACCGCCGGATCCACCCCCGTGCCCCGCGTGCCGGTCATCGTCGGGGGCAACCGGATTCCCTTCGGCAAGGCCGGTGGGGGGTATGCCGACGCGTCCAACCAGGACATGCTGACCGCCGCACTGGACGGTCTGGTGGCGCGGTTCGGTCTGGCCGGTGAACGCCTCGGTGAGGTCGCGGCAGGGGCGGTGCTCAAGCACGCCAAGGACTTCAACCTGACGCGCGAAGCCGTGCTCGGCTCCGCGTTGGCTCCCAGCACCCCCGCCTACGACGTGCAGCAGGCCTGCGGCACCGGCCTCGAGACCGTCATCCAGGTGGCTAACAAGATCGCTCTGGGGCAGATCGACGTCGGCATCGCCGGTGGCGTGGACAGTGCGAGTGACGCACCGATCGCGGTCAGCGACGGGCTGCGTGCCGCTCTGCTCAAGGCATCCCGGGCCAAGACCCTGCCGCAGCGGCTCGGTGCGCTGGCTGCCATCCGCCCGCGGGACTTCACGCCGCAGACCCCCCGCAACTCCGAGCCGCGCACCGGACTGTCCATGGGCGAACACCAGGCCATCACCGCAAAGACGTGGGGGATCACCCGGGAGGCCCAGGACGCGCTGGCGGCTTCGAGCCACCACCACCTCGCCGCAGCTTGGGACTCCGGCTTCTTCGACGACCTGGCCACTCCCTATCTGCGGATGACCCGCGACCAGGGCTTGCGCCCGGACACCTCCGCCGAAGCGCTGGCCAAGCTGAAGCCGGTGTTCGGCAAGGGGGAGGGCGCCACGATGACCGCCGGCAACTCGACGCCCCTGTCCGATGGTGCGGCCCTGGTGTTGGTGGCCGACCAGGACTGGGCCCGTGAACGTCATCTGCCGACCTTGGCCCGCATCATCGACGCCGAGGTGGCGGCTGTGGACTACGTTTCCGGCGACGAGGGTCTGCTGATGGCCCCGGCTTACGCCGTCTCGCGTCTGCTGGACCGGCAAGGGCTGCGTCTGCAGGACTTCGACGAGTACGAGATCCACGAAGCCTTCGCCTCCACTGTGCTCGCCACCATGGCCGCGTGGGAGAGCGAGGAGTTCTGCACGCAAAGGCTCGGCCGGGGCGCCGCCCTGGGCAGCATCGACCGGACCAAGCTCAACGTCCACGGCTCGTCGCTAGCCGCGGGGCACCCCTTCGCCGCCACCGGGGGGCGGATCGTGGCTACGCTGGCCAAGAGCCTGTCGGAGCGCGGCCCCGGGTCGCGAGGTCTCGTGTCGATCTGCGCGGCAGGCGGTCAAGGAGTCGTCGCAATCCTGGAGGCAGTCTGATGGCAGATCTCTACACCTCACTGACCCGCAACCCGGTCGGCAAAGCAGTGACCAAACAGCTCGGTATGCCACAGCCCTCGACCCTGCGGCGCGGTCCTGCGATGCCGTCGGGGGACGTGGTGCTGGGAACCATCGGCGGGGGAGACATCGCCACGCGCACGCTGGCCCTCCTCGGGGTGGAGACCATCGACGCCCTGGTCGACTCCGGTCTCGAGGCTGCGGGCGAGCCCGGCCTGCCGGCCTACGAAGGCAAGATCGGGGCCATCGTCCTCGACGCGACCATGGCCCGGGACCTCGACGACCTGGAGCAGGTGCGCGCGATGCTGCGACCCGCGTTGAAGGCGATGGAGCCCAGCGGTCGGGTCATCGTGATCGGGGTGGCTCCGCACAAGGTGAGCAGCGTGCAGGCTTCGGCGGTATGCCAGGCCTTGGACGGCATCGTGCGCAGTGTCGGCAAGGAGATGCGCGCGGGGGGCACGGCCAACCTGGTCCAGGTGGCCGACGCCTCCCCCAGCGGGACCGCCTCGACCCTGAAGTTCCTCCTGGAGGGTCGGTCCGCGTACGTCTCCGGTCAGCCCATCGCTGTCGGGTCACACCGGCACGCTGCGCCGCCCTCGGACCGGCCCTTCGAGGGCCACATCGTGGTTGTCACCGGCGCGGCTCGGGGGATCGGAGCCGGCATCGCTGAGGTCTTCGCCCGCGACGGTGCCTCCGTGGTGGCAGTGGACATCCCGGCGGCCGGGGACGCGCTGGCGGCCGTGGCCAACCGGCTGGGCGGCACCGCGCTGCAGTTGGACATCACCTCACCCGAGGCGGGGCGAACGATCGCCGACCACGTCGCCGGCCGTTTCGGCGAGCAGGCGCGCATCCACGCCATCGTGCACAACGCCGGCATCACCCGGGACAAGCTGCTGGCGAACACCGATGCCGCACGCTGGTCCAGCGTGCTGGACGTCAACCTCAAGGCTGCGCTGAGGATCAACGAGGCACTCCTCGACCCCTGGGTCCCCGGAGGTTTGGCGGACGGCGGACGAATCGTGTCCGTGGCCTCAACCAGCGGCATCGCAGGAAACCGTGGTCAATCCAACTACGCCGCGAGCAAAGCCGGAGTGATCGGCGCCGTCCGAGCCCTCGCGCCCCACCTGCACGACCGGCGGATCACCGTGAACGCGGTCGCGCCAGGATTCATCGAGACGGAGATGACCGGCAAGATCCCGGTGGCCACACGGGAGTTCGCCCGCCGGTTCAACTCGGTGCGGCAGGGCGGCAAGCCCGTCGATGTCGCCGAGACGATTGCCTACTTCGCCGACCCGGCGAGCGCCGCCGTGACCGGCCAGGTGCTCCGGGTGTGCGGTCAGTCCCAGATCGGAGCCTGAGTCAGATGGTGAGCACGGGGAGTCCCCGCAGCGCCGACTCCGTCTCCGAGGTCCCCGCAGAGACGCTCGATCGGGTGCCCTCGATCGGTCGTCTGATCGCGACGGCGGCCACCCAACGCACGAAGGCCGGTGGCGAGAACTCACCGGCCTCGCTGCCAGAGAGGGTGGTGCTGCTGGAGGACGTCGAGATCGACGTGCGCGCGCTGGCGGACTACTGCCATCTCCTGCAGGTCGCCATGCGTGACCACCTGCCGACCAGCTATCTGCACGTGCTCACCTTCCCGCTCCAGGTCCATCTGATGGCTTCGCCCGACTTCCCGTTCCCGATGGCCGGCATGGTCCACATCGCCAACACGATGACCGTGCACCGACCGGTGGGGGTCGCCGAGCGGCTACGCCTCAGCGTCCACGCAGGGGATCTCACGCCCCACCCCAAAGGCGTTGCCGTCGACCTGATGGGTGAGGTCACCTCCGACGGGAACACGGTATGGCGGGGGCGAAGCACCTACCTGGTCCGCGGCGTCGGCAAGCAGTCCTCGAAGACGGCATCCGCCTCAGCGCGTGAGCTGGCGGGCTGGGGTGAGGACCCGGCGGCAATGGCCTCGGTGGCCCAGTGGCGGCTGGGGGCGGATCTCGGTCGGCGTTACGCTGCCGTCGCCGGCGACGTGAACCCGATTCATCTCAGCGCCCTGGCCGCCAGGGCCTTCGGGTTCCCCCGGGCGATCGCGCACGGCATGTGGACTCACGCTCGTGCCCTTGGCGCCCTCGAGGGCCGCCTGGATCCTCGGCATACGGTGTCGGTGGAGTTCCGCAAACCCATCCTCCTGCCGTCGACGGTTGCGTTCCGCCTCCGCCGGAGCGACGCGGGATACACCTTTGCCGTGACCGACCGGGAGGGTGAACGCGAGCACATGATCGGCACGGCGGGCCACGCCGACTGATCACGCGCCCCGCTGCCCAGCGGGGTCGTCGTGGCCCATCCTCACCGATTTCGTCGCGCTGGAAGTGACGTGTAATCTTGCACAGCGCTGCGAGCCAGCGGGCGTTGCCCGGGGTCGCGGACCAGCCCCTATAGCTCAGTCGGTAGAGCGTCTCCATGGTAAGGAGAAGGTCAACGGTTCGATTCCGTTTGGGGGCTCGCGAGAAACGTGGTCGCTGCACCAGCGGGGGCCACACCCCGAGGCGGGGTAGCTCAGATGGTTAGAGCGCACGACTCATAATCGTGAGGTCGCGGGATCGACGCCCGCTCCCGCTACAAGAACGACCGCACCGACGTAACACCGATTCACGACTGACAATCCGAGAGCAGGTTCACCCGTGGCTAGCAAGAGTGGCGACGTCCGCCCCAAGATCACCCTCGCGTGCACGGAGTGCAAAGAGCGCAACTACATCACGAAGAAGAACCGCCGCAACAACCCCGACCGGGTTGAGCTGGCGAAGTTCTGCTCGCGATGCCGCTGCCACACCCCGCACCGCGAGACTCGCTGAGTTCCGTACCCACGCGCAGCTTCGAAGGCCCTTCCCTCATCGGGAGGGGCCTTCGCCACGTCCGACGGGGATAGGCTCGTGGCTATGGCTGTGAACCCCGACTTCGCCGGACGCGTCTACCCCCCCAGCGATCCGTACTCCGTCACCGCGGAGCGGATCACGGCGTTCGCAGAAGCGGTCGGGGCAGAGCACCCGATGCACCACGAGCCGGAGGCGGCAGAGCGTCTCGGGTATGCCGGCGTCGTGGCTTCGCCGACCTTTGCCGTGGTCATCGCGCAGCAGTGCGAGGCGCAGTTCATCGCCGACCCGGCGGCGGGCATCGACTTCACCCGGGTCGTGCACGGGGAGCAGAAGTTCGCGCACCATCGACCCATCGTGGCCGGCGACGAGATCGTCGCCACGCTCCACGTGGACGGCATGCGACAGGCCGGTGGCCACTCCATGATCACCACCCGCACGGAGCTCGCCCTCACCGACGGCGCCGCCGTCAGCACGGTGACCTCGATGATCGTCGTGCGCGGCGAGGAGAAGGAGTCCGCATGAGTGTCAGCCTCGACACCCTGAACGTCGGCCAGATCGTTGCGGCCCGGACGATCCACGTCGACCGGGAGCAGTTGCGCGACTACGCCAACGCCAGCGGCGATCAGAACCGCATCCACCAGGACGAGGAGTTCGCCCGCTCCGTGGGCCTGCCCAATGTGATCGCCCACGGGATGTGGACCATGGGCGCGGCGGTCGAGATCGTCAGCGCCTGGGCCGGAGACCCCACCGGGGTGATCTTTTACAGCACCCGATTCACCAGTCCCGTGCCGGTGCCCGCCGAGGGCGGTGCTGACATCGACGTCAAGGCCACCGTGAAGAAGGTCGACGTGGAAGCAGGACTGGTGACCCTGGAGCTCGCGGTGACCTGCGGGGAAGCCAAGGTCCTGGGCCGGTCCCTCGCCGTGGTGCGCGCCTCCGCGATCGGCGCCAACGCCTCGTGAGCCTCCCTCACCCGGCACCGACCACCTCCACCTCGACGCCCGGAACGCTCGCGCACTCCACCACCATGAGGGTGGGTGGAGCCCCGGCTGAGTGGGTTCGCGCCACCTCCGAACGCGAGGTCATCGACGCGGTGCGCGACGTCGACGACCGCGAGGTTCCCCTGTTGGTGCTGGGCGGTGGGTCCAACCTGGTGGTCGCCGACGCGGGCTTTGCCGGGGCCGTGGTCCAGGTGGCGAACCCAGGGGTCACCGTGGAGTCTGACGACGCCTGCGGCGGGGTCATCGTCACCGTGGGCGCCGGTGAGCCGTGGGACGACCTGGTCGCCCAGGCCGCGAGCCAGGGCTGGTCCGGGATCGAGGCGCTGTCCGGCATACCCGGAAGCACGGGCGCCACCCCGGTGCAGAATGTCGGGGCCTACGGGCAGGAAGTGTCCCAGACCATCTGGCACGTGCGGGTCTACGACCGCGAGCAGCAGCGGGTGCGCACGTTGTTCAACGCCGACTGTGACTTCTCCTACCGGCACAGCGTGCTCAAGGAGAGCATGCTGAGCTCGGCCGACCCGAGTCCTCGCTACGTCGTGCTGACGGTGAGCTTCCAGCTGCGGCCCACCGAGATGTCCCAGCCCATCGGATACGCCGACCTGGCCCGGGGACTCGGCGTCGAGACGGGGGAGCGGGTGCCGTTGGGGGTGGCCCGGGAAGGCGTGTTGGCCCAGCGCGCTCGCCGCGGGATGGTGCTGGATGCCGAAGATCACGACACCTGGTCCTGCGGCTCGTTCTTCACCAACCCGCTGCTCAGCGCACCCGCGATGGCGGAGCTGCGGCAGCGAGCGCTCGAGCGGCTAGGCCCGGATGGCCCCACGCCGCCGGAGTTCGCTGGAGCTGGCGACACGGTCAAGACCTCGGCGGCATGGTTGATCGACAAGGCGGGCTACACCAAGGGCTACGGCCTCCCCGGACCGGCGGCGCTGTCGACGAAGCACACCCTCGCGGTCACCAACCGAGGGCAGGCGCGCGCCGACGATGTCATCGCCCTCGCCCGGGATGTGCGGGACGGCGTGGAGCGGACGTTCGGTGTGCGGCTGGTCAACGAGCCGGTGCTGGTCGGCCACAGTCTGTAGGAGACAGGACCTGCGCGAGTGGGGCAGAGCGGCCCGCCCGTCAGCCCGGGTGGGCCAGCCAGCCGTCGACCTCGGCCAGCAACGACTCCTTCGTATGCTGCGGCGCCCATGAGGCGCGGATGGAGGCCCGGGCCAGCTCGGCCAGCGCCTCGTCGTCGAGGCCATGGTCGTGCCGTGCCGACTCGTACTGGTCGGTGAGTCGGGATCCGAAGAGGAGCGGATCGTCGGCGCCGAGGGCGATCGAGGCACCGGCGGCCATCAGGTGCGGCAACGGGACAGCGCCGAGGTCGGGATAGACCCCCAGGGCGACGTTGCTCGCCGGACACACCTCGAGGGTGACCCCCTCGTCCACCACCTGCTGCAGCACCGCAGGGTCCTCTGCCGAGCGCACCCCATGTCCCAGACGGTCGGGGCGTAGCGCCTTCAGGGCTTCGTCCACGTGCTCGGGACCGCGCAGCTCTCCGGCGTGCGGGACCGAGGCCAACCCCGCGTCGCGGGCGATCGCGAAGGCACGGCCGAAGTCGCCGGTCACCCCGCGGTGCTCGTCGTTGGACAAGCCGAAGCCCACCACGCTCCCGGGCCCAGTGCCGGCATGATGAGCGGCGAGCCGGGCCAGGGCACGGGCGTCGAACGGGTGCTTCATCCGGCTCGCGGCGACCACGACGGCCACCTGGGTACGGCCGACCCGCGAGACCGCAGCCGCCTCGTCCAGCACGATCTCCAACGCGGGGGTGATGCCGCCGACCAGGGGGGCGTAGGACGTGGGGTCGACCTGGAGCTCCAACCATCCCGACCCCTCACGGGCGTCGTCCTCGGCCGCCTCTCGCACCACGCGTCGCAGGTCGTGCTCGGTGCGGATGCAGGCACGGGCCGCGTCGTACAACCGTTGGAAGCGGAACCACCCACGCTCGTCCCGAGCGCTCAACACGGGTGGCCACTGCGTCAGCAGCCCTCGGGGCAGGTGGACGTCGTGCTGGTCAGCGAGGTCACGCACGGTGGTGATACGCATCGACCCGGTGAAGTGCAGATGCAGATGCGCTTTCGGGAGGGCACCCAAGGCGCGAGTGGCGGGCATAGGTCCACTCCACCACAGATAGGGTGCTCGCATGGCGGTGATCGAGACGCGGGGGCTCACGAAGAGATACGGCTCGGTGACGGCCATCAGCGCGTTGGATGTCACGGTCGGAGGCGGAGTCACCGGGCTGGTGGGGGCCAACGGAGCCGGCAAGTCCACCCTGATCAAGATCCTGCTGGGGCTCCTCAAGCCGACCGAAGGCACCGCCGCCGTGCTGGGCCACGCCATCGAGACGGACGGGGTCGCCATTCGCTCGGTCGTGGGATACATGCCCGAGCACGACTGCCTTCCCCCCGACGTTCGAGCGATCGACTTCATCGTGCACATGGGGCAGATGTCCGGGCTACCGCCCACGGTGGCCCGGGAGCGGGCCGCGGACGTGTTGCGACACGTGGGGCTGGCCGAGGAGCGCTACCGGCTGATGGGCGGCTACTCCACCGGCATGAAGCAACGGGCCAAGCTGGCCCAGGCGCTGGCCCACGACCCCAAGCTCGTCATGCTGGACGAACCCACCAACGGCTTGGACCCTGCCTCCCGCGACGACATGATCCAGCTGGTGTCGCGGATCGGCTCGGACTTCGGCATACCGGTGCTGGTGACCTCCCACCTCCTGGGCGAGCTGGAGCGGGTCAGCGACCACGTGATCGTGCTCGACGGCGGCACCCTGCTCAGCTCGACCTCGACCACCGAGCTCACCCGGGACACCGGCCTGTTGCTGGTTGAAGTGCTTGGCGACACCTCAGACCAGCATGCGATGGGTGAGGCCCTGGCGGCCCACGGGTTGCAGTGCCGACCCCGGCGCACGATGATCGAGATCGACGCCCGCAGCCTGCCCGACGAGGTCGAGCCGCATGACCTCATCCGGGACACGGCCTGCGACCTGGGTCTGGGACTCATCCGTATCCAGGCCGAGCAGGGTCACATCCAGGACGTGTTCGGATCGGAGGCGGCTCGTGTCAGCTGAGCCCCGCAGCGTGATCCACGACATCGGCTACCGCACCTACTCGGGGCCGCGGCATGGAGCCGGACCGATCGCCCGTTCGCTGTTCGTCACCGGACTCCTGAACGCCTACGGGATCGGACGTTCGGGCAAGGCGAAACTACTGCCGATGACCATGTTGGCGCTCGCGCTGGTGCCGGCCCTGATCATCGTGGCCCTCCTGGTGACGGTGGGTTTCAGCGAGTTCGTCAACTACAGCACCTACTCCAACACCATGTTCGTCCTGGTCATCGTGTTCGTAGCGGGGCAGGCGCCGGTGCTGTTCACCCGGGACCTGCGCTCGGGCTCCATCGTGCTCTATCTGGCCCGCCCGTTGCCGCCGACCGTGTTCGCCGTGGTGCGCTGGGCGTCGCTGGCGGTGGCGATCTTCCTCTTCCTCTTTTTGCCCGTCCTGCTGCTGTACATCGGTGCGTTGGCGGCCGAGTCCGACGTCAGTGAGCAGACCGCAGACTTTGCTCGCGCCGTGGTCGGGCTGGGGGTCCTCTCGGTCGTGTTGGCGACGGTCTCAGGCCTGGTCAGCGCCTTCACGCTGCGCCGCGGGTTGGCTGTCGGAGCCATCATCGTGGCCCTGTTGGTGACCAACGGTTTCGTCGGGGCGGTCAAAGGCATCGCCTTGGGGACCGACCAGGATGCCGTGGGGGTGTGGTTCGGCCTACTGTCCCCGTTCACCCTGTTCGACGGGATCCAGTCCAGTCTGCTGGACGGCACCTCGTTCTACCCGCTGCCCCCCGAGGGTTTCGCGATGGTCGCGGTGTATCTGCTGTGGGCCGCGCTCATCGTCGGGGGCGGTCTGTGGCTGCTGATCCGGCGCTACCACCAACAGGGGACTCGATGAGCACGCTGCAGGTGCGCGACGTCTCGCGTTGGTACGGCAACGTGGTGGCGGTCAACGACGTCACCATGGACATCGGTCCTGGGGTGACCGGGTTGTTGGGCCCGAACGGGGCAGGCAAGACCACGCTGATCGCCATGATGTCGGGATTCCTCTCGCCCTCGGCCGGCAGCGTGGTGCTCGACGAGGCCCCGATCTGGCGCAACACCTCGATCTACCGGCAGATCGGAATCGTGCCGGAACGAGAGGCCAGCTTCGGCTACCTCACGGGTCGTCAGTTCGTGCGAGCCAACGCGGAGCTGCACGGTATGCCGCATCCGGGCGAAGCGGCCGAGCGGGCGTTGGCGGTGGTCGAGCTGGTGGAGCCGGCCGCGCGCCTCATCAGCACCTACTCCAAAGGCATGAGGCAACGCGTCAAGCTGGCCGCCGCCCTGGTGCACGACCCGTCGGTGCTGTTGCTCGACGAACCGTTCAACGGTGTCGACCCTCGACAACGCCTACACCTGATGGGTCTGCTGACCCGGATGGGGGAGCAGGGACGCACGGTGTTGTTCAGTTCGCACATCCTGGAGGAGGTCGAGCAGATCGCCCGGCACGTGGAGGTGGTGGTGGCCGGTCGACACGCCGCATCCGGCGACTTCGGCGCGATCCGCGCTCTCATGACGGATCGGCCTACGCAGTACCGGATCCGGTCCAGCGACGACCGCTCGTTGGCCGCCGCGATCATGTCCCTGGACTGCGTGCGGGGGGTCAGCCTCGATCGGACCGCCGGGATGGAGGTGCAGGTCACCGACCTCGGGTCCTTCGCCCAGGCGCTGCCCCGAGTGGCGCAGTCGGCCTCGATCACCCTCCGAGAGGTCACCCCTACGGACGAGTCGCTGGAGTCGGTCTTCACCTACCTGGTGTCCGCATGAACGCCACCATCGCGCGCCTGGCCACCCAGTCGTTGCTCGGCCAGCGCCGCTTCATCCTCCTCGCCGTCCTCCCGGTGCTGCTCCTCCTGCTGTCCGTGGTGACCGTGGCGCTGACCGATGGGTCCCTGGCCGTGGAGCCGATCACCATGGTCTTCGGCTTCGGCCTGGTGCTGCCGCTGATCGCCCTTTTGGTCACCAACGGGGTGCTGGGTCCGGAGATCGAGGACGGGTCGATCATCTATCTGTTGTCCAAGCCGATCTCGCGGTACGTCGTCGTGACGAGCAAGTTCGCGGTAGCCGTGACGATGAGCGTGGGTATGGGGGCCGGGTCGGTGTTCCTGTCCGCGCTGCTGCTCGACCTCGGCGACCCGGGGCAGGCGTTGGCCATCGGGCTGGGTGGGGTCGCTGCCGCGCTGGGCTACTGCGGGCTGTTCCTCGCGTTGGCGACGGTCACCCGGCACGGCACTATCGGAGGCCTCATCTATGTGCTGGGCTTCGAAGGTTTGCTGGCGTCGTGGCTGGGTGGTCTGCAGTACATCTCGGTGGGGTCTTTCGGACGACGAGTGGTGGCCGCGGTCAACGATGACATCGCGTTGGTGAACCGGGATATGAGCGTGGTCTACGTCGCCGTGGCGCTGGTGGTCGTGATCGTGGGCGGGGTGGCGTTGGCGGGATACCGGTTGCGATCCTTCGAGGTGCGAGGCGAGGAGTAGGTCGATGGTTGACCCGTACGGGGTCAGCGACCTCGACCGCAGCTTCCTGGAGGTGGCGGTCGAGCTGGCTGAGCAGAACGTGGGCGAAGGGGGAGGTCCGTTCGGTGCCGTCATCGTGGAGAGAGGTGAGGTGGTGGCCCGTGCGGCCAACCGGGTGACCCAGGACAACGACCCCACGGCTCACGCCGAGGTGCTGGCCATCCGGGCCGCGTGCGCGCTGCGCGCGGACTTCCAGCTCCGCGGCACAACCCTCTACTCTTCTTGCGAGCCCTGCCCGATGTGTATGGCTACGGCCCTGTGGGCCCGGGTGGACCGGGTGCTGTTCGCCGGGGACCGCCACGACGCGGCGCGGGGTGGCTTCGACGACCTGGCCTTCTACGACCTGTTCGCCACCCCGCGCGAGCGCTGGGACACTCCGGTGCTGGCGGTCCGCACGCAGAACCCCGCCGCTCCTTTCGAGGCGTGGTTGAGCAGCACCCAGCGCAGGGAGTACTGACGCGGCCCGAGTAGGTACGGTGGCGCGATGACGCACTCCGGGATGGGTTCTCTGCCGTACGACCAGGGGGTCGCGTTCCGCGTGTGGGCTCCCCACGCCGACGGGGTGGCGGTCACCGGAGACTTCGATGACTGGGGCGCATCAGTGCATCCGCTGGCGCACGAGGGCGGCGGCTACTGGTACGGCGAGGTCGGGGAGGCTGGAGTCGGCCAGGAGTATCAGTTCGTGCTCACCCTCGGCGACGACACGGCATACCGGATCGACCCGTATGCCCGCGCCGTGACGAGCTCGGTCGGCAACGGCATCATCGTGGACCCCCACGCGTTCGACTGGGGCGATGACGCGTTCGAGTGCCCGCCGCATCACGAGCTGGTGATCTACGAGACCCACATCGGCTCCTTCGTCGGGTCCGAGGGCACGGTCGGAGATCTCGAGGGGCTGACCGGCAAGCTCGACTATCTGCAGGCGCTCGGCATCAACGCCATCGAGCTGATGCCCCTGATGGAGTTCGCCGGCGACTACTCCTGGGGTTACAACCCGGCGCACCTCTTCGCGGTCGAGTCGAGCTACGGCGGACCGGAGGCGCTGCGGGGCTTCGTCAAAGAGGCGCATCGCCGCGGTATCGCCGTGATCATCGACGTGGTCTACAACCATTTCGGACCCTCCGACCTGGGGTTGTGGCAGTTCGACGGCTGGAGCGTCAACGACAAGGGCGGGATCTACTTCTACAACGACGAGCGCAGCTCGACCCCATGGGGCGACACCCGACCGGACTACGGGCGCGAGGAGGTGCGGCGGTTCATCCGGGACAACGCCCTGATGTGGCTGCGCGAGTTTCACGCCGACGGTTTGCGACTGGACATGACTCCCTACATGCGCAGCGTGGACGGCTCGGGGTGGGAGATCGACGAGGGGTGGTCGCTGATGCGTTGGATCGCAGACTCGGTGCGCGAGGAGCGGTCCGACGCGATCGTCATTGCCGAGGACCTTCACGGCGAGATGGCCGTGACGTCGACGGACGCAGGGGGTGCGGCCATGCACGCGCAGTGGGACAACCAGTTCGTCCACCCGGTCCGGGCGGCCCTGGCGGCGGCGGACGACGAGGCTCGATTGGTGGGGGCGGTCGCGGCGGCGGTGACGGCTCGCTACCACCATGCTTTCGACCGGGTCATCTACACCGAGTCCCACGACGAGGTCGCCAACGGCAAGGCTCGCGTGCCTTCGGAGGTGATGGCCGGAAACGCTGACGGATGGCCCTCGCAGAAGCTGGCGACGCTCGGGGCCGCGCTGGTGCTGACGACTCCAGGGATCCCGATGATCTTCCAGGGGCAGGAGTTCCTCGAGGACGAGTGGTTCCGGGACACGGTGCCGCTGGACTGGAAGCGGGCTGAGCAGTTCCGAGACATCGTCCGGATGTACCGGGACCTGATCGCCCTGCGTCGAAACCTGGTCGGCGACACCGCAGCGCTGTCCGGCGAGCACGTGGATCTGCTCGATGTGGATGAAGATCGCAAGCTCCTGGCCTTCCACCGCCGCGACGACCACGGAGGGCACGCTGTCGTGGTGGCGAACTTCTCGGCCTCGGCACGGGCGGGCACGATCGCTATGCCCGGTGGGGCAGGCGCTCGATGGAGGGTCCGGTTCAACAGCGACGCAGGAACCTACAGCCAGCTGTTCGGGGACCACGCCACACCCGACGTGACGGTCGACTCCCACGGGGGCGGCTACGTGGATGTCGGTGCCTACTCGTTGGTGGTCCTCGTCCCGCAGCGATGAGGGACGAAACGCCCCCGGGGGGCTAACTCAACAGGTCCTGGATCCGGCTCACGCCCTCAGCCAGGTCATTGTCACCGAGGGCGTAGGACAGGCGAAGGTAGCCACTGGGACCGAAGGCCTCGCCCGGCACCACTGCTACCTCGGCTTCGTCGAGGATGATCTCGGCCAGCTCCACCGACGTGGCGGGAGTCCGGCCCGCGATGCTGCGACCCAGCAACTTCTCGACGTTGGGGTAGGCGTAGAAGGCTCCGGTGGGGGTCGGACAGTCGACACCGTCGATCTCGTTGAGCATCGAGACCATGGTCGTGCGGCGGCGGTCGAAGGCTTGGCGCATGGTGGAAACCGCCTCCAGCGAGCCCTGCAGAGCCGCGACCGCAGCGCGCTGGGAGACGTTGGCCACGTTGGACGTGGCATGAGACTGCAGGTTGGTGGCGGCCTTGACGACGTCGGTGGGGCCGACCATCCAGCCCACACGCCATCCGGTCATGGCGTACGTCTTCGCTACGCCGTTGAGCACGACGCAGGTGTCCGCCAGCTCGGGGACCAGGACGGGCATCGACGGTGCCTGCGCCCCGTCGTACAAAAGGTGCTCGTAGATCTCGTCGGTCACCACCCAGATGCCGTGCTCGACCGCCCAGCGGCCGATCGCCTCGACCTGCTCCGGGGGATACACCGCACCGGTCGGGTTGGACGGGCTGCAGAACAACAAGACCTTGGTGGCCTCGGTCCGCGCCGTCTCGAGCTGCTCGACCGTCACCATGTAGCCCTGGTCGATGCCGGCAAAGACCTCCACCGGGGTGCCGCCGGCCAGCCGGATGGACTCGGGGTATGTCGTCCAGTAGGGGCTGGGCAGGATCACCTCGTCGCCGGGGTCGAGCAGCGCCGCAAAGGTGTTGTAGACGGCCTGCTTGCCGCCGTTGGTGACGAGCACGTTGGCGGGACTGACGGCGTACCCGGAGTCGCGTTGGGTCTTCTCCACGATGGCCGCCTTGAGCGGCGCCAGCCCGCCGGCGGGGGAGTAGCGATGGTTGACCGGGTCACTGGCCGCCGCCACCGCTGCTGCGACGATGTAGTCCGGTGTCGGGAAATCGGGCTCGCCGGCCCCGAATCCGATGACGGGGGCGCCTTCGGCTTTGAGGGCCTTGGCCTTGGCGTCCACGGCCAGGGTCGCCGACTCGGCGATGGATCCGATCCGAGTCGACAGGCGGGGGCGGGGCGTCGCGTGCTCTTCGTGGTGGGTCACCGCCTTATCTTTGCATCCGGCCCCGACCCCGGACCATCGCGTCGGGAGGTCGTGTGGCGGACCCTGCGACGTGGCATCCGTCGTGATCGAGGGCTCTGGCGGAGTTCGCGCTCCTCAACCTTGTCGCGTAGACTCACCGACCGGGTGTTGCAGCCACCGACGCTGAGTCCTGCCCGCGCCGAGCGCGCTGGCACGATGAGGTGGAGGAATGCGACGAAGGGCAATAGCTCAATTGGTAGAGCACTGGTCTCCAAAACCAGCGGTTGTGGGTTCGAGTCCCTCTTGCCCTGCACGGTAGGACCGAGTGTCGAAGGCGCCGACCCGAGACGAGTACGGACTGGATGAGAAGGCACGACCCGAGACAGGACTGAGGCAGCGACGTGAGCAATCCCAGCGCATCTGACACCCAGGGTGTCGACCGCTCGCGCTCCGGCTTGCCGGCCCGTCCCAGCTCGTTCGTCGCGCAGGTGTTGAACGAGCTCCGCAAGGTCGTTCGGCCCACCCAGCGTGAGTTGGTCACCTACACGATTGTGGTGCTGGTGTTCGTGAGCGTCATCATGGCCTTCGTGTTCGGTCTGGACCAGATCTTCCAGCGGTTGGTGGAGCTCGTCTTCGGCTGAGCAGGTAGTTCCGTGAGTGTCCGCTCTCACGCCAGCGCCGAGTCTTCGGCGGTCCTCGGTCGCTCGCGACCAACAGAGTAGAAGTAAGGAAGTTTTTCATGTCGCAGGAGTTGTCACCCGAGACCGACGCAGACTCGTCGGCGGTCGAGGTCGAGGACGCCGTCGAAGAGACGGACGAGGTGCTCGACCCCGCCGAAGAGTTCCGGGCCACACTGCGCTCGCAGTTCGGCGACTGGTACGTCATCCACTCCTACGCGGGCTATGAGAACCGGGTGAAGCACAACCTCGAGACCCGGATCACGAGTCTGAACATGGAGGACTACATCTTCTCGGTGGAAGTGCCGATGGAAGAAGTGACCGAGATCAAGTCCGGCGTCCGCAAGCTCATCAAGCGCGTGCGGATGCCCGGGTACGTCCTGGTCCGGATGGATCTCAGCGACGAGTCGTGGGGGGCCGTGCGGCATACCCCAGGAGTGACCGGGTTCGTCGGCAACGCCCACCAGCCGGTGCCCTTGAGCATCGACGAGGTCATCACGATGTTGGCGCCGGTCTTCGAGCAGCCGGAGCAGGTCAAGGCAGCCGGCGGTGCCGGTGGAGGTGCCCGAAGTCGCCCTGCCCCCGAGGTGGACTTCGAGATCGGCGAGTCCGTCACGGTCATGGAGGGTCCCTTCGAGACGCTGCCCGCGACGATCTCCGAGATCATTCCGGAGTCGCAGAAGCTGAAGGTCCTGGTCTCCATCTTCGGCCGGGAGACCCCCGTCGAGCTGGCGTTCAACCAGGTCGCCAAACTCTAGAACTGGGGGTCCGCCCCCACACCGTCCTGTCGCGCACCATCCGGTGAGCGGCACTGCAACCGGGTCATCGCCCGCGGCGTAGGCCCACCATCACAGGAGAGAAACATGCCCCCCAAGTCCAAGAAGAAGTCCGGCTTCATCAAGCTGCAGATCCAGGCCGGTGCGGC
>JBARVW010000088.1:0-12058 GCA_049646465.1 Ornithinimicrobium sp.
CCAGAGACGTGCTCAGCAGGGCGACCGCCCCGTCGATGGCGTCGGTCAGGCGGGTGGCTCGGTGCTCCAGGGCCACCAGCGCCACCGAGGGCAACGTGGCCAGCTCGAGGGCTACGAGGAGCGAGGCCAGGTCCCCGGCCGCCGGCACGGCGACGACGCCCGCCGTCGCACCCAGGAGCAAGGCGGCCAGCACGGCAGTCCGCCCACCGGTGCCGAAAGACCAGTCCTGCCAGGCCAGAACCAACACCACCAGGGCGCTCACCAGCGCCAACAGCTGCAGCCCGGAGGTGAGCGAGGAGGCTTCGTAAAGGCAGACCCCGTCGGGGAGGCAGAGTGCCTGCTGGGCCTCGCCGGCGCTGAGCCGGACTCCGGGGACGGTCATCGCCGCCCCCGCGCCCAGCCCCACGGCCACGATCCACAGGTGCAGCGTCCGAGCGGCCGGAACCGCGACGTCCAGCATCAACACGAGCACGGTGGCGAGCGCCGGAGCCAACACGGGCCACAGCACGGCCACGTTGAGATCGGTCGTCATCGGCCGGCACCGCCCAGCGCCCACAGCGCGGATACGGCCGGCTCGGTGATCTCCAGCACTGCGAGCGGATAGACGCCCAGCCCCACCACGACCAGGATCAGCAGTCCCATCACCGACCTCTCGATCCGCGAGGCGTCAGCGATCACCGGGCGGGTGCGCTCCCCCGCCCACACTTCACGCAGGACGCGCACGGAGTAGGCGGCGGCGAGAGCGGCCCCCACCGCAGCCACCACCGCGAACAGGGTGAACCATCCCTGGTGTCGGCTGTCTGTGGGCTCCCAGGCGGCGTAGATCGCCCCGAACTCCCCCCAGAATCCGGCCAGTCCGGGCAACCCCATCGAGGCCGCCATCCCGACGACGAGCCCGAAGCCGAGACGAGGACTGACCTCCCGCACCGCCGCACGAGCCGTGGCCAGGTCCGCCGAGCCCCAACGGTGCTTCAGACCGCCCACGACCACGAAGAGCAGCGCAGAGATCACTCCATGGGCGATGTTGCCGAACAGGGCTGCCTGCATACCCGTCTGGGTGCCGGCTGCCAGCCCCAGCACCACGAAGCCGAGGTGGGCGATCGAGGACCAGGCGATGAGCCGTTTCAGGTCGGACTCGACCAGCGCCGCCAGACCGGCCCAGACGATGCCGGTCACCGCGCAACCGGCCAACGCCGGAGCGAGAGCGGCGAACCCGTCGGGCACTCCCGGGATCACCAGTCGCACGATGCCGTAGGTGCCCATCTTGAGCAGCACGGCGGCCAACAGCACGGACCCGGCGGTGGGGGCGGTGGCGTGCACCCACGGCAACCAGGTGTGCAACGGCCAGATGGGCACCTTCAGCCCCAGGCCGAGGATCAGCAGGAGGGCCGCCGCCAGCTGCTGCGACCCGCTCATCGACGCTCCGGCCTGCTCGGCCCAGACGTCGAGATCGGTGCTGCCGGTGGCGGTGGCCATGACGAGGATGCCCAGAAGCATGAGCGTGGAGCCGGTGGCGGTGACCAGCAGGAACCGCAGGGCTGCCCCGTCCCGGCGGGCCACCTGCGCAGCGTCGCCATGGCGGGCGATCAGGACCCACATCGGCACCAGGACCGTTTCGAATCCTAGGAAGAACACCACGGCGTCGCGGGCCAGGAAGGTGACGAGGGCGCCGAAGAGGACCAACAGCAGGCAGCCGTAGTAGGTCGCGACCCCCGGCTCGGCGTTCGGCTGGGTCAGCGGGGCCGTCCGCTCGGGGGTATGTGGGTCCACGGCTGGCTCGTGCTGCAGCAAGACGGCGACCACACCCACCACCGCACTGAGCACGAGCAGCGGGATGCTGATCCCGTCAGCGGCAAGGTGAAGTCGAACCCCCAGGGACGGAATCCAGGCGACGTCCAGGACCGGGCGGAACCAGGCCACTGCGATGACTCCGGCCAGCGAGGTCACCGAGGCGCTGAGCGCAGCCGCGCGGATGACCCACAGCGAGGCAGCCTCACCGATGCGGTCGGCGATGAGCAGGGCTGTCGTCACGGCGAGCAGTGGCACAAGGGCCAGAGCCAGAGCAATCTCGCTCATCCGAACACCACCCCGACCACTCCGAAGAGGACCACGCCGGCGAGGACAAGCACCAGGGACGGGGCCGGCTTGACGGGTGAGAGCCGCTCGCTGGCCGTCCCCAGGAAGCGAGCCGCATGGCCCACCGCTCGCACGTAGGCGTCGAGGATGGTGCCGTCCAACCAGGTGACCCCTTGAGCCAGCCGCAACGTCGGACGAGCGACCGCGGCACGGTATGCCGAGTCGAACCCGAGACCGCGCTCAGCCGCGAGCCTCAACGACGTCGGGAGTCGGGCAGCCGCATCTGCGGTCCGCACGCCGCGGGACGCAGCCCACACCGCCAGCGCGGCGGCAGCCATCAAGGCGAGCGAGGCCAACATCAGCGGCAGGTTGAAGATCAGCTCGACGTCGACCAAGGACGTGAAGGGCAGCAGCGAGCCCAGGACAGTCGCCAGGGTCAGCACCGTGATGCCGGCGCGGGCCGTGGAGGAGATGGCCGACTCCGCCTCCTCCACCCCGATGGCCTCGGCCATGACGTCGGGATCGGCGAAGAAGTCGTCGATCTCCTCGGCCCCTGGCAGCGGCATCGCCCGAGCGCCGACCGGGATCGGACGGTTCAGAATCAGCCACGCCCGCATGCAGTACGCCGCGGTCAGGGGTGCACCGGCGCCCAGCGCGGCCAACACCACCAGGGAGGCGGTGCCGCCGGAGGCCGCTTGGGCACCTTCTTCGGCGGCGGTCAGGATCAGCTCCTTGGAGAAGAAGCCGATGAACGGCGGCACTCCGGCCAGGGCGAGCAGGCCCAGGCCCAACGGCAGCTTCAAGGAGGCGTACCGCCGGGCGCCGGAGACCGCATACGCCACCAACGTGCCTCCGGTGAGGACCGCAAGCCACCCCATCGCCAGGAAGAGCAAGGCCTTGAAGACGGCGTGGGACATCAGGTGAAGCAGTGCCGCGTCGGCCCCGGCGCCTGGAGGGATGGCGCTCAGAGCGGCGAGCATCAACGCCACCTGGCTGACCGTGGACCACGCCAGCAGTCGCTTCAGGTCGGGCTGCGCGAACGCGAGCAGGGCGGCCAGCAAGGTCGTCAACGACGCCAGGATGGCCAAAGTCAGCCTGGCGGTGTCACTGGCCTGCAAGAGCTCGAAGAGCTGGGCCAGCACCACGGTGCCTGCCGCGACCATGGTGGCCGCGTGAATCAGGGCCGACGCGGGCGTGGGGCCCTCCATCGCGTCCGGCAGCCAGTCCTGGAACGGAAACAACGCCGACTTGCCGGCCACACCGACGATGATGAGGAGCAGCGCCGCCGTCAAGGCGGCTCCGGGGCGATCCGACCAGTGGTCGACGATGCGTGGGATCGAGGTGCTGCCCGCTCCCGCAGCAAGGGCCACCAGTCCGAGCACGAAGCCGATGTCGGCCACCCGAGTGACGATCAGAGCCTTGGAGGCGGCGAGACGGGCCGCGCCCTTCGCGGAGTAGTGGCCGATCAGCAGGAAGGAGCACCACCCCATGACCTCCCACCCGACCAGGGTCAGGACCACATCGCCCGAGTGCACCACCAGCATCATGGCTGCGGTGAAGAGGGCTACGGTGGCGGCGAACTGACGGTAGCGCGGGTCGTACCACAGGTACCACCGGGCGAACGCTTGCACGATCAGTGCGACCAGCGCGACCACCGAGGCGGTGACAGCCCCCAGCGGACCGATGGTCAGCGTCAGCGGCACGTCCAGCTCGCCCCAGGGCAGCACCCCGACAGTGCCCGAGACGAGCTCACCCGAGGTTTGGGTGCGGAAGACCTGCCAGAGCGCGATCGCCAGACCCGCCACCCCCGCTGCGATGACGACCCAGCCCGAAGTTCGGACGAGACGCGCGGGGAGCAGGAACGCTACGAGGGAGGCGAGCAGCGGGATCAGGACCATCCACTGGGCCGGGGTGCCGTAGAGGAAAGGGAGGTCGGGGAACGGGGGCAACGGCAGGCTGAACCCAGGCAGGTGCGGCAGGGTGAGGTCGGGCCAGGGCAGCCAGTTCACCGGTCGACCTCCGGTTGCAGGTCCACGTGCCCGCGCGCACGGTAGAGCGCCATGAACACCGCGAGCGCGACCACGATCTCGGCCGCGGCGATCGTGATGATGAACATCGTCATGACCAACCCCGACGCGAGTGCGTCCGGGTTGAACGCGTTCGTGGCCACGAAGACCAGGCCGGCGGCCGCGAGGATCAGCTCGACACCGATCAGCATCAGGACGCCGTTGCGCCGAGCCAACACGCCGTAGAAGCCGGCCCCGGCCAACACCGCAGCCAACAGGTACGGCAACGCGGGCGTCATTCGAGGTCCTCCGTGGTGCCAGCGCCTCGGGCGACGGCGATGGCCGCGATCAGGGCCAGCAGCAGCACCAAGGACAACAGCTCGAAGGGCCACACCCAGGTGTCGAAGATCGCGGCGCCGATCTCCGTGCTGCTCGAGGTGGCCACGTCCACACGGTCGAACCCCACCAGGACCACCAGCGCCGACCCCAGCAAGACACTCACACCGGCCGCCACCACACCGGCCACCACCCGGTGGGCGACCGAGGTCGAGATCGGCGCCTGGCTGCCCCCGGACCGGGTCAGCATCAGCGCGAACAGCACCAGCACCACCACTCCACCGACGTAGACCAGTAGCTGCACCAGAGCGATGAGCTCGGCCCCCAGGACGACGTAGCACCCCGCCAGCGTGCCGAGGGACACCATCAGCCACAGCGCCGCATGAAGCACCTGGCGCGAGGTGACCGCGAGGATCGCCGAGGCAGCCGTGATCAGACCGACCGCCAGGAACACGGCGTCGCGCAGGCTCACGAAGCGCTTCCCTGGCGCTCGCCGTCGCCGTCCACCAGAGCTGCGTCGCCGACCGTTTCGGTGGTGTCCGGGCCTTCGGAGGGGCCTTCGGAGGGGTCGGTGCGGCCGAGCTGGTCCCGGACCTTCTGCGGCATCGAGGAGTCAGGCACCCGCTCCATCCAATGACCGAGCTCGTCCTTGCTCTGCAGCAGGTTGCGGATGTCCCCGTCGGCGTAGGCGAAGTCGGGTGCCCAGAAGAGCGCATCGAAGGGGCAGACCTCGATGCAGATCCCGCAGTACATACACAGGGAGAAGTCGATGTCGAAGCGGTCCAGCTCGTTGTGGGTCTTGGCCCGCCCTCCTTCGGGCCCCGCCGGGGTCGTCTCTTTGTGGCTGTCGATGTAGATGCACCAGTCGGGACACTCACGAGCACACAGCATGCAGGAAGTGCAGTTGTCCGCAAGCAGCGCGATGACCCCGCGCGAACGGTCGGGCAGATCAGGCTCCACGTGCGGGTACTGCCGAGTGTGCGACCGGTTGGTCAGCGTTTTTGCGGTCGTCGCCAAGCCACTGAGCATGCCTTTCATCCCCAGACCACGACTCCTATCCCGGTGAGAGCGAGTTGCACGAGCGCGAGAGGCAGTAAGACCGTCCAGGCGAACCGCTGAAGCTGGTCCTCCCGGACTCTCGGCCAGGCCACTCGAAGCCAGATGATGAAGACGGCGATGAGGAAGCCCTTGCCCAGCGTCCACACGGGGCCCATCGTGTCGGACCAGGGGCCCGCCCAGCCACCCAGGAACAGCACGACGAACAGGAGCGAGAAGAGCACGATCCCGGCGTACTCGGCCAGCAGGAAGAACGCGAACCTCAGCCCGGAGTACTCGGTGAACGGCCCGAAGACGATCTCGGCGTCGGCGATCGGCGCATCGAACGGGGTGCGCTGCAACTCGGCCACCGCACTGGCGAGGAACACCGCCGCCCCGGGCAGCTGCCACAGCAACCACCAGGGGCTCCACGCGGCCGCGACGCCCGTCAGCGACAGAGCGCCGGCCGCCATCGCCACCGAGGCTGCGGCCAGCACCATCGGCAGCTCGTAGCTGACCAGCTGGGCGCACGCTCGCATCCCCCCGAGCTGGGAGTACTTGTTGCCACTGCCCAGACCGGCCATCAGCGTGCCGACCACCCCCACCGAGGTCACGGCGAGGACGAAGAGCACGGATCCGGGCACATCGGCGGCGACCCACGTCGCAGAGAGGGGGATGACCGCCATCGCGACCAAGTACGGGATGAGGGCGACGGCGGGGGCCAGCCGGAAGACGTGCGGATCGGCGGCGGCCGGCGTGATGTCCTCCTTCTGGGTGAACTTGATCCCGTCGGCAACGAGCTGGCCGATCCCGTGGAAGCCAGCCTCCATCGGGCCCAGACGGCCCTGCATGTGCGCCATCACCTTGTGCTCGGTCTGACCCACCAGCAGCGGAAGGGTCAGGAAAGCGCCCAAGACCACGACAGCCTTGAGCATCACCTCGAGCGCGATCGGTAGGTCGGCGAGCATCGCGGGTCAGCCTACCGAGAGGGCCGGTCGCCGGAGTCGATCTGTGGCGCCAGAAGGAATCTCGTGTCCCCCGACGGGCCGACCCCCACCGAGGTGAAAGGCGAACCGGGGGTCATCGGGCCTACGGAGCGCGGGGGCCCCAGGAGGGGTCGGGGACTCCGGGAGGCAGCATGCGTCGCCGCTTGCGCGGACGTCGTGCCGGGGGCTCAGCATCGGTCGACCCATTCTCTGTCCCTTTGCTCGCCACATCCTGATCGGACTCTCCCGGCTCCTTCGCGCCCGGCCACGGCTTGGACGCCCGAGCCGTCAGCATGAACGCCTTGGCCAGCGGGGTGCCCTCGAACCCCTCGGGCAGCAGCAGGGGACGCAGCCCGGCGCCCGTCCCGTCGTCGAAGCCGGTGAACTCGACGCCGAACATCTCGTGGGTCTCCCGCTCGTGCCAGGCGGCACCGGCGAAGACCGACGTCACACTGGCGATCGATGCGCCGGGGGGAACCGTGGTGCTGATCAACAGACGAGGCAACGGCGCCGGTATGCGGTCCTGCTCGGTGCTGGCGATCAGGTGGATGAGGACCTGCATACCCGGAGCTGGCGCACCGTCCTCCGGCAGACCGGGCGAGTCACGGACCTCGTCGGTCTCGGAGGTGCCGTCACCACGGTCCCCGGTGTGGTCGACGGCGGAGAGCCAGTCGAAGAAGTCGTAGCCGGCGGCCCGACTGGCCTCGATCTCGGTCAACCAGTCGGCCAGCTCGACCGCGATCGTCTGCACGCCTCGCTCGAGCTCACGGTCGCTCACGGTGTGGCCTTCGAGGGTGGTGCGACGGAGCCACGCGTGAGGGTGGCCGCACTGGCCCGGGACCGAGGATCCCGGGCACGGCCCGGACGCTCGGCCTTGATCTGGTCCTGCAGGGTGACGATGCCGTGCAGCAGCGCCTCAGGTCGGGGCGGGCAGCCGGGGACGTAGACGTCGACCGGAACGATCTGGTCGACGCCCTTCGTCACGCTGTAGGAGTCCCAGTACGGACCACCGGAGTTGGAGCAGGCACCGAAGGAGATGACGTACTTCGGCTCGGGCATCTGGTCGTAGAGTCGCCGGATGGCCGGGGCCATCTTGTCGGTCACCGTGCCGGAGACCACCATCAGGTCGGACTGGCGCGGCCCCGGGGCGAACGGGATGACGCCCAGCCGGATGAAGTCGTGCCGGGCCATCGAGGCGGCGATGAACTCGATCGCGCAGCACGCCAGACCGAAGTTGAAGACCCACAGTGAGTATCGCCGACCCCAGTTGAGCACGATGCGCACCGCGGCCGGGGCGCGGTCAGCGGCTGGGCCGACCCGGGGCATCGGCAGATCCGTCACCTCACCACCACCTCAGCAGGCCCCGACGCCACGCATGGGCGAGCCCCAACGCCAAGACTCCGATGAAGATGCCCATCTCGACCAGGGAAGCCAACCCGAGGTCGGTCCGCAGGATGAGGGCCCACGGGAAGAGGTAGACCGCGTCCACGGCGAAAACGACGTACAGGAACGCGAAGATGAGGTAGCGCAGACTGCCCTGGCTCCAGCCCTGTCCCACGGGATCGACCCCGGACTCGTAGGTCGTCACCTTGGCCGCGCTGAGGTGGCTCGGCGCCAGCACCCGTCGCGCTCCTGCGGCAGACGCGACCAAGGCGACCCCCAACAGGGCCACCACGAGCACCACGACGTAGTCGTTCATCGTCGGTCAGCCTACCGATGGATCGGGCAAGGAGCCCGTAGGGACCAGCGGCACTATTTCGGATGCACCGTCTGCTGCAGCGAGGCGTACCGCTGGACGATCTCGGCAGCGTCGGTGGTGCTGTCCGCCGGCCGCTCCTGGGAGGGCTCGGACGCCAGACGCAACGGCCACTCCGGCGGTTCGTCAGCTCCACTGAGCGCCCAAGCCGCCTGCCGAGCAGCTCCGATCCCGACGTACTCACCGGGCTCGGGGACGGCCACCGGCACGTCGAACAGGCTGGCGGCGACGCTGTGGACCGCTCGGGAGGCCGACGCGCCTCCGATCAGCAGAACGCGCTCGACCTCGGCCCCCTGACCGCGCAACGCTTCGATCCCGCCCCGGAGGTTCAGGAGCATGCCCTCGACCGCGGCGCGGGCGATGTTCTCCGGGGTCGAGTTGGCCCGCGTCAGGCCCCCGATCGTCCCGGTGGCCTCGGGAAGATCCGGGGTGCGTTCACCGTCGAGGTAGGGAAGCATCGTCAGGCCACCCGCTCCGGGCTCCGCCGCGAGGGCGAGCTCATCCAGGCGGTCCAGGTCGACCCCCAGCATCGCGGCAGCAGCGGTCATCACTCGAGCCGCGTTCAACGTGCACATCAGCGGCAGGAACGTGCCGGTCGCGTCGGCAAAGCCGGCCACGGTCCCGCTCGGATCGGCCGGAGCGACGTCGGACGTGGTGAACACGGTGCCCGAGGTGCCCAGAGAGACCACCACGTCCCCTGGCTGGAGCGATAGGCCGAGTCCGGCCCCCATGTTGTCTCCGGTCCCAGCCGCAACGACCATGCCCGCAGAGGTCGTCCCGGCCCGTTCGGCCGGTCCCAGGACCCGCGGCCCCGAGAACGGACGTCCCAGCGCCATCTTCATGATGTCTTCGCGGTACTCACCGGTGCGCGCCGACCAGTAGCCGGTGCCGGAGGCGTCTCCGCGGTCGGTCGTCCACCCGTCGAAACCCCCGTTCTCCTGCAGGAATCGACCGGTCAGCCAGTCGTGCGGCAGCACCACGCGGGCCACTCGCTCTGCCGACTGGGGCTCACACCGAGCGAGCCACCGCACCTTGGAGACCGTGAAGCTGGCGACCGGCACCACCCCGACCTGGTCGACCCACTCCTGCGGTCCACCCAGCTCGGAGACCAGATCCTGGGCGTCCCTGGATGATCGCGTGTCGTTCCACAACAACGCCTCGCGCACCACCTCGTCGTCCTCATCGAGAGCGACCATCCCGTGCTGCTGTCCACCCACAGCGATCGCGGAGACGCCGTCGAGCAGGCCACCCTCACAGGCCGGCTCGACGGCCTTCCACCACCGGTCCGGATGGACGGAGGTTCCGTCCGGATGGGTGGCCCGGCCCTGCCGCACCACGTTGCCGGTCTCTGCGTCGCAAACCACGACCTTGCACGATTGAGTCGAACTATCGATGCCTGCGACGAGCTGTTGCACGGGTTGAGCCTCCAGGGGCTAGGGACGGACGAGACGTTCCAGACTGGCGCGAGCGCCGCCAGAGTGCAACACGTCGAGATGCTCCTGGTAGGCGTGGGTGAAGCGCTCGTTCTCGGAGAGGTTGCCGAAGAGGTCAGGATCGCGCAGGAAGGCGATGGGGTCCTCATCCTGCTTGGCCGCCGCTGCCATCACTCGGTCCTTGATCCGGTCGACCACCTTGATCGGGTTGCCCTGCTCGTCCTCACCCTCGGCATACCGCGCCCACGACGCGACGATGAGCGCCGAGTGCTCGATGGGGCCGTCGTGCTCGAGGTTGTGCTGGATCACGGGCACCAACCACTTCGGTATGCGGTCGCTGCTCTCGGCGCACAGCCGCGCCAAGGTGTCTCGAACCTCGGGGTTGGCGAAGCGCTCGATCAACGTCTGCCGATACTCCTCGAGGTCCGTGTCCGGCACATGGGGCAGCGTGGCCGAGCCCTCGTGCTCCATGTAGCCCAACAGGAACTTCACGAAGAGCTCGTCCTGGCAGACCTCGTGCGCGTAGGTGTAGCCGTCGAGCACCCCGAGGTAGCACAGCGCCTGATGACTGGCGTTGAGCAACCGCAGCTTCATCAGCTCGAACGGCACCACGTCGTCGACGAGCTGGGCCTCGACCTCCTCCCACGCGGGACGGTCGGACACGAAGTCGTCTTCCAACACCCACTGGGTGAACGGCTCGCACACCACGGGCCACTCGTCTTCGACCCCGGTGCTCTCGGCCAGCGCTTCGATGTCCTCCGATGAGGTCACCGGCGTGATCCGGTCCACCATGCAGTTGGGGAACGGCACGTGCTCGGTCATCCAGTCGGCCAGGTCCGGGTCCTTCAGCCGGGCGAACGCCGTGATCATCGTGCGCGCCGTGTCACCGTTCCCGGGCAGGTTGTCGCACGACATGACGGTGAACGGGTCCACTCCCGCCTCACGACGCATCCGTAGGGCTTCGACGATGAACCCGAACGCCGTCGTGGGGGCCGAGCCGCCTTCGAGGTCGCTCTGGATCGACTCGTCCTTGGCGTCGAACTCGCCGGTGACCTGGTTGACGAGGTATCCGCCCTCGGTGATCGTGAGCGAGACGATCCGCGTGGCCGGGTCGCTCATCGCCTCGAGCACCGCCGCCGGATCGTCCGGGGCAAAGAGCATCTCGATGATGGAGCCGATCACCCGGGACTCACGCTCCCCGTCGGGATGCTTGATCACCAGGGTGTAGAGCCCATCCTGGGCGTTGAGGGTCTCCACGATCTTGCGGTCGTGCGGTAGCACGCCGACCCCGCAGATTCCCCAGTCCTGACCCTTGCCGGCCTCCATCAGGCGATCGGTGTACATCGCCTCGTGCGCTCGGTGGAACCCGCCGACCCCGAAGTGGACGATTCCTCGTGTCACCGCGGAGCGGTCGTAGGTGGGGACGCTGAGTGCGGAGTCGAAGTCCTTCAGACTTGCCTGGCTCAGCCGGGTCACTTCACTGCTCCCATCGATAGGCCCTGGACCAGCTTGTCCTGGGCGGCGAAGCCGGCCACCAGCACCGGCAGTGAGATCACGACCGAGGCCGCGCATACCTGAGCCAGGAACAGGCCCTGGCTGGTGACGAACCCGGTCAGGAACACCGGTGCTGTGCCGGCCACGGTGCTGGTCAGCACCCGAGCAAGCAACAGCTCGTTCCAGCTGAAGATGAAGCAGATCAGTCCAGCTGCGGCGATGCCGGGCATGACGACTGGAGCCACGACCGAGATCAACGTCCTCAGCAGTCCTGCCCCGTCGACCTGGGCCGCCTCGAGCATCTCCACCGGCACTTCAGCCAGGAACGACTGAAGCATCCAGATGGCGATCGGCAGGTTCATCGCCGTATACATGAGGATCAGCGTGAAGATGCTGTCCAGCATGTTGAGCTGCAGGAAGATGAGGTAGAGCGGCAAGATGCCGGCCACGATCGGCAGCATCTTGGTGGACAGGAAGAAGAACATGACGTCAGTCCACTTCTCCACCCTCTTGATCGATAGCGCATAGGCCGCAGGGAAGGCCAACACGATGACCAGGGCGGTCGAGATCAGGCTCGCCGAGGCGGAGTTGATCAGCGGCGGCCACGGACCGGCATCCATGAAGCTGCGGTACCCGTCCAGCACCAGAGGCGCGAAGACGTTCGGGGTGCGGGTTGCCGCATCTGTCTCGGCGTGGAAAGACGTCAGCAGCATCCAGAGCACCGGGACGATGAACAACACACCGATCAACCAGGCGAGCACGCCCATCAGGATGGTCGCGGTGGAGCGTGGCGTCTTGTTCAGCCCCTGCATGTCCGCGGCCTTCGGCGGGTGGCCCGGGCCTGGCTTCGCCTTCGACGTGCGGGTTTCCTGCTCGGTGCTGCTCATCGAGTCTCCTCCTGGAACAAGCTGAACGCGGTCCTCAGCGCGAAGGTCG
>JBARVW010000089.1:0-23158 GCA_049646465.1 Ornithinimicrobium sp.
ACTGGGACCTGACCGTCCCGGGCTTCGTCATCTCAGCGGGAGCTGTGCTGATGGTGCTCGGCACCGCGGCGCTGATGAAGGGGCGCGGCGCCGACGAGGTCCCCTAGGACCAGCCACTCACAGCCCGGGTCGGAACCACGGCGACCCGGGTTGCGTCCTATCCCCATTCATCGCCGAAGCTGAATGAGGGCCAGACATGCGCCGCCTATCCGCACTGCTGTCCATACCGCTCCTGGTGGGGGCCTGTTCGCCTGCTGACGATAAGCCGACCGCGCCCAGCGCCGCTCCCCTGTCCCTGGTCAACGTCGGCTCGATCGCCGCTTTCGATACGTGTGAGCAGCTCCTCGGTTACTACATCGACGGTGCGCTCGATCTGGTCGGCCCCTACGGTCTCGACGGCCCCTACGGCAACGGTGGGTACGGCGTCGAGGAAGGGGGATGGCTCCAGGGCGGCAGCGAGGGCTCGAGCGACGTGGCAGCGAGCGCCGCTGAAGCTGGCGTCCAGAGCGCTGCTCCGGTCGTCGGCAACGACTTCTCGGGCACGAACAACCAGGAGGCGGGGGTCGACGAGGCCGACACGGTCAAGACGGACGGCTCGATCATCGTCGCGCTGTCGGAAGGGGCACTTCGCATCGTGGGTGTCGAGAAGGGCGAGGTGTTGGCCACGCTTGCTCTGGATGACGTCGCACCGGAGTCCTACCAGTCCGAGATCGTGCTCCACGGTGACACCCTGCTGGTGATGTCCACCGGCACCGTGGATGACCGGTCGCTCTGGAGGTCGTGGCTGGACTCCTTCGGCGGCGATTCCTCGCAGAGCTCCGTCGACGTCAGCCGGCCGGGTGCACCCCAAGCCTCCCGCACCACGATCACCCGGATCGACGTCAGCGACCCGAGCTCACCCACGGTGCTGGGTGGGACCCGGATGGAAGGCTCGTACCGCTCGGCTCGATTGGTTGGCGACTCGGTTCGCATGGTGATGGAAAGCCGCCCGACGGGCCTCGAGTTCGTCTCCCCTCGCAACGGTTCGCTCCGGGCCGAGAGAGATGCGCTGCGCGCTAATCGCGACGTGATCGAGAGCTCGACGCTGGACGACTGGGTGCCCCACCTCGAAACCGTCGGTCCCGGGGGCGATCGAGGCGAGGTGGCACCGCTGAGCGAGTGCACCGACGTGAGCCGCCCCGACGTGTTCAGCGGACTCAGCACCCTGTCGGTGGTCACCCTCGACCTCGCTGAGACACAGACGAACGATGCGCCTGCCTTCACATCGACTTCATCGGTCTCCTTGGTCGCACGTGGAGAGACGGTCTATGCCTCCACCGACCGGCTGATCGTGGCGACCAGCCCCTGGGGCCAGTGGGCGATGCCGTTCGAAGCCCAGCGAGCACCCCAGGGAACGATCTCGACCTCGCTGCATTCTTTCGACATCTCCGATGCACAACGCACCGACTACGTGGCCTCTGGTCAGATCGAGGGCACGCTGATCAACCACTTCGCCCTGAGCGAGGTCGACGGCGTGATCCGGGCGGCCACAACCTCCGAGCCGTCATGGTGGTCGACGACCGCTGCGTCGGACTCTCAGGTGTCGCAGTCATCGCTCTTCGTGCTCACGGAGGAGGGCGAAGAGCTGGTCCTGAGGGGGTCGGTGGGAGGTTTGGGCAAGACCGAGCGCATCAAGTCCGTGCGCTACCTGGGTCCAGACCTGGCCGCAGTGGTGACGTTTCGTCAGACCGACCCGCTCTATCTCATCGACACCTCCGACCCGACGCGTCCGAGCGTCGCCGGTGAGCTGAAGATCCCGGGCTACTCGAGCTACCTGCATCCCCTCGACGAGGACCACCTGCTCGGCATCGGCCAGGACGCTGACCCGAGAACGGGACGGGAGAAGGGGCTCCAGGCCTCACTCTTCGATATCAGTGACGTCGCCGCCCCGCAACGGACCGACCAGCTCACCTGGCCCGGTGGCTACTCTCCCGTCGAGTGGGACCATCGCGCCTTCACCCTGTGGCCTGCGACGGGACAGTTCTTCGTGCCGGCGGAGATCTTCAACGGGACGCCTGAGGACTTCGCCGGGGTCGTGACGGGAGGTTTCGATGGCCACCGCCTGACCCAGGGGGTCCTCCTGCCCACGTCGGACTCGGGTCCAGCATGGGGTCCCGCAGCCGAGCGAACGATCGTCATCGGTGACGAGGTGTGGACCGTGCACCCCGAAGGCCTCAATCGCTATGACCTCGACACCCTGGACGGTGGACCGGTCATCTCCTGGTAGTCCAGCAGTTCTTCGGCAGAAGGACCGTTGACCGTATTTTCTTCAGAAGAAGTGGCCCACGAGCCATCCTCAGCGAATTGACTTCGACTTAACGGCGGTGCTAGACATAGCGCAGCGAATTCTGACCTACCCGAGGAGACCCCTGTGAACCGCCGAATGTGCGCCAGCTGATCATGCCCGCTCTGCGGTGCTGCTCGGCGCTCCGGCCCGGCGTCTGATCGCTGGCCCCTCGCAGTTCCTTCGCTCGACCTCTTCAGTTCGGCCCGCAACGGCCGCCTTCCGTTCGTTTCCTCTCATATTGGAGTCCTCCATGTCTTGGTCCTTCGCCACTCGCCAGATCCACGCCGGGCAGACCCCCGACGCTGCGACCGGTGCCCGCGCCCTTCCGATCTACCAGACGACCTCGTTCGTCTTCGACGACGCCGATCAGGCGGCCAACCGGTTCGCTCTGAGCGAGCTCGGTCCGATCTACACCCGGATCACCAACCCCACCAACGAGGTCATCGAGAACCGCGTTGCCGACCTCGAAGGAGGAGTGGGGGGTCTGCTCGTCGCCTCGGGCCAGTCTGCCGTGACCCTGGCCATCCTGAACGTGGCCGAGGCCGGGGACCACATCGTCGTCTCCCCCAGCCTGTACGGCGGGACGCAGAACCTGTTTGCGCACACGCTGCCGAAGTGGGGCGTCCAGGTGACCTTCGTCGAGGACCCGACCGACCCGGAGCAGTGGCGAGCCGCCAGCACCGAGCACACCAAGGCGTTTTTCGGGGAGACGATCTCCAACCCGAGCTCGGACGTCTTCGACATCGCACCGATCGCCCAGGTCGCGCACGAGGTCGGCGTGCCGCTGATCATCGACAACACTGTCGCCACCCCCTACCTGTGCCGCCCGATCGAGCACGGCGCCGACATCGTCGTGCACTCCGCGACCAAGTACTTGGGTGGCCACGGCACGTCCATCGCCGGGGTCATCGTCGACAGTGGCAACTTCGACTTCGCCCAGAGCCCCGAGCGCTTCGCGAACTTCAACACTCCGGACGAGAGCTACAACGGCCTGGTCTACGCCCGCGACCTCGGCGTCGGCTGCGCGTTGGGCGCGAACCTGGCCTACATCCTGAAGGCGCGCGTGCAGCTGCTGCGCGACCTCGGCCCCGCCGCCTCTCCCTTCAACGCCTTCCTCATCGGTCAGGGGATCGAGACCCTGTCGTTGCGCGTGGAACGCCACGTGGAAAACGCCAACGCGGTGGCGCAGTGGCTGCTCGAGCACGAGCAGGTGGAGTCGGTCTCGTATGCCGGCCTGCCCGGTCACCCGTCGCACGAGCGGGCTCAGCGCTATCTGCCCAACGGTGCGGGCGCCGTGCTTGCCTTCGAGATCGCCGGGGGCGCCGAGGCGGGCCGGGCCTTCGTCTCGGCCCTGGAGCTGCACTCGCTGGTCGCCAACATCGGTGACGTGCGCTCGCTGGTGATCCACCCGGCCTCGACGACCCACTCCCAGCTGACCGCCGAAGCACAGCTGGCTGCCGGCGTGACTCCCGGGTTGGTGCGCCTGGCCGTGGGTCTGGAGCACATCGACGACATCCTGGCTGATCTCGACTCCGGGTTCATCGCCGCCAAAGGCTCGTGATGTCCCAGCCGGCCCCAGGAGTGCCTCCGCGCACCGTCGCGCCGCCCGCCCGGGTGCGCTCGGTGCAGATCGGACAGCTCACCACCGAAGCCGGTGAGCAGCTGAGCGACGTGCGGATGTCCACCCACACCTGGGGCCGGCTGAACGAGGCGGGCGACAACGCTGTCTTGGTGTTGCACGCGCTGACCGGCGACGGCTACCTGGTCGGCGACGCCGGTCCCGGTCAACCCACCCCGGGGTGGTGGCCAGGACTGATCGGCGAAGGATGCGTGCTCGACCCGCGGGAGCACTTCATCGTGGCCCCGAACGTGCTCGGTGGGTGCAGGGGGACCACCGGGCCGAGCAGTCCCGCTCCCGACGGACGGCCCTACGGGTCGAGCTTCCCGCGGTTGACCATCCGCGACCAGGTTGCCGCCGAGGTCGCCCTGGCGGACGCGATGGGGGTCGGCTCCTTCGCCGCGATCGTCGGCGGCTCCATGGGTGGGATGCGGGCCCTGGAATGGGCGACGACCCACCCGGGCCGGGTCCGTCGGTGTATCGCGCTGGCTACCAGTGCCATCGCCACCGCCGACCAGATCGGTTGGGCCACGCCGCAGATCCACGCGATCCGGGGCGACGCCGGGTTCGCCGGGGGCGACTACTACCCCGGCCCCGGCCCCCGCAACGGCCTGGAGGTAGCCCGACAGATCGCTCACGCGACCTACCGCTCGGCGACCGACTTCGACGACCGTTTCGGAGCCGCCCCCCAGCTGGGTGAGGAGCCGTCCGTCGGTGGGCGGTATGCGGTCCAGTCCTACCTGCAACATCACGGGCGCAAGCTCGTCCGCCGCTTCGACGCCAACTCCTACCTCCTGCTCACCGAGGCGATGAACAGTCACGACCTCGGGCGTGGTCGCGGTGGGGTGGAGGCCGCCCTGCGTCGGATCACTGCGGAGCTGACGGTGGCCGTCGTGACGTCGGACCGCCTGTTCACCCCGGCCGATGGTGCGGTGATCGCTCAGGCGCCCGCCTGCCGCGAGCTCGCGACCATCGACTCGCCTTACGGCCACGACGCCTTCCTGATCGAGACCGAACAGGTCTTCGCGATCATCGCCCGAGCACTGTTGGCGGCCCCGCCAGCGGCCGACGAGACGCAGGCGCCCACCTCGAGCGCCGTTCCGAGACGTCTGCAGGCCCACGGTCTCTGGTAGCTCGCGACCTCCCGGCGGGTTCGAGACCACGGCTCGGCCTACCATGGGGTGACTCGAGGAGGAGGTAGCGATGGAATGGCTGCGTGAGACGCAATGGTTGTGGTGGACTGCAGCCGCTCTGGTCCTCGGACTGATCGAGATTGCCTCGCTGGATCTTGTCTTCACCATGCTCGCCGCTGCCGCGTTGGTGGCCGCAGTCACCGCGTTCGCGGGCGCCGCCTTCCCTGCCCAGGTGATCGCGTTCGTGATCACCGCCGTCATCCTGCTGGCCCTGCTCCGGCCGTTGCTGTTGAAGCGACTGCACCTGACGGGACCCGCTCCGCGCACCAACGCCGATGCCAACGTCGGCCAGCGCGCCGAGGTGGTCCAGGTGGTCACCGAACGTGGTGGCATGGTCAAACTGCGCGGGGAGCAGTGGAGCGCCCGCACCGTGGAGCCGGGTGAGGAGCTGGCGGCGGGACAAATGGTGAACGTCATTCGTATTGATGGTGCGACCGCTGTCGTCAGCGCGCGGCCGTCCCACAGCAACTGAAGGAGCTCGCTATGCCCGATATCGATCCGGCACAGATCGCCTTGTACATCGTCCTCCTGCTCCTGATCCTCTTCGTGGCCACCGCGATCGCCAAGGCGATCCGGATCGTGCCTCAAGCCACGGCCCTCATCGTGGAGCGCCTGGGACGGTACAGCCGCACGCTCGACGCCGGTCTGCACATCCTGATCCCCTTCGTCGACAAGACGCGCGCCAACGTCGACCTGCGCGAGCAGGTCGTGTCCTTCCCGCCGCAACCGGTCATCACCAGCGACAACCTCGTGGTCTCGATCGACACCGTCATCTACTTCCAGCCGACCGACCCCAAAGCGGCGACCTACGAGATCGCCAACTACATCCAGGGCATCGAGCAGCTCACCGTCACGACCTTGCGAAACGTCATCGGCTCCTTGGACTTGGAGCAGACCCTGACCAGCCGCGACCAGATCAACGGTCAGCTCCGGGGCGTGCTCGACGATGCCACCGGCCGCTGGGGCATCCGCGTCAACCGCGTCGAGCTCAAGGCCATCGACCCTCCGGCCAGTGTGCAGGACTCGATGGAGAAGCAGATGCGCGCCGAGCGCGACCGACGCGCGACCATCCTGAACGCCGAGGGCGTCAAGCAGTCCGAGATCCTCACGGCCGAAGGCGCCAAGCAGTCGCAGATCCTGCGGGCCGAAGGCACCGCTCAGGCCGCGATCCTCGAGGCCCAGGGTGAGGCTCGCGCCATCCTGCAGGTCTTCGACGCCATCCACAAGGGCAACCCGGACAGCAAGCTCTTGGCCTACCAGTACCTCCAGATGCTGCCGCAGATTGCCCAGGGCGAGTCCAACAAGATGTGGATCGTGCCCACCGAGCTGACCAAGGCACTGTCGGGTATCGGCAACGCCCTCGGCGGCTCCCAGGAGGAGGGCGCCTCGCTGGATGGCCCGGCGGCCTCGCTGCGGGACGACGTAGAGGCCCCCACGCAGGGTTTTGAAGCGGAGATCCCCGACCTGGAAGATCCCAACGAAGCCTTGCGACGCGCCCGTGAGGAAGCTGCACAGGCCACCGCGGAAGCAGAACGGTCGACCCGCATGACCGGCCAACGGCACCAAGACCCGAACGCCTGAGCCGAGGTATGCCGACACCGCGCACCATCGTCCGTGGGTGCCGGCCCTGGGGTGGGCCCATGGCCGACCTGCGTATCGAGGACGGCAGCATTGCTGCGGTGTTGCCGCACGGCACACCGGCAGCGGATCAGGGTCCCGCCCTGGATGGCCACCCCGCCGAAGACGCCACTAACGATAGGACCAATTCCGAGGTGACCGTCATCGATGGTCGCGGACGCCTGGCCCTGCCGGGGTTCTCCGACGTGCACGTGCACTTGGACTCCACCCGGCTGGGTCTTCCGTTCCGACCGCACACGGGCGGACCAGGGGTCTGGGCCATGATGCTGAACGACCGGGCCCACTGGCGTGAGGCCGAGGCGGGGGTCCGGGAGCGGGTGTCGCACACGCTGAATCTGATGATCGCCCGCGGCGCCACCCGGGTGCGGAGCTTCGCTCAGGTCGACGTGGACTGCGGTCTCGAGCGGCTGGAGGCGGTGCTCGCCGCCCGCGAGACCCATCGCGAGCACTGCGACGTGCAGGTCATCGCCTTCCCGCAGGCCGGGCTACTCCGTGAGGAAGGGTCGCCGGTGGTGCTCGAGGACGCTCTTCGAGCCGGCGCGGACGTGGTCGGCGGCATCGATCCGTGCACCCTGGATCGGGACCCGGTGCGCCATCTGGACATCGTCTTCGGGCTCGCCGAGCGCTACCAGGTGCCGGTCGACATCCACCTGCACGAGCCGGGGGACCTGGGCCGCTTCAGCGCAGACCTGATCGTCGAGCGGACCCTGGCTCTGGGCATGCAGGGCCGGGTGCTGATCTCCCACGGATACGGGCTGTGGGACGGCACACCGTCGCAGACTGAGGCTTTGGTGCAGGCGTTCGCCGACGCCGATATCGCCACCGCCACGGTGGCTCCCGGCGGCGGTCAGGGCCTCCCCATCCGGGCCTTGACCGCCGCCGGAGTCCGCGTGGGCCTTGGTCAGGACGGGCAGCGTGACTACTGGTCGCCGTACGGCAATGCCGACATGCTGGACCGCACCTGGCAACTGGCCTTCACCAACGGATACCGCGCCGACGAGCTGATCGAGCACTGCGCGGCCATTGCCACGGTGGGGGGAGCCGGCATCATGGACCCCCGCCTCCCGCGATTGGACTCCGTGGCGAGCCGACCCGGCCTGGCGGTGGGCGACCGCGCAGATCTGTGTCTGATCGACGCAGAGACGGTGACCTCTGCGGTGATGGACCGACCTAGCGACCGCACCGTGCTCTTCCGCGGGCGCGTGGTCGCCGAGGGTGGGGCCCTCAGCGAGGGGTAGCGCGACCTACCCGCGGCCTTCCGTGCAGCACGACGAGCGTGAACACCACGGTGGAACGACAGTCAGGCACCTGAACCTGCGCCACTCAGTCGGCTCGGTCGAGCTGGGCGGCCACCACGTTCGCGATGCGGTTCGGCGGGTTCACCACGTCCTGGCGCATGCCCGCCTCGTCGTCGGCCAGCTGCTCCAGCGTGTCCATCTGGGACTCCAGCAGAGACGGTGGCATGAAGTGCTCCCGCCCCTCCATCCGTCCCATCAGGAGGTTCTTGTCCCCGACGAGATGCACGAAGAAGGTGTCTCCGCCTCGGCGCAGGATGTCCCGGTAGACCTTGCGCAGCGCCGAGCAGGTGACCACGGTCGACAGGCCCGCCGCGTCCCGCTCCGCGGTCCACTGCGCCAAGGACTCCAACCACGGCCAGCGGTCCGCGTCCACCAGCGAGTGACCGTTCTCCATCTTGTCCAGGTTGGCCTGCGGGTGGAAGTCGTCCCCTTCGGCCATCTCCCACCCGAGCCGATCCGCTATCGCTCGACCGATCGTGCTCTTGCCGGACCCGGAGACCCCCATAACGACAATATGCAGCGGCCGGCTGCTGTCAGCTTCCGTCACGGGATCACCACCCACAAGCCGAGCGCGATGACGAAGACCGCCAGTCCCAAAGTGGTCTCGATGACGGTCCAGGTGCGCAGTGTCGTCTTCACGTCCATTCCGAAGAAGCGGCTCACCAGCCAGAATCCTGAGTCGTTGACGTGGGAGAGCACCGTCGCCCCGGCGGCGATGGCCAGCACCAAGGGCACGATCTTCAGATCGGACAGGTCCGCCGTGGCCACTGCGGCGGACAGCAGGCCCGCGGTCGTGGTCAACGCCACCGTGGCCGACCCTTGGGCGACCCGCAGGATGGTGGAGATTACGAAGGCTGAGACCACCAGTGGCAGACCCATGTCGGCCAGGCTGTCCGAGAGGGCAGCCCCGATGCCGCTTTGCCGCAGCACCCCGCCGAACATGCCACCCGCTCCGGTGATCAGAATGATCGCGCAGATCGGAGCCAACGCGTCGTTGAGGATGCTCTCGATGGTCGCCAGCGAGCGGCCCTTCGTGCCGAGGGTGTAGGTCGCCACCAGCAGGGTGATCAACAGGGCCACCGGAGTCTGGCCGATCAGGATGAGCACGTTCGCCCACAGGTCGTCCTCGCCGATCGTCTCGGCCGTGCGAAGCGTGGTGAGGGTCGTGTTCATCGCGATCAGCAGCACCGGAAGCACCAGGATTGCCAACACAGCGCCGAACGACGGTGGGGCCACGTCACCGGCGCCTTCGTCCAGGTTGCTCGGCTCCCCGGACTTGCCCCCGACCAGCACCGACTCCTTGATCGGCACCATGATCTTGCCCGCGTAGGCCGTGGTGACGAGGTAGACGCCGACATACCAGGAG
This sequence comes from Ornithinimicrobium sp., assembly GCA_049646465.1. Lineage (GTDB taxonomy): Bacteria > Actinomycetota > Actinomycetes > Actinomycetales > Dermatophilaceae > Ornithinicoccus. The sequence goes on from JBARVW010000089.1 coordinate 9,440, forward strand.
ACCAGCGCCACCGGCAGGCCCAACAAAAGGGTCAGCCCGATGCTGCCCCCCAGCTCGGTGGCTGCGGTGACAGGACCGGGGTGCGGCGGCACGATGGCGTGCATAGCGGCGAAGGCCCCGGCAGTCGGGAGTGCGTACAGCAGCACCGAGCCGCCGAACTTGCGGGCCACCGAGAAGATGATGGGCAGGAAGACGACCAACCCGGCGTCGAAGAAGATCGGCAGGCCGAAGAGCAAGGCCGCGAGTCCCAGGGCCAACGGAGCCCGCTTCTCCCCGAACCGGTTGATCAGCGTGTCGGCCAGGACCTGGGCGCCACCGGTGACTTCGAGCAGCCGGCCGATCATCGCCCCCAGCCCGACCAGCAGGGCGACGGACCCCAAGGTCCCGCTGAACGCCGCGAGGGCGACCTCAGGCACCTCGGCCAGCGGGATCCCGGCCACCACCGCCGTCAGTAGGCTCACCAAGATCAACGCCACGAAGGCATGCATCTTGAACGAGATGATCAGCACCAACAGCACGGCGACGGCTGCTGCGGCGATCAGCAGCAGCACCCCCGCGCTGTAGGCCGGCTCCATGGTCTCCATCGACGTCCCACCCATCTGTTCGCGAGGACCAGGTGCAACTCTGCACCCGGACAAACAACCCGCACGCTACTGCTGCGACGCTCCTGTCGCTACTTCAGTTGATCCGACCTCCCACGGGGAGCGGAGACGTCCGCCTCGAGGGCTCGGTGCTGCTGCCAGGAGTATCGAACGGCGGCGACCCACGCCACGAAGATGACGGCATAGGTGAGGTAGCAGACGAGGTCGGACGCCTGCACCCCGTCTCCCCTCAAGAGGGTGCGCGAGTTGGTCAGGATGATGACCCCGCCCACCAGTGAGCCCAGGACCCGTGGGGGGATGTGACGCACCAGCCAGGCGGCGATCGGTGCGGCAATCACCCCACCGATCAGCAACGCCACGGCCCACGACACGATGACTCCCTGCGAGCCCAGGCCGAGCAGGAAGCCGGCGCTGGCGGCCACCGCGACCAGGAACTCACTGGCATCGATCGAGCCGATCACCTTGCGCGGCTCGAGGCGACCGCTGGCCAGGATGGCCGGGGTGCCGATCGGCCCCCAGCCTCCACCGCCGGTGGCATCGACGAAACCGCCCACCAGGCCCAGAGGGGCGAGGAAGCGCTTGCGAAGGGGTTGGCCCAAACGCTCGGTCGGAAGACCTTGGAAGGTGAAGCGGACAAAAACGTAGAGGCCCAGGCTCAACAGGATGACTGCCATGACCGGGGACGCGGCCTCGCTACTCAGCGACGAGAGGAAGGTCGCGCCGGCGAAGGCCCCGATCGCGCCCGGCACGCCGATGCGCAGCACCACGCCCCAGTCCACGTTGCCGAACCGGGCGTGGGATGCCCCCGAGGCCAGGGTCGTGCCGATCTCGGCCAGATGGATGGTGGCCGACGCGGCTGCCGGAGCCGTGCCCATAGCCAGCAGCAGGGTCGTCGAGGTCACCCCGTAGGCCATCCCCAGGCTGCCGTCGACAAGTTGGGCGCCCAGGCCTACCAGAGCCAGCAAAGCAATCGTGAACATGAGGGAAAAGTAGAGCGCCGAGCAGTTTGTTGTCAATCCCGATCATTTTTATCGAGTTTACGAAGGAGGTTCGTTGTCCCAGGCACCCTCAGCACTGAGCAGGTGCTGGACCTCCGGCATCAGGCGTTGCTCAAGCACATCGGCCAACGTCACTTCGTCCAACACCTGGCGGACCGCGACCCGCACCGCCACCCAGACCGGGAGGAGCCCTGCGGCCGTCCCGGAGTACTCCAGATCCGAGGGCCGCTCACCGTTGACGAAGACCAGAGGGCCATCGATCGCCCGCACGACCTGCGCAATGCTGATCTGCGCACTGCTGCGCGAAAGGCGATGTCCCCCACGGGGCCCCCGGCGGCTTGCCACCAGACCTGCCCTGCGCAGGTCGCGAAGTGCAGCCTCCAGGAAGCGGACGGGGATGGCCTGGGCCCGAGCGATGTCTTCCGCCGTCACCGCAGTCTCATCGGCTTGGGCGAGCACCAGGGCGGCACGCACGGCGTAGTCAGCCTTGGCGGAGATCCTCATCACCGCACTATTGCCTACGGCTGCCGCCGAGGGCGAGCCCATGGTCGGATGCACCCGCAAACATGCTGCAGAGCACCAGCAAGTCCCAGCCCTGCCGGTAGGCTCACCGGGCAGTAGCCCGTCCCCTGAGCTTGGAGTCCCATGACCGTCGTGCCCGATGCCACCCCCGGCCAGCCTGACCTGCCCGGCCCCACTGCGGGTGACCCTGACTTCGATGTGGTGCTCCTCGGCACCGACATCGGGATCTACGCCTTGGCCCGTGCCTTCCATGAGCGCTACGGCATCAGTAGCACCGTGATCTCCCGGGTCGTGGCCGGCCCGATCGCCGACTCGAGGTTCATCGAGACCATCGAGCTCGGCGAAGATGCTCAGCGACAGGACACGTTGAACGAGCTCGAACGGCAGGGTGCCAAGCGCACAGCGGCCGGGCGGACCACCCTGTTGCTCTCGAACGCCGACTCGTTCTCACGGATGTTGAGCGACCAGGCCGAGTGGCTCTCGCAGTGGTATGTCGTGCCGTCGGTCGACTCCGAGGTGCTGGACATGGTGGCGGACAAGATCGAGTTCGACCGGGTCTGCGAAGAGCTGGGCATCCCGACCCCGCGCACCCTCGTCCAGGACTTCAGCCAGGCCGACGACCCACAGTGGGCCCCGCAGCCGGTGGACCTGACCTTCCCGGTGGTCGCCAAGCCGGCGGTCGGTGCGGCCTACGAAGGGCTGCGCTTCGAGGGCAAGAACAAGATCTACAAGATCGACACCGCCGAGGAGCTCGTCGAGGTCTTCACGCGAGTCAAGAACGCCGGGTTCCGGGATCGCTTCGTGGTCCAGGAGCTCATCCCTGGCGACGACACCGCCATGCGCTCCATCACCGCGTACATCGACCAGTTCGGCGAAGCGACCCTGCTGGCCACGGCTCAGGTGCTCCTCCAGGAGCACCAGCCCCTGGCCATCGGCAACCCGGCAGCCATGATCACCACCGCGTATCCGGAGCTGATGGCACAGGCGGAACGGATGCTGAAGCACGTCAACTATCGCGGCTTCGCGAACTTCGACGTCAAGCTCGACCCGAGGGACGGGGTAATGAAGTTCTTCGAGATGAACCCGCGCATCGGCCGCAACAACTTCTACGTCACGGCGGCCGGGGCCAATGTGGCCGAGTTCATCACCACCGACCTCATCCAGAACCAGCCGCACGAGCAGGTCGTCGTGCGCAACGAGATTCTCTACTGCGTGCTGCCGATGTTCCTGCTGCGCCGCTACCTCAGTCCGGAGCAGAAGGTGCTGGTCAAGCGGGTCACCCGTAAGGGCGTCTTCCACCCGCTGGTCAATAAGGACTCCTTCAAGCGCAAGCTGTACGTCGCCGCAGCCAAGACCAACTACGTGCGCAAGTACGCCAAGTACTACCCGCGACAGACGCAGTCCGGCTTCTAACCCACGCGGCCGGTCGGCGTCGCTGAGCGGCAAGCCGACGTTGGCTTCGTAGACTGAGCCTATGAGTCGCGATAAAGCCGTCTGGCGACAGAGGTGTGCCGGGGCCGCCGTGCTCCTGGCCGCCACGGTCCTCGGGCCTGTGGAGGCTGCCCAGGCCCACGATGAGCTGGTCGACACCGTCCCGACCGACGGCGCCGAGATCGACACGCCACCGGGCGAGGTCCGACTGGAGTTCACCGGTGAGATCGCTGCGGTGGGCACGGTCGTCGTGGTGACGGGGCCGCTGGGTGAGGTGACCGATGGGGATCCCGAGGTCGAGGGGACGGCCGTGGTGCAGCCGCTGACCCAGGACGCGCCCCCCGGCGACTACACGGTCGTCTGGCGCGTCACATCGCAGGACGGTCACCCCATCTCAGGAGAGCTCGACTACACCGTGCCCTCGGCCGGCATCGAAGCGCAGGCCACGCCGACGGGCGAGGACTCCACCGCAGCCACGCAGGCGCCGGACCGTGACACCGATGCGGCGACCAGCACCGCAGAGGACTTGGGCGACAACGCCGACCGCGCGGCGAACACGGCCGCCGTCCCGGTGCAGGGTGACGAGTCGCAGGGCGCGGCCACATCCCCGTGGGTATGGGGCGTGCTGGTCCTCGCGCTGCTCACCCTCGCCGGTCTCGGGGCGAACGTGGCCGTGCGTCGACGCTAGGTTGCTCGGTCCTGGCCCACTGCCGATGGCTGCAGGGCAGAACCGCACCGACAACGGAAATCCGGTGTGTGTCGACCGTGATGCAATCCGACGCCGGTTGCTCATGTACCGTATGACTCACGATTCATACACATTCCCGGGCTTGCTGCGCGGTCTGTTCAGCTCAGTTCTGCTGGCCAGAAGCGATGCTCCCCGGCAGACGCACGAGGGGGTCACGCCATGGGGCGCGGCCGGGCAAAAGCCAAGCAGACCAAAGTCGCACGGAGACTGAAGTACTACTCTCCCGACACCGACCTGACCGCTCTAGAGCGCGAGTTGAAGGGCAGCGAGGGCGACATCGCTTCGTCGTACGCCCCTTCCGCGCCGGAGCAGGATCAATACATTGCGGAGCACTACGGCCGCAACCGCCATCGCGAGGCCGACGGCGGACCCGACGATGAGCTCGGCGAGGACTCCGACTCCGAGTCGTCAGACCGGCAGTCCACCCAGCGCGCGGACGCGCCGATCACGCCGGGCTCGTGGATGAAGAAGCGGGCCTAGCTCAACTCAGGTGCGGTGGGATCCGACGAGAGTCACCGATCCCCCGTCCACCCCTTTGGCGCCGTGCACCGCCCCGCTCACGCGAGCCGATCCGTGGTGTCTGACCTGCCCGAGGCCCCACGCCGTCAGGCCGAGGTCTTGGCTTCGGGCGATCGCGGCGTCGGCCTGCTCCTGCGGGACGATGACCACGAAGCCGATGCCCATGTTCAGCGTCTGCTCCAGGTCGGCCTGAGGCACCGAGCCCCAGCCCTGCACGGTGGTGAACACGGCGGGAGGGGTCCAGGTTGAGCGCTCCAGCGTGGCGTGGAGCCCGGCAGGGAGCACTCGCGCCACGTTGGCGGCCAGGCCCCCACCGGTGATGTGGGAAAGGCCGTGGACATCCAGTCCCGGGGTGGCGATCAGAGCAAGCAGGTCGCGGGTGTAGATCCGAGTGGGCTCCAGGACCTCCTCGCCCAAGGTGCGGCCGAAATCCGCCACGTGGGAGTCCCATGAGAGGCCGACGCTAGCCACCACGCGCCGGACCAACGAGAAGCCGTTGGAATGCAGGCCGGAGGAGGCGAGAGCGATCACCGCGTCACCCGCCGCCACTCGATGGGGCCCCAGCACCCGGTCGTGCTCGACCACCCCGGTCGCGGCGCCCGCCACGTCGTACTCGTCGGGCTTCAGTAGCCCCGGATGCTCGGCCGTCTCACCCCCGACAAGAGCGACACCTGCCTTTTCGCACCCCCGGGCGATGCCCTCCACGATCGAAGCGATCCGGTGGGGCACCACCTGTCCGCAGGCGATGTAGTCCGTCATGAAAAGCGGCTCGGCGCCGCAGACGACGATGTCGTCGACGACCATGCCCACCAGGTCGATGCCGATGGTGTCGTGTCGATCCATCGCCTGGGCGATGGCCACCTTGGTGCCGACCCCATCGGTGCTCGTCGCCAGCACCGGACGGTCCATCCCCCGCAGGGCCGAAGCGTCGAACATCCCGGCGAAGCCACCGAGCCCGCCAAGGACCTCAGGTCGCCCTGCTCGCCGGACCGCCGACTTCATCAGCTCGACCGCTCGGTCACCCGCCTCGACGTCCACCCCAGCGTCGGCATAGGTGATGCCAGCCGTGCCACGCGGACCTGGGCCCGAGCCCGGGGCCAGCGACATCACGGCCGGGTCAGGGCGTCGGAGCCGCCCACTGCGGACCCGATCGGCACCCCGTCCACATCCACGACGCCGGTCGGGCGCTGAGTGGCTTCCTCGACGTCGAGCGTCCCGACGTCGGTGGGGTCGCTCCCCGCGAGGACCGGGAACTCCAGCTCGAGCACGTCCTTGCCGGACTGGGTGTCCTCAGGTAGGCCGATCGGATACACCCCGGAGAAGCATGCCGTGCAGAGCTCGTCGGGGTGCTGCGTCGTCGCGGCGACCATGCCCTCCTCGCTGATGTAGCCCAGGGAGTCGGCTCCGAGCGAGGCCCGGATGTCCTGCGTGTTCAACCCGTTGGCGACCAGCTCGGCCCGGGTGGCGAAATCGATGCCGTAGAAGCAGGGCCACCGCACCGGCGGGGACGAGATCCTCACGTGCACCTCAGCCGCTCCGGCCTCACGCAGCATCCGGACCAGGGCGCGCTGCGTGTTGCCGCGCACGATGGAGTCGTCGACGACGATCAGCCGCTTGCCTTTGATGACATGCTTCAGCGGGTTGAGTTTGAGCCGGATGCCCAACTGTCGGATGGTCTGGCTCGGTGCGATGAAGGTCCGCCCGACGTAGGCGTTCTTGACCAGACCTGCGCCGTAGGGAATGCCGGAGGCCTCGGCGTATCCGATCGCGGCCGGGGTGCCCGACTCCGGCGTGGGCATGACCATGTCGGCCTCGACCGGATGCTCGCGGGCGAGCTGACGGCCCATCTCCACGCGGCTCTCGTGCACCGATCGTCCGTTGAGGGAGGTGTCGGGGCGGGCCAGGTAGACGTATTCGAAGACACAGCCTTTGCGCTTGGCCTCGGCGAACCGTCGACTGCGCAATCCGTGCTCGTCAATGGCGATCAGCTCTCCGGGCTCGACCTCCCGGACCATGCTGGCCCCGACGATGTCCAGGGCAGCCGTCTCCGAGGCGACCACCCAGCCCCGTTCCAACCGGCCCAGGACGAGAGGACGCACGCCTTGCGGGTCACGCGCTGCGTACACGGTCTGCTCGTCGCAGAAAACCAACGAGAAGGCGCCCCGCAGCATCGGGAGCACCTCCATCGCCGCGGACTCGAGTGTGCGGTCGGCGTCGGCGGTCAGCAATCCGGTGATCAGTGCCGTGTCGGTGGTGTTGCCCCGACCGACCTCCCCGCGAGCGAAGCGCAGGTCCCCACCGTGTAGCTCGGCCAACTTCTCGCGCAGCTCAGCGGAGTTGATGAGGTTGCCGTTGTGCGCCAGGGCAACCGTGCCACCGCTGGTGCCGCCGAGGGTGGGTTGGGCATTCTCCCAGGTGCTTCCGCCGGTGGTGGAGTACCGGCAGTGTCCGATGGCCAGATGCCCGCGCAGCGAGGCGAGGCTGGACTCGTCGAAGACCTGAGCCACCAAGCCCACGTCCTTGAAGACCAGCAACGACCGCCCGTCACTGGTGGCGATACCTGCGGCCTCCTGCCCACGGTGCTGCAGGGCATACAGTCCGAAATAGGTGAGCTTGGCTACCTCGTCGTCGGGTGCCCACACTCCGAAGACACCGCAGGCGTCTTGTGGGAGGGACTCATCCGGCAAGAGGTCATGATTGAGACGCCCATCTGGTCGAACCACCCCACCAGTCTCCCACAGTCAGAGTCTGCGCAGACTGTTCCACTCGGCGATGAGATAGACGATGGCGCCCAAGGTCGCTCCGACCAGGGCTCCCGCCCCGCCCAGCACGATGACCTCCTGGCCTGCTGAGGCGACCTGCGACGAGGGACCGGTGAGGTCGACGATGATGCCCACGATCGCTCCTAGGATGGCGCCGGTGACCAAGAACGGCACCATCCGGGGCCCTCGCCGTCGAGATCCCACCGGCACGACGCGCTCACGGTCCGGCGTCCGGCCTGCTTCCGGCTGTTCCTGGCTCATGTTTCCAGGTTACGCCGCAGCCTCGGCCCCGGGCGGCTCAGGTGGCCTCAGGGGCTCGACGTGTTGAGCGTGATCTCGGTCAGCACCCTCGCGTCGGCTCGGTACGGATCGGTGGCCCGTGGCCAGTGCACGACCACGTCGGTGAACCCCAGCTCGGCGGCCCGACCGCATTGGTCTTCGAAGAAGGCGGCGCTGCTCAGGGCAGGAACGCCACAGGCGTCCAAGGACAGGTAGCGGTCGGCAGGCCCTTCGGCGGCGCGATCCCCCGAGGCCACGATCTCCGCCTCGACCTGCGTGAAGCGATCGGAGATCTCGGCGATCCCCGCCCACCATTGCGCGGTCGCCGCAGCGTCGCTCTGTCCATCGGTGGTGCCCACAGGGCCGTTGACCGGACCGGTGGTCAGCCACCCCTGGCCTTGACGGGCGGCGAGCGCCATGGACCGTGGTCCGTTGGCGGCGACGACGAAGGGCACCCGGGGCTGTTGCACACACCCTGGGACGTTGCGGGCATCGACGGCCGAGAAGAACTCGCCCTCGTGGTCGACGTGGTCCAAGCGCAGCGTGTGGTCCAACAGGTCGACGAACTCGGCGAAACGACGCGTGCGTTGGCCGCGGGACAGCTCATCGCCCAGGATCCCCGCATCCCGGGCTCCTCCCGCCCCCAGTCCCAACAGCAGCCTCCCCCCGCTGATGTCGTCCAGGGTGATGGCATCGCGCATGAAGGTGATGGGGTGACGGAAGTTCGGGGAGGCCACGAAGGTGCCGAGGGCTATCCGGTCGGTGACCATGGCGGCTGCGGTCAGGGTCGCGACCGTCGAATGCCACGGGGAGTCGGGCAGCCCGGCCCAGACCAGGTGGTCGTAGGTCCAGGCGTGGTCGAAGCCCAGTTCCTCAGCGCGACGCCAGATCGGCCCGGCGGTCGACCACGGGTGTTCGGGAAGGATGCAGATGCCGTATCGCACCCCGTCACCCTAGGGCCAGGGGCTCACAGCGGGAGGTATGCCGACAGATCCGCTCGTTGACCGCTAGCCCGGATCGTGCCGGTCGCGCGGGCTTCTTCCCACGTCTGCACGCCGAGCACCAGCAGCAGCCACGTGGCGGCGTCAGTTTCGACGACGTTGGTCGGCGTCCCGCGGGTGTGCCGTGGGCCCTCGATGCACTGAACGGCTCCCAGGGGTGGCACCCTGACCTCGACCGATCGACCAGGGGCGCGGGCCGCGAGCTCCTCCAGGCTGTACCGAACGGCGAGCGCCCGGACCTCCCGGGCCAGGAGGTCGATCGACTCCGCTGCTGTCGCGCTCGACGGGTCATCCCCTGCCGTCTCCATGGCTGATCGGCATACCTCCAGGGCCTCGTGGCCCTCGGCCAACGGCACTCGACGTCTGCTCGGCACCGATCAGTCCAAGGGGTCGCGCTCGATCGGGCAGGACATGCAGCGTGGCCCACCCCGTCCGCGACCCAGCTCACCACCGGAGATCTCGAGCACCTCCACTCCCTGGGAGCGCAGGAAGTCGTTGGTCACCGTGTTGCGCTCGTAGCCCACGACGACTCCCGGCTCGAGGGCCAGCACGTTGCACCCGTCGTCCCACTGCTCGCGGGCTGCCGCCGAGGGGTCCTGGTCGGCGGCCAGGATGCGCAGGGCGTCCAGGCCCAGCCCGTGGGCGATGACCTGCTCCATCTCGTGAGCATCGTGGGCCGCGATCTTGATCTGCATCTGACCCTCGACCTCGGCACCGGCGGTCAACGTCCACGACTTGAGGTCGGGCAGACCGAGGTATCGGGTGAAGGTCTCGTGGTCGATCATGGTCATCACCGTGTCGAGGTGCATGACCGCGCGGGACTTGGGCATGTCGACGGCGATGACCTCGCTGATCTCCTCCGAGGCCAACATCGTGGCAGCCAGTCGTTCCACCCCTTGTGGCGTCGTGCGCTCACTCAGGCCGACCAGGACGGTGCCGTTCCCCGGGACGAGGATGTCTCCGCCTTCGGCGGTGGCTGGGCCCGCCTCGAGCCCGTGACACCACCAGCTCGGGTCCGCTTCGGCGAACATCGGGTGGAACCGGTAGATCGCCTCGTAGTGCACCGTCTCGCGCCGCCGGGCCTTCTTGTGCATCGAGTTGACGGCCACTCCGTCGTAGACCCAGGCCGAGGTGTCCCGGGTGAAGAGGTGGTTGGGCAGCGGGGCCAACACTGCATCCTGGTCCGCCAATGCGCCGATGACCACGGAGCGTGGGCTCTCCATCCGCTCCAGCACCTCGGCCTTGGTGATCCCGCCGATCAGATAGCGGGACAGCTCCTCGTCGCTCATCTGCTCGAACATGGCCATCAGCTCGTCCGCCGCCAGCGGCCCTACATGGCGCTCGTCAAGGGACTGGGCGAGCACCAGCTCGCGGGCGGCGGGGACCGCGAGCGTCTGGGTCAGCAGCTCGTCGAAGTAGTGCACCGTGACGTCGCGCTCGCGCATGACCGAGACGAAGCCGTCGTGCTCGGCTTGGGCGCGCTCGACCCAGAGGATCTCGTCGTAGAGATAGCGCTCCTTGTTCTCCGGGGTGAGCCGGTGCATCTCCAACCCGGGACGGTGCACGATCACCTGCCGCAGTCGCCCTACCTCCGAACCCACATGCAACGTCATCGCACTGCCTTCCTGTTGGCTCCGACCGGGTGATCATCTTGTCACCCCCGGTGGCAGACTCGCCGCTATGAGAGCCACCATGCTGCAGGCCACCCGCCAGATCACCCTCGAGCAGGTTCCCGACCCGAAGGTCCTCCTGCCGACCGACGCCGTAGTCCGGGTCACCGCCAGCTGCGTCTGTGGATCGGACCTGTGGCCCTACCGGGGAATCAACGAGATCAAGGAGCCGCGCCGGATCGGGCACGAGTTCGTCGGGGTCGTCGAAGAGCTCGGCTCCGAGGTCACGACGCTCACGGTGGGCGACTTCGTGATCGCCCCCTTCACCTACGGCGACAACACCTGCGTGCACTGCCAGGTCGGGATGAACACTGCTTGCGACCACCTGGGGGGCTGGGGATCTCCCGACGAGAACGGGCACATGGTCGATGGCGGTCAGGGCGAGTACGTCAGGGTTCCGCTGGCTGACGGCACGCTGGTCCCCACCCCGGACCACCCCGACGTCGCTCTGCTGCCCTCCTTGCTGGCCCTCAGCGACGTCATGGGCACCGGCTGGCACGCCGCCGTGTCCGCGCGGGTGCAGCCAGGTCAGACCGTGGTCGTCGTCGGGGATGGCGCCGTCGGCCTGTGTGGCGTCCTCGCCGCTTCCCGGATGGGAGCGGGGAGGATTATCGCCATGTCGCGACACGCGCCGCGCCAGGCGGTGGCTCGTGAGTTCGGCGCCACCGACATCGTCGCCGAGCGTGGTGAGGAGGGAGTGGCGGCGATCGAGGAGATGACCGGCGGAGTCGGCGCGGATGCCGTGCTGGAGTGTGTGGGCACCAAGGAGTCGATGGAGACGGCCTTCGCCGTCTTGCGCCCAGGAGCCACGGTGGGCTTCGTCGGGGTCCCCCACGACGTCGAGGTCCCGATCGGTCAGATGTTCCAGCGCAACCTCAAGATCGCCGGCGGCATGGCACCGGTCCGTGCCTATCTCGAGCAACTGCGGGATGATGTGCTGGCCGGCGAGATCTCGCCGGGCAAGGTCTTCGACCTGACGCTGCCGCTGGCCGAGGTGGCGCAGGCGTATGCGGCGATGGACGAGCGGCGCGCCATCAAGGTCATGCTCACGCCCTGAGGGGGCGCCGAAGCGGCCTCGTGGGCTCCTCCTCCCGGCCGTCAGCACGCCGATAGGGTCGTATCGTGCTGATCGCGACCGACCTGGACGGCACGCTCGTGCCGAACGGCGACCCCACACCGACCCCCTACTGCGCTGACGTGCTGCGACGGTTGGACCGCGCCGGAGTGCCCGTCGTCTTCGTCACCGGTCGACCACTGCGTTGGATGACCGGGTTCTGGCCGTATGTGGGTCGGCCGGGCGTGGCCATCGTGTCGAACGGCGCCGTGGCCTACGACGTGCATGGCGAGGCCGTGATCGAGCACGTCGGGATCAGTCCAGCGGTGGGTCTGGGGCTGGTGGCTTCAATCAGCGACACCGTGCCGGGAGCGACCTTCGCGATCGAGTGCCTGGACGGCATTCGACGCGACTCTGCCTACCGCAACACCCACCGCGTCCCCGAGGGTTCCCCCCGCGGTCCGCTCGAGGACCTCTGGGACGCGCCCGCGCTCAAGCTCTTGGTCCGAAACGCCCTCCTGGACGACGAGGAGTTCCGTGAGCGTGTGGTCAGCGTGGTCGGCGACCAGGCGACCCCCACCTGGTCCATCGCGGGTCTGGTGGAGGTGAGTGCCAACGGCGTCACCAAGGCCAGTGCTCTGACGACGCTCTGCGCTCGCCTCGGCGTACCGCCCGCTGAGGTGGTCGCCTTCGGGGACATGCCGAACGACATCCCGATGCTGCGCTGGGCCGGGACGTCCTACGCGATGACGGACTCCCACAGCAGCGTGCGTGCGGTGGCGGACCATGTCGCACCGCCATGCCACGCCGACGGAGTGGCCCGCGTGCTGGAGTCTTTTCTGACCGCCGGCTCGGACTACTGAGCGGTGTAGCCGCCGTCGACGACGTGGTAGCTGCCGGTGATGAACGACGCGGCGTCTGAACCCAGGAACGCCACCAGCGCCGCGACCTCCTCCGGTCGGCCCAGCCGCCCGAGCGCATGCTTACCCTCGAGCATCTCCAGGGTCGGTTGGTCGAGGTTGGCCTCCAGGAGTGGCGTCGTGATGAATCCCGGTCCCACCGAGTTGACCCGCACTCCCTGCCCCGCATACTCCAACGCTGCGGCCTTGGTGAGCCCGACCAGGCCGTGTTTGGCCGCGACGTAGGCCGAAGCGGTGGCGAAACCCACACTCCCGAGGATGGAGGCCATGTTGACGATGCTCCCCCCGCCGTGTGCGGCCATGGCGGGCAGCTGAGCCCTCATGCCGTACATCACGGCGCTCAGGTTGACGTCGATCACCTTCTGCCAGCTGTCTAGCGGATAGTCACCGACGGGGGCCGCCGCACCACTGATCCCCGCGTTGTTGACGGCGACCCGGAGTGCGCCCAGCTCCCCCGCAGCGGCGACGATGGCGAACGCATCGTCCGGATCGGACACGTCGCCCACGTGTGCCGACGCACTCCCACCGGCCTGCGTGATCTCGGCGACGACGCGCTGCACCGCATCCGCGTCCAGGTCGGCGCACACCACCGCTGCGCCGTTGGCGGCGAGCAGGAGCGCGATGCTGCGGCCGATACCGGAGCCTGCGCCGGTCACGATTGCTGAGCGGTCAGTCACGTCGTAGGTAGCCACAAGAACTCCTGTGTCGTCATGGGTCCGGCGTCGTGGGACACGAGCGCCACGGCCGTCGACGCTAGCAGTGTGGCCCTGGACGGGTCATGGGAGCGCGAGCAAGCACGCCACGGATCTGCGTGCGGACCTGCGCCAGGCGCATCTCCGGTGCAGCGAGGGCACTTGTGCGAGGAGGGGCCCCTACAGGCTGAAGAAGAGACCGCGGGCCACCAAGCCGATACCCACGACGAGCACCAGCACCGCCGTGACGATCGGGAGCGCCGCGGTCACCCTGGCGACCCACGGGTTGCTACGGCTGGACTCGACGTCGTCGAGCCTCATTCGCAGCCTGACCAGCAACAAGCCGACCGCCGTCAGCGTGGCGGCCATGCCGATCCCGTAGGCGAAGACGAGAAACACCCCGAAGACCGTGCGACCGAGGGCGATCGACCCGAGGAGTACCACCAGAGCCGAGGGGCTGGGCACCAAGCCACCAGCCACCCCCATACCGACCAGGCTGCCTCGACCCGAGCCGTGGTCGT
>JBARVW010000090.1:0-15804 GCA_049646465.1 Ornithinimicrobium sp.
GCTCGGCGAAGAGGCTTCGCTCGTTGCCTGGGGCTCGGACGACGCTGCCGCGGGACGGGGCGCGGACTCAGGCTCCGGAGGGGGGGCTGCAGCCGGAGTAGAAGGTGTCTCTTGCTTCGGCGTCGGCTCCGGAGCGGACGTCGGGCCCGGACGTGCACCCGGCACCGGCGCGCTCTGGGCGGACTTGCGGGGCCCCGGGGTCGGGGCGTCGGAGGTCACCCGCGCGTTGGATTTGGGTTGCGGTGAGGTGCCCGGCGAGGCCGCTGCGGAGCTCGACGGGGCAGTCTTCGGGGCGGCCTTCTTGGCTGCCGCCGGTGGGCTTTCTCGTATCTTTCGAACAACAGGGGGCTCGATGGTCGAGGATGCCGACCGGACGAATTCACCCTGTTCTTTCAGGTGGGCGAGCAGCTGCTTGCTCTCGACCCCAAGCTCTTTGGCGAGCTCATAGACCCGAACCTTGGCCACGTTTCTCCTACTGGTTGTGTCGTGGCCGGTCCCGTCTTGGGTATGCGGCCGCGACTATTTCTGCTGGGTGCTCATTGCTGAGTACTCATCGGGTGCTCATCAGCGTCTAACCCGCTTCCAATGATGGTGAACAAGGCGGTTGCCTTGCCGGTGTTGCGGCCCCTACCTCGGGGCTGATGTCTGGTTGCACGCGATCCAGTCGATCACTGCGTCGACCTTCAGCTCGCCTGACGTTCGCAGGGCACGCCCGAAAGCTCGGCGTTGCACTGCAGCCTGTCCGCACGTCAGGTCGCGATGCACGTAGGCACCCCGACCGGGCATGCATCCGGTGGGATCGGGTTGGGCGACGACCACACGCTTTCGCGCGTTCTCATCGCTGACGATGACCACTCGGAGCAACCTGCTCTGCTCATCCCGACGACGACACCCCACACAGGTGCGCACGACGGCACTCCTGCTTCTGTGGTTCACGGCACCAGGATAGGCAGATCGTTCTAGTCTACAGGCTTCCCGGCCTCGGCCGTGTCGGAGCGGATGTCGATGCGCCACCCTGTCAGCTTGTTGGCCAACCGGGCATTCTGGCCTTCCCGGCCGATGGCCAAGGACAGTTGGTAGTCCGGCACGATCACTCGCACCTGCTTGGTGTCGACGTCCACGACCTCCGCGCTGAGCACACGAGCCGGCGACAGGGCCGACGCCACGAAAGCCGCCGGATCGGTGGAGTAGTCGACGATGTCGATCTTCTCCCCCTGCAGCTCGGCCATCACCGCTCGGACCCGTTGCCCCATCGGGCCGATACAAGCCCCTTTGGCGTTGACCCCGGCGACCTTGGAGTGCACCGCGATCTTGGTGCGGTGACCTGCTTCGCGAGCCAGCGCTGTGATCTCCACGGATCCGTCCGCGATCTCCGGAGCCTCCAGAGCGAAGAGCTTGCGCACCAGGTTGGGGTGGGTGCGTGAGAGCGAGATCTGCGGACCTCGTGCCCCTCGCTTGACACTGACGACGAAGCACCGCAACCGCTGACCGTGCTGGTAGCTCTCACCGGGCACCTGCTCGGCGCTCGGCAGCTCTCCCTCGACGGTCCCGAAGTCCACGAGCACGTTCCGCGGGTTGCTGGACTGCTGGATGAGACCGGAGACGATCTCGCCCTCACGGTCGCGGAAGTCGCCGAGCACGGCGTCATCCTCCAGCTCGCGCATCCGCTGCATGATGACCTGTCGGGCGGTGGCCGCAGCGACGCGGCCGAACCCCTCCGGGGTGTCGTCGAACTCCGGACCTGGCTCCGCCGGCACGACGTCGCCTTCCGTCCCGGTCTGCTCGCGAGCCCAGACGGTGACGTGACCACTCTTGCGATCGAGCTCCACCCGGGCGCTGGCCGAGGCCTCGGGACCACGGACCCGCTCGTAGGCGCTGTGGGTGGCCTGCTCAATGGCCTTGACCAGAATCTCCAGAGGAATCTCGCGCTCGGCGGCGATCCCCCGCAGCATTGCCATGTCGATGTCCATCAGGCTCACTCTCCTGTCGTGGGTCGGCTGAACTCGACCTGGACCACGGCCCGGTCGATGGTGTCGTACGGGATCTCGTCCTGCTCGGTCGAGCCCAGCTGAATTCCGTGCGGCCCGGCACTGACGAGGCGGTCCTGAGTCACGATTCCCGTGCCGTGGCTCACCTCGAGCAGACGACCGACGTTGCGCCGGAAACTCTCCGGCGTGAGAAGCGGCGAGCCCACTCCTGGGGAGCTGACCTCCAACGTGTATGCCGAAGCGCCCATCACGTCGGAGGAGTCGAGGGCGTCGTTCACACACCGGCTGGCGTGGGCGACCTCGTCCAGGGTTAACGGCTCCACGAGGCTGGTGTGGTCGCCGTCGGCCAGAACGGCCACATCGCGGGCCACCGTGACACGCACCAGACGACGCTTGCCGGCGGAGGTCACACTCACCGTGTCGATAACCATGCCCTCCCCGGCCACGGCACGCTCGCACGTCTCTCGGACCTGAGCACTTCCCGTCCCGCTGTCCACCCGAGTCTCCCTCTTCTGTTGTGTCCTGCCGTCCCGTCCGGCCGACAACGTGGGGCAGCGACCGAAACCACCACCCTAGTCGCAGTTCTTCGCCGCTCGGTCTGCGATGATCCGCGTCATGCCCGCGCGACCCGTGATGCGCCGATCTGCGTCGTTGTGTAGCAGAAGGGGTTTCCTCGTCGCGATGTCGGCGATGGTCGGGGCCGGTCTTGCAGCGTGCTCCGGCGATGCGAGCCACAGCCCCCCTGAGCCCAGCGGTGACAGGGACCAGGAATCACCTCGGGCGCAAGCTCCGGACCTCGCCGTCCTGGAGGCGACCCTGACCCGGACTCGTGACCTGATCACGGCCGGCCCCACCGACCGCGACGACGAGTTGACCCGGTCAGTGCTGGCGATACGAACCGCGCTGGTAACGCAGGAGGGTGTGCTGACAACGATGGTCCAGGTCGGCGGAGGACAGGACGGCGACCAGGGCTCGACCAGCACCTCCCCTCCCTTCGACGAGGCGGCGACCACGTCGGACACCGGCCGCAGGTTCGACCCGGAGGAATGGGCCGACGCTCTGGCACGGTCGTCGTTAGAGGAGGAGATACAGGATGAGCTGTCCGGGGTGACCGGGCCCAACCTTCCGACCCTGATGTCTCTCCACGGTCAACGGGTCGCGGCCGCCCGATTGCTCGGGGCGAGCAGCACCTCGGTGTCGGTGCGTGGACCCAGCGGCGCCGGAGCCATCACGGTGCTGGCAGGCCTTCGCCAAGCGGCTTACGGCCTGGAAGTGTTGGCCGCTCGGTCCTCGGCGGACGAGCGAGAGACGTATCGCGATGCCCTCAGCGCCCTCCGTGGGCCGACCCGCCGGTTGACCGAGCTCGCCGGTGGCGCGGCACCGGCACCGCCTCTGGGCTATGGCCTGCCAGAGGCGCTCTCGACCCGGCGGGAGCGACGCGACACAGCGCAGCTGCTGTTCCTGGCCCTCTCACAGTCCATCATCGCCGGGTCGAGCGCGCGCGCCTCCGACGACGATGCCATCGCCGGCACGGTGGCGTTGATGGCACTGTCCGTCCAGGTCGGCTTCAGCTTCGCCGTACCGATGGCCGGCTTCCCGGGTTTGGACGTGCCGAAGGCGCGCTAACACCGGGCCGATAGCCTCCGCCCCCTTCCCGCTAGAGGCGTTGCGGCATCCCGAAGGTGGTGTGCACCCCTGGGGAGAACATGACGTGATCGGGTGGGCGAAGGTCTGGCAGGTCCGGCAGTCCGGCAGAGGCCACCAGCTCATCCCGGAGGCAGAGCACCTCGGCGTGATGCAAGGGCCAGGGGCGGTGGGTATTGGGCACCCACAGACCCTGACGGGCCACCTGGGTATGCAGCCCGAATCGGGCGCTCAGGAACAGCTCGGTCTCATCCGGCTCACTGATCGGATCCAGCACCCGTACCTCGACCATGGAGGCTGGAAGGACGCGCTTGGGCGCAAGCCCGTGCGGACGTCGACGCCGACTGACGTATCGGATCACCATGTGGTGGTCGCGTCGAGAGCGACTCCCCGACATCGTGGCCCAGTAGTAGGGCACGTTGAATGCGGCGCGTGCTCCGACGACCACGGGTAGACGTTGTGCTTCCAGGGACAGGAAGACCACGCCGGGTCGGCCATGAGGATCCGTGCTGTAGACCCGCACATTGGTCTCCCAGAACGTGCCGAGGTGGGGAACAGCCGGCCCCGCACCCACCCCAGCGCGTTGCATCTGGAAGGGCAGAAGGCCCACCCAGGCGGACCCGTCATGCACATCCGGGCGGGCACCGCGAGGCATGAAAGGCTCCAGAATCTCGGGCCGGACGCGCCAGTGCAGGAAGGAGATGTCCGCCCAGAACTGGCTCATGATCGGTCGGCTCGTCAGCGGGGGCCCCTGCCCGGGAGCGGTGCTGGGCGGCACGTCGCTCAGGCGTCGGCCTCGGGAGCACCCTTCGCCTGCAGCCGGTCGATGTGTTCGGACGCCTCAGCCTTGGTGAGGTCGGCCGAGATCTCCTCGCCCGCTTGGCTGGCCAGGGTGTCGAGGTAGCTGCGCTGCGACGGGGTCATCGGCTCGTCACCGGTCACCCAGCTTGAGGGATCCTTGTCGAGTTGGTCGCTCGTCTGTGGGGTCTGTGAGCCCAGCGTCTGCGACTCCGGGCTGCTATCCGTGGATTCGGTCATTCCTGAAGGGTAGACAGCGCCTCTGACAGACCAGCACCCGGCTCACGCGCCAGCGGGGCTGGACGGGCGCGATGTCGTTGTGCCGAGACGACGTAGGCTGCGCCGCCAGACACCTCGACGTGCTGGACCTTCGTTCGGACCCGGTCCACACACCACCGCACCTCAGGAGGCTTGGGTGAGCAACCACTTGGGGAGCTCGACGTCCCCGTACCTACGCCAGCACGCCGACAACCCGGTGCACTGGTGGCCGTGGACCCCGGCGGCGTTCGAGGAGGCGCGAACGCGCAACGTGCCGATCCTGCTCTCGATCGGGTATGCCGCCTGTCATTGGTGCCACGTGATGGCCCACGAGTCCTTCGAGGACCTTCAGATCGCCGAGCAGCTGAACGCAGGCTTCGTGGCCGTCAAGGTGGACCGCGAGGAGCGGCCGGATGTCGACGCCATCTACATGCAGGCGACGACGTCCATGACCGGTCACGGGGGGTGGCCGATGACCTGTCTGCTCACCCCTGAGGGCGAGCCGTTCTGGTGTGGGACGTACCTGCCGAAGGCCCGGCTCGCCCACCTGCTCACCTCGGCCGCGCAGACGTGGAGCGAGCGCGAGGATGAGGTCCGCGCGGGCAGTGCCCACATCGTCCGCTCGCTCAGTGACGCTGCCGCGGCCGCCGAGTCGAGCCGTCCCATCGGCTCCGACGTGCTCCAGGCAGCCGTGCAGCGGTTGGCTCGCGAGTTCGACCCGGTCCACGGTGGCTTCGGGACCGCGCCCAAGTTCCCCCCCTCGATGGTGCTGTCCTTCCTGCTGCGGCACAGCGTGAGGACCGGCGACCTGCAGGCAGCCACCATGGCGCGCGAGACGGCGCGGTCTATGGCGCGCAGTGGCACCTACGACCAGATCGGCGGCGGGTTCGCCCGTTACGCCGTCGACGCAGCATGGGTGGTGCCGCACTTCGAGAAGATGCTGTACGACAACGCCCTGCTGCTGCGGGTCTACACCGATCTGGCTCGGGTCAGCTCGTCGGACATCAACGCAGCCGACCGAGGGCTGGCCGAGCGGATCGTGCGTGAGTGCGTGGACTGGCTCGTGCGCGAGATGTGGACCGAGCAGGCCGGCTTCGCTGCTTCTCTCGACGCCGACACCGCAGGGGTCGAAGGAGGCACCTACGTCTGGACGCCGGAACAGCTCACCCGGGTGCTGGGCGAGGAGGATGGTCGTCGAGCCGCGGAGTTCTTCGTTGTCACCGAGCAGGGCACCTTCGAGCACGGCACGTCGACCTTGCAACGGCCCCGCGAGCCCGAGGACGAGCGATGGTATGCGGACGTGCGCGAACGTCTGGACCTGCACCGGACCCTCCGGGACCAACCCGGCCGGGACGACAAGGTCGTCACCGCTTGGAACGGCTGGCTGATCGCCGCCTTGGCCGAGGCCGGATGGTTCTTCGACGAGCCTGACTGGGTCGATCTGGCCTGTCGAGCAGCCGATCTGCTCCTGCGTCTGCACGTCGTGGACGGACGTCTGAGGCGCAGCTCCCGCGATGGCGTCGTCGGGGAGGCCGCTGGCGTGGCTGAGGACTACGGCGCCCTGGCGGAGGGGTTGCTCGCGTTGCACGCCGCCACTGCAGACCCCCGCTGGCTGACGTCCGCGCGATGGGTCCTCGACGTCGCCCGTGAGGCCTTCGAAGCGAGCGACGCCGACACCCACGGCGTCGAGGGCTACGGTCGCTTCCACGACAGCGACCGCGATGTGGCCGACCTGGTGATGCGACCCGCCTCGCGGGGGGACAACGCCGAGCCGTGCGGGCAGTCCGCACTCGCCGGAGCGTTCCTGCGGTACGGGGCGTTGGCGGGATCGGCCGAGGACCTGGATCTGGGACGCGCCGCGCTGCGGCCCATGGGCACGATCGCCAGCCAGGCGCCCCGCTTCGCCGGGTGGGCCCTGACGGCAGCTGAGGACGCGGAGAGCGGACCCAGCCTGCTCGCCATCGCCACCGCTGACGGAGCGTTGAGCGAGGCGGCACGGCAAGCCCCGCCCGGGGTCATCGTGCTGAGTGAACGCACCGGACTGCCCGTCCCAGCGGACCAGCCCCCTATCGAAGGCGCGCCCGTCCTGCTGGACCGTCCCTCGCTCGGGGGCCACGACACGGCATACCTGTGTCGGGGCACGGTGTGTCAGCAACCCGTGACCGACCCTGACGAGGTCAAGCGACACCTGCTGCAGGGCGGCTAGCCTCGATCTATGAAGGTGGCACCGCCTCCTGGTCTCGGGTCCTCGGTAGGCGCCTGTGCGCTGATGCTCGTCGTCACGGCGCGTGCGAGTGGGGGCCAGAGCATCACGGCGACCGACCAGGCACGCCTCGAGGCACGCCCCGAGGCAGGCAACGACCCGGCCCGAGCGACCCACGCTGGGTCGGGATCTACCTCAGCGACAGATCCGACCGAGGCCCGCCCGACGGTCACTGCCCTGCCTGCGGACCGCTGTCAGCCCGCAACGTCGACCTGACCCAGCAAGGGGTGCTGTCCTTCAACACCCCGCGTGAGCTGGCCGTGGATCCGGCCCAGGCGGGGTACGACGGTTGTGACTTCGCCTCGAACCACACCATGGACCGTGGCCTGCCCGGCCTGATGCAGACTCAGGCAGCTCTGACCGCGGCGGGACTCGGGCACGCCGGACCCTCGGCCGAGGAGGAGGAGGCAGGTCGCCCGGAGCTGTACGAGGCAGGCTGCTCGGGTCAGGGGCCGTGGACCTCATCCTCGGCACGCACGTCCACGTGCCGCAGCCGTGCGAGCGGATCAACGGGCGGTACGTGCTTTACGGCATGGGCAACAGCCTGTCGAACCAGTCACCGGACTCCGACCCCCGCCTTCGACCGGAGACCCAGGACGGCATGGTCGCTGATGGTCACGTCATCGAGCCCGTCGGCCCGCAGCACCAGCCGGAGAGTGCCGATCGACCCATGAGCACCCTCAGGTCGCTCGGCTCCTGCGACCCGATAGCGGTGGCTTCCTAAATGAACTGCATGACGGTGTCGTAGCCGATCTTGAGGATGAAGGCGCCGACGACCACCACGAACACCACGCGCACGAACCCGCTCCCTTGTGCCACCGCAGTCCGGGCACCCAGATAGCCGCCGGCGACGTTGCATACCCCCATGAGCAGTCCGATCTCCCACATCACGGCGCCTTGCGGGATGAACACGACCAGGGCAGCCAGGTTGGTCGCGAAGTTGGCGATCTTGGCCTTGGCGCTGGCCTGTAGGAAACCGTAGCCGAGCACGCCGACTAGCGCGAAGACCAGGAATGAGCCCGTGCCGGGGCCGAGCGCACCGTCGTAGGCACCGATCCCGAAGCCCAGGGCTCCGGCCACCAACAGGTGCTTACGACCGGAGAAACGCAGGGCCGAGATGGACCCGACGCTCGGCCTGACGAGGGTGTAGGCACCGACCGCGACCAAAACGACGAGGATGATGGGGTTGAACGCCGCTCTGGGTATCTGGGAGGCGATGAGCGCTCCGCAGACACTCCCGGCGAACGCACACCCGGCGAGCGGCAGGGCAGTCCGCAGATCGGGCCGCACCCGGCGCAGGTAGGTCACCGAGCTGGTGGTCGTGCCGAAGATCCCGCCGAGCTTGTTGGTCGCCAGGATCTGCACCGGAGCAGCCCCCGGGAACCCGATCAACAGCGCAGGCAGCTGGACCAGGCCTCCCCCGCCCACCACGGCGTCCACCCAACCGGCCACGAAGCCCGCGACGGCCAGGAAGGTCAACAGCGAGAGCGAAAGCTCCTCGATCACCTCGGTGGAGCACTCGCTGTGCTCTGCCAGCCCGACACGATCCCGGCCACATCGGCCAGCGCGTGGGCCGTGGCATCGGGGGTCACATCGACCGGCACCACCTGGTCCTCGGGAATCGTACTGTGCGGGATATGGATGGCCCTCATGCCGACCTGCTGGGGTCCCCAGACGTCCTCGTACAGCCGGTCACCCACGTAGACACACTCCTTCGGGTCGACCTCCACGGCCTCCGCAGCCAGACGGAAGGCGTCGGCGTGCGGCTTGACCACTTCGATCTCACTGGTGTAGACGTCCGCGTCGATCAGATGCAGCACCCCGTCGCGGGCAAACACCCCGCGGTGGTAGTCACGACTCCAGATCGTGTTGGACAGGACCCCAACCGCAATGCCCTCCGAGCGCAGCCACGTCCACAGGGGCGCGACCTCGGGGTCGGTGAAGGTGTGCGGCTCCCATGCGCTCTGGTAGGCCGTATGACCCGGCGCTGTGGCCACGTGCTCGATGGGGATCTGCAGTCGCTGGGCGGAGCCTGCCAGCACGTCCTCCAACCGGGCGCTGCGATGCGCGGCGCGACCCGAAGCCCACAGTTCGGCGTCGACCTCGGTCAGGGTCTGCGCCAGGGCAGCGGCAGCATCGGGGTTGTCGGGGTAGGCGCGCTCAGCGTAGGTGCGACGCCAGATGCCCGGCACATCGACGGTGTGCCACGGCGTCAAAGTGCCACCCCAGTCGAAGATGACGGCCCGGACCGGGGCCCCTCCTCCGTCCGGCATCACCGCGCGGGGTGGGCGATCTCGGCCCGGACCTCCGCAGCCGCCTCGCTCACGGCTACCTCCCGGCGCGCCCCGGTGACACGGTCCTTGACCTCGACCATGCCATCGGCCAGACCGCGTCCGACGACGACGATGGTAGGGACGCCCAACAGCTCCGCATCTTTGAACTTCACGCCCGGTGACACCTTGGGCCGGTCGTCGTAGATCACCTGCACGCCATCGGCCTCGAGCTCGGCCACCAAGGTCTCGGCGGCCTCGAAGACGGCCGGATCCTTGCCGGTCGCCACCACGTGCACGCCGGCCGGCGCCAGCTCGCGCGGCCAGACCAGCCCGAGGTCATCGCAGGTGGCTTCGGCGATGGCCGCCACCGCTCGGGTGACCCCCACCCCGTAGGAGCCCATGGTGACGGTCACCAGCTTGCCGTGCTCGTCCAGCACCTTCAGGCCCAGCGCCTCGGCATACTTGCGTCCCAGCTGGAAGATGTGCCCCATCTCGATGCCCCGCGCCAACGTCAGCGCGCCACCGCCGTCCGGGCTGGCGTCGCCTTCCTTGATCTCGCCCGCCTGGATGGTGCCGTCGGCCTCGAAATCCCGGCCGTAGACCAGGTTGAAGACATGCTTGCCGGGCTCGTCGGCACCGGTGACCCAGGCCGAACCGCGAGCGATCGCGGGGTCCAGCAGGTAGCGGATACCCGATGCCTGCTTCGTGCCCAGCGCCCCGGGACCGATGTATCCCTTGACCAGGCTCGGATGCTGCGCGAAGTCTTTGGGCTCGAAGGCCTCCACCTCGGCGGGTGCCACGGCAGCCGCCAGCCGCTTCGGGTCCACCTCGCGGTCACCCGGCACCCCCACGGCCAGGGGTTCCCGACTGCCGTCGGGGTGCGCCACCATGACGATAACGTTCTTGAGCGTGTCGCTGGCCTGCCAGTCACGTCCGTCGGAGCGCGGCTGGGAGGCGTTAGCCGCGCGCACGAGGGTGTCGATGGTCGGGGTGTCGGGGGTGTCATGGGCCTGGGCCGGAGGCACCGACGACGCGTCGACGTCCTCGGCCTGGGGCACCACCACCGCTTCCACATTGGCGGCGTAGCCACTGGCCTCGCACCGGACGAAGGTGTCCTCGCCGTGGGGACTGATGGCCAGGAACTCTTCACTGGCCGATCCCCCCATCGCGCCGGAATCCGCATGGACGATCACGTAGTCGAACCCGAGTCGGTCGAACAGGGAGATGTAGGCCGCCCGGTGCCGTTGGTACGCAGCCTCCAGACCGGCGTCGTCGACGTCGAAGGAGTAGGAGTCCTTCATCGTGAACTCCCGCCCACGCAGGAGGCCGGCTCGGGGACGCGCTTCGTCGCGGTACTTGATCTGAATCTGGTAGAGCGTCAGGGGTAGCTCTTTGTAGGAGGAGAACATGTCCTTCACCGCCAGGGTGAACATCTCCTCGTGCGTGGGGCCGAGGAGCATGTCGACGCCCTTGCGGTCCGTGAGCCGGAACAGGTTGTCTCCGTATTCAGTCCAGCGGCCCGAGGCTTCGTAGGGCTCGCGAGGAAGCAGCGCGGGGAAACGGACCTCCTGACCGCCGATGGCATCCATCTCCTCGCGCACGACCTTCTCGACGTTGCGCAGCACCCTTAGTCCCAGCGGCAGCCAGCTGTAGACCCCGGGAGCCGCACGGCGGACGTAGCCCGCGCGCACCAGCAGCTTGTGGCCGGGGAGCTCGGCGTCAGCAGGGTCCTCGCGCAGCGTGCGGAGAAAGAGGGTGGACAGGCGCAGGGCCACGTCGGCGCTCCTAGATCGTGGGGACATCTTGAGGTGCTGTCCGCTCGAGAACGCGGACGCCAGCGCCACGATAACCCGGCGTGGGACCCGATCCTCGCGATTATTGCCTGAGCTCGCCGGCGCTGCGCACTGCGGCCACGAGTCGGTCGACGTCCTCCGTGGTGGTGTAGGCCGCGATCCCCGCCCGGATCGCGCCATCGTCGCCGAGCCCGAGACGTCGTGAGGCCTCAATGGCGTAGAAGTTGCTGTATGGAGCGTTGACGCCCACCTGCGCACACCCTTGGCTGACCTCGGCCCCGTCAACCCCGGCCACTCGCAGATACACCGTAGGAGTGCGGTGGCTGGCGCGCGAGTAGCGCACGACCGACGGCAGCTGATCCAAGCCCTCCTCCAACCGTGCCTGCAACTCGTGCTCGTGAGCTTCGACCGCGGAGTAGGACTGGCCCAGACGTTCGCGCCGCGTGCCGGTGGAGGCGCCGCTGAGCTCGGCGATGAAATCAACAGCCGCGCTCACTCCGGCGAGGGCCTCGTAGGGCAGGGTGCCCATCTCGAAACGCTCCGGGATCCGTGCGGGCGAAGGCAGCAGCTTGGCCGGCCGCAGCGACTCCAACGCCTGCGGGACTCCGGCCAGGACGCCGAGGTGGGGCCCGAAGAACTTGTAGGGCGAACATGCGATGAAGTCCACACCCAGCGTGGCCATGTCGATACTCGCGTGGGGAGCCAGGTGCACCGCGTCGAGGAAGACCAGCGCCCCCTGCTGGTGGGCCAGACTCGCCAGCGCGGCCACGTCGGGCTTGGTCCCCAGCACGTTCGACGCTCCGGTCAGTGCGACGAGGCGGGTCCGGGGGCTCAGCACTGCGGTCACCGCGTCGACCGGTAGCTCCGCGGTCTCCGGGTCGAAGTGGGCCCAGCGCACCTGAGCACCCATCGCTTGCGCCGCCTGAACCCACGGACGCACGTTGGCGTCGTGATCCAGCGAGGTCACCACGATCTCGTCCTGCGGGCCCCAGTCGGCCGCCAGCGTACGGGCCAGGTCGTAGGTCAAGGACGTCATGCTTCGTCCGAAGATGATCCCCTCGGCGTCTGCGCCCAGGAGGTCGGCCATGGCCTCCCGGGCCGACGCCACGATGTCGTCGGCCCGGCGTCCGGTCGCGGTGAGGCGATCGCGGTTGGACAGTCCCGCCAGCATCGCTTCGGACATGGCGGTGGCTACCGCGGTCGGGGTCTGAGTGCCACCCGGACCGTCGAAGAAGGCGGTGCCGGAGCGCAGGGCCGGGAAGTGGGCGCGGACCGCCGAGACGTCGAACATGAGCTCACGCTATCGGCCTAGAGAAGGACGGTGCTGAACGATCCCGTCTGGGTCATCCCGACGCGGCGGTAGGTGGCCAGCGCCGCGCTGTTGTAGTCGTTGACGTACAGCGTCGCGGTGGGAGCGACATACCGCAGGGTGTGCTCGATGACCGAGGCCATCGCCGGCGGGGCCAACCCGCGACCTCGATAGTCGGGGTGCACCCATACCCCCTGGATCTGGGCCACACCGAGGGCGACAGACCCGAGGTCGGCCTTGAACACGACGGTGCCCCCTTCGGTGCGGATGAGCGTGCGCCGGGCGCGCACCAGGGCGGCCACGGCGTTGCGGTAAGCCGATCCCGAGCCCCGGTACGGCGGATAGCCGATCTCCTCGGTGAACATCGCCGCGGCGGCCGGTGTCACCTCGTCGAGCTCCTCCAACCGTGCCACGCGCACGAGCGGATCCTGCGGCACCCCGACGTGGGAGGGAAGAGTCGTGGTGGTCATCACGGGTTGGTCCTCCCGGACCTCGCGGGGTGGCCCCCACTGCCCCGAGAGCAGGGACCACATCTGCTGCACCTGCTCGGCCGGACCGAACACGGAGGAGGCGAGCTTGCGCCGGCCTCTGACGCGTTCCACCAACGAGGCAATCGCGCGCTGGTCCCCTCCGACGGGCACGACGTTGGCCGAGGACCAGCACAGCGCGGATGTACCAGCACGGTCGTAGGCGTACATCGTCGCTCGTCCGTCGCCGAGCCCCCCTTCGAGGATGCGCGCGGCCACGAAGACGTGCATCACCGGATCCTGCGCACAGACGGACAAAGCCCAGTCCCGGTCTGCGACGCCGAGAGGCTTGGCCGCTCCCGCGCTGCGCAACATGCCGCCAGCCTGCCCCATGCCCCGATGCCTGTCGATCCTCGGTCCCGCTCCACGCCGTCCACTACGCACGATAGGTTGGTCGCAGGACGCAAGGTGACTCTTGCGCCGATCGCCCCGAACTAGCAGGATCGTCTCTAGGAGGACTTCCGTGAAGGCAACGCCGCTTACCGCAGAAACACGCCAAAAGACTCTGGACCACCTCGCCGGCAGCGGCAAGGACGGTCCCGAGATTGACGTCCTCGTGATCGGGGGTGGGGTCACCGGCGCCGGTGTCGCACTCGACGCCGCCACGCGGGGTCTGAGCACCGCAGTTGTCGAGAGCCAGGACTGGGCCTCCGGCACCTCACAATGGTCCACAAAGCTGGTTCACGGTGGTCTTCGCTACCTGCAGATGCTGGACTTCAAGTTGGTCCACGAAGCACTCACCGAGCGCGGTCTGTTGCTGACCAAGCTGGCTCCGCACCTGGTCAAGGCGATGCCCTTCCTCATTCCGCTGGAGCACCGCGTCTGGCAGCGTGCCTACTACGGGGCTGGGGTGACCCTGTACGACGCCCTAGCCAACGTCATGCCCGGCAAGCGAGCCCTGCCCATCCATCGGCACCGCTCCCGCAAGGGCCTGCACACGAAATTCCCCGACTTCAAGCCGGACCAGGCCATCGGCGCCGTGGAGTACTACGACGCGACAGTGGATGACGCCCGTTTGGTGCTGACGCTGGTGCGCACTGCCGTCTCCTACGGCGCTGAAGCCGCAAGCCGCACCCAGGTTGTGGAGATCACCAAGGACAACTCCGGCAGGGCCAACGGCGCTGTACTCCTTGATCTCGAGACCGGTGACCAGATCACCTGTCGGGCCAAGTACGTCATCAACTGCACCGGTGTGTGGACCGATGACGTCGGCGAGCTGGCCGACACCGAAGGCGGGCTGAACGTCCTCGCCTCGAAGGGGATCCACATCGTCATCCCCCGAGACCGGCTCAAGGGCACGTCCGGGGTATTGATCCAGACCGAGAAGTCGGTGCTCTTCTTCGTGCCGTGGTCGCGCTACTGGATCGTCGGTACCACCGACACCCCATGGGAGGAGGACCGACTCCACCCGGTGGCCACCTCCGCCGATATCGACTACGTGCTGGAGCACGCCAACGACGTGTTGACCACCACCTTGACCCGCGACGACATCATTGGCTGGTACGCCGGACTACGCCCGCTGCTCCAGCCCGGGACCAAGCAGGGCACCGGATCCTCCAAGGTCAGCCGGGAGCACACGGTGGCCAGCCCGATGCCGGGCCTGACGGTGATCGGCGGCGGGAAGCTCACCACCTACCGAGTGATGGCCAAAGACGCCGTGGACTTCGCCCTGGGCGACCTGGCGAAGGACCTCGTCTGCATCACCGACGAGATCCCGCTGATGGGAGCCGTGGGTGAAGCCGCGACCCGTCGGTCGATGCCTGCGCTGCAGAAGCAGTACGGATGGAGCGACATGATGGTCGACCACCTGCTGCACCGCTACGGCTCGATGATGTACGAGCTTCTGGAGCTCATCGAGGCCGACCCCTCGCTGGCCGAGCCGCTGACGGAGGCACCCGCCTACCTTCGTGCGGAGATCGCCTACGCGTGCAGCCACGAAGGGGTGCTGCACATGGAGGACCTGATGATGCGACGCACCCGCCTCATCTACGAGACCAAGCACAAGGGCCTCGGCGCGTTGCCGGAGATCGCGGCCATCGCGGCCGACGTCCTGGGCTGGGACAGTGCCAAGGAAGAGGCCGAGATCACCTCCTACCGCGAGCAGGCCCAGGCGGAGGAGCGGGCCGCCGAGCAGCCCGACGATGCGGCAGCCGCCGAGGTCCGTGGATTGGTCGGGGACCCGACCACCTTGCAGCCCGTCGGCTGATCCGCAGCGACACACGTACGAAGCGGTGGCATCCGGCCCCGCTCCAGAGAACACAAGAACGGAGATAGGTACATGGGAGAAGTGTTCTTACTCGAGGTGATGGGCACAGCGATGTTGTTGTTGCTCGGTTGTGGCGTCGTAGCCAACGCCATCTTGCCCAAGACCAAGGGATTCAACGGAGGCTGGCTCCTGATCAACTTCGGTTGGGGTCTGGGTGTCTTCTCGGGTGTTTTCGTCGCGGCCAACTCCGGTGCGCACCTCAACCCGGCGGTGACCCTGGGCCTGTTGGCCAACGGTGCCGACAACTACGGCGGTGAAGCGGCCCTGGAGATCAACTTCGTCAACACCATGGTCTACTTCGGTGCCGAGTTCCTCGGGGCCTTCATCGGGGCCGTCCTGGCCTGGGCCGCATACAAGACCCACTTCGACCAGGATGCCGACCCGGCTGTGAAGCTGGGCGTGTTCTCGACCGGTCCGGAGATCCGCAACTACGGGTGGAACTTCGTGACCGAGGTGATCGGCACGTTCGTCCTGGTCTTCGTGATCCTCGCCTTCGGCAACGCCCCGAACGAGCTCGGCCCCTTGGCCGTCGCGCTCTTGGTGGTTGCCGTCGGCGCGAGCCTCGGTGGTCCCACCGGCTACGCCATCAACCCGGCTCGTGACCTGGGCCCCCGTATCGCCCATGCCCTGCTGCCGATACCCGGCAAGGGTTCCAGCGACTGGGCCTACTCCTGGGTGCCCGTCG
>JBARVW010000091.1:0-12671 GCA_049646465.1 Ornithinimicrobium sp.
CTACGGCCGCCCGCATGCTGCGGCCCCGGCGGATAGAGGAGCACTTGGATTTGCCCGGTCCACGCCCAGCGGGGCTAAGCCCACGCGGTGTCGAACTGGGGGTGATGTGCGTACAGCATCGTCAACACGTGGATGGAGGTCTGGTCCGGCTTCTGGTGCAATCGCAACGCGGTGCGGAGATCCACCAGCATCGCGATCCCGGGCTTATTGATCGGGCGCAGCAAGGCCGCGTCGATCTCTTCGCTGAGCCTATCGAGCAAGAAGGCCGCGTATCCCGTGGGAAGGGGATGAGGGGCGCGCTCGTGGGGGGTGCTGGGCCGGCCGGTCATGGTGCCTCCATCGCTGACGGAGGGTGGCCGGACATCGTCGTGTTCGGACCAGCTGGCGAGAGCGCTCCTCCGTCGAGAGCACCCGTCGTGGCTTGAGCCAGGCGACCGGACTCGCTCCCCGTGGGGAGCTCTACCGTTGCGGGACAGTGCCGGGATCTCACCGGACTTCGCTGGAGCAAACCGCCGCCCGCTCTGCGCGGCCGACGTCGCCACGGTAGGCGATGTCGAGAAGCCGGGTCAACACGCTGTGTGAAGGGGTGCAGGACGCAGCAGTGGCGGCGTGGGCAACCTTTCGTTGCTCGCGCCGCCACCGATGTCAGCGGTATGCCGAGGCGCCAGGATCACCCACGCGACCGCATACGCAGCAGGGGTCCTAGTCGACGACCATCACCGGCGCGCTCGACTGAGCCAGCACGCCGAGCGTGGTCGCGCCCAGCGAGGATCCGGCCAGACTGCCCTGACCGTGGGTGCCGAGCACCAGCAGGCCGCCTTGCTCGCCGGCCTCGATCAGCCCGTCGACGCGGTGTCCTTCAATGACCGCACCCGTGATCTCGAGGTCGGAGTGCGCGGCGGTGGCGCGCTCGAGGATGTCGGCGTTCGCCTTCTCCGCCTCCTCTTGGTGCGCCGCCTTGGCCGCGTCGATCGAGTCGTATCCCGCAGGCTTGCGCTTGCCGGTCGGCGGCGCCCACACGGTGGCCACCAGCAGCGGGGCCTTCCACTGACGTGCCACGTCGGCGCCGATGTCGACCGCGCGCTCGGAGCCGCCGGTGCCGTTCATGCCGACCACGACGGGCTTGCCCGGCCCGGGCAGCATGTCCTCGCCGGCACCGGTGCGCACGACGACCACCGGGCAGCGGGAGTAGCCCGCGACGGAGTAGGCGGTCGAGCCGAGCAGCAGGGCACCGATGCGGCCTCGACCGTGGCTCCCGAGCACCATCATCGAGGCGGTGGTCGAGCGCTCACCCAGGGCGACCTTGGCGCTGAACAGCGACCCGGCGACGTCGACCTCCAGGTCGGGGAAGTCCTTCAAGACGGTATTGCGACCCTCGCCGGCGATCTCCTTGGCGTCGGCGATCACGTCCTCGTTCTTCCAGAGCCCGCTGCCGGCGTCCTGGGTGTAGGTGATGCGCTCAGCCGCGTGCAGGATGACCAGCTTGCGTCCTTGTTGGTCGGCGGCGCGGGCGGCCCACTGCAGAGCAGCTTCGGAGGGAGCGGAGCCGTCGTAGCCGACGACGATCGGACGAGTGGCCGATACGGATGCCATGGTGGAACTCCTTCGGTTGGGTGGGCCCATCGTAGGGTGAGGCGGCAGTTCGGGGCTCAGCCCGACTCGGGGCCCGTTTCTGCTGAGATATCGGTGGCGCCCGGTGGGGTCGGCCGCTTCCGGCTGATGTTGAACAGCGCGAGGCCCAGACCTCCCCACAGGAAGATCATCGCCACCAACATCATCACGATCGCACCCGTGGTCATCGGGCCACCTCCTCATCCGCCCGCGCAGCAGGCTCCGGGTCCTCCAACGAGGTCCCCGCGCGCCACGGCACGCGCGAGACCACCAACGCCAGCAGGATGACCGCGCCGGCCAGCCCCCAGCCGAGCGTGCCGAGCATCCAGGCCGGATAGTCCGCATACGGGGTCTGCAGGTTGTCGATCACCTCGTTGGCCAGGATGAACAGCAGCACCAGCGGGGTGATGGCCCCGATCAGCACCGACCACCACTGCCCCAGCGGCACCGAGCCGTCGCGGTTCAGGTGTTCGCGCACCATCGCAGTCCGGCGGAACACCCAGGTCAGCAACAGCATGCTCACCACGGCCACCAGCAGGATCCCGAACCGGTTGATGAAGTGGTCGACGATGTCGAGCACGTAGACCCCGGACGTCGTGCCGAGCAGCACGATGCTGAGCAGCGCGGCCGGGATGCCGACGGCCATCGAGGCTCCCACCCGGCTCAGCTCGAACTTGTCGCGCACGGCGGAGATCACCACCTCCAGCACGCTGATCAGCGACGTCACCCCGGCCAGCACCAGCGCCCCGAAGAAGAGGACACCGATCAGGGTCCCGGCCGGTGCCTCGCTGATGATGGCGGGGAAGGCCACGAACGCCAAACCCAGGCCCTCCGTGGCGACCTCGTCGACACTGGTCCCGGCGGCGCCGGCCATGAAACCCAACGCCGCGAACACCCCGATGCCGGCCAGCAGCTCGAAACCGGAGTTGGCGAAGCCGACCACCAGCCCCGATCCGGTCATGTCGGTCCGGCGGCCGACATACGAGGCGTAGGTGATCATCACGCCGAAGCCGACCGAGAGGGAGAAGAAGATCTGCCCGAACGCGGCCACCCAGACCCCGGTCTGCATGAGCGCGTCCCACTGCGGCGCGAACAGGGCGTCGAGACCATCGACCGCGCCGGGCAGGAACAGGGCCGAGATCACCAGGAGCAGGAACGTCAACATCAGGACCGGGATGAAGACGACCGACGTGCGCCCGATGCCCTTCTGCACTCCCAACACCATGATGATCAGCACCGCGACCCACACCAGCACCAACGGCCAGGCCACCCCGGGCACGAAGTCCAGGCTCACCCCGGGGTCCCCGGCCTGCAGGAACTCACCGAACAGGAAGCCCTCCGGGTCATCACCCCATGCCTGGTCCAGGGAGAAGAAGGTATAGCGCGCTGCCCAGGCGATGACGGCGGCGTAGTAGACGGCGATGACGAAGCAGATCGCGACCTGCCACCAGCCCAGCGCCTCGGCCCGAGGGTGGGCTCGACGGAACGACAGCGGAGCCGACCCGCGGTAGCGGTGGCCGATCCCGTAGTCCATCAACAGGAACGGCAAACCGGCGGTGACGAGGGCCACGAGGTAGGGGACGATGAACGCACCGCCACCGTTCTCGTAGGCGACATAGGGGAAGCGCCAGATGTTGCCCAGCCCCACCGCGGAGCCGATGGCGGCGAAGATGAAGACCTTGCGGGAGGAGAATGACCCCCGCGGCTGCTCGGTCTCGGTCGTGGTCATCCGTGATCCCCCTGTGTCGTGACGTCGGAACGCGCATAGCGTGTCAGGCTGGCGGCGGATCGCCCTATTCGGTCACCGCGAGCCGTGCACCAACCGGTCCCGTTGCGGCAAGGTAGGGGAGATGGAACCGGCGAGCTCGTCATGCTGATCGGGCGGGAGGCCGAGCGGCGCACGATAGGCACGCTGGTGGCGGGTGCCCGGGCCGGTCGCAGTGGGGTGCTGGTGCTGACGGGCGAGGCGGGGATCGGTAAGACGGCACTGCTGGAGCACGCCGCGACCATGGTCGAAGCAGGCGGCGCCACGGGTATGCGGGTGCACCGGATGGTGGGCAACGAGCTTGAGCGCGACCTCGGCTACGGCGGCTTGTCTCAGCTCGTGGGGACGGGCACCGACGAGTTGGACCAGCTCCCCCCTCCGCAGGCGCGGGCCCTGGCCGTGGCCTTGAACCTGCAGTCGGGCCCGCCGCCGGACCGTTTCGCGGTGGCGGCGGCCACGCTGGGCCTGCTCACCCGCCGCGCCGAGGACCAACCGTTGGCCGTGCTGGTCGATGACGCTCACTTGTTGGATCACCTGTCGGCGGCGGCGTTGGCCTTCGCCGCCCGCAGGCTGCTGGCGGACCCTGTGCTGCTGATGGCCGCGGTCCGCAGCGGGGAGGACAGCGCCCTCCTCCACGCCGGGTTGCCGGTTCACCTGCTGGAGGGTCTGGGCCCGACGGCCGCGGCCGAGTTGCTGGCCGTCGGGGCGGGCCGGTCGGCCGACACCGATCATGTCGAACGACTGGTCCGGGCCACCGGCGGCAACCCGCTGGCCCTGCTGGAGCTGAACGGACAGCCGCGTCGGTGGGACACCGCGGGGCCGGAGGCACCGTTGCAGGTGACCTCGGCCGTCATCGAGGCCTTCCAGGCTAGAACCGACCGGCTCAGCACCGCCTGCCGATCGATCCTGCTCCTCGCGGCGGCTGGAGGCACCGACCGTCGTCTGATCGCCCGGGCCAGTCTCGACCTGGGGATCGACCCGGTGCACCTCGTCGAGGCCACCGACGCAGGCCTGATCCGGATGGAAGGCGCCCGTCTCGAGTTCCGGCACCCACTGGTGCGGGCTGCGGTGTACGGCGCAGCACCCGCACCGGACCGTCGAGCGGCCCACGCCGTCCTGGCTCGAGTGACCCCGGACGACGAACCGGACCGGCGGGCCTGGCACCTGGCCGCAGCGGCTCCCGACACCGACGCGACGGCAGCCCAGGCGCTGCACGCCGTGGGTGACCAGGCGCGTGCCCGCTCGGCGTACGACGTGGCTGCCTCCGCCTGGGAGCGCGCGGGGTGGTTGTCGCCGCAGGAGTCACAGCGCTCGGAACGACTGCTGGCGGCCGCCGAAGCCGCCTGGGTCGCCGGCCAGGTCGAACGCTCGCGGACCATCCTGCACGCGGTCGGTGCCCTGCATACGGGGGACCTGGTGGCTCGTTGCGGACGGCTGCGCGCCACGATCGCATTGCGCACCGGCTCGCTGGCCACCGCGTTGACGGTGATCGAGCGCACCACCGACCAGCTCGGACCGCACGAGTCCGATGCTGCGGCCGAGCTGTGGGCGGAGGGCGTCATGAGTGCTCTCTTCCACGTGGACACCGACTACCTACGCCGTGCCGTGCGGGCCCTGGAAACGCTCACGCCGCTGGTCGTCACCACCCGGGCGCGGGTGCTGGGACAGATGGCGGCGGGTATGGCGCGCACCCTCACCGGTCAAGGTGGGGCCGACCAGATCCGGACGGCAGTGGCGGAGCTGGCTCATGGCGACACGCTGCGAGCCGACCCGCTGCGAGCGATCTGGCTTGCCTTCGGCCCCCTGTTCCTGCGCGAAGAGGATGCCTACCGCGACCTGGTGCAGGAGGCTCTGGCCGATGTCCGTGAGGGCACAGTGCTCGGAGCCATGCCGATGTTGTTGATGGTCGTTAGCCTGGACGACGCCGGCGCCCGTCGCTGGGCCCGGGCGGACTCCCGCTATCACGAAGGCATCACGATCGCCCGGGAGTCCGGCCAATACACCGACCTGGCGTTGCTGCTGGCGTCGCTCTCCAGCCTGGAGTCCCGGATGGGGAGACAGGAGTCCTGCCGGAAGCACGCCGTGGAGGCCCTGGAGCTGTGTGCGCGTCACGACGTCGTGCTGGGAACGGTATGGGCCACGCTGGCCCTCGCCGAGCTCGAGCTCGGCGCCGGACGCGCAGGGCCGGCGCGGGACCACCTGGTCGACGCCTCGAACATCCTCTCTGCCCACGGCCTCCAGGATGTCGACGTGCACCCCGGCACCGACCTCACCGAGGCGCTCCTTCGGCTCGGCGAATCGGAGGCCGCTCGCGAACACGCTGCGGCCTACGAGAGGATGAGTGAGGCCAAGGGCCAGCCGTGGGCTCGCGCCCGGGCGCACCGCGCCCTGGGCATGGTGGCCACCGACGACGTCGCAGATGAGCACTTCATCGAGGCCGCGCGGCTGCACGCGCAGACCCCGGACGCCTTCGAGACGGCGCGCACCGAGCTCGCACATGGTGCGTCGCTGCGCCGCCGCAGACGCCGCAAGGAAGCCCGGGTCCACCTCCGCGCGGCTCTGGACACCTTCGAGGAGCTCGGTGCCGAGCAGCGCGCTGAGCAGGCGGTGATGGAGCTCGGCGCGACGGGGCAGTCGGTGCAACGCCGTGGGGCGAGCCTGCTCGGGCTGCTCACCCCCCAGGAGCGGCAGATCGCCCAGCTCCTTGCGGACGGTCAGACCACCCGGGAGGCCGCGGCCGCGTTGTTCCTCAGTCCCAAGACCATCGAATACCACCTGCGGCACGTCTACACCAAGCTCGGCGTGAACACCCGGGCGGACCTGGCGTCCGCGCTCGCCGAGCAGACCCCTCACCGACGCTGAGACAGGGCACTAGACCTCAGATCAGGTCGGCCAGGAGGCTCGCCGCCCGCTGTGCGCCGGCACCGTCCACCGGCTCGTAGTCCACCGGAGCGCCGAGCTCCCGCAGGATGACCTCTGCGAGCTGGTCGGGGTCGCTGGCCTGCTCGTAGCCCAGGTGCCGTCCCGCGCCGTGCCGCTGCAGCCGGTGACGCACGTGGAACTGCTGCTCGAAGTGGTGGCCCAGAGGCACGTAGACGAACGGTGTCCGGGCGGCGGTCAGCTCCATACACGTTGTGAGACCTCCCTGGACGACGGCAAGGTCGCTCGCGGCTAGATGCCGGTAGAGGTCCGGCACGTAGCCACAGACCTGCGCGCCCCGCGTCCGGGGCAGCGTCGCAGGGTCGATCCGCGGCCCCGTCACCACGAGGAAACTCAGGTCCGGCTGGTGCTGCCGCACCAGGGGCACCGCATCCAGGACCCTCCGCAGCAACGGCTGCCCCACCCCGGTGCCCCCGACGGTGACCACGCACGTCGGCTGGTCTGCCGACATACCGAGGGCGGCGCGCAGCGACTCGCGATCCGGCAGGGACTCAGCCTCGAACCCCTGCACATACCCACAGAAGTCGAACGTGTCGGCCATCCAGGTCCGGATGTCGGGCAGCCCCGGCCCGAACGAGGCAGGCACCACATCCTCGGGGGATCCGACGAACACCGACCGGTCACGGATGCGGGCGAAACGGGCCCGCTGCTCGAGCATCTCCGCGTTGTAGTCCGTCGTCAACGCCGCCTCGGCCGTGCCGCCGTCGGGCATCGGCAACCAGCCAACGAAGTCGGTCAGCCAGGCAAACGCGAAGCGCTTGAGCTCGGGATTCTCGTGCAGGAAGTGGTCCACATCCCAGGCCTCGTCGCCCACCACGAGGTCGTACTGGTCCTGCTCGACCACCTCGGTGAACACCATGAAGTTGCTGACCAGCCGAGCATCCATCCGGCGGATCGCCTGGAAGGCGTGCAGGTCGTGCTCCCCGGACTCGTGCTCGACGTGGGCAGACTCGTTGACCAACCACGCGGAGGCGGGGTGCACGTGCTCCCCGGCCGCCTCCAGCACCGTCGTCGTCGGGTGCTGGGCCAGCCAGTCGATCT
Source organism: Ornithinimicrobium sp. (assembly GCA_049646465.1). Taxonomy (GTDB): domain Bacteria; phylum Actinomycetota; class Actinomycetes; order Actinomycetales; family Dermatophilaceae; genus Ornithinicoccus. Next base: position 7,358 of record JBARVW010000091.1, read on the forward strand.
GCACGTCCGGGTGCCGACGGCGCAGCTCACGGGCGATCGCGACGTCCCGCGCCGCGTGCCCGAGCCCGATCGGTGAGCTGAGAAAGAGCACCCGCCTCGGCCGCGAGCCGGCGCGCGACCAGGTGGACGCTGAGGTGACGGTCTCCGAGGGGTGCAGCCGTTGCACGAAGCCGCGGATCAGATGGTTGATTTTCACCGGGTCCCGGGAGAACAGCCCGTGTCCGGCCCCCTCCAGCAGCACCAGCTCAGCCCCCGTCAGCTCGGCGACCCGTTCACCGGTGGCATGTCCGCGGATCCGGTCCTGCGTGCCGTGCACCACGAGCACCGGGCAGGTGACTTGCGCGAAGATCGGCTCCAGGTCATGGCAAAGGACGCCGTCACACCCCAGCCGAGCCAATGTGGCGTCCACGAGCACCTGGGGGTCCGTGTCGGCGGACCAGTCCATCGCATCCTCGCGTTGCTTGGTCGAGTGCGGCTCGGAGAACATCTGCTCGAAGAAGAACTGCCGGAAGTCGGCGAAGTCGCCCTCCAGCCAGTAGTGCCGGTTGTACTTGGCCCAGCCCTGCGTCGTGTCCAGCCGGTCCTCGAAACCGTAGTGGTCCCGCTCGGCTCGGCCGACCCGCACCCCACACGACGGCGACAGGGCCACGACGCCGCTCACCCGCTCGGGCTGGGACTCCGCCGCCAGCAGGGCCCAGGTGACCCCGCAGGACAGCGCCACCAGCACGGCTCGCTCCGTGCCGGTGGCGTCCAGGACGGCCAGCGCATCCTTCGCCAGGACCTCGTGGGTGTAGGCAGCGGCCCCGGACGGGCGGTCCGAGCCACCGGCGCCCCGGCTGTCGTAGGTCACCACCCGGTAGTGCCGAGCCAGATAGGAGACCTGCGCCTTCCAGAAGCGTGAGTCGATGATCTGCCAGCTCGGCAGCAGCAGCACGGTGGTCTCGCCGTCACCGTGGACGGCCCAGGACAGTCGCACCCCGGCATGGTCGGCGACGCCCGTGGCGTCCGGCTGACGGGCCGGGAGGGCCTCCTGCTGCTGCGCCGACGTCATCGGTGCCTCAGGCTCTGACTTCGAAGACGTTGTTGAAGGGGGTCGAGGCCACGGTGCGGAACTGGGTGAACCCGGCCGCTTCGGCGACCTGCTGGATACGGGCCGGCCCGGCTTGGCTGCCGAGCGCCGCGGCTCCCGGCTGCGACAGTGACGCGGGGGTGCACAGCAACATGGAGAAGGCGTAGAACGCCCGGCCCAACGGGTGGAGGTTGTCCTCCACCCGGTCGCCGGCAGCGGGTTCGACGATCATCCAGGACCCGCCGGGGGCCAGGATGTCTCGCACATGCCGGGCGGCGCCGACCGGGTCACCCATGTCGTGCAGGCAGTCGAGGGTGGTGACCAGGTCGTAGCCCTGGGCGGGGTGCTCGGCTGCCCCGGCAACCTGGAAGGTGACCCGGTTGCTCAGGCCGGCGTCGGCCGCTCGCTCGCGCGCCACGTCGATCGACTCTGCGTGATAGTCGGTGCCGGTGAACGAGCTCCGCTCGAACGCCTGGGCCATCAGCACCGTCGAGGCGCCGTAGCCACAGCCGATGTCTGCAACCCGGCATCCGCGGGTGAGTTTGTCCACCACGCCGTCGAGCGCCGGCAGCCAGGCCGAGACAAGATTGTTGAGGTAGGCGGGCCGGAAGAAGCGCTCGCATCCCAGGTGGACGTCGACGTTGTGCTCGTGCCAGCCATAGCCGGACTGGCTGCGGGCGGCCGCGACGATGGCCGGGGTGTCCCGGACGGTGCCGTGGGCAATCTGGAACAGCCCGGGCAGGTAGGCCGCCGAGGTCTCGTCGGTGAACGCAACCACGTGCTCGGGGGGCAGGGTGTAGGTGCCGTCGGCGGGGTCGTAGACCACGTACTCGCCCGCCGCCTGCGCATTGAGCCATTCGCGGGCGTAGGGCTCACCGGTGCCGGTCTGCTCGGCGAGCGCGGCCGGGGTGAGGGGTCCTGTCTCGGCCATGGCCCGGTAGTAGCCCAGCTCGTCGCCGAGCACCACCAGCGCCCCGTTCAAGGCCGCCCCCACCTCCCCGACCGCTCGGAAGACGAAGGACATGAGCTTGTCCTCGTCGATGGTGACAGTGTCTGTGTCGAGTGACATGGGGTGACCTCTCTGGTCTCAACTGTGGACGCTCAGGCGGTTCCTGGCTAGCCCTCGTGGGTCCACCGTCGTCGTCGTCGGGTCGGCACCGCATCCGGTGGCCCCCCTAGTCGTGCGTTTGCGGGGCCGCGGGCTGATCCGTCCGTAGGGTGAGATCTGCCGCCCGCGGATGCCATCCGCCCGGATGCCCTCGTCACGTCGAAGGAGAACCATGGCCCTGCAGGATTTCGCCCGCTACCCCTTGCTCTTCGGGCCCAGCCCGATTCATCCACTGGAACGCCTGAGCACGCACCTGGGCGGGGCCTCGATCTGGGCCAAGCGGGAGGACTGCAACAGCGGCCTGGCCTACGGGGGCAACAAGACCCGCAAGCTCGAATACATCGTGCCCGATGCGATCGCCCAGGGCGCGGACACGTTGGTCTCCATCGGTGGGTACCAGTCCAACCACACCCGTCAGGTCGCCGCCGTCGCCGCCAAGCTGGGTATGCAGGCCGTCCTGGTGCAGGAGAAGTGGGTGGACTGGCCCGACGCGGTCAACGACCGGGTGGGCAACATCATGCTGTCGCGGATCATGGGCGCCGAGGTGCGGCTCGACCCGGCCGGCTTCGGCATCGGCTTCAAGGACAGCTGGGCGCAGGCATTGGAGGACGTGCGCGAGCGGGGCGGGACGGCCTACGGCATCCCGGCCGGGGGCTCCGACCACCCGCTGGGAGGGCTGGGGTTCGCCCAGTGGGCCGCCGAGGTTGAGCAGCAGGAGCGCGAGACCGGGGTGTTCTTCGACACCATCGTGGTCTGCGCGGTGACCGGCTCGACCCACGCGGGGATGATCGCCGGCTTCGCGGGGCAGGACCGACCACGACGGGTGATCGGCATCGACGCCTCGGCGAAGATCCAGGAGACTCGCGAGCAGGTGGCGCGGATCGCCCGCAACACCGCCGAGCTCATCGACCTCGGCCGCGACCTGCGCGACGACGAGATCGACGTGCTCGAGGGGTGGGCCGGGGACTACTACGGAATCCCGGTGGAGTCCACGCTGGAGGCCATCCGACTGACCGGCCGGATGGAGGGCATGATCATCGACCCCGTCTACGAAGGGAAGTCGATGGCCGGTCTGATCGACCTGGTGACCAGCGGCGACATCTCCGACGACTCCACCGTGCTCTACGCCCACCTCGGTGGGCAACCCGCGCTGAACGCCTACAGCGCCCTCTTCACCAGCTGACCTGAAGATCCAACGGCCTGCGGCCGAGTCGAAGGAGTGACCCCGTGAACGCTTTCCACCGTGAGCTCCCCACCGAGGCGGACGTCGTGATCATCGGCGGTGGGGTCATGGGGCTCAGCGCGGCGCACCACTTGGTGCGGGGCGGGGTGGAGCGCGTGGTGCTGCTGGAGAAGGGCGACCTCGGCCAAGGCTCGACGTCCAAGTCCGCCGGTGGAGTCCGAGCGCTGTTCTCCGACGAGCTCAACATCGCACTCGGCTTGCGCAGCCTGGAGACGTTCGAGCGGTTCGGGGCCGAGTTCGGTCAGGAGATCGACCTGCACCAGGTCGGATACCTGTTCCTGCTCGACAACGACGCCGATGTGGACGCGTTCGCCAGGAACGCAGAGCTGCAGCAGTCCCTCGGCGTCGACAGCCGGATGATCTCGGTCGAAGAAGCCGCAGCACTCTCGCCCCTCGTCGACACGCGAGGTGTGAAGGCTGCGCTGTGGTCGCCCCGCGCAGGGCACTGCACGCCCGAGTCGGTGGTGCAGGGCTACGCCCGGTCCGCCCGTGCGTCGGGTGCCACCATCGCGACGGGCGCCGCCGCGACCGGCCTCGTCATGGACGGCCCGACGATCCGCGGCGTGCGCACCACTCGCGGCGAGATCTCCACCGACACCGTGGTCTGTGCCGCTGGTGCCTGGTCCAAGGAAGTCGGCTCGTGGGCCGGGGTCGAGCTCCCGGTGGAGCCGTTGCGGCGCCAGATCCTCACCACCGAGCCCATCCCGAGTCTGGACCCCCACACCCCGTTCACCATCGACTTCTCGACCTCCTTCTACTTCCACCACGAAGGTCCCGGGCTGCTGATCGGCATGTCCGAGCCAGAAGATGCGTGGGGCTTCGACGTCCGGCGTGACGACGGCTGGCTGCCGAGTGTGGCCGAGGCGATGGAGCGCCGACTGCCCTCACTGGTCGACGTCGGCATCTGCAGCGGGTGGGCGGGGCTCTACGAGATGACGCCCGACGCCAACGCCCTGATCGGCCGCTCGTCGGACGTGCCGGGTTTGATCTACGGCTGCGGCTTCTCCGGGCACGGCTTCCTGATGGGGCCGGCCGTCGGTGAGGTGCTTCGGGACCTCTACCTCGGGCATCCCCCCGTCGTCGACGTCGCCGCGCTCGGCGTGGAAAGGTTCCAACGAGAGCACACCCGCCCTGAGCTCAACATCGTCTGAACCGCACCATCCTCGACCAGAAGGAGTCACCACCGTGTCGCGTCACGACCTACCCCCCGCCTCGACCCTGACCGAGCAGGCCGCTGAGGCCGCGCGGCGCTGTGGCGTGGACCTGGACGCCTGCGCCGGGGACGAAGCGCACCGCTCGCCCGTCAACGGAGAGTCGCTCGGCGGCATCGCCTGGAGCGACGCCAGTGACCTGCCGGCGGTCATCAAGCGCTCTCAGGAGGCGTTCCTGCAGTGGCGCACCACCCCCGCCCCGGCGCGGGGCGCGGTCATCAAGCGGTTCGGCGAGCTGCTGACCGAGCACAAGGCCGACCTCGGCACGCTGGTCAGCGTGGAGGTCGGCAAGATCACCTCCGAGGCCGAAGGTGAGGTGCAGGAGATGATCGACATCTGCGACCTCGCGGTGGGCATGTCCCGCCAGCTCTACGGCACGACGTCGGTCTCCGAGCGCCCAGGCCACCGGCTGATGGAGACCTGGCACCCGTTGGGCGTCGTCGGCGTGATCAGCGCGTTCAACTTCCCGGTCGCCGTCTGGTCCTGGAACACTGCCGTGGCCCTGGTCTGTGGCGACACCGTCGTGTGGAAGCCCTCGGAGCAGGCGCCGTTGTGTGCCTATGCCGCCGCCGCGCTGCTCGACCAGGCCCTGACCGAGGCGGGTGCCCCGGCCGGGGTCAGCCAGGTCGTGGTCGGCGGCCCGGCCATCGGCGAGGCCCTGGTCGACCACCCTGGGGTGGCGC
>JBARVW010000092.1:0-2624 GCA_049646465.1 Ornithinimicrobium sp.
CGCTCGGCGGCGGCCCGACCAACCGCATACACCACCTCTTGCCCGGCAGGGTTGGCCGTGCCGTGGGCCAGCAGGACCAGCGGCCTGGACACGGCGCTCACGCGGGGGCTGGCACCGAGGCGGCCGCGACGTTCGCGTCCTGCCAGGCCGGGCTGAGCCGGACGACGTCACCGATCACGATGACCGCGGGTGAGCGGACCCCGATCCGGCGGGCCTGCTCGGCGATCTGGTCCAGCCTCCCGACCGTCGTGCGTTGTCCTGGCAGCAGACCCCGCTCGATGACGGCCGCCGGAGTGTCCGCGGCCCGGCCAGCCTCCACCATGGCCCGGGCCGCTTCGCGCAACCGGGCCACGCCCATCAGCACCACGACGGTGTGGTCTCCCCCGGTCGGGAGCTCGGCGATCTCATCGTGACCGGTGACGACGGTGAACCCCCGGGCCACACCGCGATGAGTCAGAGGTATGCCGGCCGCGGCGGGCACCGCGACCGCACTGGTGACGCCGGAGACCACTTCGACCTCCACCCCCGCGTGCGCACAGGCCCGCAGCTCTTCACCGCCGCGGCCCAGGATGTAGGGGTCGCCGCCCTTCAGCCGGACGACCCCGCGGCCAGCCACGGCCTGCTCCACCAAGATCTCGTTGATCCGCCCCTGGGGGACGGCGTGTCGGCCGACCTCCTTGCCGACGTCGATGACCTCGACGTCCTCCGGCAGATCGGCGAGCAGTCGGCGCGGCGCCAGACGATCCACCACGACGACATCCGCAGCCGCCAGCAGCTGGGCGCCGCGCACGGTGAGCAGACCGTCACTTCCCGGGCCACCACCGACCAGGGCCACCCAGCCCTTGGCGGGTCGCGGCCGGCGGCGACGGGTGTCGATCCGCCCGGTCTCCAGGGCCGCACCCACCGACGCGGCCACGGCAGCGGCACGTCGGGGATCTGCTGAAGCGGTGACGGCCACTTCGACCGGGCCGTCCGGCGTGGCGACCGAAGCCCGGGCCGGGGTCCTGGCCGACCCAGCCGCGGCGTCACCCGCGTTGATGCACCAGATGCGGGTCGACTCGGCGTCGCGCGCCACCCGGGCGTCGACCTTCGGCACACCCGTGGCCGTATGCACGAGCCAGGCCCCGGCCAGGTCGGGCGAGCCGACGTACACCCGAGGCACCCAGGTGATGACGTCGTCGGCGATGAGCTGACGCAGCTCGGGGCTGGCTTTCGGGCTGATCAGCCGGACCCGGGCACCGCGCTGCAACAGGTCTTTGACCCGACGGGTGCTGACCGCACCCCCTCCGACGGCGACGACCCATCGCCCGGTCAGGTCCAGACCGAACATGGTCACGGCGTCGCCGCTCATGCGTGCAACCCGCACTCGGTCTTCGCCGTCCCGGCCCACCGGCCAGACCGTGGGTCCGCCCCCAGCAGCGGACGCAACGTGCAGGGGCCGCAGCCGATCGAGGGATACCCCTGGGCGATGAGCGGGTTCACCGGCACGTGGTGCCGCCGGATGTAGGCCTCCACGTGCGCGTCACTCCACGCGGCCAACGGGTTGAGCTTGACGACCTCATGCCGCTCGTCCCAGGTCACCAAGGGGGTCTGAGCGCGGGTGGGGCTGTCACTGCGCCGCAGGCCCGAGGCCCACGCCTGGTATCCGGTCAGCGCCTCGCGCAGCGGCTCGACCTTGCGCATCCGGCAGCAGGCTCCCGGGTCGCGGTTGAACAGGTCGATGCCGAAGTCCTCGTCCTGCTCCGCCACGCTGCGCGTGGGGGTGACGTTCAGCACCCGCACCGGGAGCCGACGGGCTACCTCGTCGCGTGTGGCCAGCGTCTCCTCGAAGTGATACCCGGTGTCCAGGAAGACCACCGAGGGCTCGGGTGCGGCGTCGTCGGGGCGCACCCCGGCATACACCGTGGCGGCCAGGTGCGGCAGCACGGCATCGGCCATGCTGCTGGCCACCGCCAGCTGATCGCCGAACTCCGCGAAGGCCCAGGCGAGGACCTGCCCCGCGCTGGCTCCGGCCAAAGCGTCCTGGGCCCACAGGGCCAACCGGCGCAGCTCGTCGGTGCTTCGCGGCGCGTGGGAGTCCTCGGTGCCTCGGGGCCGCTGCGGCTCCGCCGGGCTCCAGCGGTGCCGGGATCGGGGCGGGGCCTCCAACGTGGCGACACTCATGCCAGCACCGCCTCATCCGCTCGGTGCGCCCACGTCCCGAAGGACTCACCCGGCTCGCGCTGGTCGGACCAGGTGCGGACCACCCGTTCCACGTAGTCGGGCAGGTGGTCGGCGCTGACCTTGACCCCGCGCACGGTGCGTCCCAGCTCGGGCTCGGCGCGGTCCTCGCCGGCCAGTCCCCCACCGAGATGCACCTGGAAGCCCGGCACCTGCTCACCGTCGACGGTGATGATCTGGCCCTTGAGTCCGATGTCGGCGGTCTGGATGCGAGCGCAGGAGTTCGGGCAGCCGTTGACGTTCAGCGAGATGGCCTGGTCGAGGTCCAGGTCGGCCAGCCGTGACTCCAGCTCGGTGATCGCGGCTGCGGCGGTGGCTTTGGTCTCCACGATGGCCAGCTTGCAGAACTCGATGCCCGTGCAAGCCATGGTCGAGCGGCGGAAGGCACTCGGTGCAGTGCGCAG
>JBARVW010000093.1:0-24741 GCA_049646465.1 Ornithinimicrobium sp.
GCGTTGCACCACCGCGACGGTGGGTGCACCTACCCCGGGTGCACCACCCCCGCCCCTTGGTGCGATGCCCACCACGTCGTGCACTGGTCCCACGGTGGCCGTTCGGACCTGTCCAACTACGCGTTGCTGTGCGGGCGACACCACACCCTGGTCCACGCACGGCACCTGACCGCGACCGCCCACCCAACCAGTGTCACCTGGCACCTCTAACGACCCCGCCCCACACCCGACCCACCACGGGCCGGGCCACAGGACTGCGCCCGAGGGCTACGCGGAGCCTCCGCCGACCCCTCGGTTGCGCATGGACTTCAGGGCCTCGTCGAGGAGCTGAGCACCGTCATCATCCGAGCGGCGCTCTTTCACGTAGGCCAGGTGAGTCTTAAAGGGCTCGGTGCGCTTCGCTTCGGGCGGGTTCGCCTGGTCCTGACCGGCCAACATCCCGCACCGTGGACAGTCCCATGTCTCGGGCACGCTAACTTCTCGGTCGTCGGAAAAACTGGGCCGCGACTCGTGCTCGTTGGCACACCAGTAGGAAACGGTGACCGTCGCAGCCCTTTGGCCACGCTCAGCCTCGCCCATCGGCCCACTGCCGACTCGGCTCCCTCTGATCGCACTGGCTCCCGCCATGTCAAGCTCCTCGTTCCAAGTAGAGGGCGCAACTGCGCACGTACTAGATAAGAATGCCGATCCCGACGATCGATGTGATCCAGATCAGGGCCATGGCAATGGTGATCCGGTTCAGGTTCCGCTCAGCGATGGAGGAGCCGCCCAAACTGCTCGACATCCCGCCTCCAAACATGTCGGACAGTCCGCCACCGCGACCTTTGTGCATCAGGATCAGCAGCACCAGGAAGAGACCGCTCAGCACGAGCAGGACATCCAGGAAGATCCGGACACCATCCACGCTTCTACACCACCATCAGATTGTTTGAGTCCATCATCGAGACGAACTGCCCTCGTCGCGAGGGTCAGCGTAACCCAGTCAGGCGCTTTGGCCGTGATGCTGCTGATAGCGACAGATCGACGCGAAGTCGTCGACACTGATGGACGCACCGCCCACCAGGGCACCGTCGACGTCCTCCTCGGCCATGATGGCCGCGACGCTGCTGGGCTTCACCGAGCCCCCGTAGAGCACCCGCACCCCGTCGGCGACCTCGTCACCTGCGAGCTCGCGTATCTCCGAGCGGATCGCGCTGCACACTTCCTGAGCGTCAGCCGGGGTCGCCACCTCACCGGTGCCGATGGCCCACACCGGTTCATAGGCCAACACCACATTGGCGATCTGCTGTGCACTGAGCCCATCCAGGGCCGCGCGAACCTGCTCCAAGACGAGCTTCACGTGGTTGCCGGCCTGGCGGACGTCCAAGGGCTCGCCGATGCACAGGATCGGAGTGAGGTCGTGGCGCAGTGCTGCTTGCACCTTTGCCGCGACTGTGGCGTCGCTCTCGCTGTGGTGCTCGCGTCGCTCACTATGACCCACGGCCACGTAGGTACACCCGAGCTTGGACAGGAACGCCCCCGAGATCTCACCGGTGAAGGCGCCCGAGTCGTGCTCGGAGAGGTCCTGTGCACCGAACTTGAGCTCAAGCTGATCACCCTGGACCAGCGTCTGCACGGATCGGAGATCAGTGAACGGGGGCAGCACGACGACCTCAACGGAGTTGAAGTTGTGCTTGCCGTCTTTCAGGCTCCAATCCAGCTTCTGCACCAGGTGCGTGGCCTGCAGATGATCCAGGTTCATCTTCCAGTTGCCCGCCATGAGGGGAGTGCGTGACGCCATCATTGCTCCAATACTTCGAGTCCGGGAAGGTCCTTGCCTTCGAGATATTCCAAACTGGCGCCACCGCCGGTCGAGATATGCCCGAAGGCATCGTCGTCATAGCCCATTTGGCGCACGGCAGCAGCGCTGTCGCCGCCCCCGACGACGGTCAGCGCGCCCGCGCTGGTGCGTTCGGTGAGCGCTTCGGCGATCGCCTTGGTGCCGGCAGCGAAGGGCGCCATCTCGAAGGCACCCATCGGCCCGTTCCAGAACACGGTCTCGGCGTCGCTGATCGCTGCCACGAACGCTGTGGCCGACTCCGGTCCGATGTCCAGACCGAGGCGGTCTGCCGGGATGTGGTCCGCCGCGACGACCTCGTAGTCCGCGTCAGCATCGAAAGCGGTAGCCGCCACGATGTCGGTGGGCAGCACGATCTGGACCCCGGACTCCTCGGCGGTCTTGAGGTAGTCGCGGACCGTGTCGATCTGGTCTTCTTCCAGCAAGCTCTTCCCGACCTCGTGGCCTTGCGCCTTGAGGAAGGTGAAGACCATGCCGCCACCGACAAGGATGCGGTCCGCCGTGGTCAGCAACGACTCGATGACGCCGAGCTTGTCACTGACCTTGGCCCCGCCGAGGATGACCACATAGGGGCGCTTGGGGTCTTCGCGCAGTGCCCGCATGACCTTGACCTCGTCGACCACCAGTCCGCCGGCAGCGTGCGGCAGGAGGGTGGCGACGTCATACACGCTGGCTTGCTTGCGGTGCACGACGCCGAAACCGTCGCTGACGTAGAAGTCGGCCAGGTCGGCGAGCTGTCGAGCAAAAGCCCCCCGGGTCTTGTCGTCCTTGGCTGTCTCACCTGCGTTGAATCGCAGGTTCTCCAGCACCAGGACGTCCCCGTCGCCGAGGGCGTCGACTGCCTGCTGGGCGGTGTCACCGACCGTCTCGGAGCAGAAGTTCACCGGCGCGTCGAGCAGCTCTCCGAGACGCTCAGCCACTGGCTCCAACGAGTACTTGGCCTCGGGCTCCCCCTTGGGCCGCCCCAGGTGGGCGCACACGATGACGCGCGCGCCCGCCTGGGTGAGTCGCTGGATCGTAGGCACGGAGGCCCGGACGCGACCGTCGTCGGTAATCCGGGATCCGTCCAGGGGGACGTTCAGGTCGCTGCGCACCAAGACTCGCTTGCCGCGTAGGTCGGGGAGGGAATCTACGGTGCGCATGGCCTCAGAGGTCCGAGCCGACGAGCAAGGTGAGGTCCACCAGGCGCGAGGAGTAGCCCCACTCGTTGTCGTACCAGCCGACGACCTTGACCTGGTTGCCCAGGACCTTGGTCAGACCGGCGTCGAAGATGCATGAAGCCGGGTCGGTCTCGATGTCCTTGGACACGATCGGGTCCTCGGTGTAGCGCAGAATCCCCTTCATAGGTCCGTCAGCGGCCGCCTTGACGATCGCGTTGACCTCTTCGGCAGTGGTCTCGCGACCTGCTTCGAACGTGAGATCGGTGGCGGAGCCGGTCGGGATCGGCACGCGCAGCGCGTAGCCGTCCAGCTTGCCCTTCAGGTCTGGCAGGACGAGCGCCACGGCCTTGGCCGCGCCGGTCGTCGTGGGGACGATGTTGATGGCGGCAGCGCGCGCACGGCGAAGGTCTTTGTGCGGGGCGTCCTGCAGGTTCTGATCTTGCGTGTAGGCGTGGATCGTCGTCATCAGACCCTTGACGATGCCCAGGTCATCGTGCAGCGCCTTGGCCATCGGGGCCAGGCAGTTGGTCGTGCAGGAAGCGTTGGAGATGATGTGGTGCGACGCGGGGTCGTAGTCTCCGTCGTTCACACCCATGACCAGGGTGATGTCCTCGTTCTTGGCGGGCGCCGAGATGATGACCTTCTTGGCGCCTGCATCGAGGTGGGCCTTGGCCTTCGTCGCGTCGGTGAAGATGCCGGTGGATTCGATGACAATATCCGCCCCGAGCTCACCCCACGGAAGCGCCGTCGGGTCCTTCTCGGCGAAGGCCTTGAAAGACACGCCGTCCACGCTGATGTCGGTATCCGTCGAGGTGACTTCGCCCTCCAGACGGCCCAGGATCGAGTCGTAGCGCAGCAGGTGCGCCAGGGTTGCGTTGTCGGTCAGGTCGTTGACACCCACGATCTCGATGTCGGCGCCGGAAGCGTGCACAGCGCGGAAGAAGTTGCGGCCGATACGGCCGAATCCATTGATGCCTACCCGTACAGTCATCGGGTTCGCCTTTCGTTGTGGGTGTCGTACGCGTCTTGCGTGGTCACGTCGGTGTCACTGATGTCGCGGGGTGACCCGGCGACGGGCCCGAGGCCCCATCGCCGTGGTTGTCCCTGTCTAACCTAAGGGATCGAGCGCCCTGGCACGAGCACCGGCTGCGATCGGGCGTAGCGCTTTCTCACCGGGCTGCCAGGCCCTCAGTCGTCGAACAGCTCAGGGCTGACCTGAGCCTCGGTGCCCTCGATACCCTCTTCTTCGGCTCGCTTGTCGGCCATAGCCAGCAGCCGGCGGATACGCCCGGCCACCGCGTCCTTGGTCATCGGTGGCTCGGCCAGACCTCCCAGCTCCTCGAGGCTGGCTTCCTTGTGTTTCAGCCGCAGGTGCCCGGCGACGGCCAGGTGGTCCGGGACGTCCGGCCCCAGGATGTCCAGCGCCCGTTGCACGCGTGCCCCGGCGGCGACGGCCGCCCGAGCCGAACGACGCAGGTTGGCGTCGTCGAAGTTGGCCAGTCGGTTGGCGGTGGCGCGCACCTCACGGCGCATGCGTCGTTCCTCCCAGGTCAGCACCGCCTCGTGGGCGCCTAGACGGGTCAGCATGGCCCCGATGGCGTCACCATCGCGCAACACCACCCGGTCGACACCCCGAACCTCGCGTGCCTTCGAGGCCAAGCCCAGTCGACGAGCCGCTCCGACCAGGGCCAAGGCCGCCTCGGGCCCGGGGCACGTCACCTCCAGGGCGGAAGAGCGACCAGGCTCGGTGATCGAGCCCCGCGCCAGGAACGCACCCCGCCAGGCGGCTTCAGCGTCGCAGACCGACGCCCCGACGACGCGGGGAGGCAGGCCCCGCACCGGCCGACCGCGGTGGTCGATCAGACCGGTCTGTCGGGCGAGAGACTCGCCGTCGTTGGCGACGCGGACGACATACCGCGTCGACTTCCGCAGTCCCCCCGCACTCATGACGACGATCTCACTGCGGACGCCGTAGACCTCGTGGATGAAGCCACGCAGCCGCCGCGCGGACTGTGCCGTGTCGAGCTCGGCCTCGATGACGATGCGACCGCCGATGATGTGCAGGCCACCGGCGAACCGGAGCATCGTGGCCACCTCGGCCTTGCGGCAGCAGGTCTTGGTGACCGGGAGCCGGCTGAGCTCGTCCTTAACTTTCGCTGTCATTGCCATCGCGGACATCATCTCCCGAGACGTGGGTGATCCGCGCCAGTGCCGGCGGGTGAGGACGAAACAAGCTGCGTCTGGGAGATGACGTCGCGAAAGGCGGCAGCCAGACGAAGCGTGTCGTGCTGGCCCTGGCCACGCTGCGCACTGACCGTGGAGACGACGAGCTCGGCGCCGACCGCGGCGCAGGCTTTTCGCAGGGCGTGCTCGTCCGCACCGGTGACACGGGGGTCGGCGATGACGTAGTCGAACGTCAGGTCCGGAGCGTGTGCGCGGAGCGCCTCGATGTGCTCGGCGATCGCGAAGCCGGCGGTCTCGCCGTCGTGGGTGCCGACGTTCAGGGTGAGGATGCGACGCGCAGGAGTCTGCTCCAAAGCACGCCGCAGGTCCGGCACCAGGAGGTGGGGCATGACGGAGGTGAACCAGGACCCCGGCCCTAGGATCACCCAGTCCGCGACGGTGATCGCCTCGACGGCCTCGGCACACGCCGGTGGGTCGTCGGGAAGCAGCGACACGCCCAGAACACGGCCGGTAGCGGAGGCCACCGAGGACTGGCCGCGGACCGTCACCGCCTCCGGCCCGTTGGTCGAAGATCCGGTGGGGTCGTTCTGCACCTGGGCTTCGATGTGGAGCGGCACCGTCGACATCGGCAGCACCCGACCCCGGATGTTGAGAAGCCGACCCGCCACGTCCAACGCCTTGACCGGGTCGTCGCTGAGCTCCCAGAGACTCATCAGGAGCAGGTTGCCCAGGGCGTGCCCCGACAGCTCTCCCGACCCCCCGAGTCGATGCTGCAGAACGGCCGACCACTGGTGCCCCCAGCTGGTGTCCTCACACAGAGATGACAGAGCCATCCGCAGGTCACCGGGGGGCAGGATGTCGAACTCCTCCCGCAGTCGCCCACTGGACCCGCCGTCATCAGCGACGGTCACCACCGCCGTGATGTTCTCCGAGAGGTGTCGCAGCGCGCGGAGGGTGGCGGAGAGCCCGTGCCCTCCACCAAGGGCCACCATCCGGAGGCCGCTCATTCGCGCCCCAGGTCGCGGTGGAAGCTCGTGATCTGCACTCCCCCGATGTCTTCCAACCGCCGGACGAGCTCCTCGACGCTGGCCACCGAGCGGTGCTTGCCCCCCGTGCAGCCCAGCGCGACCGTGACGTGGCGTCGCCCTTCGCTGAGGTAGCCCCGGGAGGCGGTGCGGAGCAGCGCCTCGGCGTGGTCGATGAACTCCACCGCCCCGCGCTGGGCCAAGACGAAGTCACGCACCGGCGCGTCCCGTCCGTTGAACTCACGCAGGTCGAGGTTCCAGTAGGGGTTGGGGAGGAAGCGCATGTCCAGGACCACGTCGGCGTCCAGAGGTATGCCGTACTTGAACCCGAACGACATCACGGCGAGTCGCAGGCGCGGCTGCTCGTCGCTGCCGAGCAGCTCGTCCACGGCCGCTGTTAGCTGGTGGACGTTGTAACCGCTGGTGTCGACGACGACCTCGGCCGAGGAGCGGATGTCAGCCAACATCCGGCGCTCCTGGCGTATGCCGTCGAGCAGCAATCCCTCGCCTTGGAGCGGGTGGGGGCGACGGACCGCATCGAAGCGGCGGACCAACACCGCGTCCGAGGCGTCGAAGAAACAGATCATCGGCGTCCAGCCACTGGCTCGCAGATCGGTCATCGCCTGGTCGAAGTCGACCACGAAGTCACGGCTGCGGACATCCACCACCGCGGCGACGCGCGGATGGGTGTCGTCCTCGACCACCGACGCCAAGGAGGTGAGCATCCGGGCGGGCAGGTTGTCCACGACATACCAACCGCGGTCCTCCAGCACGTCAGCGGCCGTCGTCCGACCGGCCCCACTCATGCCCGTGAGCAGTACGAAATCGCCTCTCGGCGCCGACGGCTCGCTGTCCTGATCGCTCATTTCGTCCCTTTCGGTCACGACGACAATGCTGCTTCGGCCTTGCTCCGGCGCTGTGTCGGCTGGTCGACGAGGGCCTCACCGACGACCCGGAGAGGGATCCGTCAGTCGACCACTTCTCCGGTGCTCACATTAACCGCAGGCCGCTGTCCGTCGCTCCCGTTGAGTGCGGTCGCGATCGCCTCGGCGAGCGCCGGGCCGATCCCGGGAACGGTTTGCAGGTCCTCGACGGTAGCGGCTCGAACCCGTTTCACCGACCCGAACCGTGCGAGCAGCTGCTGCTGGCGGGCGGGGCCCAGCCCGGCGATCCCGTCCAACGCGCTGGTCGTCATGGCCTTGGAGCGTCGCTGACGGTGGAAGGCGTTCGCAAAACGGTGCGCCTCGTCGCGGACCCGCTGCAGAAGGTAGAGCCCCTCGCTGGTGCGCGGCAAGATGATCGGATAGTCCTGACCGGGGACCCAGACCTCTTCCAGTCGCTTGGCCAGCCCGATCACCATGACGTCGTTGACCCCGACGTCGGTCAGCGCCGATTGGGCGGCGTTGACCTGAGGCAACCCACCGTCCACCACGACCAGGTTGGGCGGGTAGGCGAACTTGGCGGGCCCGGCCGTCACTGCCTCCACCTCACCGCTGCTCGCGCCCACGTCGCCGGGCGGCGTGCCCACACCTCCGGACGTCTCCTGCTCGGGAGTCGGTGCGCCGGCGAGGTACTTGAACCGTCGAGTCAGCACCTCGTGCATCGCGGCCGTGTCGTCTCCGGTGCCGCTGCGGACAATGAAACGGCGGTACTCCGACTTGCGGGCCAACCCGTCCTCAAACACGACCATCGAGCCCACCACGTTGGTGCCCTGCACGTGGGAGATGTCGAAGGACTCGATCCGCAACGGCGCGTCCTCAAGCTCGAGCACCTCCTGCAGGTTCTGCAACGCCTGGCTGCGCAGGGTCAGGTCACCGGAGCGGGCCACCTTGTGCCGAGCCAGAGCCTGGTCCGCGTTGCGCGCCACCGTCTGCATCAGGGCTCGCTTGTCGCCGCGCTGGGGCACGCGCACATCCACCGTCGACCCGCGCAGACCGCTGAGCCACACCCCGACGTCGTCACCCGCGGTGGGCAGCAGCGGCACGAGGACCTCGCGTGGCACGGCCTCCGAGGCCTCTCCCCCGTACACCTGCTGCAGCAGGTGCTCGACGATGTCGCTGGAGTCCTCGGCCCCCTTCTCGCTGACCCACCCGCGCTGGCCTCGGACGCGACCGCCTCGGACGTGGAACACCTGGACCGCGACCTCCAACTCGTCCTCGGCCATCGCGAAGACGTCGGCGTCGGTGGCGTCAGGCAACACGACCGCCGAGCGCTCCAGCGCCCGCCGTAGCGCGCCCACGTCGTCGCGCAGGCGCGCCGCGGTCTCGAAGTCGAGCTCCTCGCTGGCGGCGCGCATCTTGGCCTCCAGGCGCTTGACGAACCGGCCGGTGTTCCCCGCCATGAAGTCACAGAAGTCCTCGGCGATCTCCCGGTGCTCCTGCTCATCGACCTTGCCCACGCAGGGAGCTGAGCACTTGTCGATGTAGCCGAGCAGGCAGGGTCGCCCGACCTGCTGGGCACGGTTGAACACGCCCTTGCTGCACGTGCGCACCGGGAAGACCCTGAGGAGCTGGTCGAGGGTCTCGCGGATGGCCCACGCGTGCGTGTACGGCCCGAAGTAACGCGTGCCGGGACGTTTGGCGCCGCGCAGGACCTGGGCTCTCGGGAAGTCCTCACCCATGGTCACCGCCAGGTACGGGTAGGACTTGTCGTCCCGGTACTTCACGTTGAATCGCGGGTCGAACTCCTTGATCCAGGAGTACTCCAGCTGGAGCGCTTCGACCTCGTTGCGCACGACGGTCCACTCGACGCTGGCACCCGTGGTCACCATCGAACGGGTCCGGGGATGCAGCGCCGACAGGTCCTGGAAGTACGAACTCAGTCGCGGGCGAAGCGACTTGGCCTTGCCGACGTAGATGACTCGGCCATGCGTGTCCCGGAAGCGGTAGACGCCGGGGTCGGTCGGGATCTCACCGGGCCCAGGGCGGTAGGTCGAGGGGTCAGCCACCGATAGCCTCGCTGGCTCTAGCCGACAACCAGATCGTCGCCCTGGACGGTGACGCTGCGAGTCGTCAGGCCGGTCGTTGCGGGCCCGTTGACGACGTCACCGGTGTCGGGGTCGAACATGCTGCCGTGACAGGGACACAGAAGAGCGCCGTCGCTGAACTCGGAGACCGCGCAGCCTTGGTGCGGGCAGGTGGAGTCGAAGGCGCGGAACTCTCCCTCGCTGGGCTGGGAGAACACGGTCTCGGAGGCTTCGTCATAGACGGCCCCACCGACCGGCACGTCAGCGGAGGGAAATCCCGCAGCGGCCTGGTCGGAGGCTCCGGAGGCAGCGCCCTGATCGTCGTCGCTCGCGTCATCGCCGGCACCGCCGTCGCCCCCTGACGTCGAGGAGTCAGCGCCGGAGTCGGTCCCGCAGGCCGCCAGAGAGACCAGACCCACCCCGAGGGGTAGCGTCGTCCCCGCCCGCAACACCACGCGGCGAGCCAACGGCACGGACGGCGAGAACGGCGCGGTCGCGGTCGCGGCGTCGAGACCCTCGGGTGATGAAAGATCCTGCGTGCTCATGTCGCTCTCCTTGGTGGGTATCAACTTTGTGCTTCTGCGCCGCACCGCCGTCAGGCCGACGATGCCACCTGCTCGCGCCGCCGGTCCTCGGCCACGAGCGCACCTGGGTCCAGCGCGACCCGGTCGAGATGCTTGCGATCGAACAGACGGGCCAGGAACGAACCGGTATAGCTGCTCTCGCTGCGAGCAACCTGCTCGGGAGTGCCGGAGGCCACGACACGGCCGCCCCCGACCCCACCCTCGGGTCCCATGTCGATAATCCAGTCGGCGGACTTGATGACGTCGAGGTTGTGCTCGATCACGAGCACGGTGTTGCCCTTATCGACCAAGCCTTGCAAGACGCCCAAGAGCTTGCGGATGTCCTCGAAGTGCAACCCGGTTGTGGGTTCATCGAGCACGTAGACCGTCCGACCCGTGGAGCGCTTCTGCAGCTCCGACGCCAGCTTGACGCGCTGCGCCTCACCCCCCGACAACGTCGGGGCCGACTGCCCCAGGCGGACGTAGCCCAGGCCCACATCGACGAGCGTGCGCAGGTGGCGAGCGATAGCCGGCACCGCAGCGAAGAACTCCGCCGCTTCCTCGATCGGCATGTCCAACACGTCAGCCACCGTCTTGCCCTTGAAGTGCACCTCCAAGGTCTCGCGGTTGTACCGGGCTCCATGGCACACCTCGCACGGCACGTAGACGTCCGGAAGGAAGTTCATCTCGATCTTCAGCGTCCCGTCTCCGCTGCAGGCCTCACACCGCCCGCCTTTGACGTTGAACGAGAACCGGCCAGGCTGGTAGCCGCGGATCTTGGCCTCGGTCGTCTCCGCGAAGAGTCGACGCACGTGGTCGAACACCCCGGTGTAGGTGGCCGGGTTGCTGCGGGGGGTCCGACCGATCGGTCCCTGGTCGACGTGCACCACCTTGTCGAGCTGCTCGAGGCCCTCGACCCTGCGGTGCCGCCCCGGGACCTGCCGAGCGCCGTTGAGCTGGTTGGCCAGCACCTTGTACAGGATCTCGTTGACCAGAGTGGACTTGCCCGAACCGGACACTCCGGTGATCCCCACCAGGTTGCCCAGCGGGAAGGAGACGGTCACCGAGTCGAGGTTGTGCTCCCGCGCGCCGACGACCTTGACCGCCCTGCCGTCCTGCCCGCGGCGCTTCTCCGGCATCTCGATGCTGCGTCGGCCCGACAGGTATGCCCCGGTGATGGAGGTCGGGTGCTCCAGCAGACCGCGAACGTCTCCCGAGTGCACGACCTGGCCCCCGTGCTCCCCCGCTCCGGGACCGATATCGACGACCCAGTCGGCGGCGGCGATCGTGTCCTCGTCGTGCTCGACCACGATCAGGGTGTTGCCCAGGTCGCGCAGCCGGGTCAGGGTCTCGATGAGTCGATGGTTGTCCCGCTGGTGCAGCCCGATGGACGGCTCGTCCAGCACGTAGAGCACCCCGACCAGGCCCGACCCGATCTGGGTGGCCAGACGGATGCGCTGCGCCTCGCCGCCGGACAGCGTGCCGGCCGGACGGTTCAGCGAGAGGTAGTCGAGGCCGACGTCGAGCAGGAAGCCCATCCGCGCTTCGATCTCCTTGATCACGCGCTCGGCGATCTGGACCTCACGGGCGGTGAACTCGATGCCGTTCAAGAACTCCGCGCACTGATCGATGGGCAGGGAGCACACCTCGGCGATGCTCCGCCCCCCGATCAGGACGGCGAGCGACTCCGGCTTCAGCCTGGCTCCACGGCATACCGGACAGGGCACCTCGCGCATATAGCCCTCGTAGCGCTCGCGGCTGCTGTCCGAGTCGGTCTCACTGTGCTTGCGCTTGATGTAGGGAATGACCCCTTCAAAACCGGTGGAGTACGCCCGCTCCCGACCGAAGCGGTTCTTGTAGCGCACCTGGACCTTGTGTTTGTACCCGAAGAGGATCGCGTCGCGGGCACGGCCGGGCAGCGAGCGCCACGGCGCGTCCAGGGAGAACTTCATGTCGTCCCCGAGCCCGCCGATGACCCGTAGGTAGTAGTCGTTGATGCCTTTGCCGTTCGACCACGGTGTGATCGCGCCGCCGAGGATGCTGGCGTCCTCGTCGTGAATCACCAGCTCGGGGTCCACCTCGAGCTCCACGCCGATGCCACTACAGGCCGAGCAGGCGCCGAAGGGGCTGTTGAACGAGAACGACCGCGGCTCGACCTCGTCCATCGAGAGGGGGTGGTCGTTGGGACAGGCCATCTTCTCGGAGAACCGTCGCTCCGAAGGCAGCGCCGGAGTGTCACCGGACGCGTCGCTGCCCGAGGGTCGACCGCCGTCGGGCACATCCACGAAGTCGATCACAACGATGCCGCTGGCCAAGGTGAGCGCGGTCTCGACGGAGTCGGTCAGGCGACGCTTGGCCCCGGACTCGCTGCCCTTAGCCACGAGGCGGTCCACCACCACATCGATGGAGTGCTTCTTCTGCTTCTCCAGCGTGGGAGGCTCGGCGAGCTGGATCGTCTCCCCGTCCACCCGAGCCCGGGCGAAGCCCTTGGTCTGCAGCTCGGCGAACAGGTCCACGAACTCGCCCTTGCGGGCCCGCACCACGGGGGCCAGCACCTGGAAGCGGGTGCCGTGCGGGAGCTCCAAGAGCCGGTCGACGATCTGCTGGGGAGTCTGACGGCCCACGGGCTCCATGCAGACGGGGCAGTGCGGATGTCCGACCCGCGCGTACAGCAGGCGAAGGTAGTCGTAGACCTCGGTGATCGTCCCCACCGTCGAGCGTGGGTTGCGGTTCGTCGACTTCTGGTCGATGGACACCGCGGGTGACAGGCCCTCGATGAAGTCTACGTCCGGCTTGT
Organism: Ornithinimicrobium sp.; assembly: GCA_049646465.1. Taxonomy (GTDB): domain Bacteria; phylum Actinomycetota; class Actinomycetes; order Actinomycetales; family Dermatophilaceae; genus Ornithinicoccus. The sequence goes on from JBARVW010000093.1 coordinate 12,532, forward strand.
CCATCTGGCCGAGGAACTGCCGCGCGTAGGCCGACAGGGACTCGACGTAGCGGCGCTGACCCTCGGCGAAGATCGTGTCAAAAGCCAACGAGGACTTGCCGCTCCCGGAGAGCCCGGTGAACACCACGAGCGAGTCGCGCGGGATGTCCACCGACACATCCCGCAGGTTGTGCTCGCGCGCACCCCGGACGATCAACCGGTCGTGGGGGGCGCGCAGAACAGGGGAAGACGAAGACACGCGGACCATCGTAGGTCGCATCACCGACACACCTTCCCCGAGGCCCTCGGTATCATGGATGAACGTCTCGGGTCAGCGTCGTCCCGATCGTCCCCACGTTCCTTGCCCGACGACTCCCGAATGGTGACCATGAATGCTGCACCCCTGATCAGGCCGTCAGACCTGTCATCGTCGGCTCACCGCGCCGAGGGCCTCTACGACGGCACGCACGAACACGACGCTTGCGGAGTGGCCTTCGTCGCCACCCTGCGCGGCACCCCCGGCCACGACATTGTCGAGCATGCGCTCACCGCCCTGCACAACCTGGACCACCGTGGAGCAGTGGGGGCTGAGCCGGACTCCGGGGACGGCGCCGGCATCTTGACCCAGATCCCCGATGAGTTCTTCCGTTCCGTGCTGGACATCGAGCTACCCGCCGTTGGCCGGTATGCCGCCGGCATCCTCTTCGTGCCCCGCGACGAGCCGGACGCCCAGTCCGCCGTCGAGGAGATCGTCCGTGAGCAGGGACTCACCGTCCTGGCCTGGCGCGACGTCCCCGTCGAGTCGGGCGGGCTGGGCAACCTGGCCAGCTCGGTCATGCCGGATATGAAGCAGCTCTTCGTCGCCGGACCTGACGGCGAGTCCGGACTGGAGCTCGAACGTCGCGTCTGGATGGCCCGCAAGCGGGTGGAGCGGCACACCAGCACCTATCCGGTGTCGTTGTCCAGCCGGACCATCACCTACAAGGGCATGCTGACGACGGACCAGCTCCCAACCTTCTTCCCCGACCTTCGGGACGAGCGATTCACCTCCACGCTGGCCGTGGTGCACTCCCGCTTCTCCACCAACACGTTCCCGTCCTGGCCGTTGGCCCACCCGTACCGGCTCATCGCGCACAACGGAGAGATCAACACCGTCCGGGGCAACCGCAACTGGATGCACGCCCGTGAGTCCATCCTGGCCAGCGACCTCTTCCCCGGCGACCTCGGCGATGTGCTGCCGGTCTGCACCCCGGACGCCAGTGACTCGGCCACCTTCGACGAGGTCCTCGAGCTGGTGCACCTCGGCGGTCGATCGCTGCCCCACGCAGTGCTCATGATGGTGCCGGAGCCCTGGGAGAACAACGCGGAGATGGAGCCGGAGCTGCGCGCCTTCTACGAGTTCCACTCCATGTTCATGGAGGCTTGGGACGGCCCGATGAACCTGGTCTTCACCGACGGTACTCAGGTCGGCGGGGTGCTGGACCGCAACGGCCTGCGGCCCTCGCGCTACTGGGTGACCGACGACGGGCTCGTCGTGCTGTCCTCGGAGTCCGGGGTCCTGGACATCCCTGCCGAGCGCGTTGTCCGCAAGGGCCGGGTCGAACCCGGGCGGATGTTCCTGGTGGACACCGAAGCCGGGGAGATCGTCGATGACCGCGAGCTCAAGGCGGGGCTGGCCTCGGCCGCCCCCTACCAGCAGTGGCTCAGCGAGAACATGGTGCGTATGTCGGACCTTCCGACGCGCGCCCATGTCCGGCACACGCACTCCTCGGTCACGCGTCGCCAGCAGATCTTCGGTTACACCGAGGAAGAGCTGCGGATCCTGCTGGCCCCGATGGCCCAAGCCGGCATCGAACCACTGGGGGCGATGGGGTCGGACACGCCGATCGCGGCCCTCTCGGACCGGCCCCGCCTCCTCTTCGACTACTTCACCGAGGCCTTCGCGCAGGTGACGAACCCGCCGCTGGACGCCATCCGGGAGGAGATCGTCACCTCCTTGGGGACGGCCACGGGGCCGGAGTACAACCTGTTGTCGGAGTCCGCGGCTCACTGCCGCCAGGTCGTCCTGGACTTCCCTGTCATCGACAACGACGAGCTGGCCCAGCTGCGCCACATGAATCTGGACGGGCAGCACCCCGACTTCGCGCCGTTCGTGGTGCGTGGTCTCTACGAGGTCGATGGGGGTGCTGCGGCCTTGGAGGCCCGACTGGAGGAGATCTGCCAGCAGGTCTCCGAGGCGGTCGAGCGCGGCGCGTTCTTCGTCGTGCTCTCGGACCGCCACGGGGACCGGGAGCATGCGCCGATCCCGTCGCTGCTGTTGACGAGCGCCGTCCACCACCATCTGGTGCGGGAGCGGACCCGCACCCGCGTCGGTCTGCTGGTGGAGGCGGGCGACGTCCGCGAGGTCCACCACGTGGCCCTCCTTGTGGCCTACGGGGCCGCCGCGGTCAACCCCTACCTCGCGATGGAGACCGTCGAGGACCTCTGCCGATCCGGGCAGCAGCTGGACGGTCTGGACCCCGAGGTGGCGATCGCGAACCTGATCAAGGCACTCGGCAAGGGTGTGCTGAAAGTGATGTCCAAGATGGGCATCTCCACCGTGTCCTCCTACCGCGGTGCCCAGACCTTCGAAGCCGTCGGGCTGTCGCGCGACGTGGTGCAGCGGTGGTTCACCGGTACCACCAGTCAGATCGACGGCGTGGGGTTGGATATCCTCGCCGGCGAGGTGCGGGCCCGCCACAGCGTCGCCTACCCTCTGTCCGGGATCACCCCCTACCACCGCAACCTCGAGACCGGTGGGGAGTACCAGTGGCGTCGGGAGGGCCCTCCACACCTGTTCAACCCAGAGACCGTCTTCCGTCTGCAGCACGCCACCCGGACCAAGCGCTACGACATCTTCCGCCAGTACACCGACTTGGTGGATGACCAGGCGGAGCAGTTGATGACGCTGCGCGGGCTCTTCAAGACGGCCCCGGACCGGCCCGCGATCCCGGTCGAGGACGTCGAACCGGTCAGCGAGATCGTCAAGCGCTTCTCCACCGGCGCGATGAGCTACGGCTCCATCTCCCCCGAGGCTCACGAGACCCTGGCCATCGCCATGAACCAGCTCGGTGGTCGGTCCAACACCGGGGAGGGCGGCGAAGACGTCGACCGACTGATCGACCCCACTCGACGCTCAGCGATCAAACAGGTCGCCTCGGGGCGGTTCGGGGTCACCAGTGCCTATCTGGTGCACGCCGACGACATCCAGATCAAGGTCGCCCAGGGGGCTAAGCCGGGGGAGGGCGGACAGCTGCCGCCGGGGAAGGTGTACCCCTGGATCGCCAGCGTCCGCCACTCCACCCCGGGCGTCGGTCTGATCTCGCCGCCCCCGCACCACGACATCTACTCCATCGAGGATTTGGCGCAGCTGATCCACGACCTCAAGAACGCGAACCCGAAGGCGCGGATCCACGTCAAGCTGGTCAGCCAGGTCGGGGTGGGCACGGTCGCTGCAGGCGTGTCGAAGGCGCACGCTGACGTGGTGTTGATCTCCGGGCATGACGGAGGGACCGGTGCCAGTCCGTTGACCTCGCTGAAGCACGCCGGCACCCCCTGGGAGCTCGGCCTGTCCGAAACGCAACAGACGCTGCTGCTCAACGGGCTCCGGGACCGCATCACGGTCCAGGTCGACGGTCAGCTCAAGACCGGACGGGACGTGCTCATCGCTGCACTTTTGGGGGCCGAGGAGTTCGGCTTCGCCACCGCTCCCCTGGTCGTCTCGGGGTGCGTCATGATGCGCGTCTGCCATCTGGACACCTGTCCGGTCGGGGTCGCCACGCAGAACCCGGACCTGCGCGCGCGCTACGAAGGGCGGGCCGAGTTCGTGGTGACGTTCTTCGAGTTCATTGCCGAACAGGTCCGGGAGTTGATGGCCGAGCTCGGCTACCCGTCGCTAGACGAGATCGTCGGACGGTCCGATCTGCTGGATATCGAGCAGGCCGTTGACCACTGGAAGGCCGCCGGCTTGGACCTGGCACCGGTCCTGCATCGGCCGGAACTGCCGGACGGCACCCCGCTGCGACGCGTGACCGAGCAGAACCACCACCTCGACGCGGCGCTCGACCACGAGCTCATCGCTGCGGCCGGACCCGCGCTCCACGACGGGACCGCAGTCCAGGCGGAGTTCGCGGTGCGCAACGTCAACCGCACCGTGGGCACCATGCTGGGCTACACGGTGACCTCCAGCGCCGGCCCGCAGGGTCTGCCGGAGGGGACGATCGACTTCACCCTGCACGGCTCGGCAGGGCAGTCCTTCGGTGCGTTCCTTCCTGCCGGAGTGACCTTGCGGCTGGTCGGTGACGCGAACGACTACGTCGGTAAGGGCTTGTCCGGTGGGCGCATCGTGGTGCACCCGTCCGATGACGCGCCGTTCGCGGCCGAGGACCAGGTCATCGCGGGCAACGTCATCGGCTACGGCGCCACGTCCGGACAGATCAACCTCCGTGGCGTGGTCGGCGAACGCTTCTGCGTGCGCAACTCCGGTGCCACCGCCGTCGTCGAAGGAGTCGGTGACCACGCTCTGGAGTACATGACCGGTGGCACGGCGCTGATCATGGGGCGTACCGGACGCAACGTCGGTGCCGGTATGTCGGGTGGCACCGCCTACGTGCTCGATCTGGAGCACCACCGGATCAACCCGTTGGCCAGCAAGAACGGCGACCTGTTGTTGAAGGGCGTCGAAGCGGACAGTCACGACGCACAGCGCATCGAGAGTCTGTTGCGCGAGCACATCGAACTCACCGGCTCCACCGTCGCCCGCGCTGTGCTGCACAGTGGGCCCGACTGGATGAACCGGTTCACCGTCATCACCCCGCGGCAGTACGCGAGCGTGCTTCGCATCCGTCAGGACGTCATCGACGCCGGCGACGACCCCGACGGTCCCCACGCATGGCAACTCATTTTGGAGGACGCACATGGCTGACCCCAAAGGCTTCCTGAAGAACCGCGACCGCGAGGGGCAACCTTCCCGGCCGGTGCCCGTCCGGATCATGGACTGGAAGGAGGTGCACACCGCCCAGGACGACGCGGTGCTGCGCCGCCAAGCCGGCCGGTGCATGGACTGTGGCATCCCGTTCTGCCACCAGGGCTGTCCCCTGGGCAACCTCATCCCGGAATGGAACGACCTCGCGCGGCGCGGTAACTATCGCGAAGCCATCGAACGACTCCACGCGACCAACAACTTCCCGGAGTTCACCGGGCGGCTGTGTCCGGCTCCGTGCGAGACATCCTGTGTGTTGAGCATCAGCCAGCCTGCCGTCACGATCAAGCAGGTCGAGGTCTCGATCATCGATCGCGCTTTCGACAACGGCCTGGTGACCCCGCACGAGCCGGAGTGGCTCTCGGGCAAGACCGTGGCCGTCGTGGGGTCAGGACCAGCCGGTCTGGCCGCCGCCCAGCAGCTCAGCCGCGCCGGCCACACCGTTCTGGTGTACGAGCGGGACGACGCCGTGGGAGGTCTGCTGCGCTACGGGATCCCGGAGTTCAAGATGGAGAAGGCCGTGTTGGACCGCCGTCTGGTGCAGCTGCGCGGTGAGGGTATCCGCTTCCGGACCAACGTCACGATCGGCGGCGACGGCCCGGACGACTTCTCACTCACCGAGCTGGCCAGCCGTTTCGACGCGGTCGTGATGGCGACGGGCGCCACTACTCCCCGGGCGCTCCCCATACCGGGCTCGGACCTGGCCGGGGTCTATCCCGCTATGGACTACCTCGTGCCCGCGAACCGCGAAGCCCTCGGGAACGACCGTGGTATCTCGGCCGAGGGTAAGCACGTGGTGATCGTCGGCGGTGGCGACACCGGGGCCGACTGCTATGGCACGGCGATCCGGCAGGGCGCGGCCTCCGTCACCCAGCTGGACATCCGTCCGCAGCCGTCGGAGAGCCGGTCGGAAGACCACCCGTGGCCGATGTATCCGTTGATCCACCGGGTCGGCGACTCCCACGAAGAAGGTGGTGAGAGGGTCTTCGGGGTCAACACCATCGAAGCGTTGGCCAGCGATGACGGTGTGGTCTGCGAGATCAAGATCGTTAACGGCAACCGGACGAACGGGCGTTTCGACGCTGAGGCCGGGACCGAGCGGTCGATCCCGGCTGACCTGGTGCTCGTCGCGCTCGGCTTCACCGGACCCGACGAGGTGGCGGCCGGAGCGAACGGGCTGCCCCGGTCAGAACGTGGCTCCTTCGACCGTGATGACGCCTACGCGGTCCCCGGACATCCGGGGATCTTCGTGGCCGGGGACGCGGGCCGAGGCCAGTCGTTGATCGTGTGGGCGATCGCCGAAGGGCGGGCGTGCGCATCCTCGGTTGACGCCTACCTGACGGGTGGCGCCTCGACCCTGCCCTTCCCGGTGCAGGCCACCGACGCCCCCTTGATGGTGTAGCCGGGGCGGCAGGCTCCGGCCGTGCCCTTCCACGGCCCGGGCGGAGATTAGGCTGGTCACCATGCGAGCAGCTTCTTTGTCCAACGACCCGTACGGCGTGCTGTGGACCAGCGACACCCTCGTCCTGCGGCAGTGCAGCGTCTCGTCGATGGACAACAACGTCTACTTGGTGACCTGCCGTCACACGGGCGAGCAGCTGTTGGTGGATGCCGCCGACGACCTCGAGCGCATCGACCGCCTCATCGAGCACGGCACCGCCGACCATGACACCGTGTCGACGTCCTCGATCGTGACCACCCACCGGCACTGGGACCACCACCGCGCCCTGTCCGGCGTCCGGGACCAGACCGGCGCCCGAACATTGGCTGGGTCCGATGACGCTGACCACCTTCCGGTGCCGGTCGACGTCCGGCTGGCCCACGGTGACGTGGTCGCCATCGGAGACGTCGAGATCGCGGTCCTCGCGCTGCGCGGACATACTCCCGGGTCGGTCGCACTGGCCATCCCCGGAGGGGACCCCGACGGCACCACGTTGTTGGTGACCGGGGACAGCCTCTTCCCCGGCGGCCCGGGCAAGACGGAGTCGGCGGCCGACTTCACCTCCCTCGTCGACGACCTGGAGGGCCGGGTCTTCGGCGTGTATGCCGACTCGACCATCGTGTTGCCAGGACACGGTGACGGCACGACGCTGGGCACCGAGCGGCCGCAGCTGCGGGACTGGCGCCAACGCGGATGGTGAGGGGGCCTGCGGTCCCGCCTGTTGCACTTGTGCTGGCGGCCGTGGTCTCCGTGCAGTTCGGTGGCGCCTTGGCGGTCCTCCTGCTTCCGCTGATCGGAGTCATCGCGTCGGTAGCCCTCAGGCTGGGCTTTTCGGCCTTCATCCTGGCGATCGCGGTCCGACCCGCCCTTCGCGGTCGGAGCCGAGCCGACTGGATGGTCGTCGGCACCTTCGCGGTCGCCCTGACCACGATGAACCTGGCCTTCTACGGATCACTGACCCGTTTGCCCATCGGGGTCGCGGTGACCATCGAGTTCCTCGGGCCACTGACGCTGGCCGCTGTCATGTCCAGGCGGATCGCCGACATCGCTGCCGTGCTGGCAGCCCTCGGGGGTGTGGTGCTGATCGCCGAGATCTTCAGCACGTCCTGGGCCGAGATCGACCTCGTCGGGGTTGGTCTCGCACTGGTGGCCGGTGCGTGTTGGGCGGGGTACATCGTCGCCAGCGGCAAGACAGGCGCCCGGTTCTCCGGGTTGGACGGTATCGCGATCTGTTTGATGATCGGGACGGCCCTGATGGTCCCGCTGACCACACTGGTCGTGGGTGCCGGACTGGGTTCGGGCGGCGGTGGACTCGGGGCGCTCGGCTCGGCGATGCTCAGCCCGACGGTTCTGTCGTTGGGTTTAGCCGTCGCGTTGTTGTCCTCCGCAGTGCCTTACTCGCTGGAGCTCCTCGCCTTGCGCCACCTCAGTGCCGGGGTCTTCGGCGTGCTGCTGAGCCTCGAGCCGGCCGTCGCCGCGCTAGCCGGCCTCCTGCTATTGGGCCAGCGTCTGGATCCGACGCAGCTCGTGGGTATGGCGCTGGTGGTCTCGGCAAGCATCGTGGTGCTGGGGCGGCCGCGCTCCATTCCGTCGACCACGGCGTCCCCGTAGCATCGCTGGACACCGTCGAGCAGTGAGGACCTGGACTCACTCTCAGGGTGGCTTCGCCCAGCATCCGACGCCCGTACCTCGGGCCCCTTCCCGGGTGACAACCCCCGCCGAAGGAGCACGACGGGCGTCGCGTCGAGCGCCTGGGTCCGGATGGCGTGTGCTTCGGCGAGCAGCGGCCCATGGGTGGGTCAGCCAGTGGCTTCCCGCATCTGCCGCAGCTCCTTCTTCAGGTCCGACACCTCGTCACGCAACCGGGCCGCCAGCTCGAAGCGCAGGTCGGTGGCCGCTTGGTGCATCTGCGTGGTCAGCTCCTGGATGAGGGTGGACAGCTCCGCCTCGGGCAGCTCCTCGCCGCGACGGGGCGCGCCGGCGACCGCCGCGTCGGCCGCCACCGTGCCTTGGCCCGGGCCACTGCGCCGACCTCGTGACTGGGTACGTCCGCTACCCATGAGGGCCTGCGTGTCGGCGTCTTCACGCTCCAACAGGTCGGTGATGTCGGCGATGCGCTTGCGCAGGGGAGTCGGGTCCAGCCCGTGCTTGGTGTTGTAGGCGACCTGCTTCTCGCGGCGCCGGTTGGTCTCGTCGATAGCCTGCTGCATCGAGGGGGTGACCTTGTCCCCATACATGTGCACTTGGCCGGAGACGTTGCGTGCGGCTCGACCGATGGTCTGGATCAACGAACGGGCCGATCGTAGGAAGCCCTCCTTATCGGCGTCGAGGATGCTGACCAAGGACACCTCGGGCAGGTCCAGACCCTCGCGCAGCAGGTTGATCCCCACCAGGACGTCGTACTCCCCCATCCGCAACTCGCGGAGCAGCTCGACCCGTCGCAGGGTGTCGACCTCGGAGTGCAGGTAGCGGACGCGCACGCCCTTGTCCAGCAGGTAGTCGGTCAGGTCCTCGGCCATCTTCTTGGTCAACGTGGTGACCAGCACCCGCTCGTTGACCCCGGTGCGCAGCGCGATCTCGTGCAGCAGGTCGTCGATCTGCCCCTTCGTGGGCTTCAGCACGATCTCGGGGTCGACCAACCCGGTGGGCCGGATGATCTGCTCCACGACCGTGCCCGACTTGGCCACCTCGTAGTCCCCTGGGGTCGCCGAGAGGTAGACCGTCTGGCCCATCCTCTCCAGGAACTCCTCCCACTTCAACGGCCGGTTGTCCATCGCGCTCGGCAGCCGGAACCCGTGCTCGACCAGCGTCCGCTTGCGCGACATGTCGCCTTCGTACATCGCACCGATCTGCGGCACCGTCACGTGCGACTCGTCGATGACGAGCATGAAGTCCTCGGGGAAGTAGTCGATGAGACAGTTCGGCGCCGATCCTTGCCCTCGTCCATCGATGTGCCGCGAGTAGTTCTCGATGCCCGAGCACGACCCCACCTGGCGCATCATCTCGATGTCGTAGGTGGTCCGCATCCGTAGTCGCTGTGCTTCCAGCAGCTTGCCCTCCCGCTCGAACTGCGTGAGCTGCTCCCCCAGCTCGGTCTCGATGCTGTCGATCGCACGCTCCATCCGCTCCGGCCCGGCGACGTAGTGCGAGGCTGGGAAGACGTACATCTCCGTCTCCTCGTGGACCACCTCGCCGGTCAAGGGATGCAACGTGTAGATCCGTTCGATCTCGTCCCCGAAGAGCTCGACCCGCACCGCCAGCTCTTCGTACTGCGGGATGATCTCGACCGTGTCTCCCCGCACCCGGAACGTCCCACGGGTGAACGCCATATCGTTGCGGGTGTACTGCATCTGCACGAAGCGGAGCAGGAGCTCATCGCGGTTGATCTGCTCCCCCACCCGTAGGCGAACCATCCTGTCGACGTACTCCTGCGGCGTGCCCAAGCCGTAGATGCAGGACACAGAGGCGACCACGACGACGTCGCGACGGGTCAGCAGCGAGTTCGTCGCGGAGTGGCGCAGCCGCTCGACCTCGTCGTTGACCGAGGAGTCCTTCTCGATGTACGTGTCGGACTGGGGGACGTAGGCCTCAGGCTGGTAGTAGTCGTAGTAGGAGACGAAGTACTCGACGGCGTTGTGTGGCAACAGCTCCCGGAACTCGTTCGCCAACTGCGCCGCCAACGTCTTGTTCGGTGCCATGACCAGAGTAGGTCGCTGCACCTGCTCGATCAGCCAAGCTGTCGTGGCGGACTTCCCGGTTCCGGTCGCTCCCATCAGGACGACATCCTGGTCACCGTTGTTGATCCTCGACGCGAGCTCGGCGATGGCCTTGGGCTGGTCTCCGCTGGGCGAGAACTCGGCTTCCACACGGATCGGCGCCACGGTGCGCTGCAGGTCAGTAATTGGACGCATGCAGCAACGGTAGTGCCCGCCGCCGACACACCTGTCACCAGGACGAAGTCGACGGATAGACGGATCCATGGCAATGTAGTGGGTTGAAAGAGCCAGGCGGCGCCGCCTGTGCGGCCTCCCGGGTGACTGGTTGCAGGCAAATTCGAACGATGTAGTCAAGACCGATGATTGATATTGAGGAGAACTATGAGCAACTCGGTGGTTGAAGAAGCACCGCCCGTCAAGGGTGAGGAGGTCACACCGTCCCTGGCTCCGCGGGTCTTCTACCCGGCGGCAGCCATCGTCCTGACCGTCGTCGTCCTCGCCATCGCGATGCCGGCGCGGATGTCCGGTTGGCTGGGCACGGCCAGCGACACCGTGGTCGGAGGCGTGGGTTGGTACTACGTCCTGATCACCTTCGGCTTCGTGGTCTTCTGCGGCTGGCTGGCGTTCTCCCGCTACGGGGAGATCAAGCTCGGCAAGGACGACGACGACCCCGAGTTCGGCGTGATGTCGTGGTTCGCCATGCTCTTCAGCGCCGGCATGGGGATCGGCCTGATGTTCTGGGGTGTCGCGGAGCCGCTGAACCACTTCGACAACCCCCCTCCCGGTACCGAAGGGTCCGCTGGCGAGTTGGCCACCGCCTCGATGGGTCGCACCTTCCTCCACTGGGGCGTCCACGCATGGGCCATCTACGTCGTGGTCGGTCTGGCAGTGGCGTATGCCGTTCACCGTCGCGGTCTGCCCGTCTCGGTGCGTTGGGCTTTGGAGCCCCTCTTTGGTGACCGCGTCAAAGGCGTCCTCGGCGACGTCATCGATGTTGTCGCCATCGTCGGAACCCTGTTCGGCGTGGCGACCTCCCTCGGCTTCGGCGTGAGTCAGGTCGGAGCTGGCATCGAGTTCATGGGATGGGGCACCAACTCAGCATGGCTGCAGGTCGGGCTCATCGCCTCGATCACTGTCGTGGCCACGGCGTCCGTCGCTTCAGGGTTGGGCACCGGGATCAAGTGGCTCTCGAACATCAACCTCGGCTTGGCTGCTTTCCTGCTGGTGTTCGTCATCGTCGTCGGTCCGACGCTCTTCATCTTCCGTGAGTCCGTGGCCGCGACCGGCTACTACCTGCAGAACTTCCTGCGTCTGTCGTTCGACACGCTGCCGTACCAAGGAAGTGAAGGCGCGACGTGGCTCGGCAACTGGACCACCTACTACTGGGGTTGGTGGATGAGCTGGTCGCCTTTCGTCGGGATCTTCATCGCCCGGATCTCCCGCGGACGGACCGTGCGCGAGTTCATCGGTGGCGTCCTGCTGGTCCCGACCTTGCTCACCATGCTGTGGTTCGCCGCGCTCGGTGGGGCGGCACTCTTCCGCGAAGTCATGGGAGAGGGGGGCCTCATCGATCCCGAGAACGGAGTCTCCACGGACACGGCGCTCTTCCAGATGTTGGACTTCCTTCCCGGAGGTGCAGTCCTGGGTGGCCTGGCCCTGCTGATGATCATCGTCTTCTTCGTCACCAGCTCGGACTCGGGCTCCTTTGTCGTGGACATGATCGCCACCGGTGGTAGCCCCAACCCGCCGATGTGGAGCCGCATCTTCTGGGCTGTGCTCGAAGGCGCCATCGCCGCGGCTCTGATCATCGCTGGCACGGCCGGAGACGATCCGCAAGGCGGCTTGGCGGCCCTGCAGACCATGGCCATCTTGGTGGCCGCCCCCTTCACGGTGGTGATGATCCTGTCGTGCGTGGCGCTGGTCAAGGCGTTGCGCGAGGAACACATCGAGAAACTGAGGCTCGAACGGCAGGTGCTGCGACGAGAGATCGCCTACGAGACGGCCGAGGCCATGCGCAACGGTGAGTACGAGATGGCCGATGCCGATCCGGCGTC
>JBARVW010000094.1:0-36271 GCA_049646465.1 Ornithinimicrobium sp.
GCCCGGTGCCGTCGCGGCGGCAGCGCCACAACACCGCTTGGGCGGCACGGTCCGTCACGACCGAAGCCGTCGCTCCTGGTATGCCGTCCCGCACTTCCTCCGCGATCCGTGCGGCCGCTGCCCCCGCCGCCTCGGTCGACTCAGCGGGCACCTCGACCAGCAGCCAGACCCGCCCGGCGGGTAGCCCGGCGGAGATTGCGGCACGCCGGACGTCGTGGGGTAGCCGGTCGACCAGGGTGGCGTTGATGGACTCCATCGTCAGGGGGTGGTGAGGCAGCACGATGGGCACCGAGTCGGCGGCCGACGGCGCATCCGGGAACCCCAGCGCCAGCAGCACCGTCGCGTCCGGGAGGTCCACCAGGCTCACCGTCGCCTCGAGCGTCGTAGCCAGGGTGCCTTCACTGCCTGCCAGCAGCCGAGCCGCGTCCACCCCGCGGTCGCCGATGAGGTGCTGCACGGCATACCCGCTGATCTGCCGCGAGAACGTGCCGAACCTCCGCGAGATCAAGCGTTCGTGCTGGTGCCCGATCTCGCCCAGCCGTCGCAGCAGCGGACCCTCGGGACCGGAACTCTGCGTGCCTGCAGACTGCTCGGGACCCGATGAGGCCAGGGAGAGGCGTCGCCCGTCCCCGGTCACGACCTCCAGACCGAGCACGTTGTCAGCGGTCGTGCCCCAGGCGACCGAGTGGGCCCCGCAGGCGTTGTTGGCGATCATTCCGCCGAGCGTGGCGCGGCTGGCCGACGACGGGTCGGCTCCGAACGTCAACCCGTGCCGGCGACCGGCTGCCATCAGGTCCGTGAGGACAACCCCCGGCTGCACGACGGCGGTGCGGGCCACTGGGTCCAGGTCGAGGATCGCGTTGAGGTGTCGCGACACGTCGATGACGACGCCGCCGATGGCGTTGCCCGCCATGCTCGTCCCCCCGGCCCGCAGCACGGTGGGCGTGCCCGACTGTCGACATACCGCGAGAGTCGTGAGCAGGTCCTCCTGATCGAGCGGGACCACGACGGCTTGCGGCACGACCCGGTAGTTGCTGGCGTCGACGGCGTACAGCGCTTGGCCCAGCGCATCGGTCTGGACCCTGCCTCGCACATTGGCACGCAGCTCGCGTGCGGTGGCCGGCTCAAGCACGGTCATCGAAGTCCTATCCACCGAGGTGGCTGGCGAACGGACCCGGAGCGAGCCCTGCACCAGCATTGTCGACAATCCTGCCAGAGGTTGCCCTCTCCTCGGTCCTCAGGGGCCGCCGGCTCGGGCCGGCCCGGCAACCGTCACCTCGGAAGCAGTCACCAGGATGGTCGGTCGACGTGTCTGTGGGCCGTAGCCGCGCATCCTGGCTTGGACCGAAGCGGCGACGAGGTGCGGCTGGAAGAGCAACAGCGGCGATCCCATCAGGTGGTAGACCTGCGACATCGCTTTTTGGGCTCGCTTGTCACCGTGGCCAGCCAACCTCCCCAGCTCCTGGGTCCAGCGGCCCAACGCCACCTCGTGCCGCCTCGGCGAGCCCGCGCAGGAAGGGTAGCGCCGGTCCTCGCTGGTGGCGATCGCCCACGGCAGGGCGGCCACGCGGGCGAACCTACGGAGCAGGCGACGCTCACCCCCAGGAGCCAGGCCACGACGCAGGGCCGTGCGCAGCAGCAGCGCCTCGCACGCAGCCACCGTGATCCCCTGGCCGTAGACCGGGTTGAAGGCACACAGGGCATCACCGATGACCAGGAGCCCGGCGGGCCAGTGCCGCAGGCGCTCGTAGTGGTGACGCCGGTTGCCGGTCTGGCGGTGGATGCGCACGTCACCGACGGGCTCGGAGACCCCAATCACCTCGGCGAGGGCGCCGTCACGTAGCGAAGTTAGAAAGGACTCGAACTCCTCGGGGTCGCGCGGGGGTCGCCGGTCCCCGGACCCGGTAGCGGTGATTAACCAGTGACCCTGCTCTACCGGGAGGCCGAGACCGCCGGCCTGTGTCTGCGGGGTGCGCAACACCACCACCCCCGCCGCCGCCACCGCTCCCCGCGGGACGGCGTACTCCCGGGTGGCGTAGCCGATCCGCGGATCGACTTCCGAGACCGTGGCCGGACCGACGCCGAGCTGCTCCAGCCACACGGGCAGACGGGAGCTGCGGCCAGACGCGTCGATGACCAGGTCGGCCTCGACCGGCGGCCCCTCGACCCGCTCCACCAGCCAGGAGGCACCGTCACGGTCATGGCGCCGCACGCCCTCCACCCGGGAGCGGTCGCGGATCCGGACGCCCGGAAGAGCCCCGACGCGAGCCCTCAACACGTGCTCGAACAGTGGTCTGGTGACAGAGAGGATCTCGAACTCGCGGCGCCCTGGAGGCGCCCAACCGGTCTCGGCGAGCCAGGCGAGTTCGCCGGTGTCGAGCGAGACCGCTCCCGCCTCCCGCAACTCTGCGCTGACGCCGGGCAACAGCTCCTCCAGCGCCAGCAGACCCCGGTAGAGGTAGACGTGTGGCTGGGACCCCTGAGGCACGCCGCGGCGGGGGCTGGGCCGCTCCGGCGGATCATCGCGCTCCAGCACGGTCACGCTGCGTCCGCTGTCAGCGCACGCCGCCGCGGCCAGCAGACCGGCCACGCTGGCGCCCAGGACCACCACCCGGCGCGGGTCCACCACCGGGTCCTTGTCCGTGCGGCGACGGCCGACCATCACCCCAGTCTGCACCTCCGAGCAGTCTGCGTCACAGGAGCACTCTCTCAGCGGTCTGCGGCGAGCTCGAAGCGGAGGGTCTCGCCGCGGACTCCGCCCATCCACAGGTCCTGGCAGGCGGCGGCCAGGTCCTCCAAGCCATCGGTGACGGATCCGAAGACGGTGCCAGGCACCCACCCCTGGTCGCCGTTGATCAGCAGGTTGTTACGACCGTAGAACACAGCCAGGTCCACGACCGTCGACTGCCCATGGTGCTGGGAGTCGCTCTCGTACCCGTACGCCGGGTTGCCGAGGGCGTCGCCCGTGAAGCTGAACCAGCACAGGTCGCCCGGGATGGGCGTGATGGTCGTGTTCTCCGGACCGGGGTCGACCTCGGCGAAGCTGGGAAACAGGGCGTAGATCTCGTTGCGGGCGTACTTCCCGTGGTAGACCTGCGCTTCCAGCGGTAGGGCGGCCAGCACCGCGGCGCAGGTCCGGGGGGCCGCATCCTCGGCCAGCTCGGCCTGGGCCCGGACTCCGCGTTGCACCAGGGTGATCGTGATGGCGGTCATAGCCGGTCTCCTTCGTGGGCGGGGATCGCTGGGGGGTGACGGGTGTGCCACTCGGTCGCCTGTTCGTAGGCTTGGCCGACCTGGAGCACGGAAGCATCGGTATGCCGTGGGCCGACCACCTGGAGGCCGATCGGCAACCCCGCTGCAGTGAAGCCGCAGGGAAGGCTCAGGGCCGGCTGGCCCGTCATGTTGAAGGGGTAGGTGAACGGGGTCCACGAGGTCCATAGCGGCGAAGGCCATCCAGTGGGCGCGGACTGTTGGGCGGGGAAGGCGGCCGTGGGCATCGTCGGACAGACCACGACGTCGTAGGTCTCGTGCCAGCGACCCATCGCTCGACCCAACTCCATACGCACCGCGGTGGCGTCGAGGTAGTCCTGCGCGGAACAGTCGGCATACCGCTGCACCTGCTCGGCCAATGCGGGGTCGACGCGGTCGATAGCGCCGTGGCCGTAGGCCCGCAGCACCTTGCCGGCCCCGGTGAACCACAGCACCTCGAAGGCCTGTCGCATCTCCTCGAGCCCGCCGAGGGGCGGGTCGACCTGCTCCACCCGGGCGCCTCGGTCAACCAGCACCTGCACGGCCTGCTCCACGCAGTGGGCCACCTCAGGGTCCACGTCCACGGTGTCCGGCCATCCCAACGCCGGGGAGTAGGCCACCCGCACACCCTCGATCCCTCGCTCCAGGTCGGTCGTCGAGGAAGCCGCAGCAGGAAGGTGCGTCCAGTCCCTCGGGTCGGGCACGCCGATGAGGTCGAGCATGGTGGCGGCGTCCCGGACCGTGCGGGTCATCGGCCCGGCGTGGGCCAGCGTGCCGTACGGGCTCGGGGGCCAGAGCGGAATCCGGCCCTGGGTGGGTTTGAGGGCTACTGTCCCGGTGAAAGCAGCGGGGATGCGCACCGACCCGCCGCCGTCGGTGCCGATGGACCAGGTCCCCATACCAAGGGCCACGGCCGCGGCCGACCCACCGCTCGAGCCGCCCGCGGTCGCCGCCGGATCCCAGGGGTTGGTGGTGACGCCGTGTCGGATGGAGTCGGTGGTGCCCTTCCAGGCGAACTCCGGCAAGGTGGTGCGCCCGATCAGCACCGCGCCACCCTCGCGCAGACGCTCTACCGACGGGGCGTCCTCGGTCCACGGGCCGGCCATGGTCACGAGGCTGCTACCCCTCAAAGTGGGGTGTCCTCGCGTCAGGAAGATGTCCTTGACCGACGTCGGGATGCCGTCGGCCGGTCCCCGGGGCTGACCCGAGCGCCACCGCTCGAGGGAGGCTCGCGCTGCGGCCCGGGCCTCCTCCGCGTGCACCGACACGAAGGCGTTGACGGCGTTGTCCTGCTCCTCCACCACGTTCAGTGCGTCGTCGCACACCTCCACCGGGGAGAGCTCACCCATGGCGTAGGCGTGGTGTAGCTGAGATTGCGTGCTCCAGCGCAACTCGTTCATGACCACCCTTGGAGCGCGCCCGCGCGAGCAGGAAGGGGGTCACGCCGCACCTCGAGGTCGACCACGATGCCAACGTAGGATTGCCTTGTCCTATTGTCAACAATCGTGGGCGCCGTCAGGAGACCGATGACCTTCTCTCAGGACACTTCGCTCGTGCCGTCTACCCCGATCGGCTCCATCGGTGTCGGCGTCATCGCGCCCTACGACTTCGCGTTGGACCGCGAGCTGTGGCGGTGGGTGCCGGACCCGATCAACCTGCTGCTGACCCGCACCCCGCACCACATCCTGCCCGTGTCGATCACCCAGGCCGAGACGGTCAGCGACACCTCGGTCCTGACCGAGTGCGCTCGCACCCTGGTCGAGACCTCGCCCGACGTCGTCGCGTACGCCTGCACGTCAGGCTCCTTCGTGCGCGGCTTGTCCGGAGAGGCGTCCTTGCGCCACGCCATCGAGATGGCCGGTGTGCCCAGGGCCCTCACCACCAGCGGCGCTCTTCTGCAGGCCGTGGCTGCGCTCGGCGTCCGTCGCCTGGCGGTGGCCACACCGTACGACGACGAGGTGACCGCACGGTTGGGGGACTTCCTGGCTCAGGCGGGCGTGCAGGTCGTCTCGACGGCGGCCGCTGGTCTGTCCTCGCGGATCTGGGCCCTGCCCTACCCCGAGGTAGCCCGACTCTGGCGCAGCGCCTTGCCTGCCTCGGGAGCAGGCGGCGCGGACGCCGTGTTCATGTCGTGCACCAACGTGCCGACCCTGGACCTGATCGAGCCTCTGGAGGCGGAGCTCGGCATACCCATGCTCAGCGCGAACCAGGTCACCCTCTGGGCGGCCCTGGCCGCCGTCGGGGTCGAACTGGCTACTTCCGGTCAGGCGTTGGCTCAGGTCGCCGCCCCACGTCACCGCCCCGGGGCTTTTGGCTCGTGACGCCGTCGTGGTGCCTCGATAACCTGGAGCGGTAACAAGGCCCGCTGGCTGACGGGCCCGCGCAAGCCGAAGAACCGGACCAGAGAGGTCGTGCACACCATGCCCGCCGAAACCCCGAGTACGGCAGAGCGAGTCATCGGGTTCCAGGCCGAGGTGTCCTCAATCGACGACACTCTCCTCATCCGGCTGCCAGAGGCGGCCAGCGAGCACCTCCCGTCGCGCGGGCAGGTAGCGGTGCACGCCACCGTCCAGGGGCATCCGTTCGACACCGTGGTGGAGCCCGACGGACGTCGCGGCCACTGGATCCGTGTCGCCAGCGCCGGAGAGGAGGCACCAGCCCTGGATGACGGTGACCTCGCCGAGCTGACGGTGCAGGTATCGACGGACTGGCCCGAGCCGGATGTGCCCCACGACCTCGACGCTGCACTGACCGAGGCACCGACGACGATCCGTGATCGGTGGGACGACATCACCCCGATGGCGCGGTGGGAGTGGGTCCGCTGGATCCAAGCGACGAAGAGCCCGCAGACGCGGCAGCGTCGGGTCGAGGTGACGATCTCGAAGCTGGACGACGGCAAGCGGCGACCCTGCTGTTTCGACCTGTCCGCGTGCACCGACCCCCAGCTCGCGCGGAGCGGCAAACTGCGCGAGCACTCCTAGCCCCTCCCACAACGCCCCTACGCATCGGGCTGAGGCTATGGTTGTCGACAATCCGAACGAAGGGGTGAGCGATGGCGGCCGTAGGTCTGCTGTATCCGGGGCTCTCGGCGGCCGATGACTACCGGCACGCCGAAGACATGCTCACGGACGACCCTCAGGGGGCGGTGCGCTTCCCCGTCGGAGTGACCAGCGTCGGCGAGGACGCGCATCGTGTGGATGCTCTGCTCGACCTCGGCTCCACCAGCCGCCTGGTCCAAGGGGCCGATGAACTGCTGGGCAAAGACTCCCGGGGCCCCGGCGCCCACGACCCGATCGGCGCTGTGGTCTGGGCGTGCACCTCGGGCAGCTTCGTCTTCGGGCTCGACGGAGCCCGCGCCCAGGTCGCTCAGCTCCAGCGTCACACCGGTCTACCCACCTCCTCCACCTCGTTGGCGTTCGTGAACGCCACGCACGACCTCAAGGTGACCAGGGTCGCGGTCGCCGCCTCCTACCCCGAAGACGTGGCCGCCTGCTTCACCGATCTGCTCGGTCGCTGCGGCATCACCGTGACCTCTTTGAGCTCCCACGGCATCGAGACCGCAGCTGAAGTGGGGACGCTGGGCCTGGACTCCGTCAGCGCCATGGTGCGCGCGACCGATCGCCGTGACGCCGGAGCCGTGCTCGTGCCCGACACGGCCATGCATACCCTGGCCGGGCTGCGCCGACTCGAAGAAGAAGCGGGTATGCCGGTGCTCACCGCCAACCAGGTCACGGTGTGGGAAGGCTTGCGGCTGCTCGGCCGACGCCCCCACCTCCCCGGCCTTGGATCGCTGACGGCCCAGCAGGTCTCACGGTGAGCGACCCTCCGGCTCCACCTCGTCTCACCCCGGTGGTGCAGCAGTCGACGCCGGTGATCATCGCGGCCGCGGTGCGCGAGGCGATCGCGCGCGGTGACTTCCCTCCCGGCGCGCAGATGTACGAGACCCAGCTGGCCGAGCAGCTGGGCATCAGCCGTGGGCCACTGCGTGAGGGCTTGCAGCGCCTCACTCAGGAGGGTCTGCTGGTGCCCATCCGGCACCGCGGCCTCTTCGTCGTCGAGCTGACCCCGGACAACGTGCGCGATATGTATCTGGCCCGGGACGCCGTCGAGCGGTGCGCCGTAGCCGTAGTCGTCGAGCAGTCGCCCGTGGCCACGGCGGACGCACTCGAGCCGGTGCTGTTGCAGATGCAGGACGCCGCCGAGGCCGGAGACTCCGAGCAGGTCGGGGAGTGCGACATCCGCTTCCACGAGCTGTTGGTCGCCCGCTCCGGCAGCGAGCGCCTGGTGAGGCTGCACGCCACTGAGGTCGTGGAGGCTCGGCTCTGCATCCACGCCATGGGCAGCGCCCAAGACGACGACCACCAGCGAGTGGCCGAGCATCGGGCGATCACCGACGCCATCCGCAGGGGTGATGCGGCCGAAGCCGACCGACTCCTGCACCTGCACATGACGGACGCCGTGCGTGACCTGCTCCGGCTCGCCGATACTCCCGAGGCCGAGAGCACCGGCTGAGCCGGACCGCCGCGGCTTCCTAGCCCATGGCGATACCGATGTACTTAGTCTCCAGGAACTCCTCGATCCCGACCGAGCCACCTTCACGGCCTAGGCCGGACTCCTTCATCCCACCGAACGGCGCGTAGGGGTTCGACACCACGCCCTGGTTGAGTCCGATCATCCCGGCCTCGATCCGCTCAGCCACGCGAAGTGCTCGACGCAGGTCGTTGGTGAAGACGTAGGCCACCAGTCCGAACCGGGTGTCGTTGGCGGCCTCGACGGCCTCGTCCTCAGTGTCGAAAGGGGTCAGCGCAGCCACCGGCCCGAAGATCTCCTCCGCGTGCATCCGTGCCTCACGGGGCACGCCCTGGAGCACCGTCGGCGGGTAGAAGTACCCGGCACCCTCGGGGACCTCGCCCCCGGCGAGGATCCGCGCGCCGTGCTCTCGAGCGTCACGCACCAGCCCGTCGACCTTGCTCTGCGCCGCCGCGTCGATCAGTGGTCCAACCTGACTTGTCTCCAGCGTGCCGTCCCCGACCTTCAGGTCACTCATCCGCTTCGCCAAACCGGCCCCGAAGTCGTCGATAAGCGAGGAGTGGACGTAAATCCGGTTGGCCGAGGTGCAGGCCTCGCCCATATTGCGCATCTTCGCCGCCATACATCCGTTGATCGCCTCCTCCAGGTCGGCGTCCTCGAAGACCACGAAGGGCGCGTTGCCACCGAGCTCCATCGACGTGCGCAGCACCTTGTCAGCGCACTGTTCCAGGAGGATCTTGCCGACCGAGGTCGACCCGGTGAACGACAGCTTGCGCGCGTCCCCGGATCGGATCAGCGGCTCCATCAGCTCAGCAGCCTGCGTCGCGGGGACGATGTTGACCACGCCGTCCGGGACCCCCGCCTCCTTCAGAATGCCCGCCAGGGCGAGCATCGATAGCGGAGTCTGCGGCGCGGGCTTCAGCACGCTCGTGCAACCCGCCGCGAGCGCCGGACCCAGCTTTCGCGTGCCCATAGCCATCGGGAAGTTCCACGGTGTGATGAGCAGGCAGGGACCGACGGGCTGCTTGTGGACCAGGAAGCGCCCACCCCCCTGGGGGGCCGCTTGGTAGCCACCGTCGATGCGTAGCGCCTCGCCAGCGAAGTGTCGGAAGAACTCTGCGGCGTAGGCAATCTCCCCTTTGGCCTCAGCCAAGGGCTTACCCATCTCCAAGGTCATAAGCAGGCCGAGCTCGTCTTGCCGCTCCAGGAGCAGCTCGAAGGCTCGCATCAGCATGCCGTGCCGCTGTAGTCCCGTGGTGGCGGCGAAAGCGGGCTGGGCGGCGACAGCAGCATCCAGCGCCCGGCGTCCATCGCTGGGCCCTGCATCGGCCACCTGAGCGAGCACCCGCCCGGTCGCGGGGTTCACCACGTCGAACGTGGTGCCGCTCCTGGCGGGGCCGAACTCGCCGTCGATGAACAGGTCCGTTGGGGTGCGCGTGACCAGCTCGTCCTGCTCGCTGCGGGTGCTGGTCGTCGCCACGTCGGTCATAGTGCCTCCTGGGTCGGGGATGGATGGCTACGCTACGCTTTCCCCGTATTGTCGACAATCGGACAACGGTGGTCCGCGCCGGTATGCGGCCCGCCCTGACAGCAGGAGCTGCGTTATGGCCCAACTCTCCCCCGTACTCACCCAGGCCACGCCGGTCGTGGCAGCCCGCGGCGAAGGTGCGGTGCTGTTCGACGAGGACGACCGGAGATATCTGGACTTCACGGCCGGTATCGGTGTCACCAGCACGGGTCACTGTCATCCGCGGGTGGTGCAGGCAGCGCAGGAGCAGGTGGGCCGGATCATCCATGCCCAGTACACCACCGTGATGCACCGACCGTTGCTGACCCTGGCCGACCGCCTCGGCGAAGTCCTACCGTCGGGACTGAGCCGGGTGTTCTTCTCCAACTCGGGATCCGAAGCGGTGGAGGCCTCGTTGCGCCTGGTCCGCCAAGCCACCGGTCGTCCCAATATCGTCGTGTTCCACGGCGGGTTCCACGGGCGCACCGTCGCGGCCGCCTCGATGACCTCCTCGAGCACCAAGTACCGCTCGGGCTTCGCGCCGATGATGTCAGGGGTGACGATCACCCCCTTCCCGGACCCCCACCACTACGGCTGGACCCAGGAGCAGGCGACGGAGTTCGCGCTCGACCAGCTCGACTACACCCTGCAGACTGTCAGTGCACCGGCGGACACCGCCGCGTTCCTAATCGAGCCGGTGCTGGGCGAGGGTGGCTACGTGCCCGCCAGCACCGAGTTCTTCGCGGGGCTGCGCGAGCGCGCCGACAAGCACGGGATCCTGCTCGTCGTCGACGAGGTGCAGGCCGGCTACGGGCGCACCGGCCGGTTCTGGGGGCACGACCACTTCGCGGCCCGTCCCGACGTGGTGATCACCGCCAAAGGACTCGCCTCCGGCTTTCCCCTATCCGCGATCGCGGCCTCCGAGGAGCTGATGGCCAAAGCGTTGCCGGGCTCACAGGGGGGCACGTACGGCGCCAACGCCGTGGCCTGTGCGGCCGCCGTGGCGACTCTCGACGTCATCCAGGACGAGGGCCTGGTCGAGAACGCAGCGGCCCGGGGCCAGCAGCTGCGGGCCGGTCTGGAGGAATCCGTACGGCACCACCTACCCGCCGCGAGCAACGTCCGTGGCCTGGGGTTGATGCAGGGCGTGGAGTTCCGCGACGCGCACGGCAAGCCCGACCCGGCCTCTGCAGCCGCCGCACAGCGACGCGCCCACGAACATGGCCTGCTGTTGCTGACCTGCGGCGCGTGGGGGCAGGTCGTACGCTTCATCCCCGCCCTGGTCGTCGATGAGGATCAGGTCACCGAGGCGTTGGCGGCCTGGAACGAGGTTCTCGGCTAGACGCACTCCGTGGATAGTGCAGGCACCGATGGCTAGCGGTGTGCATTCATTCCAAGACGATGAATGCACACCATTCCAGTATTCTTGCTCGTCGCGGCTCCCTTGATACTGCGTCTGGTTTCTTTCTTTACCGTAGGACTCTTCTGTCGCCACAACTCATTGACGGCCTTGGTGGCTTATCGTGACATTCATGAGCGCGCATTCAGGGCCGGTATACCGTGCGTCGTGAAGTGGCGACGCCGACCGACGCAGAGCCGGCCGACCGAAGCGCAGCGATCATCCACGCCGCTCTGGACTGCATTGTGACGATCAACGAGCAGGGGCTCGTCGTGGAGTTCAACCCGGCCTCTGAGGTGCTCTTCGGCTGGTCCCGGCAGGAGGCACTGGGCAGAACGCTGGAGGACCTGTTCGTCCCACCAGAGATGGCACAGGCCCACCGGGAAGGCATCGCTACCTATCTCGACACGGGCGAGGGCCCGGTGCTCAACCAGCGGCTCGAAGCGCCGGCAGTCTGTCGGGACGGCACTCGCCTGACCGTTGAGCTCATCGTGGTGCCTACCGTCCACGAAGGTCGCCGTGAGTTCACTGGGTTTATCCGCAACATGACTGAGCTCCGGCGCACCCAGGAGTTGCTCCGGGCCTCGCAAGCACGATATGAGGCTATCGTCCGCCATTCCACCCAAGCGGTCATCCAGTGCGGGGCCGACAGCGCGAGCACGTTCCTCGCCGGGGGGGCCATGCTGGGTTACGCCGCCCAGACACGACTCGAAGGCGGCTTGGTCACCCTGGTGCATCCCGAGGACCAGGCCTTGGCCACTGAGTTCATGGCTGAGGTCCGCGCCGGCACACGGCAACCTCACGAAAGCAGGGATCTGCGGCTGCGACGCGCCGATGGCGCCTACCTGACCTGCGAGGTGGTGGCTGAAGACCTGACCGCCCTTCCGGAGGTCGGGGCCGTGCTGGTGCGAGCAGGTGATGTCACGGCGGACCGAGAGCGTCAGCGCCAGCTCGCCGACGCAACCGCTCAGATGCGAAGCCTGATCGACAATCTCGGGTCGGCGGTTCTCCTCGAGGATGCGACGCGACACGTGCTCGTCGCCAACCAGGCACTCGTTGACCTCTTCTCATTCCCGATGGCACCCGATGAGCTCACCGGGACCGACTGCTCGATGGCTGCTCATGCCATCAAGGACTTCTTCGCCGATCCCGACGACTTCGTCTACGGTGTGGAGCGCCTTCTCGCCAACCGGGAATCCGTGATGGGAGAGCACCTCACCACTGCACGCGGCCGGACCCTCGAACGTGACTACTTCGTGATCAGCAGCGGGGGGCGCCGTGCTGGTCACCTCTGGGTGTATCGAGACATCACACAGCGGATCGCCGAGAACGTGATGCTCGCGGACCAGAACCGATCTCTGGAGCAACTGGCGGCGCTGAAGAACGAGTTCGTGGCCACGGTCTCGCACGAGCTGCGGACGCCGCTGACCTCGGTCGTGAGCTTTGCCGAGATGCTGCGGGACCCTAGCCTCGGGTCGTTGACCGACGAGCAGAACTCCATCCTCGACGTCATCGACCGCAACTCCCACCGGCTGCTTCGCCTGATCGAGGACCTGCTGCTGGTGGCGAAGCTCGAGTCCCACACCCTGCCGCTCACAGTGGGCCTGGTCGACCTGCCCGACCTCGTGGGACAGATGGTCGCTGAGCAGCAGCCCGCGGCCGCGCAGAAGGAGGTGAGCCTCACCTTCCGGACGAGCAGTGGTCCCAGGCTGCGAGCGGACTCCGTGCGTCTGCAGCAGGTCTTCTCCAACGTCGTGGGCAACGCGGTGAAGTACACCCCCTCGGGGGGCAGTGTCGTTGTCACGTGTGACGTCGAGGAGGCGGAAGGCACTTGGGTGGTCAGCGTGTCCGACACCGGGGTGGGGATCCCCGCGGATGAGGTCGCACAGGTCTTCGATGCCTTCTTCCGGGCCTCGAGCGCCGCCGGCGGGCCGGCGGGGACAGGTCTCGGGCTCGCGATCACCAGGCTCATCGTGCAGGAGCACCACGGCAGCGTCCACGTCGAGAGCCAGGCCGGGACGGGTACGACCATGACTGTGCGACTTCCGGTGAAGGACGGCTGACATGGCCCGCGTGCTCGTCGTCGAGGACGACCGTGACATCTCGCTGGTGCTCACCATGCTCCTGGAGCGCCACGGTCATCACGTGACGTGTGCCCCCGACGGCCCGACCGCGCTGCGTACCGCCCACGAGATCCGGCCCCAGCTCGTCGTGCTGGATATCGGGCTGCCCGGTATGGACGGGTGGGGCGTGCTCTCCCGGATCCGTGACGTGAGTGACGTCCCCGTCATGCTCCTGACCGCTGCGGGACGCGACGAGGACAAGGTCAGGGGCCTGCGCGGTGGCGCGGACGACTACCTCACCAAACCCTTCCACAACGCCGAGCTGCTGGCGCGGATCGATGGCCTCCTACGACGCTCAGACGGCGACGAGTGGGAGGGCTCGGACTTTGTCCACGGAAGTCTGACCCTCTCGCCCACGCGAGGGGCCGTGACGGTGGACGGCGAAGATGTCCGGGTCACACCCTTGGAGTTCAGGTTGCTCGCGGTGTTCCTACGCAACGAGGGCCAGGTGCTCACTCCGGCACAGATCCTCTCGGCCGCCTGGGGGGACGACAGCGGCACAGGACCGGAGCGGGTGAAGTTCGCCGTCCTGCGGCTGCGGCGCAAGCTGGGATGGGAGGACGCGACCCACTCGCCCCTCCAGGCCGTGCGCGGCATCGGCTACCGTCTCGACGCCAGTCGCTGAGGTCGCGCACCTGCACTCGATCTGCAACCGTTCGGCACCCGTTCCCGCAACCGTCGCCGTCCATGGTTGTTCACATGACAGCTACTACTCGCCTCCTCGTCGTCGAAGACGACCCCGACGCCCTCCTCGTCCTGCGCTACCACCTCGACTCTCGGCCGGACTACAACGCGACGTACTGCACTCACGCGGAGCAGGCCGTCGAGCAGCTCGCTCGCGGTCGCTGGGACGTCCTGGTCACCGACCTGCACATGCCCGGAATGGACGGGCTGCAGTTGGCAGCTGCAGCGCGCCAGCGCGATGCCCGGCTGCCGGTCCTGCTCATCACGGCGCATGCCACCGTCGACGTGGCAGTGCGTGCAGTCAAGGGCGCGGTCACCGACTTCCTCACCAAGCCGCTCCAGCGCACCGCGGTCCTCGAAGCCATCGACGCGGCGGCCGGCGGCCGGCGCGACCAGGGGCGCCGGGTGCTCGCTGTGGGCGCCCACCCCGATGACGTCGAGATCGGTGCGGGGGCCACGCTGTTCCAGCACGCCCGCGCTGGCGACCACCTCACGATTCTCACTACCAGCGCCGGTCGGCGCGGTGGCGACGCCGACCTCCGGCGCGACGAGGCCTATGAGGCCGCGGCGCGGATCGGCGCCACCCTGGTGCTCGGAGACCTCGAGGACACCGCGATCCCCGACCGCGGGCCGACCATCGACCTCATCGAGGGAGTATGCGCCGATGTGCGCCCCGACACGGTCTACGTCCACTCCGCGCACGACGTGCACCAGGACCATCGCGCCGTGCACGCGGCCACGCTCGTGGCGGCACGCGGTGTCCAGCGCGTGCTGTGCTACCAGTCGCCGAGTGCCACGATCGACTTCCGCCCGACGATGTTCGTCCCCGTCGACACGGGCCTTGACGGCAAGCTGGAGGCCATCGCCGCCTTCAAGACCCAGACCTCCATTCGCGACTACCTCAATCCCGACATGCTGACCTCCACCGCCCGCTACTGGGGACGCTTCGCGCGGACCCCGTACGCCGAGCCCTTCGAGGTCCTGCGCGAGAGCCAAGGGGTCGACCGTGTCGCTCTCTGACCTGACTACCTTGCCCACGTCCGGCTCCGTGGCCGTTCGGGAGTCTCGGCAGGACCCGGACCGACCGCCTCGCGTGCTCGTCACCGGGGCCGGCGGCCCCGCGGCCATCGGGTTCCTGCAGCTTGCCTCCCGGCCCGGCGTCGAGATGTACGCCGCCGACATGGACCCCGTCGCCTCCGGGCTCTACCTCGTCAAGCCCGAACGGCGGGTGATCGTGCCTCGCGGTGACGCTCCCGACTTCGTCGAGACCGTGCGCGAGATCTGCCGCCGCCTGGAGATCACGGTCCTGGTGCCGACTGTCGACGCCGAGCTGCTCCCCCTGGCCGGCGTCCGGCACCTGCTCGCGGCCGAGGGCACGCACCTTCTGGCCGCGCCCAGCTCCACCCTTGAGATCTGCTTGGACAAAGCCGAGCTCGCGCGAGTCTGTGCCGACACCTGCGATGTCCCGACGACGACGGTGTTGCGTCCCGAGACGCCGGTTCCGTTCCCCAGCATCGTCAAGCCCCGCACGGGGAGTGGCTCGCGCGGGATCCGCCCTGTGCACGGTCCCGACGACCTCCTCGGACTGTGCGACGACGGGAGCCAGCTGGTCCAGGAGTACCTGCCCGGCGAGGAGCTGAGTGTCGATGTGTTCGTACGAGCCGACGGCGCGGTGGTCGCGGCAGTGCCGCGCAGCCGTGATCGGGTGGACTCCGGAGTCGCAGTCGCCGGCCGCACCTGGGACGACGACGCCTCCATCACCCAGGCTGTCACCGTTTGCCGCGCGATCGGGCTGCGCGGAGTGGCCAACGTCCAGCTGCGTCGTCGCAGCGACGGAAGCCCGGCGCTGCTGGAGGTCAACCCCCGCGTGCCCGGTTCGCTGGTCCTGACGGCCGCTGCCGGACCGAACCTCGCCGCACTCGCACTGGCCGAGGCCCTCGGAGAGCACGTGCCGTCCCACGTACCCTTCCGAGAGGTCGCCATGGTGCGGTATCTGGCCAACGTCGTCGTCGAGGTCGATGACTACGCCGGAGCCAGCCACACCGGAGCGATGCGATGAGTCTGCCTCTGGACCTCGGCACCGACTGGCATACCCATACCAACGTCACTGACGGCACTGCCTCCCCCGAAGAAATGGTGCGCACAGCGAGTGCCGTCGGCCTACGCCGTATCCACGTCACCGACCACGTCCGCGCCGACACGACCTGGCTCCCGGGCTACGTCGCTAAGATGGACCGCATCCGCAAGAGCTCTTCGATCGAGGTGGTGTGTGGGGTGGAGGCGAAGATCCTTGACGTGCGAGGCCGAGTGGACCTCCCCTCGGACCTCAGCGGCGTCGAACAGGTCGTCGTCGCGGACCACCAGTTTCCGACGCGCTCAGGCCCCGTAGCGCCCACGGAGATGCGTCGTCGGATCGCGGCCGGAGAGCTATGGGCCTCGGACGCAGTCGCCGAGCTCATCCTGGCCACGGTGCGTTCGGTCTTCGTGCACGAACGCGTGGTCGTTGGCCACCTCTTCAGCGTGCTCCCGAAGGCCAGGATCTCCCTGTCCGTCGTCACCGACGAGATGCTGGCCACGCTGGCCTCAGCCGTCCGCGCGGCCGGCGCGGTCATCGAGGTCAACGAAAAATGGCACAGCCCTTCGCTGCCGATGGTGCAGTCGCTGTGCAGACTGGGCGTAGAGCTCGTGCCTTCTTCCGACGCCCATAGGCCCCAGGCCCTCGGGGCGTGGGACCACGTGGCCGCTTCCGCTCGGGCGATCGAGGCGTGATGAGCCTCGGTGAGGGCCTCGACCTCATGGCCACCCTCGGCCTCTGGGTGTTGGTGTTCCTGGTCCTCGCCGGAGCGGTGCCGTTGCTGGCCGCGACCTACCAGTTCTTGCTCATCGGCAAGCATGCCTGGAAGAACCACTACGGGGACACCGCGCCCTACGAGCCGAGAGTGGCGATCCTCGTGCCCGCGTGGAACGAGGCAGCGGTGCTGGAAGGCAGCATCGACCGGTTGGTAGGGCTCGACTACCCGCCGGACCGGTTGCGGATCTACGTCGTGGACGACGCGAGCACCGACGCCACGCCCGACGTGGTCCAGGCCAAGGGCCGGGAGTACCCGGGGCAGGTCGTCCACCTCAGACGCGAGAAGGGCGGAGAGGGCAAGGCGCACACGCTCAACCACGGGCTCGGCATCATCCTCGCCGACGACTGGATGCAGGCGCTGCTCATCATGGACGCCGATGTCATCTACGAACCCGACTCACTGCGCAAGATGACGCGCCATCTCGCTGATCCCGAGGTCGGCGCCGTCACCGCCTACATCAAAGAAGGCAGCCAACCCGGCAACTACCTCCAGCGGTTCATCGCCTACGAGTACGTCACCGCCCAGGCCGCCGCTCGTCGCAGCCAGAACGTGCTCGGCGCCCTCGCCTGCCTCGCCGGCGGCGCGCAACTGCACTCGCGGACCAACCTCGAGGCGATCGGGGGCCGCATCGACACCACCAGCCTCGCCGAGGACACCTTCACCACGTTCAACACCCAGCTCGCGGGCAACAAGGTCGTCTTCGACGGCAACGCCACCGTCTGGGCAGAAGAGCCCGACGGCATCGTCGGGCTGTGGAAGCAGCGGTTGCGCTGGGCGCGCGGGAACGTGCAGGTGACCCTGCGGTACAAGCACCTGTGGTTCCGGCCGGACCCCGACCACAACCTCGGGAGCATCACCTTCGGCATCTTCTGGTTCTGCCTCTTTCTGCTGCCGGTCTTCATGATCGTCTCCTCCGCCGCCCTCCTGACCCTCTACTTCGTCGACTTCGAGCGTTCGTGGGAGTTGTTCCGCCACCTCTGGATCATCAACGCGCTGTCCTACGTCTTCATCACCACCTTCGCGCTCGCGATCGACCCGACCACGGCCAAGCGTGCCTGGCGCGAGGGCATCGCCTTCCCTGGGCTGGTCTCCCTGCTGGTGATCCTCTATACATGCGCACCGGTGCTGTTCTCCTGGATCGTCAGCGTGTGGACGCAGGTGACGGGCCTCGCCTGGTCCGAGACGACCACCCACGTGGTCATGCTCGTCGCCTACTCGTGGCTGGCCCTGTGCATGCCTGTCGCCTGGCTGGGGAAGAAGGCTGAGGAGAAGGGGATGCGCCGGCTCAGCCCCGTATTCGTCTACCTGGGCGGGTACGGTCCATTGCTGTGCGCCGTCACCTTCGCTTCATACATCTCCGAGCTCAGAGGCGCGGAGATGTCGTGGGACAAGACGGAGAAGACCGGCAAGGTGGCGCTGCCGAGGTGACATCGCACGAGCTCCACGGCGACGATGACGCCGTTGGTGCTCGTGATGGAGCGGAAACGCAGCAGGAACGGCACGACCGAGAAGTGCGTGAGTCACTGCGGGAAGAGCGCAGGCTGCTCCGCTGGGAGGTGCTCTGCCTTCTGCTCGTGGTCGTGTTCGTGGTGGTCAGGCAACTCTGGTTGACCTGAGCACCGCAGAAGTAGCGATCACATGCCGCCATGACCCCGCGAGAGAGCACGGCCCACCGCCCTGATGGCGGTGGGCCGTGCTCCTGTCGTCCAGCCCGCGGCTACTCCACCTACTCCACGGACGTCGGTGTGGCACCCGCCGGTGAGCCACTGCTCGGGGCAGGCGAGGTGTCCTGGTCCTGATCGGTGGGAAGGGGGCTGAGGAACCCGTCCTTCTCCTCCAGCAACGCCTTCAGCAGGGCGAACATCATCGCGAACACCAAGATGAAGATCGGCAGGCCGATCACCGTGATCACCTGTTGTAGCGCCAGGAGCCCGGTGTCTCCGCCCAGCACGATGAGCAGCGCAGCCAGCGAACCCATCGACACACCCCAGAACACCCGCTGACGGACCGGGCTGTCCTCACCGTCGCCGGTGCACAGGATGTCGATCACCAGCGCCGCCGAGTCGGCGGATGTCGCGAAGAACAGCGCCACGATCACGACCGCGAGGCCCTGGACCACGGTGGTGGCCGGGAAGTTCTCGAAGAACTCGAACATGGCCAGCGGCACACTCTCAGCCACGGCGGCGGAGATGCTGCCCCCGTCTCCCCCGATGCCGTCGATCTCCATCGCCGACCACCCGAAGATGGCGAACCACACCAACGTGAACAGTGACGGTGCCACCAACACGCCGATGACAAACTCGCGGATCGTCCGGCCGCGCGAGATCCGCGCCAGGAAGACACCCATGAAGGGAGACCAGGTCACGGTCCAGGCCCAGTAGAAGACGGTCCAACCGCCCTGCCAGCCCCAACCACCCTCGTCCGTATACCGCGCCATAGCGTCGTTCCAGAACGACAACGGCACGATGTTGGACGCGTAGATCCCTGCGCTCTCGATGATCTGCCGCATCAAGAAGACGGTCTCTCCCGCGAAGAGGACGAAGAACATCAGGGTGATGGCCATCCCGATGTTGAGGTTGGACAGGCGCTTGATGCCCTTGTCCAGCCCAGCCACGATCGAGGTCACCGCGACGGCGGTGAGCACGGCGATGATGACGACTTTGGGCCAGACCGCGTCCGGCCATCCCAACAGCTCACTGAGCCCCGCGTTGATCTGGGAGGTGCCTAAGCCAAGGGAGACCGCGAGACCGAACAGGGTGCCCAGGACAGCGAAGACATCGATGGTCTTGCCGATAGGGCCGTAGATGCGGTCCTTCAGGAACGGGTAGAACACCGAGCTGACCCGCATCGGGAGCTTATGGCGGTAGATGAAGTAGGCGAAGGCGAGCCCTGGGAGCGTGAAGATCGCCCAGGTATGCAGAGCCAAGTGGTACAGGGAGAAGGCCATCGCGTCCTCGGCAGCGGCCACGCTGTACGGCTCGACGTTGCGGGGCGGGTTGTCGAAGTGTGAGATCGGCTCGGCCACCCCCCAGAACATCAGGACGGTGCCGATGCCACCGGCGAACAACATCGCGAACCAGGAGAGCCCGCTGTAGGCGGGTCTGGAGTCGTTGCCGCCGAGCCTGATCGCTCCGAACTTGCTGAACGCGATCCAGATCAGGAAGACGAGCCAGCTGCTGACGCCGAGGATGAAGAACCAGCCGAGGTTCGTCACCACCCAGTCGCGGCCGGACCCGAAGGCCTCGGCGATCGGATCGGGGAACAGCAACAGCAGGATCAGGAACGTGATCATCAGACCGGCGGACCAGAAGAAGATCACCGGATCTGTGCGTAAGCCGAGTCGTTTTGCCAGGGTTTCCATGGGTCAATTGCCTCTCGGTCGGTGGCTTCCGCCACTGATCGTGCTCCGCGACACGACCCGTGGGCAGGAAGCCCTTACCGCCTAGGTTTGTGCAATTGTCGACAATTGTCTAGCCCTCGCACCATTGGCGCGGACTAGTTCGTCGTCGAAACACTCCGGTGGCGCTGGTCCAGAGCCAGCGAACCGTAGGGGTACTCACCGGCACCGGGGTCGCTAGCGCGATCCAGGGCGTCGATCTCCGAGGCGTCCAGGTGCAGCTCGGCCGCGCCCAGGTTGCCGGTCAGCTGCTCCAGCGTCCGGGCGCCGAGAATGACCGAA
Source organism: Ornithinimicrobium sp. (assembly GCA_049646465.1). GTDB lineage: Bacteria > Actinomycetota > Actinomycetes > Actinomycetales > Dermatophilaceae > Ornithinicoccus. Next base: position 20,024 of record JBARVW010000094.1, read on the forward strand.
GTGACAGCGGGTCGGTCGACCAGCCAGGCCAGCGCGACCTGAGCCATCGACACCCCCCGCGCGTCGGCACTCTCGCGCAAGGCGTCCACCACGTCCCAGGTGCGCTGCGAGGACGAGCGGCGGTCATAGGCCTCCATCCCGCGCCCCGGGTCCTCACCCAGACGCGTTGCTCCCGTGGGTCGCTCCTCCTGCGCGTACTTTCCGGTCAGCCACCCCCCGGCCAGCGGCGACCACGGCAACAGCCCCAGCCCGGCGTCCAGACAGGACGGCACGACCTCCCACTCCAGCTCACGGGTCAGCAAGTTGTACTGGGGCTGCAGAGTCACCGGGGCCTGTGCGCCGCGCTGGCGCGCCATCGCCGTCACCTTCTGCACCTGCCAGCCGGTGTAGTTGGACAACCCGACGTAGCGAACCTTGCCCGCCCGGACGAACCCGTCCAGCGTGTCGACGGTCTCCTCCAGCGGGGTCACCGGATCCCAAGCGTGCACCTGGTACAGATCGACGCAGTCGACTCCGAGACGTCGCAGCGATTCGTCCAGTGCCCGCTGCAGGTGCCGACGCGACAGGCCCAGGTCGTTGACATCCTCGCCCATCGGGAAACGACCCTTGGTAGCCAGCACGACCCGGTCGCGCACGTCCGCCGTGGCCTGGGCCAGCCACCGGCCGATGATCTCCTCGGAGACCCCACCGCTGTAGACGTCTGCGGTGTCCACGAGGTTGCCGCCAGCCTCCAGGAAGGCGTCGAGCTGAGCGAACGACCCCGCTTCGTCGGTCTCGCTGCCGAAGGTCATAGTGCCGAGCGTGAAGGTGGAGACGGCGCATCCACTGCGTCCCAGGGTTCTGTAGTCCATGAGGCCCATCCTCGCCCCGGCCCGAGTCCGTGTCATCTTCGGGGTGCTCGGCCGATCCGTGTCATTCTGGCCGTCCCATCCCAGTGAGCGAGGTCGCCATGAGAATCGTGGTCGGATACATCCCCACCCCCGAGGGTCGCGCAGCCTTCGACCGAGCCGTGGCTCGCGCGCAGCAGGAAAGCGCGAAGCTGGTCGTGGTCAACACCACACACCTGGGCCGGACCAGCCACGCGAACTACGCCTCGCCCGAGGACCTCGAGAACCTCACCACCCAAACCGCGGAGGCCGGTGTTGAGTGCGAGGTGCGCCAGAAGGACACCTCCAGCGACGCTGCGCAGCAGATCCTCGCGGTCGCTCTCGACGTGGACGCCGAGCTCATCGTCATCGGTATGCGGCGGCGCAGCCCGGTGGGCAAGGTCTTCATGGGCAGCACCGCGCAGTCCGTGCTGCTCGGCGCTTCGTGCGACGTGCTGGCGGTCAAGGCTCCCTGAAAGACCGACCGAAGCGTCCGTTCCCGTCCTTTGCCGTTCCTGTTGCCGCACGCCGCGAGTCGTGCGAGGGTCGCACTTGCGCGCTCGTTTGATGATGGAGCGTGCTCACATGATGTACATCTATGGCAGATGGGACCCTGATGGCGAACACGACAGCGGCTGAGATCGACCAACGGCTTGACGGTATGGACGCTGAGCAGCTTCCGGCTGGCGAGCACGAGCAGCACGGGGCGGGGCATTTCGCCGGGCTCTACGCCGCTGAGAACGTCGCGGGAACCGAGTTCATCTTCGGAGCCACCTTCGTCATCCTCGGCGCCTCCATGGTGGACGTCATCATCGGTTTGGCGATCGGCAACCTGCTGGCGGTCCTGTCGTTCCGCTTCCTCGCCGCACCTATCGCCGTGGGAACGCGGATGAGCGTCTACACCTACCTGGAGCGGGTCGCCGGAGGCTCGGTGTCCAAACTGTTCAACGGTCTCAACGCGTTCCTCTTCGCGATCATCTCAGCCGCCATGATCACCGTGTCGGCTACGGCTTTCCGCCTCGTCCTGAACTTCGACGCACAGACCGAGCCCTTCCCCACCAGCCTGAGCTTCATCATTCTGGCCTTGGCGTTCGGATCGGTCGCCGTGCTGGTGGCGGCCTTCGGCTTCAACGCACTGGCCGAGTTCGCGAGCATCTGTGCACCGTGGCTGGTGACCATGTTCGCCGTCGGTGGCCTGGTGATGCTGCCTGCGATCTCGCAGGCAGCCACCGGGTCGACCATCGTCGACGGGTGGAGCGGATTCATCGACATCGGTGACAGCGAGATCTTCACCGGGAGGACGCCGGAGGGCGACGCGGGGATCAGCCTGCTGGGGATCATCGGATTCTCCTGGGGCGCCAACAGTTTCGCGCACACCGGAATGATCGACATGTCACTGCTGCGCTACGCCAAGAAGGGCTGGTACGGCTACATGTCCGCTACCGGCATGTTCCTCGGCCACTACATGGCCTGGATCTCCGCAGGTTTCATGGGCGCGGCTGCCGCGGTGATCGTCAAGATCAGCATCACCGACATCGAGCCCGGCAATGTGGCGTTCCAGGCGCTCGGTTACGCCGGCCTCGTGGTGGTCGTGGTCGCCGGTTGGACCACGGCCAACGCCAACCTGTACCGCTCGGGACTGGCCGCTCAGGGGGTCGTCACGACCCTCTCGCGGAAGAAGGCGACGCTCATCATCGGTGTGATCGTGCTGATCGCCAGCATCTTCCCGTTCATCTACCGCAACTACCTGATCTTCGTCACCTACGCCGGGATCACGTTGGTGCCCGTCGGCGCCATCCTCTTCGCCTCGTACTGGATCCTGCCGCGGATGGGGATGACGACGTACTGGGCGCGCTACAAGGGGGTCACCAACACTCCCGCTCTGATGACCTGGGGGATCACTCTCGCCCTGGCCGCCTCGGCGGTCGCCTTCGGCCTCATGCCGGTGTACTTCGCCTTCGTGCCCGCCTTCATCCTGGCGATCGTGTTGTACGTGCTCTTCGCCAGGATGATGGGGGCAACCGACAGCTACCCCGAGGGCGAGGCCTACGACGTGGCGTTCTACGAGCGGGTCGAGGTGCTGCACACCGAGCAGGCCAAGAAATCCCTCCCTGACGTCGACAAGCGTGACCACCGGAAGCTGACAGGGGCCTTGAAGGTGGTGTGGATCGTCGATCTGCTCATCGTCTTCGCGACAGCCCTGTTCGTGCTTCTCGCGAGTCCGGATGTCGGCACCTACGAGGCGCACCGGGACCAGTTCTTCTGGGTCGCTGGCGTGTGCACCGTCGTCTACTTCGTGGCGGCCTACTGGGAGCTGCGGCGCCGCAAGGCCCACCGTGTGGAGATCATGGAGCAGCACGAGCCCGCTCACTCCGCCGAAAGCCAGACTCAGTCCACCTGAGGCGAGACGTCGTGGGGCCCGCGACGGTCGCCGCCGGCTTCGCCCTGGATCTCGTAGCCGCTGCCGCTCCACGACATGAGCAGGGCGAACCGGTCGGATCGGATGGTCGTGCGTCGGCACTCGATCGGCTCACCGCGCCACAGGCCAGTGCGTTCGATGACCAGCGCGGCCGTGCCAGGGCTCACGTTCAGATAGTCGGCCGAGGTCGGGGACAGGTTGGTGGCGGTGATGCGCTCCCTGCCTCCGTCGGGGCGAGGGATGCCGTGTCGGTCCAGTTCGTCATACAAGGCCGTGCGACTGAAGTCCGTGTGCAGCAGGGGGGTGCCGATGTGTCCGGGTAGCCAGGCGCAGTCGTGAGCGAGCGGTTCGCCGTCCGCAAGTCGGACCCGCTCCAGAGCGAAGAGCTCGGCACGGGGATCCAGCGCCAGACGAGCAGCAGCCTGGGGCTCTTCCGCGAGTCGGCACGCGAGGACGATGCTCTCCTGGGTCATGCCTCGTGCTTCGATCTCACGGAACAGTGAGTAGAGGCCGCCCAAGGGTTGCTCGATCACCGTGGCCAAGACCTCACTGGACCGTCCCCGGCCCGAGCGCACCAACCCCGCCTCGCGAATGCGACGCAGAGCCTCGCGGACGGTGTGCCGTGACACGCCGTACTCCTGACGTAGGTGGGCTTCACCGGGGAACCCGTCGCTGAAGTCACCCGCCGCCAGTCGTCGCAGCAGGTCCGTATGCAGTTGTGACCAGAGCGGTTCACGGCTGGTCCGGTCGATCTGCGTCATCAGTCCCAATGTAGCGATGGTGCGAACCCCTAGGCGTGCGCCGCGCGCCCGGGCGGGGGCTGACGGCGCAGGATCAGCCAGGTGCCCACCATCAAAACGGCACCGGCCGCCAGCACCACCCCGGTCCATAGAAGGTCGGGAGCCTCTTTGGCTCCCACCACGACGGCCATGACCAGCACGAACCAGCCGAACATGCGGCGCAGCGTCTCCGCGGCGATGCGACCGGACAACTGGCCGCCGAGCAGTGCGCCCACAACCGCCGCCCCCGTGACCATGGCGGCCATCCGCCAGTCGACCGAGACCGATGCGAGGTGTCCGGCCAGACCGGCCGCCGAGTTCAAAGCGATGACGACCAGCGAGGTGCCGATCGCCACGGGCATCGGCAGACCACCGAGCAGAGCCAGCGCAGGCACGATCACGAACCCTCCCCCGGCGCCGACGAGACCGGTGACGAGTCCAATCACTACCCCGTACAGGACGACGCGGGCCGTGGGCAGGTGCGGAGGCACCGCCGCAGGGGCCACCACCCGACGGGGTCGCAGCATCGCGAGCCCGGTGGCCACCATCAGCAACGCGAACGCCACCAGAAGCCACTGTCCCGCGATGAGCTCGGCCACCCGGCCGCCCGCGTACGCACCGGTCATCCCGGCGATGCCGAAGAGCACTCCGGTGCGCCACTGCACTCGGCCACCACGAGCGTGCGAGATGGCACCGACCATGCTCGTCACCCCCACCACCAGCAAGGAGGTCGCGATGGCCTCCTTGGTCTCCATCCCTGCCACGTAGACCAGAAGAGGGACCGTCAGGATGGACCCGCCGCCGCCCAACAACCCCAGGCTCACCCCGACGAAGACAGCCAGCACCAGGGTCATCGCGAGCACGATCTCACCGTCCCGCCAAGGCGGCGATGAGCTTGCTGGGGTCGGCGTCGGCCTCCCTGTTGTAGGGAAGCTTCGACAGCATCGTGCCCATCAGGCAGCTGTTCGTCAGCGCCGCGATGGTGAGTCCGCTCCCGATCCCGGCGGCAACCCACTTTGCCGGCGGCGCGATCGTGCTGGTCAGCACACTTCCCACCACGATCGAACCAGCGACCAGACGCACCTGACGCTCGAGGTCCCACCGTGGGGTGCCGCGCACGACCTGATGGCCCGCTGCCCGCCAGGCGGTAATTCCCCCGTCCAGGACGTGCAGGTTGGCCGGGCCGGTGTTGCTCAGCGTGCCCTCGGCCTGTTGGGCCCTGGCGCCGGAGCGACACACCAGGACCACATCACGGTCCAAGTGGCGGGCGACCTCGTCCCGATGCTCGGTGAGCGTCCCCAACGGCACGTTGTAGGACCCCTCGATATGAGCGGACTCGAACTCGGCCGGGCTCCGTACGTCGAGCACCAGCAGCTCGTGGGGGGCGTGGTGCTCAGCGAGGTGGGCTGGGGCCATCGTGGTCGCGCTCATTCTTGGTCCTCCTGCGAAGGAATAGGGGGTGTTGTTGCAAACCTTAGCAAATGTACGTACATTACCAACAACCGACAACGTAGGAGCAGCAATGGACGTCATCGTCATCGAGACCTCTTCACTGGGCGATCGCTCGTACCTGGTGCACGACGGCCAGGACGCCGTGGTGATCGACCCTCAGCGCGACATCGACCGGGTCCTTGAGTCCGCTCAGCAGGCGGGAGTGCGGATCACCCACGTCGCCGAGACGCACATCCACAACGACTACGTCACCGGGGGCCTGGAGCTGTCCGCAAAAACCGAGGCGACCTACTTGGTCAACGCCGCCGACCCGGTCCGCTATGAACGCACTCCCGTCCGCGACGGTGAGGAGCACGCGGTGGGCGACCTGACGTTGCGCGCCGTGGCGACGCCAGGACACACCGAGACCCACCTGACCTACGTGGTCACCCACGGTGACCAGCAGGCCGTGTTCTCCGGGGGGAGCCTGCTCTTCGGCTCGGTCGGTCGCACCGACCTGGTCGATCCGGCCAAGACCAAAGAGCTCACCCACGCTCAGTACGCGTCGGCACGGCGTCTGGTCGAGGAGAGCAGCTCCGACGCCGCGCTGTATCCCACCCACGGCTTCGGATCCTTCTGCTCCAGCGGCCCCGCCACCGCGGTCGGTCGCTCGACCATCGGCGAGCAGCGACACAGCAACCACGCGCTGACCGATCCGGACGAAGAACACTTCGTGTCGTCCCTCATCGCCAATCTGACGGCCTACCCGAGCTACTACGCTCACATGGGCCCGGCCAACCTGAAGGGCCCGGCCCCGGTGGACCTGACCGTGCCGGAGGCGCTGGACCCCGAAGAGCTCGTGCGGCGACTCGACGACGGGGAGTGGGTGGTGGACCTGCGGGGCCGTGTGGCCTTCGCCGATAACCACCTCACTGGGGCGGTCAGCTTCGAGTACGGCGACGGATCCAGCTTCACCACCTTCCTCGGGTGGGTCTTGCCCTGGAGCGACCGGATCACCCTGGCTGGTAGCGAGGAACAGGTGGCCCAGGCCATTCGCGACCTGTCGCGTATCGGCATCAACTCCCCTGACGCTGCAATCGGCACTGGGCCCGCCGACCTGGCACCGAACGCGTCGACCTCCGCCTATCCCCGGATGGACTGGAAGACGTACGTGGCGATACGACCCGAGACGGAGCCCCTCCTCGACGTACGACGCGCCGACGAGTTCGCGGCCTCACACCTCTCTGGCGCGGTGAACATCCCGTTGCACGAGCTCCTGACCCGCATGGATGAGGTGCCCGACGGACGCGTGTGGGTGCACTGTGGATCGGGCTATCGAGCGGGGGTGGCGGCAAGCCTGATCGAGCGCGCGGGCAAGGACCCCGTACACATCGACGCAGCCTTCTCCGACGCTGCGTCCGCCGGCATCACGCTGCGCTAGACCATCCACCAACCGAGCTGAGGGGTATCTCATGTGCCGTGCTGTGACCTGCAAGACCTGTGGCAAGACGACCTGGGCCGGATGTGGGCACCACGTCGACCAGGTCATGGGTCGGGTCCCCCGGAGCGAGCGATGCCCCGGACACCCGAACGACGCCCCTCCTCCGGGATGGTGGCGGCGACTCACCGGGCAAGCCTGAAGGGCCGAGCCGCGAGCGCTGCGGGTCGGTCCATCATCATCCCGCCATCTCGTCGTTGACCGTCGCCAGCGCTCCCTGAAGGGCGACCAGCCCTTCGTCTGCCTCCTCGGCGGTGAGGGTCATCGGTGGCGCGAGCCGGATGACGTTCCCTTTGAGTCCGCCCTTGCCGACCAGGAGTCCCCTGCGTCGGGCCTCCTCGAGCACCTGCGTCGCAGCACCCGGTGAGGGCTGCGTGGTCCCGGGCTCGACGAGCTCGACGCCGACCATCAGGCCCTTGCCACGAACCTCCCCGATCACGGGACAGCCCGCCGCGACGTCGCGCAGCTCCTGCAGCAGATAGCCGCCGAGCTTGACCGCGTTGCCCTGGAGATCGTGCTCGAGCAGGTAGTCGAGCGCTGCCTTCGCACCGGCCGTCGCCAAGGGGTTGCCACCGAAGGTGGAGATGGAGCTGGCGGTCAGGCTGTCCATCAGGTCGGCCCGCGCCACCACGCCGCCGATGGCCAGGCCGTTGCCGAGTCCCTTGGCGAAGGTCATCGCATCTGGGGTGACGCCGTGGGCTCCGATCCCCCAGAAGTGCTCCCCGGTCCGTCCCCAGCCGGTCTGCACCTCGTCCGAGATCAGCGGTATGCCGTGCTCGTCCAGCACCTCCTTGAAGGCCCCGAACAGGCCGTCCGGAGGCATGCTGAAACCGCCGACCCCCTGCACCGGCTCCACAATCATGCAGGCGACGTCACCGGAGGTCGCCGTGTCCAGAACGTTGCGTAGGTCGGCGACGCAGGCTTCGATATAGGCCGCGTCCGACAAGTCACGGAAGGGCACCACGTTGCGGTAGCCGCCGTGAACGTAGGAGACGTTGATGGGGCTGTGTGCCGACGCCGACCACCCGCGGTTGCCGGTGACACCCATCGTGGTGAACGAGCGCCCATGGTAGGAGTTGCGCAGCGCCAGCACCTCGTGCGAACGCCGCCGGCTCATGGCCAACAGCAACGCGGCCTCGTTGGCCTCGGTGCCCGACGTGGTGAAGAAAACCTTGGCGTCCTCGATCCCGGAGAGCTCGGCGATCTGCTCGGCCAACGCGACCTGCTGGTCGATGAGATACAGCGTCGAGGTGTGGACCAGCCCGGTGGCGAGCTGGGCACGCACCGCGTCAACGATCTCAGGGATGTCGTAGCCGATGGCGTTGGTCAGGATCCCGGCGAAAAAGTCCAGGTAGGTCCGGCCTTCCACGTCGCGGACGTGCCTTCCCCGACCCGAGACCAGTGCGAGCGGCTCTTCGTAGTACAGCCCCATCCACTGCGGCATCACCGCCTGGTGCCGACTCAGAAGGGCCGCGGAGGCCGACGCTGGGGTCTCGCTCTCTGTCACGGGTCCAGCACATCGCTGTGAGCGCCAAACCGCAACCCCAGGAACCGGGCGAACACTTGGCCTCGTCCGGAGGCTAGGAGCGCTCAACCAGGCGGCGCAGCTGCGTCACGTGGCCGGGCTCGAGCTCATCGAGAGTGGTCACCCCCAGCAGGGCCATGGTGCGCTCGATCTGACCACGCAGGATCTCGATGGTCCGGTCGACGCCGGGACGCCCGCCCGCCATCAAGCCGTACAGGTAGGCGCGACCGATCAGGGTGAAACGTGCTCCGTGGGCCAGCGCCGCGATGATGTCCTGTCCCGACATGATCCCGGTGTCCAGGTGCACCTCGAGGTCGGACCCGACCTCGGTGACCACCTCAGGCAACAGGTAGAAGGGGACCGGCGCGCGGTCCAGCTGTCGTCCGCCGTGGTTGGACAGCACGATGGCATCGACGCCGAGCTCGGCCAGCATGGCCGCATCCTTCAGGCTCTGGACCCCCTTGACGCAGACCTTGCCCGGCCACTGGTCGCGGATCCAGGCCAGATCCTCAGAGGTCACCGTGGGGTCGAACATCGTGTCGAGCAGGTCCGCCACCGTGCCGGACCACGCGTCCAGCGACGCGAACGCCAACGGTTCGGTCGTGAGGAAGTTGAACCACCACGCGGGTCGCGGGATGGCGTTCAGCACGGTCGATGCCGTCAGCGCGGGAGGAATCGTCATACCGTTTCGCACGTCGCGCAACCGCGCCCCCGCCACCGGGACGTCCACCGTCACGACGAGGGTGTCGTAGCCTGCGGCGGCGGCCCGGTCCACCAGGGCCATCGACTTCTCCCGGTCTTTCCACATGTACAACTGGAACCAGTTGCGCCCATGCGGCGCCGCCGCCGCCACGTCCTCGACCGAGGTTGTGCCCATCGTGGACAAGGTGAAGGGGATCCCCGCGGCCTGCGCTGCCGTCGCACCGGCGATCTCACCCTCGGCCTGCATCATCCTGGTGAAGCCGGTGGGAGCGATCCCGAACGGTAGGGCAACCTCCTTGCCCAGCACCGTCCGCGTGGTGTCCACCTGTGACACGTCACGCAGGATGCTCGGGTTGAACTCGACATCGCCGAAGGCCTGCCGTGCTCGGGCCAGCGACACCTCCCCCTCGGCCGCGCCGTCGGTGTAGTCGAACGGCGCCTTCGGCGTGCGGCGTTGCGCCACCGCGCGAAGGTCCTGAATGGTCAGCGCGGAGGCCAGGCGTCGTTCCACGGGTGACCATTGCACCTTCTTGAACTTGATGAGCGGCAGTAGGTCGCGGCGCTGGGGCAGCTGGCGCTTCACAATCGGACTCCATCGTCTCGGTCGGGCTCACTTGGCATCCGTGATGCCCAGGGCCGCATCGTAGGCCCGGTGCCCGCGCTGGACCACCCTCGGATCGACCGGACCGCTCGTCTCGGGTGGGTCGTGACGAGCAGCGCCCGCCGCTGGGTCGTAGGCTCGCCAGCGTGCGCCGAGTCGACCCGTGGGGACTTGCGGTGGCCGCCATCGGCGCCGTTGTCTTCATGCTGCAAGGTTTCGGCGGCGTACTGTCCCGTGATCTGGCGCTCTACGCCTACGCAGGGCAGCAGTTCGCCGACGGGGTCCCGCCCTACGTCGCCGTCCTCAACCGGGCGGGCCCCCTCGCCCATATGGTGCCCGGATTCGGGGCGATGCTGGCTCGCGGGCTCGGGACCGACGAGCTGCTCACGATGCGCGTCATGATGCTCGTGCTGAGCGTGGTGGCGGTGTGGGTCACCTATCTGGCGGGCCGCGACCTGTTCGGGTCACGGGCTGCCGGCGCAGCGGCCGCTGCCACCCTGCTCGCCTCTCGTGCGATCGTGCTCTACGCCGGTGGCGGTCCGCGTGAGAAGACCACCATGGTCCTGCTGGTGGCCTGTGCCCTTCTGGCTATCGCACACCGGAGATGGGGCTGGGCCGGGGCGGCCACGGCGCTGGCCACGCTGACCTGGCAGCCGGCCTTCTGGCCTTGTCTGGCCGCTGCCATGATCGCCGCCACAGTGCCACCGTGGCGGGCCCACTGGCGGTCCACGGTCGCCGCCTGGATCTGGTTCGCCGCCGGGGGGATCGCCGCCACCGGCCTCATGGTCGGCTATTTTGCCTCCGTCGGAGCGCTCGACGCGTTCTTCGAAGGGTTCCTCTTCGTGAACGCCACCAGCACCAACCAAGTCGGACTGATCACCTTCCTCATCGCGTTGCCGGACGTCATGCTCCGCGCCTGGGGTTGGTCCCTGTGGATGCTTCTGGCAGGTCTGGTGGCCTCCCTGGTCCTGGCCTGGCGCTCCCGGGGCTCGACCGACCCCGCCGGTCGAGCAGTCGTCGGCGTAGGAGCGGGCACGGTGGCGGCGCTGGCGTGGTCGATCTACGTCTTCAACGGCTGGGCGGACGCCATCTTCGCGGTGCCGCTCGCCGCACTCGGCATCGGAGGTCTGGTCGCCGGTCTGCGTGGTCGGCTCTCGGCACGCTCCGTGGTCGCCGTGGCGGCGGCCTACGTCCTGCTGGTCTCCGTCTCGGCGGGTAGCACAGCCTGGAACCGCCGGCCCGATGTGCTCGAACCCATGCGAGCCGAGACCCAGGCCCTGCTCGCGGCGGCCGGTCCCGACGCGACCGTGCAGTCCGTCGGCGCACCACAGGCCCTCGTGCTCGGCGGACTTCGCAATCCCATCCGACACCAGATGTTCCTCCAGGGTCTCGACGAGTACGTCGATACGACCGAGCCGGGAGGTCTGGCGGGCATCGCAGCCGACATATCGCAGCGGCGGCCGACCTTCGTGACCATGGATCACCCCAGCTGGTACGAATGGCTCCACCCCGTCCTGGACAGCGACTACCGTCGAATCGGACGCACGGCCGGCTTCACCTGGTATGCCGACCGTGACCTTGGAGCCGAGGAGCTGTCTCGGCTCGGCGACCTCCTGGCGAGCGAGCGATGACCGGCCGTGACACCATCCGCAACATGCCCGTGTCGATCGATCCTGCCCACTTTCGGTACTCGATCGTGATGCCGGTCTACAACAGCCAGGACATCGTCGGCACCACGATCGACACGGTCGTGCAGACGTTCACGGACGCCGGCCTGGACTTCGAGCTCATCTGTGTCAACGACGGCAGCCCGGACGACAGCTGGCGGGTGATCTCCGAGAGGGCCGACCGGACTCCCGAGGTGCTGGCCCTGGACCTGATGAAGAACTACGGGCAGCACTACGCCAATCTGGCCGGTCTCACCGAGGCCACCGGCGACTACGTGATCACCCTTGACGACGACCTGCAGAATCCGCCGGATCAGGCACTACTGCTCATCGACAAGGCCGTGCGCGGAGGCCACGAGGTGGTGTTCGGTCAGTTCGAACAGAAGCAGGCTGGAGTGACCCGCAAGCTGGGCAGTGCCCTCATCGGCCGGATCAACCAGCGTGTCTTCGGGCAACCGCCCGATCTCGTCGTCTCCAACTTCCGGATCCTGCGCAAAGACGTGGTTGACCGCATCGTGTCCTCCCGCACCGCCTACCCCTACATCACGGGTCAGGCACTGCTGATGTCCAGCGACCGCGCCAACGTGTCCGTGCGGCACGACCGTCGTCCGGTCGGCAAGAGCAACTACAACCTGACACGGATCGTGGCTCTGGTGCTGACCATCCTGTTCAGCTACAGCTCGTGGCCGCTGCGCTCGGCGGCTCTGCTGGGGTTCGCCGTGTCCGGGTTGAGTTTCTTGCTGGGTGGCTTCCTCGTGGTGCGGGCTCTGGTCACCGAGACGGCCGTGCCCGGCTGGACGTCGATCATGGTCCTACTCTCGCTCTTCGCCGGTGTCATCATCGCGCTCTTGTCGATGATCGGGGAGTACGTGGTGCGGACCCTGACCACGGTCAGTCGTGATGCCTCCTTCCACGTCGTGCGACGGTCCGGCACGTGAGCCGCCACTTCGTCGTCGTCGGGGCCCAACGCAGCGGCACCACATGGCTGCACGACCTCTTGGCCGCCCACCCCGACATCGCCATGGCGCGTCCCTCCCGTCCCGAGCCGAAGGTCTTTCTGCGCGAAGGGGCGGTCTCACGCGCGGAGTACCGCGGTGAGTTCTTCGGCCACGCCACAGGGCAGAGCGTCCTGGGCGAGAAGAGCACCTCCTACCTCGGATCCGCCGAGGCGCCCTCAAACATCCAGACCACCCTGGGGCACCCGCAGATCGTGGTCCAGCTCCGCGACCCGCTGGCCAGAGCCGTGTCCCACTGGAGGTTCAGTCGACAGCACGGCCTGGAGACCATGACGTTGACCCAGGCCCTTCGCGCGGATCTCCACGGCGCCGACCGACCCTGGGACCGTAGCCGCTACTCGGTCTCGCCCTTCGCCTACATCAGCCGAGGTCGGTATGCCGACGTCCTTCCATCGTGGGCCGACCGGTTCGACCTCCGCGTGCAGTTCCTGGAGGAGATGCGCGAAGATCCGGCTCGCCTCGGCTCGCTCTACCGCTGGCTCGGTGTGGATGACACGGTGCGTCCGCTGGAATGGGACAGCCGACCCAACGCGAGCATCCGCCCCGACGAGCCACTCGACCCCGAACTGGTCGAGGAGATACGCGACTACTACGCAGCCAGCGACGCGACTCTGACGCGGCTGCTGGGCCGTGAGGTTCCCTGGCCCGCGAGGAGCAACGCATGAGCGACCTTCCGTTCAACCGGCCCCAGCTGGCCGGTGACGAGATGACCTACGTCCAAGAAGCAATGAGCGGTGGACACACGTCCTCGGGTGGGACGTTCTCCCAGCGATCCGGTGATGCCCTGCAGAAGGCCACCGGAGCTGCCGAGGTCCTCCTGACCACGTCGTGTAGCACCGGCCTCGAGCTGAGCGCGATGTTGCTCGACCTCGGGCCCGGGGACACGGTCATCGTGCCGTCCTTCACCTTCACCACCAGCGCCCTGGCCTTTTCGCGGACCGGAGCCCGGATCCTCTTCTGCGACATCGAGCCAGTCACCCTGGGCATCGACCCGGAGCACCTCGCGCAGTTGCTCGACGACTCGGTGCGAGCCGTCGTCATCGTGCACTACGGCGGGGTGGCCTGCGACCTCGACGGCGTCACGACGGCGTTGGCCGACCGCCCCGACATCGTGCTCATCGAGGACGCCGCGCACGCGCTGTTCGGGTCCTATCGAGGTCGACCCCTCGGCAGTTTCGGCCGCTTCGCGACCCTGTCGTTCCACGAGACGAAGAACATCGTCTGTGGCGAAGGTGGTGCGTTGTTGCTCAACGACGCCAGCGATGCCGCCCGGGCTCGGATCCTCTACGACAAGGGCACCGACCGGCAGGCCTTTTTTCGCGGCGAGGTCGACAAGTACTCCTGGCGCGACACCGGCTCTTCCTTCGGGATGTCCGACGTGCTCGCGGCCTACCTCTTCGGGCAGCTCGAGCAGGCCCCCTCCATCCAGGCTCGACGCCGCGGGGTCTTCGAGCGGTATGCCGAGGCGCTCTGCGGCCCCGCGGCCGAGCTCGGACTGCGGTTGCCGGTCATCCGAGAGGGTTGTGATCCGGCCTACCACCTCTTCTACGTGCTGCTGCCCGATGCCGGGATGCGCCCCGCGGTGATGCGACAACTACGGGAAGAAGGCATCCAGACCACCTTCCACTACGTGCCGCTGCACGACTCCGAGGGTGGGCGCCGCTTCGCCGCTCGGCCCACTGCGTGCCCGGTCTCGAGCGACGTCAGCGACCGGCTGCTGCGGTTGCCGTTCTACAACACGCTCACCGAGGCGGACACCGACCGGGTTGCCGCCGGGCTCGTCGCCGCCGTGCAGGCGCAGTCATGAGCCTCCAGCAGCCTGGATCGGCGTCCATCGAGCAACCCGACTACTGGTGGTACACCGCCCGATCCGACCTGCTCCGAGCCGCGTTGGCCGAGCACGTGGGCAGCCCCGAACGGCTCCTCGACGTCGGAAGCGCGGACGGACCGAGCGTCTCCTGGCTGAGCGCACCGCACCACGCCACGGTCGACCTGGACCCGCGCGGTCTGCGGCCCGGTGCCGGGGTGTGCGCGTCAGCGTTGGATCTGCCCTTCGACGACGAGTCGTTCGACCTCGTGTGCGCCTTCGACGTCGTCGAGCACTGTGAGCCCGACTCCCGGGTGCTGGGAGAGTTCTCACGCGTGCTGCGGCCCGGGGGACGACTGCTGTTGTCGGTCCCTGCCTACCAGTGGGCCTGGAGTGACCACGACGTCCGGGCCGGGCACTACCGGCGCTACACCAAGACCCTCCTGGTGGGGGCGGTGGAGCAGGCGGGCTACGCCGTGCGGCGCGCCACCTACGGCTTCGCGGGTGTCTTCCCCATGTTCGTCGCCGATCGTGCCCGGCGGCGCTTACGTCCCACGGTCGGGACGCAGGTCGATCTCCCCCGCATCTCCGCACCCCTGCAGCGACTGCTGCTCGGTCTCTCGGCCGCGGAGAGCCGCGTCATGGTGCGACGCGACCTACCGTTCGGTTCGTCGGTCTTCCTGGCTGCCGACAAGCCCACCTCGTAGCGGCGGTCCTAGCAAGTGGGCTAGGTCCGCAACCTCAGCGAGTGGTCCGAGCGCGCCTCCATCACCAACAGCAGGATCAGCGCCACGACCTCGACGATCACGAACGTCCAACAGGTCGCGGTCAGCACGTCCCCCTCCAGCAGCACGTGAGCCAGGACCCCCGCTGGTATGCCGACCACCCAGCATGCGGCCATTGCGCCCGCTCGGTCCCGGGCCAGCAAGCCCAGGGTCAGCACCAGGTTGGCCATGGCGATCACCGTGCCGCCTGCCACCAGCGCCGTCTGGCCCGGGGCGAGCCGCACTCCGTCACCGAAGACGACCTCCATGGCTGCCGGACCGACCCAGGCACCGAAGCCGGCTCCGAGAGTGGCCGCAAGGACAGTGGTGACCAGAAGACCCCGCC
Source organism: Ornithinimicrobium sp. (assembly GCA_049646465.1). GTDB lineage: Bacteria > Actinomycetota > Actinomycetes > Actinomycetales > Dermatophilaceae > Ornithinicoccus. The sequence continues at coordinate 35,445 of JBARVW010000094.1, forward strand.
GTAGGCGACTCAGCACGGCCCACCGACGCTGCTCGACCAGGTCGGTGAGCCGGCCCGTGAGAGCTGCCACCAGGCCCAGCGCCAGGGTGTAGGGCGCGCGGAACAGGGCCAACCCGGCGAACAGCGCAGTCACTTCCGCCGGCGCTCCCCCGGTCGCTGCCAGCAGCACCGGGCCTCCGGTCAGTGCAGCCTGGGCGAAGAGCTGCCCCCCGGCCGCGCCGGTGACGAAACCCAAAGACCGCGTGGCGACGGCCGCCCCGGACCCACGCAGGAACACCGCGCCCGGCCACAGGGCCGCCACGATGTACCCGGTGAGTAGGGCCAACCCGTAGAACACAGGGGTGTCGATGCCCGAGACCATGAGGACGGTCGCACTGACACAACGGACGCCGTTCTCGGCCACGATGCTCAGGGCGACCGCGGCGAAGCGTCTGCGTGCGGAGAGCACTCCCCGCAGCAGGCCGAGCAGTCCTGAGCCCAGCGCCACCCCGAGGACCAGCACCGCGAACGCCGCACCGTCGGGACCGAAGAGACGGTCGCGAGCCCCCCAGGCCAGGCCGCCGGCCCCGACCGACACGACGAGCACCGCTAGCACCACCCGAGCGATGCCACCGCGCACCGCCCTCTCGCCACCCGCCGTGGCGGCGGTCCGGCTGATCCAGTGCTGCACCGGGAAGGTCACGGCAGCGCCGGCGAAACCCCACCAGGCCCACAGGACCGCGACCGGGGCGGCCGGAGCGGGCCCGAGCGCGCGAATGACGAGCGCGAAGAAGACATAGGCCAAGACCCCGCCCACCAGTGACCCCGCCGCAAGGACAGCGGCGTCG
>JBARVW010000095.1:0-1676 GCA_049646465.1 Ornithinimicrobium sp.
TCGACCAAGCGCGGGGTTGCGAGGTAAGTGGAGGTGCACTGCACCTCCCCTCGTCTTGGCGACGTGAGCCACCAGACCCGCCCGGTGTGAGTGTGCTTCGTGCAACAGGCACGTGGCAGCCACCTAAACGCATCGCATCCGTGACCAAGGAGCTCTCGATGGGGTCTGGATTCCCACCGCGCCGAAAGTGGGTGCCGTCGTCCGGGTCACGTCAGCGGTGCGGCCCCCAGCGCGCTGAACGCGAGGATGAACACGGCAGCGATCGCGCCGGTCCCGGCCACCGCGAGCACCACAGCGTAGACGCCACGGAGGCTGCGGAGCAGCATCGCGGCTAAAAGCCCGAGCGAGATCACCCCGATCACGGTCCAGTAGATGGGGCTGGTCGTCTCGGCAACGGCCGTCAGCCCAAAGTACGCCTCGCCGAGCCCGATACCTGACAGCAGCGACGTGCCCGCGGCGGCCCGCCACGACACGCCCGAGCGCAACCAGCTCGTGGCGACCCCGATAAAGGGGCCGACCGCCAGACCTACGACGACGAACAGGGTGGGGTCGTAGAACAGGCCCTGCAGGTTGGCCGAAACCGCGTAGCCCGCGGTCAACAGCGCGAAGCTCGCCGCCCCGAGGGCCCCCGCAAGCACCGTGGGCACTCGAGCCCACGCCAGCAGGAGGACCGTCACCAGGGTCCAGCCGGAGGCCGAGTTCGCGAACGAGGTGAAGGCATATGGGAGGAATCCCTGGGCGAAGAACGTTGCCATCCCCGCTAGGAAGCTGATCGCGACGACCGCGGTGGGGCGGAGAGTCATCTGTGGGCCCAGCCGCTCAGCGGAGGGATCGGTGCGGTGGACGACGTCCCTGGACCACTCCGGGCTCCCAACCTCGGGATCGGGTCGTGATGCCTCAGGTGCGGGCGTGGACCCAAGCAGGTCAGTGGCACGGTGGGCTGGCCCGTGGGTCGCGCGTCGAGCACGGCGAGAGCCTCCTGCCCGCCCACGGTCGCGGGGGTCTCGGCGAGGGTTATGTGCAGCACGTCATCAGGCTCCCCCGTGTGGTCGCGCTCGGGATCGACCGTGAGTGCCGCGGGGTGAGCCGATGGGACAGGGCGCCGGTACCGCGTCGCTCGGAGAGGGTCGACCGACGGACTTGAGGGCTTCGCTTCGGTCTGTGATGAGAGTCTGCACTCATGCGTGTCGCTGCCATCGCGCCCACACTCGACGGTGACTTGGCCGCCGCCCTTCTTGCTATCCAACGCGCGGCATACGAGGTCGAGGCATCTCTGATCGGCGATCATCGCATCCCACCGCTTCACGAAGCTGTTGAAGAGTTGCGTTCGGCACCTCTGAGGTGGCTCGGCGCTTTCGACGATGCCGCCCGACTCATCGGGGCGGTGGCGCGTAGAGTCATCTGTGGGCCCAGCCGCTCAGCGGAGGGACCGGTGCGGTGGACGACGTCCCTGGACCACTCCGGGCTCCCAACCTCGGGATCGGGTCGTAATGCCTCAGGTGCGGGCGTGGACCCAAGTAGGTCACTGGCACGGTGGGCTGGCCCGTGGGTCGAGCGTCGAGCACGGCGAGAGCCTTTGCCCGCCCACGGTCGCGGGGGTCTCGGCGAGGGTTATGTGCAGCACGTCATCAGGCTCCCCCGTGTGGTCGCGCTCGGGATCGACCGTGAGTGCCGCG
>JBARVW010000096.1:0-14595 GCA_049646465.1 Ornithinimicrobium sp.
TCCCTCCTGTGCCCTTCCAGAGTTGCCTCACCCGTGCGGTCCTGGACGCCTGAGAGCTTGCTGGGGAGTGTGCCCCTTCGGCGCCTCGACCCAATCGCGCAGGAAGAGGACTCTCCCGCACAGCGTCATCGGCGTTTCTACGGTAACAGGATTCAGCCTTGGTCTCAGCCGGTGGTGCGGGCCGCCCGCCGCATCGACAGCTCGTCATCCCCGGCCGGCCCTTGGCCGACTCCGCGCTCCCGCGGGAGCTCGGCCAGCTGTCCCTCGACCTCGCGCCATACGCTGCCCACGGCGATGCCGAACACGCCTTGGCCCCCGCGCACGAGGTCGATGACCTCGTCGTCGGAGGTACACGCATAGACGGTGGCTCCATCACTCATCAACGTGATGTTGGCCAGGTCCTCCACGCCGCCCTCACGTAGTTGGGCGACCGCCACGCGAATCTGCTGCAGCGAGACGCCGGTGTCCAGCAGTCGTTTGATGATCTTCAGCACGAGGATGTCCCGGAAGCTGTAGAGCCGCTGTGTCCCCGACCCGCTCGGGTTGCGGACCGAAGGCTCCAGCAGCCCCGTGCGAGCCCAGTAGTCCAGTTGGCGGTAGGTCACTCCGGCTGCGCCACATGCCGTTGGACCGCGATAGCCGCTGCCGTCATCAGAGGAGAAGGAGTCATGCCGGAAGAGCACCCCCTGGGTGGGTCCGAGGTCGGATGGGCCAGGCACCTGAGCTCCCGCAACCACGGCGTCCTCAACTTTCGCTTGCTCGGCTTCCTCCGGACGCTTTGCGCATGCGATGCGGTGGAACGGTAGTTGACACGGTAAGGCGCGGGGGGTCAGTGGTCAACGACGACGCGCCGGGAGGCCCTGCTAGGAGTCGCTGCCCTGGTCACGGGGCCCACCGGGCTCGTCGTCCGGCGAGTCCACGGCGGACGGGTCCTCGTCCTCGGGGTCAGAACCCATGCCCTCGAAGTCTTCCGGAGTCACGGTGTCGAGGAATTCCTTGAAGCGCTCAACCTCGTCCTCGTCCTCGATCGCCATGGTGATCCCGGCGAGATCGAGCAGGTCCTCGGCTGCCCAGATCGGCGTCGAGCAGCGCAGGGCCAAGGCGATGGCGTCCGAGGGCCGTGCCTCGATGATGCGCTGCCCGTCGTCGAAGACGAGGCTGGCGTAGAAGATGCCGTCGCGCATCTCGGTGATGTGCACCTGCTCCAAATGGTGGCCCAGGTCGGCGATCACCGTCACCATGAGGTCGTGGGTCAGCGGTCGCGGAGGCTCGACCCCTTGCTGGGCGTAGGCAATCGCGGTCGCTTCCGGAGCCCCGATCCATATCGGCAGGTAGCGCTGTCCGTCACGCTCGCGCAGAAGCACAATAGGGCTGTTGGTGGGCATCTCGACCCGAACCCCGAGGACGTCCAGTTCTTTCACACTCACTACCGTACCCGCCGAGGAGCGCCTTGGCGTGGGACCCCCGCCGACTAGCGCGAGGTGCTCAATCCGGCCCGCACCAGCGCCGTATGCAGCGCCAGGCTCCGGGCCACGATGTCGGACTGGACCTGCTCAGGGTCCGCTCCGCCGGCCCCGCGAGCCCGACGGCGACGGATGGGCTCCAGGATCTGCTCGGCCAGCCCGATCTCCCGGTCTGCCGCCACCCGAAACAACCTCAGGTGCCGAGCCTCGATCCCGTAGGCCGACAACCCCGCGGCCTGACGGGCGACCTCGATGTCCTCCAGGCTGTGTCGCCCCGCAGCATCGACGCGAAGGAGACCGAAAGACTTCAGGGCGTTGTAGGTCGCAAGGTCGAGTCCGGTGCTCTCACGGAGGTCTGCGGGGCTGACGCGGGCCGACCGACGACGAATGGGGCGCGGTGGCTCCACCTCCGCGGCTGGCTCCGGGGCAACGGGCGAGGCGCTCGGAAATGAGCCGGGCTCGGGCGACAGCTCAGGGGAGACGGCCGCACCGGTTCGGTCCAGCTGGTCGAGGTGCTCGCGGATGACGCGCAGCGGCCAGAACTTGTCGCGCTGGGCGGCCAGGATGAAACGAAGCCGGTCCACGTCCTCGGGCAGGAAGAGCCGGGTGCCGCTCTCACTCCGCTCGGGGGTCACCAACCCTTGTGCTTCCAGGAAGCGGATCTTGGAGACACTCACACCGGTGAACTCCGCGGCCAGGACGTCCACGACCCGGCCGATCGGCCACCCCTGATCGCTGCCCGGGATGCCCTGGGGGCTCACTGCCGCCCGAGGTAGTACATCAACCGGAACTTCCCGATCTGGACTTCGTCGCCGGCCTGCAGGACCGTCTCGTCGATGCGTTCGCGGTTCACGTAGGAGCCGTTCAGCGACCCCACGTCCCGCAGGCGGTAGCCCTGTTCGTCCCGGACGAAGACCGCATGGCGACGCGAGACCGTGACGTCGTCCAGGAAGATGTCGCTCTCCGGGTGTCGACCGGATGCGACCTCCTCGTCGTCGAGAAGGAAGCGCGCCCCGGTGTTGGGACCCCTCAGGACCATCAGCAAGGCGGTTCCGGGCCGCAACGAGTCGACCGTGGCCTGATCCTCCGTCGAAAGCCGGGGAGCGTCTTCCTCGAAGGAGTACTCGGTGGCGGGCACATCCACACCGTGCGGAATCCGAGCCGTGGTCGGGTCAGCTCCGAAGGCGTGGTGCTCTCGTTCTCTCTCACTCACGCGAGCACCTCCTCTATGTTGATCGATCGTGATCGTGTCCGGTTCATCTGCGCTCTGAGCCATACCCTAGCCCAGCGGGGTATCTCAGTTGACGTGCTCCCGATAGGCCTCGACGTCCATCAGGTCCCCGAGCGCAGAGGCGTCGGTGATCTTCATCTCGTACATCCATCCTTGCTCGTAGGGGTCCGTGTTGATGATCTCCGGCGTCTGGTCCAGCGCATCGTTGACGGCCGTGATCTCGCCGTTCAGCGGGGCGTACAGGTCGCTGACGGACTTGGTGGACTCGACCTCACCTACCGCCTCGCCTTTGGCCAGGGTGTCCCCGACCGTGGGCAGGCTGACGTAGACCACGTCCCCCAGCGCGTCCTGGGCGTAGGCCGTGATGCCGACGCGCACGATGTCCTCGCCTCGCTCGCGGACCCACTCGTGGTCCGTGCTGTAGAGCAGGTTGTCTGGGTATTCGAGCTCACTCATGGGTCTCCTCGACGAGTCCGGTCCCGATGATGGCCAACGGGGTGTGGGTTGAACGTATCTGTCCGCAAGCCCTACGGCACGGGCTGAGCGTAGGTGGGTGTGGTGGGGCTGTGCAACGCATCGACGATGATGTCGGCACTCTCTTCGACGGTGACGGTGCCACCGTTGCGGCGGACGTTGTCGGTGAAGCCTCCTGGAATGGCCAGTGCTCCGGCCAGGGTGTGGGAGTCACCGATGGCTAGCACGCGATAGGGCTCGTCCACCGTTGTCCCGTCCACCGTCAGGGTGTCGCGTCGTGCCTCCACCCAGGTGCTGGCCACCACGCGGACGTCACCGATCTGGATGGCCTCGGCACCTCCGTCGCGCAGCTCCTGGATCATGTCGATGATCGCGGTGGTCGTGAGCTCGCGGTCCGGGTCGCGCACCAGGACCTCAATCCCCGGCCCGGACACCGCCACCGTGCCAGCAAGAATCTGATAGCTGTCCAGCCGACTCTGGGCCGCCTGTGCGGCCGCCACCTCATCCTCTCCGCCCGCGAGGAGGTCGCGGTCCCTCTCCAGCCGTTGGACCTCTTGCTGCAGACTGTCCGCTCGACCGGTGACGTCGTCCAGGAGCGCGATGAGGTCATCCTCCGGCAGGTCCGTCAGGTCTCCCGCCTGTGTGCTCTGCACCTGTGCCACCAGGGCCAGACCGAGCAACAGGGTGATCCCGGCGGCAAGCAGGTTCCCGCGGCTGAGCCGGGGGCCACTGATCCGACCCAGTCGACGCCAGGCCGCCCCACGGGAGCGCTCGGTGGACCGCACGAACCGGCGGCGGTGGTGGTGGTCCGACGCAGGCGGCATACCTGAGTTGGTCGACGGCTCGTCCACTGCCGAGCCATCCGTGGGGGGCACGTCGGAGGATGGGGTCATTTAGGCCCCCAGGAGGTGGCGCCGGATCGCCGCCACGTTGGAGAAGATCCGAAGCCCGAGCACCACGACGACGCCCGTGGACAACTGTGCTCCGACGCCGAGCTGAATCCCGAGGAAAACGATGACCGCAGCAACCACCACGTTGGAGGCGATCGAGATCACGAAGATCCGATCGTTGAAGACTCCCTCGAGAGCCGCTCGCACCCCACCGACCACGGCGTCCAGAGCCGCGATGACGGCGATAGCCAGGTAGGGCTCCAGCCACAGCGGCACCTCGGGCTGAAGGAGAAGCCCGAGGACCACTCCGATCGCCAATCCGAGCACCGGTATCACTGGTCGTCCTCCTGTGTTTCGACGGTGGCTACCCGCGTCGTCAGCCGTTCCGCTGCGGGAACCTCGATGTCGGTCCCACGTTCCCACTCCATCACAATTCCGTACTGCGCCGACAGCTCGTCGAAGTAGCTGCTGGTGGCGCCGTCGCTCAGCTCGGCTTCGAGCGCGTCCGGGTCACCGATCACGCTGATCTCGTACGGCGGGCTCAACCCACGGAAGTCGACGATGATGGCTTCTCCCGCGAAACGGATCGAAGAGATCGAGGTCAACCGGTGACCGTTGATACTGATCGCCTCGGCGCCGACCGACCAGAGTCCGTTCACGGCGGTCTGCAGGTCCGAGGCGAGGATGCGGTCGGAGTTGAACCCTGGCTCGGTGATCGGCTCCAAGTCGCCACTCGGCGCGTCGTCCAGGGTCAGGAGCACCCCTGCGCCCTCGACGGCGTTCGCGCCCGCAAGCAGGCCCGCTTGGTCGATCTGGGCTGCTACGCCGGACACCGGGCCGTCGGAGGCGTCCGCTTCCAGCGCGGCGATCTGGGTGCGCAGGCCCTCGATCTGGGCGGCGTAGCCATCCCCCACCGCTCCGGCCGCATCCACTCGCTCGGCCAGCTCGGCCCGCTCGGACGCGTCCTGCGGATCGGGGGCACGTAGGGACAGCGCGGCCGTGCTCATCAGGAATCCCAACAGGAGGACCGTCACGATCAGCAGAGGACTGAAGGACGGCGTCGGGCCTTTGAGACCGGCCTCGCTGCGCGTCAGGGCCGCGGTGCGGTAGCCCGGATCGACCGGGCGGTCCAGGACTTCGTGCAGCAACGCCATCGAGGCGGCCGGGTCGGCGTTCGGAGTGGCGGGTGGCCTCCGGAAGAGCTTCATCTCAGCACCGCCTGCCATTGTCGACGCCGCTGGCGCACCATGTCCCCCACCTGGTAGGCGTAGATCCCAGCCGCCAGCCAGTACAGACCTGTTCCCCACCACACGAAGGCCCAGCCTACGGGCTGGGCCACCGTTCCGATGACCGAGTCCTGTTGGGCCAGCAGGAGGAGGGGGAAGGCGTAGAGCAGGTTGAAGGTGGCGGCCTTGCCGACGAAATGCACCGGCGGTGCGGGCAGACGGTAGGAACGCGCCACCGGGTACATCCCGGCCGTGAAGGCGTCACGGGCCACCAGGATCAGCACGAACCACCACGGGATGACGTCCCGTATCCCGAACCCCAGCAGCGTGGAGGCGATGTAGAGCCGGTCGGCGATCGGGTCCAGGTAGGCACCGACCTTGGACACCAAGCCGTAGTGGCGGGCGATCTTGCCGTCCAGATAGTCGCTGATCCCGGACAACATGAGTACCAAGATCGCCCAGCCGTCGGCTTCGATCAGCAACAGCCAGAGGAAGACCGGCACCCCGACCAGCCGGAACCCCGAGATGATGTTGGGCACGGTGAACCACTCATGCTTGCGCGGCATGATCTGGGGGACACGCTCATACTCCCGCCGTGCCCCGCTGCGATCCGCCTCCCCGTTCACCGCTACAGGATATGCCGCAGCCAGCCGGTCGACCGGCTATCCCGGGGCACACGTGTCGCCACAGCGCACCGCTTCCAGGAGGTTCCCGCCCGGAACCCGCAACGGCCAGACCCACAGTGGGTCCGGCCGTTACGTGTATGTCGGGATGACAGGATTTGAACCTGCGACCCCCTGACCCCCAGTCAGGTGCGCTACCAAGCTGCGCCACATCCCGAGGCCTCCGAGGAAGCGAACAGAACCGTATCTCATCGATGAAGCTGCCTACGAATCCGCCGATCGGAGGGACTCAGCGACGACGTTTCTCGCGGACCCGCACCGAAATCTCGATAGGGGAACCAGCGAACCCGTACTCCTCGCGCAGACGCCGCTCGATGAACCTGCGATAGCCCGCCTCGATGAAGCCACTGGCGAAGAGCACGAACCGCGGCGGACGGGTGTCGGCCTGGGTGGCGAAGAGGATGCGGGGCTGCTTGCCCGAGCGCACGGGGTGTGGCTGGGCAGCCACGATCTCGCCGAGGAAGGAATTCAGTCGCCCCGTCGGGATGCGGCTGTCCCAGGAGTCCAAAGCCTGTCGCAGGGCCGGCTCCAACTTGCCGACGTGACGGCCGGTGGTGGCCGAGATGTTGACTCGCGGCGCCCAGGTGACCTGGACCAGCTCGCGCTCGATCTCGCGCTCGAGGTAGTGCTGCCTCTCCTCGTCGATGGTGTCCCACTTGTTGTAGGCCACCACGAGCGCACGCCCGGAGTCGATGACCTGCTGGATGACGCGAATGTCCTGCTCGGCGATGGACTCCGAGACATCGACCAGCACCACCGCGACTTCCGCCTTCTCCAGGGCAGCCTGGGTGCGGAGTGAGGAGTAGAAGTCGGCGCCACGCGTCTGGTGCACGCGCCGCCGGATGCCCGCGGTGTCGACGAAACGCCAGACCGTGCCGCCGAGATCGATGAGCTCGTCGACGGGGTCGCGGGTGGTGCCGGCCACGTCGTCGACCACCACCCGCTCGGACCCGGCCAGGCGGTTCAGCAGACTGGACTTGCCAACGTTGGGACGGCCCAGCAGAGCGACGCGACGGGGGCCGCCCTCGCCGTATCCGGCCGGCATGGCCGAAGCATCGGGCAGCACGTCGAGCACAGCGTCCAACACATCACCACTCCCCCGGCCGTGCAGCGCGGACACCGGCCACGGCTGCCCGAGTCCCAGGGACCAGAGCATCGCCGCGTCAGCCTCGGTCCGCTGATCATCGACCTTGTTGGCCACCAGGACCACGGGTTTGCCGGATCGGCGCAGAAGGCGGACGACCGCTTCGTCGGTGTCGGTGGCCCCGACGGTGGCGTCCACGATGAACATCACCGCATCCGCCATCTCGATGGCTACCTCGGCCTGCTCAGCCACTCGCAGGTGGATGCCGGTGGCGTCGACCTCCCACCCTCCGGTGTCAATGAGGGTGAAGTCTCGTCCGGACCACTCCGCGGCATACTGCACGCGGTCCCGCGTGACCCCCGGAACGTCCTCGACCACGGCTTCTCGGCGGCCGAGGATCCGGTTGACCAGGGTGGACTTGCCCACATTGGGTCGACCCACCACGGCGACGACGGGCAGAGCGGCCAGCCCCGAGCCGTCGCCCCGGGCCCCCGCGCCCTCTCCCCCGTCGACAAGGGCGACGTCCTCCTCGGTCAGCTCGAAGTCGTCGAGCCCGGCTCGGAGGGCCGTCTCGACGAACGGGCTGGTGTCCACCTCGGTTGCGGCCTCGGTGGGGTGATCGGGCGTGTTCGAGGTCATACCTGTCCTTCAGCCACGCGCACGTGACGCTTGATCCGGGAGAGCATGGCGATCATGCCGCGCATCCGCAAGGGCGAGACGGCTTGGGCCAAGCCGAAGCGGTAGGGAGCGTCGTCCGGCACGTCGAGAACTGCCTGTGGGCTCAGGCCGTCGAGCGACTCGTGCAGGATGCCCGCAAACCCGCGTGTGGTCGGTGACTCCGGGGGTGCGTCGAAGAAGAGCCTGACCTCGCGTCCGGCGTCGCCAGCGCTCTGGTCGACAACTTCGACCGCCAGAAACAGCGGTGACTGGCACTCATGGACGCGCTCCATCTGGTCCAGATGGTCGGCATACCTCGGGGGCAGGTCGGGGAGCTCCTTGCTGAGCTCCAGGAGCAGCTGCAACCGGTCCGGCTCGGTGACGGCCTGGAAGTCGTCCACTAACTCGGCCATGGCCGGAGGTAGCGCCGCCAGGTCCTCCTGCCCTCCGGGTGAGGACGTCGAGCTGCTCGTCGGCTGGCCGGTCATCGCTCCACCGGGACCCGGACCGCGTTGCCCCACTCGGTCCACGAGCCATCGTAGTTCCGCACGCCTTCGAAGCCCAGGAGATGGGTCAACACGAACCAGGTGTGGGAGCTGCGTTCTCCGATGCGGCAGTACGCCACCACCTCGTCTCCGGGGTCCAGCCCCTTCTCCTGCTCGTAGATCTCGGCCAGCTCCGCCCGAGTCCGGAAGGTGCCGTCCTCCTGGGTTGCCCGCGCCCAGGGCACGGACGACGCGCCAGGGATGTGGCCGCCACGCATGGCGCCCTCCTGCGGATAGTCGGGCATATGCAGCAGCTCACCGGAGAACTCCCCCGGCGAACGGACGTCCACCAGCGGTTTACCCAGATGGGCCAGGACGTCTTCCTTGAAGGCACGGATGCTGCTGTCGTCCCGTTCGACGACGGGGTATGACGACGTCTTGCTCTGAGGGACCTCGGTCGTCATCTCCTGGCCGGCTGCCAGCCAGGCCGCGCGTCCGCCGTCCAGCAGTCGCACGTCGGGATGCCCGAACAAGCTCATCACCCAGAGGGCGTAGGCCGCCCACCAGTTGCTCTTGTCTCCGTAGATCACCACTGTGGTCTCCCGTGTCACCCCCCGTGCCGCCATGACATCAGCGAAACGCGCCCCGTCGACGTAGTCGCGGGTCAGCGGGTCGTTCAGGTCGAGGTGCCAGTCCAGCTTGCGAGCGCCGGCGATATGTCCGGTCTCGTAGAGCAGCACATCCTCGTCGGACTCCAGGATGACCAGCTCAGGGTCGTCGAGGTGCTCGACCAACCACGGGACGCTGACCAGGGCTTCCGGGTGGGCGTACTCAGCGATCTTGGCCGATGGGTCGGTGGGCAGAGTCATCAGGCTCCTGGGGTGGAAGTGGGCGGGTGTGACATGTGGCCCGTTGCACCGGTGTGCGCCGCCGAGTCCAGGCGTACGACATCGAGCACGGCCGCCACGGACTGTGCAAACGTCAGCGCAGAGGTGTCAATTCCGTGCACACCTTCGGCAGGGCTGAAGAACGCCGACACTGTGGCGTCGTCTCGGTCGCGTCGCAGGACCTGGTCTCGCACGTCCTGTGCGTCTTGGCTCTGACCGCGGTCATCGAGCTCGGCGCTACGGCGTTGCAGGCGTGCGTCCTCGCTGGCGCTGAGCAGGATGCGGTGCTCAGCCTCGGGGGCGATGACGGTGGTGATGTCACGCCCCTCCACCACGATCCCCCCGCTGGCGAGTCGCGCCTCGGCGATGATCCGCCGCTGCTCGTCAGCGAGCTGGGTGCGCACCTGCGGGTTGGTCGCGACGGCAGAGACCGCCGCGCTGATCTCCGGCGTACGGATCGCCATGTCGATGGTGGACTCCCCCACCCGGACGTGGGGGTGCTGGGGGTCGGTTCCCATGCTCAGCGGCAGGTCGAGTGCCGCTCGGGCGACCCGGTCCTGGTCGTGCAGATCCAACCGCTGCTCCAGACACCACCAGGTCAGGGCGCGGAACATGGCACCGGTGTCGAGGTAGCGCAGGCCCAGCTGGGTGGCGACGGCCCGGGACACGCTCGACTTGCCCGACCCACTGGGTCCGTCGATGGCAATGGTGCGCGCCCCTGTGGTGGCTGCCACCGGGGCAGTCTGGGACGTGGGTGTGGGGTCGGGATTCACAGTCCAGCCGCCCGGTGAAGGCCACCGACCTCTTCGCGGGTCAGCGCTCGGGAACGTCCCGGTTTGATCTCGCCCAAACGCACCGGTCCGACCTGCACCCGCGACAGGGCCAAGACCGGGTGGCCGACCTCGTCCAGGATGCGCCGCACAACGTGTTTCTTCCCCTCGTGCAGGACCACTTCGACGATTGCCTTGCCCGGCAGGGAGTCGATGATGCGGAAGCTGTCGACCGCAACCACGCCGTCGTCGAGCTCCACTCCGGCCCGCAGACGGCGCCCCACATCCCTCGCCACGGGGCCGGGAACTTGGGCGACGTAGGTCTTGGGCACTTCGTAGGACGGGTGCTGGAGTCGATGCGCGAGGTCTCCGTCGTTGGTCAGCAACAGCAGGCCCTCAGTGTCCGCATCGAGGCGTCCGACGTGGAACAGTCGCTCGTTGCGCTGCCCGACATAGTCGGACAACGAAGGACGGCCCAGCTCGTCGTTCATCGTAGAGACCACCCCCAGCGGCTTGTTGAAGGCCAGGTAGACCATCGTGTCGTCGACGACGACCCGGGTCCCATCGACGTGGATGACCTGGGTGGCGACGTCGACCCGCACACCGAGCTCGGTCACGACCTGGTCGTCGACCTGCACCCGACCGGCGGTGATGAGGTTCTCGCAGGCCCGACGACTCCCCCACCCCGCTCCGGCGAGCACCTTCTGCAGTCGCACTCCGTCGGGGTTGTGCACGTCCACCTGGGGCTGCTGTTTGCCGCCGGACGCTCGCGCCGGGGTGGGACGGCCCGAGGTGGGACGTCCACCCCCGGATCGGCCGCCTGAGGAACGCCCGGGACTGGACCGCTTGGCGCCCCGGTCACTCTGGGGCTTTCGGCGGTCATGGGGTCGAGGGGTCACGCAAGTCCTTCCGCAGCAAGGTCGTCGAGCACGTCGCTCGAGGGGAGATAGGGCGCGAGGGCCGGTAGCTCGTCGATATCGTTGACGCCCATTCTTTGCAGGAACAGGTCCGTCGTGCCTAACAGCATCGCACTGGTTGCGCTGTGAGCCGTCATCTCGGTGATCAGCCCCCGCGCCAGGAGGGTGCGCACGACGCCGTCGACGCTGACCCCACGCACCGCGCTGATGCGAGATCGACTGATGGGTTGGCGATAGGCGATGACGGCGAGGGTCTCCAGTGCCGCCTGGGACAGCTTGGCCTGTTGACCACCGAGCAGGAACCGCTCCACCGCAGGCGCACACTCCGATCGGGAGTAGACCCGCCATCCCCCTGCGTAGCAGCGCAGCATGAACCCCCGTTGCGCTTCGTCATACTCTTTCATCAGGGTCTCCAGTGCTGTCCTGATCTCGGGCACCGTGACCTCCAGCGCCGCCGCCAGGACGGGCTCGGCGACCGGTTCGTCGATCACCATCAGCACGGACTCGATGGCTGCGTGCAGGCCGCCGGGCAGGGCCCCCGCGTCGAAGTCGGCGTGGTCGTCGATGGACTCAGTCATTGCTGCTTCCTGGATCCGCTGGCGGTGGTGGTTGGTCGAACTCACTGGTGAGTGCCTGAGGCCTCGAGTCGCCGCTCGGCCCTGGTCCGGCCACCCAGCACAGGACGAGCGCGGCCATCGGCTCCTCCTGCTCGAACGTCAGCGAGCCGTCCCGGAACAGCTCGAGCAGCGCCAGGAAACGCGCCACCACGACTGCTCGCGATCCGGCATCGGCGATGACCTCCGCAAAGGTGGCTTGCCCCGCTTCCCGAACCCGCTGCAGCACCAGCGTCGACTGCTCGCTGACGGACACGGCTTGGGTATGCAGATGGGCCAGTCCCACCATGGGCTTGGGGGTAGGGGTCAAGGCACGGGCTGCCGCCTGGGCGAGCTGCTCACCGGTCACGTTCATCACCAGCTCCGGAAGCAAGGCCGCGAACTGGGGCTCGACCCCGACATCACGGGCCCAGATCCGTCCTTGACCGGCCATCTGCTGCTCGAAGGCCGACGCGACGTCCTTGAACGCGCGGTACTGCAACAGCCGAGCGAACAGCAGGTCCCGTGCCTCGATGAGCTCGAGGTCCTCCTCCGGCTCGTCCCCGGTGCGAGGCAGCAGCCGGGCGGCCTTCAGGTCCAGCAGGGTGGCGGCCACGAGCACGAACTCCGAGGCCTGCGACAGGTCCCAGGAGGTGGCACCCGAGCCCGACTCCCGGTCGAACAGCTGAGCCGCCCGCAGGTAGCCGACGAACTCGTCGGTGACCTTCGACAAGGCGATCTCGGTCACGTCGAGCTTGTGTTTGGAGATGAGCCCGAGCAGCAGCTCGAACGGCCCGGAGAAGACGTCGAGGTGGACTTCGAACGGTGCGGCCCTGCGGGTGAGGACTCCTCCGGGGGTGCTGTGATGGTCTGACTCGGGGTGGTCACCAGCACCGCGGCCCACGGCGTGCTGATCGACCAGCTGCCCGCTCATGCTCAGGGCGAGCCGCCGCGCGAGATCAGCTCTCGCGCCAGCTGCCGGTAGGCCTCGGCGCCGCTGTGGGTGCTGGCGTAGGACGTGATCGGCTCTGCGGCCAGCGTGGCGTCCGGGAACTTCACCGTGCGCGAGATCACGGTGTGGTAGACGTCATCCTGGAAGTGGTCCACGACACTGCGCACCACCTCACGGGAGTGCAGGGTGCGCCCGTCGTACATCGTGGCGAGGATGCCGTCGAGGGCCAGACCCGGGTTCAGCCGATCGGTGATCTTCTCGATGGTCTCGATCAACAATGCGACCCCGCGCATCGCGAAAAACTCGCATTCCAGCGGAATCA
This sequence comes from Ornithinimicrobium sp., assembly GCA_049646465.1. GTDB lineage: Bacteria > Actinomycetota > Actinomycetes > Actinomycetales > Dermatophilaceae > Ornithinicoccus. The sequence continues at coordinate 12,635 of JBARVW010000096.1, forward strand.
TCACACCGTGGGCGGCGGTCAGGGCGTTGACGGTGAGCAGTCCCAAGGAGGGTTGACAGTCGATTAGGACGACGTCGTAGTCGTCGAGCACCGGGCGTAGCACACGGGAGAGAACCTGCTCTCGGGCCACCTCGCCGACCAGCTGAACCTCCGCGGCGGAGAGGTCGATGTTGGCCGGCACGAGATCCAGGTTGGCCACGCGCGTGTGTTGGATGACGTCGCCGATCGAGTGTCCGCGCTCGACCAGCAGGTTGTAGACCGTGACGTCCAGCTCGTGGGTTCGGATCCCCAGACCGACGGACAGGGCCCCCTGGGGGTCGAAGTCGACGAGGAGCACCCGGCGTCCGTACTCCGCCAACGCCGCGCCCAGGTTGATCGTGGTCGTCGTCTTGCCGACACCGCCCTTCTGGTTGCACATGGCGATAACCCGCGCCGGACCGTGGGAGTTCAACGGAGCCGGTGTCCCGAAGTCGGGCAGGACCCGTCCGGTCGGCCCCTCCTGCCCGGATCCGGCGGTCTCGGTGCCCGGCAGCCGGTCGTGCTCGGCCCGAGCTCGGTCGACCGACTGCGTGGGGTTCGCCTCGGATGTCACGTGAGTCTTCGCCTTGTCCTAGATGAGGGGCCCTGAGATGAGGAGTCCTTGGTTGAGATCGGCCTCCCGCCGTCCGGTCCGACCCTAGCCGCCGATACGGTCGCGGGCTACCTCGCCCGAGGGTGCGCCTGCGCGTAGACCTCGCGCAGATGGGCTGTCGAGACGTGGGTGTAGATCTGGGTCGTCGTGACGGACGCGTGGCCCAGTAGCTCCTGAACCACTCTGATGTCTGCACCCCCACCGAGGAGGTGGGTGGCGAAGGAGTGCCGGAAGGTATGTGGGCTGATCGCCGTGCTGAGTCCCGCTCGCGCAGCCGCAGCACGGATGGTGGTGAAGGCGCTCTGTCTGCTCAGCCGCCCGCCACGCTGGTTCAGGAACACCGCCGGCGTCCCGCGACCCGCTGCGGCGAAGCCCGGACGCGCCCGGACGGTGTAGGCCTGCAGCGCCTGCACCGCATACGACCCCAGCGGCACGATGCGGACCTTGGCGCCCTTGCCGAACAGCCGCACCGATGCGGCGCCCGGATCCAGGAGGAGGTCGTCGAGGTCCAGTCCGACGGCCTCGCCGACGCGGGCTCCGCACCCGTAGAGGAACTCGAGCAGCGCTCGATCGCGCAGTGCGGCCGGCGTGTCGCTCAGCGAGACAGCCTGCAGCACGCGTTCAACATCCTCGATGCTCAACGCGTGCGGAAGCGCGCGGGGGGCTGACGGCGCAGAGAGGTGGGCGGTCGGGTCCACCACCGTGTCGCCCTCGGCGGCCCAGAAGTCGTGGAGCCCGCGTAGGGCGACGGTGGCGCGGGCGACCGAGCTCCGCGCAAGAGGCTGGTGGTCGGCGTCGCCGGTGAGCAGCTGGCTCAGATAGTCACGGACCAGGGAAGGGTCGATCTCGTCTGGGGCCCGGACCCCGCGGGTCGCCACGAACTCCACGTACCGCGAGCTGTCCCGCCGATAGGCCGCCACCGTGTGCTGGGAAAGCCCCCGTTCGATCGCGCAGTGGTCCAGCCAACGCTGGACAGCGGCCCGCAGCGCCGCCGTCGGCTCAGCCGGACAGGGCCCGGTGCTCACGTCGGCATCACGCCAACATTGTGGAGCAGGCCGCGCCATGATGGGTCCATGCGCTGGTATGCCGAGACGCCCGGGCGTCGCACAACAGAAATTGTGGCCGACCTCATGGTGGTCGGATGGGTCATCGTCTGGGTGCTCATCGGACGCTTCATCCACACTGTCATCTCCTCCTTGAGCGCCCCCGCCGGGCCGATGCGCGTCGCTGGCGACTCCCTGCAGGCCCGGATGATCGATGTGGCCGACCGCGTGACGGGGGTGCCCCTGGTGGGTGGGGACCTGCAGGGTCCTTTTGCCCGGACCGCGTC
>JBARVW010000097.1:0-67798 GCA_049646465.1 Ornithinimicrobium sp.
CCCGGCAAGACACGATCTTGACCCGCTCCAGACACGAAAAGGGTTGTCGCGGCATACCCCGTCGTTGAGACTCGATCGGTGATCCCTCGACGCCGACGCAGCCGCCGCACTCTGAGCACCATCGCCACCGCCAGTGCCCTCGCGCTGGCCACGCCCCTACAAGCGCAAGCCCAGACTGAGGACTCCACCTACGTGGGGTTGGGCGACTCCTACTCCGCCGGGGTGGGCACCTACGCTCCGACCGACAGCTGCTACCGCTCGCAGTACGGCTACCCCGTGCTCCTGGCCCAGCGTGAGGGACTGCAGCTGGACTACCAAGCGTGTAGCGGAGCGACCACGAGCGATGTGACCAGCAACCAGCTGGGCACCTTGAGCGCCGGGACCGACGTGGTCACCATGACCATCGGCGGCAACGATGTGGGCTTCGCCGACGTGATCACCGAGTGCGCGCTGCCCGGGTGGATCAGCAACTGTCGGGGTGCCATCTCCGATGCCCGCACCATCCTCAACCAGCGCATGCCCGGGCGCTACCGCACCCTCTTCACGACGATCTCCGACCGGGCCCCCGGGGCCGACGTGGTGATCGGTGGCTACCCCCGGCTGTTCAACGGGGAGGACTGCAACCTCTTCACCTTCTTCTCCGGCTCGGAGATGTCCCGGCTGAACTCGGCGACCGACGAGCTCGATGGCGTGATCCGGACGTCCTCCCTCTCGGCCGGCTTCGACTATGTCGACCCCCGCAGCGCCTTCCGCAACCACGCGGTCTGCGACGACCGCGAGTGGATCAACGGGCTGAGCTTCCCGATCATCGAGTCCTACCACCCCAACCGGGCCGGCAACGTGGGCTACGCCGATGTCTTCCAGCCCGCGCTGAGCACCACGACGGCCCGCCGCTCCGGCGGCTCGTCCACCTCCGCCCCGGAGGCAACAACCCTCCCCGTCCCGAAGAAGGTGGACCCACGGGTGATGGCGCAGTACGTGCTCGGTATGCAGCTGGACAGTCCGGGCAACCTCAAGCGCGCCAAAGCGGCCGGGATCAACCCCCGTCAGATCGAGAAGATCGCCCAGGACCTGCGCTCGGACAACACCAAGAAGGTCACCAAAGCCATGGAGAAGCTGCAGCGACTGGACCGCCGCCACGAGGCGCGCCTCGACCGCTAGCGGCCAACGCCAGCGAGCGCTCGTCCGCGGCTAGGGTCGGCTCTGACGTGGTTCGCTCTCACCCAGGAAGGCACGCACATGCGCATCGGCATCCTGCTCTTCGATCAGGTCGACCTGCTCGACGTCGGAGGTCCGTATGAGGTGTTCCTGACCGCGAACCGGTTGGCGCAGCGTCGGGGCGGTCCAGCGCCCTTCGAGGTGCTGACCATCGGGCTGACCACCGACCCGGTGGAGGCCTACGGCGGGCTGATGGTGCAGGCCAGCGATCACGTCGACTCGGTCGGCCCTCTGGACGTGCTCATCGTGCCGGGCACGATCGACCTCGACGGCCCCGCCGAAACCCTCGCGCCCGTGTTGCGGGCGCTGGCCGATTCGGCATCCCTCATCACCTCGGTCTGCACCGGGTCCGTCCTGCTGGCCCGGGCGGGCCTGCTCGACGACGTCTCGCAAGCGACCACACACCACGAGGATGTGGCCCTCTTGGCCGAGGTCATCGGTGACCGTGCCGTCACCGCTCGGTGGGTCGACGCCGGCCCAGTCGTCACGGCAGGCGGGCTGTCCAGCGGGCTGGCGATGGCCCTTCACCTCGTGGACCGTCTGGTCGACCGCGAGCTGGCCGTCACCACCGCTGCCCAGGTGGCCTACGACTGGGACCCGGAGGACGGCATACTCCTCGCGTCAGACTGAGCCGTCGGCAACATGCCGTAACTCAGCCGGTCACGACCGACGCATGGTGCTACTCCGAACGGTTCGCGACCAGGTCGATGCTCATCTCGAGGTCCCGCCCCGCCATACCCTTCATCTTGGTCACGCCGAAGTCGTAGCGGTTGATGGTGGTGCTGCCTTGGACCCGCACGCCGTCGCCGGTCGTGCCGAACTCGCGCACCTGGACCTGCACCGGGCCTTCGTTGCCGACGACGCGCAGCGAACCAGCCACCGACGCCCCGTCGAAGCCATCGACCGGGCTGGATGCACTGAACTCGATGAACGGGTGGGCTCCGACGTCGAGGAAGTCCGCGGACTTCACGTGCGTATCCCGGCGGTCCGTGCCGGTGTGGAAACTCGCCGCGTCGACCCGCAGACCGACCTCGAGCTCTCCGGACGCGTCCTCTGTCGACGGCACGGTGATCGTGCCGTCGTGCACGGTGAAGGTGCCGTTCACCGCACCCAGGCCGAACATGTGCCGTGTCGCGAACGTGATCGTGCTGCGGGCCGGATCGATCTCGTAGGTCCCGCCCGGAGGCAGCGCCTGAGTTGTGGTGTCCATGAAGGGCTCCCGATGTCGACAACAGGGTGAGTGATGTATCAACCATATCGACTTGTCCGCTCACCGATCAAGATCGCAGGGGTGAGAACGCCACCCACAACTGCCGGAAGCACTAGGTTGTGGGCCATGCCTCGTCAGTACCAGTTCCGCACCTCCGGCGGCGTCGAGACCGTCCAGATCGCCGTCCGCGGACGGCAGGTGCTGGCCCGGCCGATGCTGAACTTCGGCCCCGGCTACACCCGGGAGCAACGTCACGCGCTGGGCCTCACCGGCCTGCTCCCCCCGGCCGTCAACACCATCGATGAGCAGCTGAAGCGGGTCTACGCTCAGTTTCTGATCCAACCGGACAACCTGAGCAAGTACGTCTACCTCAACCAACTCCAGGATCTGAACGAGATTCTCTTCTATCGCCTGGTCGCCGAGCACCTGGATGAGACCCTGCCCATCATCTACACCCCGACGGTCGGCGAGGCGATCCAGAAGTTCAGCTCGACCTTTGACCGGGCCCGGGGCATCTATCTGTCCATCGACGACCCGGACGGCATCGACGAAGCGCTGGAGTCCCACGGGCAGGGCTACGACGACGTCGACCTGGCCGTCGTCACCGACTCCGAGGGCATCCTGGGCATCGGGGACCAGGGGGTCGGCGGCATCCGGATCGCCATCGGCAAACTCGCCGTCTACACCACCGCCGCCGGCATCCACCCGTTGCGCGGCATCCCGATCGTGCTCGACGTGGGCACCGACAACCACGCCTTGCTCAACGACCCGGCCTACCTCGGGGTGCGTCGGCCCCGGGTGCGCGGCGAACAGTACGACGCGTTCATCGCCAAGTTCGTGGCCTCGATGGAGGCGCACTACCCACACGCCCTGCTGCACTGGGAGGACTTCGGCGCCGACAACGCCCACCGCATCCTGGAGACCTACCGGGACGAGCACTGCACCTTCAACGACGACATCCAAGGCACCGCCGCGGTGGTGGCCGCCGCAGCACTGGCCGCCGTCAAGGGCAAGGGCGAGCGCCTGCGCGACCAACGGGTCGTGATCTACGGATCGGGCACGGCCGGCATCGGCGTCGCCAACCTGATGCGCGACATCATGATTCATGAGGGCCTGAGCGCCGAGGATGCTCGGGCTCGGTTCTGGGGACTGGGAAGCCGAGGTCTGCTGCACACCGGATCCCGGATGCGGTCCTTCCAGGAGCCGTATGCGCGGCCTGAGGAGGAGCTGAGCGACTGGACGCTGCGCACCCCCGGCAGCTATGGCCTGGCCGAGGTGGTGGCCAACGTCAAGCCCACCATCCTGATCGGCACCTCGGCGCAACCGGACGCCTTCAACGAAACGATCGTGAGGCAGATGGCCAGTCACTGTGAGCGCCCGGTCATCATGCCGCTGTCCAACCCGACCAGCCTGTCCGAGGCGAAGCCCGCGGATCTCGTGGAGTGGACCGACGGGCGCGCGATGATCGCTACGGGCTCACCGTTCCCACCGGTCCATCATGGCGGCATCACCCACCAGATCGCCCAGGCGAACAATGCACTGGTCTTCCCCGGCATCGGGCTCGGGACGGTTGCCGTTCGGGCCAACCGCGTGACCGACGCCATGATCGCCGCAGCCTCCGAGGCTGTCGCCGACATGACTCGAGCCGGTCAGCCGGGTGCCCCCGTGCTGCCCTCGATGCGGCAGCTCCGCGCGGTCTCGGCGGCCGTCGCCGTGCGGGTGGCTCAGGCCGCCGAAGCAGACGGTGTCGCGGACCGGCCGTTGGAGTTTCCGATCCGCGACATCTATGCGCAGATGTGGGACCCGGCCTACCCGCAGGTCGACGTGGTCACCAGCATCGACGAACCCTCGACCCGGCCTACGGAGCCCTGACAAGGCCGGATCCGCATGCTGCTGTGACGCACAAGAATGACCTGGTCAGCGTCGTCGTCGAGGACACCGCTCACCAGGACTCTGCCGGACCGGGCCAACTAGGCTCGGCCCGTGCCGTCTTCCACCGAAGCCAACCAGGCAGACTCCACCAGTGGCCGGCAGTCCGAGGTCATCTCGACCACACCGAGCCTGCTCAAGCTGTTGCCCGCTGCAGGGGTCGCATTGTCAGCGTTCCTCCTCTTCGGGGCGATGGTCGGGTGGCCGGGGCACATCGTCCTGCTTGCCAGCCTGGTGACGGCATACCTCGTGGACCGGGAGCTCTTCAAGGACTTGCTCCTGATCGGCGTCGGCATATCGATCGTGTCAACCACGTCGGTCGAGGCAGATATCAGCTGGCCGAGGTTCTTCGCGCTCGGTTTCGTGCTGGCAGCAGCCGTTGCGGTGCCGGTGATGATCGACCGGCTCGTCTACCAGCGACAGGCGATCCGCTTCCCATGGTTCACCGGGCGCCGCTGGACCCGCATGCAGTGGGCTTATGTCGTTGCTGTCCCGCTGCTCGGGTGGCTCATCCTGCCGTTCTACTTCGTCCGCTCCGGCGCCTACCAGAACTGGCCGCCGATCCAGACCGCCAGCGAGTTCGGCCGGTTCTTCGTCGGGGTGAACTCCGTCGGTCTGTGGGACGAGCTGTTCTTCATCTGCATCTGTTTCGCGTTGCTGCGCCGCCACTTCCCCCTGTGGCAGGCCAACGTGCTGCAGGCCACGATCTTCGTCTCGTTTTTGTGGGAGCTGGGCTACCGCGAGTGGGGTCCGCTGCTGACGATCCCGTTCGCACTGCTGCAGGGCTACATTTTCACCAAGACCAAGTCGCTGGCCTATGTGGTGATCATCCATCTCCTCTTCGATGCGGTGGTCTTCTTCGCGATCGTGCACGCGCACGACCGCAGCATCTTCCCCTTCTTCGTCTACTGACGTGCCGCGGGCCCGTGAGCGATCCTGGCGAGTCGCTGGTCGCTGGTCCACGCCCGAGCATCGGGGCTCTTCAGAGACTGCGCCCCCTTAGGAGATCTGCAGGCCGCCGTTGATGTCGTAGGTCGCCGCCGTGATGTATCCGGCGTCCTCGCCCAACAGGAACGCGATCAGCGCGGCGATGTCCCGCACCGACCCGACGCGTCCCATCAGCACGTCCTTGGACATCGACGCCTTGCGCTCCTCGTCCAGCTTGCCGCCCATGATGTCGGTGTCCACCGGCCCCGGCGACACGACGTTGCAGGTGATGTTGTGCTCGCCCATCTCGCGGGCCAGCGCCCGGGTGAAGCCGATAATGCCGGCCTTCGACGCGCTGTACGCCACCTTGGAGTAGGTGCCGCCCCCGCGCTGGGCCGAGATCGAGGACAGGCTGACGACACGCCCCAGGTGTCGCTCGATCATCCCGGTCAGCAACCGCTGGGTCACCATGAACGTCCCCGTCATGTTGACGGCGAAGACCTTGTCCCAGGCCTCCCGGGTCTCCTCCATGAACGTCGTCGGAGAGCTGACCCCAGCCAGGTTCACCAACCCCACCACCGGCGGCAACGTCGACTCCACGGCCTCGACGGCCGCCGCCACCGACTGCTCGTCCGACACGTCCGTGCCTACTCCGAGGGTCGGCACGCCGAACCGCTCACCGATGTCGTCCGCAGCGGCCTGGGCCTCGTCGCCGTCGATGTCGAGGATCGCAATGGCCCACCCCTGCTCGGCGAGCAACGCAGCGGTGGCCCGCCCGATCCCTCGCTCGGAGGCTGCGCCCGTCAGCACGGCGGTGCGCTCGGTCGGCCAGGTCGGGGTGTCGCTCATCTGGAAGATCTCCTTTGATCGGTGGGGTGCAGGTGGGTCATAGGTGTGCGCTCAAGGTGCGGACCACCTCGAGGAGGGAGTCGTCCTCCCCCACGTTGCCCGCGAAGACGACGTACGGGATGCCGCGGGCCGGTCCGTCGACGGCCTCCCACAACGACACCAGCCCCGGCAACATCGGGCCGCGCACCACGGCGTGCCGGATCTGCATACCGTGTGCGGCGACGTCGGAGGAAGTGATGCCGCCCTTGGCCACCACGAACCGAGGCGGGATGGTGGCCAGAGTCCGCGCGACCACCTCGACCACGGCCTCGGAGACCCCCCGCGCGATGCGCAGACTCTCGTCCGGGTCGTCGGTCCGTTTCAGCTGCCGGCTGGTATGCAGGATGACGTCGGCCTCGCCCAGGCCCCGGTGGACCCTGGTCGCGGTCTCGTCGAGATGGGCCTCCCGGTCCTCGGTCAGGGCCTCGACGGACAGCTCGACGACCTGCGCCTGCGGATGCCCCGAGCGCAGCGCGTCCAGCTGCCGGGTGGTCAGCGCCACGTGAGACCCGACAACGACCAACCCACCCCGGGGGTTGTCGTCCTCATCGACGATCTCGGCGGCACTCAGCGGTGACCGAGCATCCTGGCCGATCATGGCCCGCACGAAGGGCGGCCCCACCCGGTAGAGCAGGTGGGTGCCCTGCCGCTCGGCCTCGATCAGTCCCAATGCGAGGGCCCGCAGGTCGTGCTCGGTCACGATGTCCACCACGATCGGGGTGGCGTCGTGGGCGTCACGCACCGCTGCGGCGATGCCCTCGGCGCCGCCCCGCACCACGTCAAGGTCGAGCACGATGACCTCCCTCGCGTCGACCCGTCCCTCGGTCTTCTCCTGCACCCACTGGGCCAGATCGGAGCTCTGGTAGCCGAACGTGGCGTCGCCGGCAAACTCGGTGTCCGCGGCAGGCACCAAGGCTCCTTGTTGCTCCACGTAGTGCACGCCACCGATCGTGACCCGCCCCGCGTCCGGGAAAGCCGGGACCAGCACCACCCCATCCGTGGCGGGACCGCCCTGCTCGGTCAGCGTCTCGGCGATGACGTCGGTCTCCAACGGGTAGTGACCGCGCAGCGTGGAGTCGCTGCGGCTGACGAAGGTGATGTCGACCCCGATCTCCTCGGCCGCGACCTGAGCGTTGGCCACACACTCCTGGGTGCGCGTCCGCGCCTGCTCGGGGTCCAGGCTGCGACTGTTCGTCAACACGTAGACCGCGGGCGCCGCCCTACCGTGGATGCGGTGCAGGAAGGCCCACTCGAAGTCTTCGACGTCCCAGTCGGTCAGCACGGGCAGGTCGGCCACGGACTGGGTGCCGGTCGGATCGTCGTCCAGCACGATCAACACCCGAGGCGAGGCTCGTCGCGCGTTGGCCACCTGCGCGGCGCCGATCTGGTCCTCACCGCGGTAGCTCTCGAGCATCTTTGGGATCGTGCTCGACACGCTTACCTCCATGTGCGACGTGGGACCAGGGGCCCCCAGTATTGGGGTGACAGCAGTGCCCGTCCACCGGAGTGCAGGGGCGCCACCGTTTGACGGCCACCGTCAACCATCCCAGGATGTGCTCAGCGGCCAACGTCGGTCGGTGTCGTGATCTACAAGGAGATGCGTCAGTGGACCTTCAACTCTTATTGGCGCTGGTCATCGGGATCGGGACCATCGTGGTCCTCGTCTTGCGGACCCGTCTCGACGCCTTCGTCGCGTTGCTCATCGCGGCCCTGGTCACCGGTCTGATCGCCGGGCAGCCCGTGTTGGACATCGTCAACTCGATCACCACCGGGTTCGGCAACACCCTGGCCTCCATCGGCATCGTCATCGGCCTCGGCGTGGCGATCGGCAAGATCCTCGAGGTCTCCGGGGCGGCCAACTCCATCGCCAACGCGTTCCTGTCGGTCTTCGGCAAGGGGCGCGAACCGTGGGCGATGGGCAGCGTCGGGGCCTTGGTGTCCATCCCGGTCTTCTGTGACTCCGGCTACGTCATCATGAATCCGCTGGCCCGCTCCATCGCCCGGGTCAAGAAGAACGCCTACGTCACGCTGGCTCTGGCCCTCGGTTGTGGCATGACGTTGACCCACCACCTTGTGCCGCCCACCCCTGGGCCGCTGGCGGTGACCGGGATCCTCGGCGCCGACCTGGGCCTCGTCATCCTGGTCGGACTGGCCTTCACCGTGTGCCTCCTTCCGGTCGTCGTGGTCTATGCGCGGTGGATCGGCCCCAGGCTCGAGGGCGACGTCCGGGCCGACGTGCGCGAGGCCGTGTATGCCGACGTGGCAGCTACCGCCGGATCGGGATCGGCCGGTGACTCCCACACTGCCTCGGATGACAGCCCGAGCTCGGGGTCGAGTGTCGAAGCTCCGGCTGACGACAGCATCCTGGGTGAACGGCCCGAGGGGGCCCCCAAGCACTCGATAGGCGCGCTCGTCGGGTCCCTGCCGCTGGTCGTCCCGCTTCTGCTGATCGTCCTGAACACGGTGAGTGGCGCCATCGACCAGAACCGTCAGGGTGTGCAGGCCGAGGACTACGAACCTTCGGGTTGGGCCGTGCCGTTGCAGTTCCTCGGCAACCCCGTCGTGGCCTTGGTCATCGGAGTGCTGCTGGCCGTCTACCTGCTGCTCCCGAAGTGGACCCCTCGCACCAAGGTCCAGGGGTGGTTCGCCGACGCTGCCGCCTCCGCCGGTCTGATCCTGCTCATCACCGGCGCCGGTGGCGCGCTCGGCCAGGTGCTGCGCGACTCCGGGGTGGGCGACGCCCTGGCCGAAGCCGTCGCCGCCACCTCGCTCCCCGGTTTCTTGGTGCCGTTCGTCATCGCCACGTTCGTGCGGGTCGCTCAAGGCTCGGGCACGGTCGCCATGGTCACGGCCGGGTCGGTGACCGCTCCCTTGGTCGGCAGCCTGGGTATCGACCCCGTGGTCGCCGTGATCGCGTGCACCTCTGGGTCCATGGTCTTCAGCTACTTCAACGACTCCTACTTCTGGGTCGTCACGCGATTCACCGGCCTGGAAGGCACCGCCGCGTTGAAGGGCTGGTCCGGGATCACGACCGCCGTCTGGGCGGGCTCCATCCCGCTCCTGGTCATCCTGAACCTGATCCTCGGCTAGCGCTTTGCCGTCCCGGGTGGCTCGATCTCGGGAATCAGTGCTTTCGGACTGTGGTTTCGCCCCCATGACTATTGCCTTGACCGGAGTCACCGGGGCGTTGGGCGGCGCCGTAGCCCAGCGGCTGTCCACCCTCTCTCCCCGACTCGTCGTGCGGGATCCGCAACGCGCCCCCGACATACCGGGAAGCGCCGTCGCCGTCGCCGCCTTCGACGACACCGATGCGCTGGCTCGGGCCTTCGCTGGCATCGACACGCTGCTGCTGGTCTCAGCGGCGGAGTCGGCAGACCGTCGCCGACAGCACCGCAACGCGATCCAGGCCGCGGCAGATGAGGGGGTGGCCCACATCGTCTACACCTCCTTCGACGGGGCCGCACCGGACGCTGAGTTCACCCTCGGCCGCGACCACGCCGACGCGGAGGAAGCCATCCGCGAGACCGGGATGCAGTGGACCTTTCTGCGCAACAACTTCTACGCAGACCTCCTACCCTTCTTCGGCGATGCAGGAGGGGTCATTCGTGGGCCTGCGGGTCAGGGGAGGGTCGCTGCCGTCGCGCGCGCCGATGTCGCCGACGTCGCGGCCGTCATCCTCCGGGATCCTCAGGCTCACGCGAGTCGGGCCTACCACCTCACGGGGCCGGAAGCACTCACCTTGCCCGAGCTCGCTGAGCGCGCGGGCACCCACCTACACCGCGACATCTCCTACGCCGAGGAGAGCGTGGCGGAGGCCTACGCGTCGCGACGTTCGGCATACCCTCAGGCGCAGCCCTTCGAGCTCGACGCGTGGGTCAGCACCTACACCGCGATCGCCCGTGGCGACCTGTCGCGGGTCTCGACCGATGTGCCCGACCTCACCGGACACCCCGCGCGGACGGTGGAGCTGGCTCTGAGCTGACGCCTTCGCCCCCTTCTCACCCTCACCCTTCCAGGAGATATCCATGGCCACTCTGCCCGGTAGCACGCTCGACATCTTCCCGATCAACCTCGGCGGCAACCCGTTCGGGTGGACGACCGACCAGGCCCAGTCCTTCGCAGTGCTCGATGCCTTCCGTGAGGCAGGTGGCAACTTCATCGACAGCGCCGACGCCTACTCGATGTGGGTCGACGGCAACTCCGGCGGTGAGTCCGAGACCATCATCGGCCAGTGGATGGCAGCACGCGGCAACCGAGACGACGTCCTGATCGCGACGAAGGTGGGCATGCTCGAGTCGCGCAAGGGCCTGGCCCACGACACTGTGGTGGCGGCGCTCGACGACTCGTTGCAGCGGCTGGGCACCGAGCACGTCGACCTGTACTACGCCCACTACGACGACGAGGACGTGGCGATCGCCGACCAGGTCGCGACCTTCCACTCCCGCGTCACCGCGGGGAAGGCCCGGGCCATCGGCTTGTCGAACTTCTCGCCCGCTCGCATGCGCGAGTGGTTCGAGACGGCGCGGCGCGAGGGTATGACGATGCCCTCGGCCATCCAGCCTCGCTACAGCCTGGTCTCCCGGTCCGACTACGAACGGGACTATGCCCCTATCGCCGAGGAGTTCGGTGTCGCGATCTTCAACTACCCGGCGCTGGCCTCGGGGTTCCTGACGGGCAAGTACCGCACGGACGCGGACTTCGACGGCAAGCCCCGCGGGAACGCCGCCCGGCGCTACTACGAAGCCGGTGGCCTACAGGTCGTCGACGCTCTGGTCGAGATCGCCGAGGCTCGCGACACGCAGCCGACCACGGTGGCCCTGGCCTGGTTGCTGGCCAAGGGCATCACGGCGCCGATCGCTTCGGCTTCCCGACCCGACCAGCTCGACGCCACCATGGCTGCCCCGTCACTACGCTTGAGCAACGATGACGTTGCCGCCCTCGATGCGGCATCCGACTCCTTCTGACCTCCTGACCGTTGTGCGCGCCCTCTGCACCTTGGCGCCGTGCAAGGGCGCGCACATCGGTCAGTGGTGCGGCTAGCGCCGGCCCACGGTGCGTTGCAGAATGCGAAGGTGGACCCCGAAACCAACGCCACCAAACACGACCAGCCCGACGTCGCTCCACCGGTCACCGACCGCGCGGCCTACGAGGCCGCCTTGTCCGAGCAGGTCGACCGCGAGAAGGATCTCACCCGACACGGTGACCGCGTGGCTGCCGCACGCCGTCGACTACCCATGGTCGAGGTCGAGAACTACACGTTCGACGGCCCCGACGGCCCGGTCCGCCTCCTCGACCTCTTCGGCGACCACTACCTGTTGCTCGTCCAGAACGTCATGTTCGACCCCAGCTGGGACGAGGGCTGCCCCAGCTGCACCTGGGCGGTCGACAACCTTCCCGCCGGTATGCAGCGGCTCGCGGACGAGGGCATCGCGTTCGCCATGGTCTCCCAGGCCCCTCTCGAGAAGCTGAACGACTGGAAAGCCCAACGGGGCTGGGAGCACACGTGGGTCTCTTCCTACGAGACCTCCTACCACGACGACTGGGGTTGGACCCAGACCGACGACCATGGCAATGAAGGTCAGCAGCCGGGCTACTCGTACTACCTGAAGAAGGACGGCGTGCCCTACCTCACCTACATGACCCGAGCGCGCGGCACCGAGGCCATCCTCCCCGTGGCGCACATCATGGACCGCACGTGCTACGGGCGCCAGCAGGACTGGGAGGACAGCCCGGCGGGCTGGCCACAGTTCCCGACCTACGGCTGAGCCGGACTCGGGCCTCACCCCTCCGCTGAGCCTTTCCGATCGCCCTACGGCGTCAGTAGGCCTGGCTGACCGTCGACATCGTGAAGTCCGGGATGCGTAGCGCCGGCGCGATGGATCGGGTGAACCAGTCGTTCCACTCCCGGCACAGAACGTGCTCGGCCACGCTGGCCTCGGTCGCCCGGCGCAGCAGGTCGACGGGCGACTCGTTGAACCGGAAGTTGTTGACGGCGCCGACCACCTCACCGTCCTCGATCAGGTAGACCCCGTCCCGCGTCAACCCGGTCAGCAGCAGGGTCTGCGGATCCACCTCCCGGATGTACCACAAGCAGGTCAGCAGCAGGCCGCGCTTCGTCGAGGAGATCATCTCCTCCATTGATGCCGCCCCCTCGGCGTCGACGAGCAGGTTCTGCGTGGGGAAGGGCATCGGGCCCGCAGGCGCATCATCCGTCGGCGTGTCCGCCGCGGACGCAGCGCGCTGCATACCGGCTCGGGTCCTGACCAGGGATGAGAGGCGGCCTTCACGAAGCCAGTCCACCCGGCCCAAGCGCGCGCCGTTGTCGAACACCGACATCATCCCCGGCCAGGAGCTCGGCACGACCGCGAACGGCGCCACCGGGAGGCGTTCGTCGTGCGGGTCCGAGGACATGGTCATGGGCAACGTGCTCAGTCGCTCCCCGACGCGCGTCTGACCACGCTCCTTCGCGCCGAAGACACTGCGCCCTTCGTCGGCGTCCCTGCCGCTCATGCTCCCGTAGGCGTAGAACAGCAGGTCGACCACGGCACCAGGCGGCAGGATCGTCTCGTAGGAACCGGCCGGGAGGTCGACCCGTTTCATGCCCCAACCCAACCGGCGGCGTAGCTCGCGGTGCATCGTCGCCACGTCGATGTCGGTGAAGTCGTTGCTCTGGGCGCCGACCCAGGCCGAGTTGACCAGGTCGGGCATCTTGGCATTGAGCTCCAATCGACCCATCGGCTCCACCGTTCGACGGCGCAGGCCGGCCGAGTTGGCCAACCACACGGTGGTCCGCCGATACTCGGCGAACCCGAAGAGCAGATGCCCCCCCTCGCGCGCCTCGTCGAAAGCCACCCCGAGGTCCCGAGCCAGCGACGCGAAGTCCTGCGGGCCGACGAGGTATGCCGCATCCGCGTAGTCGGCGTCGGGGTCGCCCGTAACGAGGGGTTGGGCTTCGTCGTCGGCCGGGGCGATCAGCGCAGCGGCGTCGGCGTCTCGCACCAGGTGCGTGAGGTCCTCGGCGCAGGACAAGGCTCCGGTCACCGAAGCCGCGGAGACACCCCCATCGACCTCCGCCGTGCTGATGACCGTGGCCTGACGCGAGGTCATCGCACCGTTGGTCGTGAGTGCGTTGGCGGCCCAGCGCAGGTTGACCTCGTGCGACTCCTGCACGATGACGGTGCACTCACGTGCGGTCGTGGCCTCCAATGCCTGGTCGACCCACTCGGTCACGGGGGCCGTGTTCACAGTTCGCCTCCACTGCTGGTGTTGAGCACGTTGACGTCTCGGAACCGTGCAGCCGGACTTCCGTGACTGACCGGTGCGCCCTGGCCCGGCTGGCCCTTGCCGCAGGTGAAGGTCCCCGCCAACAGGTAGGTCGAGGGACCGCCGACCGCGTCCATCGAACCCCAGAAGTCCGTGGTCGTCGCCTGGTAGGCCGCGTCCTTGACCTGCCCGGCCAGCTCGCCGTTCTCGATCGCGAAGAAGCGTTGAGCGGTGAACTGGAAGTTGTAACGCTGCATGTCGATCGACCACGAGTTGTCGCCCACCACGTAGAGCCCGCGCTCCACTCCGGCGATCAGTCCCGCCACGTCCGGGCCGTCGGGGTCCGGCGTCAGCGACACGTTGGGCATGCGTTGCAGGGGGATGTGACCCGCGGAGTCGGCGTACGCGCAGCCGTTGGAGCGACCGAGATCCTTCTCCGCGGCCATCTGACGGTTCAGCTGGTAGCCGGTCAGCACGCCGCCGGAGATGAGGTCGAAACGCTGCGCCTCGACCCCCTCGTCGTCGAACCCCACGGTGGACAGACCGTGCTCGGTGACCCGGTCGCCGGTGACGTTCATGTGCTCACTGCCGTACTGGAGCGTGCCGAGTCGGTCGAACGTGGCGAAGGAGGTGCCCGCATAGGCCGCTTCGTAGCCCAACGCACGGTCCAGCTCGGTGCCGTGGGCGACCGACTCGTGCAGCGTCAGCCACAGGTTCGTCGGCTCGATGACCAGGTCGTACCGTCCGGCCTCGACCGACGGTGCCTTGGTGTGATCGAGCAACAGCCCCGGCAGCTGATCGACCTCGGCGTCGAAGTCCCATCCGGTGCCCGTGAGGTACTCCCAGCCGCGGCCGGCGGGTGGCGCCACCGACTTCATACTGAAGAATCCCTCGTCCCCAACGTGGACCGCTTCGATCGACGGCTCGACCCGGACGCGCTGCTGCGTCGTCGACGTGCCGGAGGTGTCGGCGTAGAACGTGTTCTCCTGCACCGCTAACAGGCTGACCGTGGTGTGGTGGACACTGTCATCGGCCAGCAAACGCTGGGAGAGATCCGCCAACCGACCGACGCGGTCGCGCTCGGGGACCTCGAAGGGGTTGATGTCGTAGGCCGACACCCACATCTGGCCGGCGTGGACCGGCTCGTCCGCCAGCTCGACCGGTGAGGGCACCAGCGGTTGGGCGACCTGGGCCATGGCGACCGCCTGTTCGGCCAACCGCTCGGCCTCTTGCGCGGTCAGCGCCACCCCCGCCGCAAAACCCCAGGACCCGTGGTGGATGACGCGCACGCTCAGGCCGAGTTCGCTTGCGTCCGAGGAGGATTCGAGCCGCGCGTCCCGGAGCACCCGGTGCATCGACGTGGCGCGCACCACCCGCAGGTCGGCGTGGGACGCACCCAGCGCTTGAGCCCGGCTCAGCGCCGCGTCGGCGAGAAGGGCTAGCGGCAGCGCGCTGAACGTCGTGTCCATCAGGGGCATGCGCCGACCCTACCTACCCGAGGGCATGACCGATGTGCGCTCCCCTGCACGGCGCCAATCCGCGGAAGGCGCGCACATCGGTCAGCCGCAGGCAGCGACGCCGTGAGGGAGCGCTCAGGAACCGGCCGGCGGCGGTCCGGGGCTGGCCTCGGCGGGAGGCTGGCCGTGGGTGTCCGGCGGCGTCTCCGGCCCGGGGTTGCCCTCCGCTGGCGGCTCCTCGTCCACGTTCGGCTGAGGTTCGGGCCCGGGGTTACCGGGAGCGGGCGGCTCCGTGTCGGTATTCGGCTGATCTTCCGGCCCCGGGTTGCTGTTGTCGTGCTCCGTCTTCGACGGGTCATTCGGTGTAGAGGTCATTCCTCCACGGTAGCCCCCCGTGACGGGGGTTGCACGAGGTGGCCGAAGATCAATCTGGGACCACCTATCGCGCCTATCCCGGGAGGAAGACCCCGTTGCCCGGGCCCAGCGGGAGGTCCGCGAAATACCAGATGCCTACCAGCGTCGCCCAGGCCAACCAGAAGGGCACGACGAACGGGATGAGCCGGGCCATCGCCGTCCCCAGACCGGCCTCCGGCTCGTAGCGCCGAAGCAGTCCCAGCAGGACGATCATGTAGGGGTTGAGCGGCGTGATGATCTGCGTGGCCGAGTCACCGACGCGGAAGGCGGCCTGGGTGAAGGCCGGCTCCAACCCCAGCAGCGCGAAGAGCGGCACGAAGACGGCGCCCATCAACGTCCACATCGACGATCCCGACACGATGAACAGGTTGAGGATCGAGGCCAACAGGATGAAGCCGAGGACCGCCGGAAACCCCGTCAGCCCGATGCCTTCGAGCCCGTCGGCCCCTCGCACCGCGATCCAGCTGCCGATCCCGGTCCAGGCGAAGAGCGCGATGAACTGGCCGAGCACGAAGGCCAAGACCAGGAAGCTCATCATGTCGGTCAGGGCCGAGCCCATCATCGTCACGACGTCCTTGATCCCACTGACGGTGCCGACCACCGCGCCGAAGACGACCCCCATCAGCATGAAGTAGGCGAAGACGATGAAGACCACCGAGTCCAGCAGGGGTGATTCGGGCAGGAACCCACCGCCGGAGTTGCGCCACGGGGAAGCGGGCACCAGGACCGAGGCAAGGATCACCACCGTCAGCGCCGCTCCGGCGACCAGGGACCACCGCAGGGCCGTAGCCTCCTGCGACGTCAGGTCCGAGCGAACCTCTTCCTCCTCCTCGTCGCTGTCCTTGGCCGCCGCCCCGGTCTGCTCGGTCGGCACCTCCTGACGCCACATCCGCGGCTCCAGGATGCGGTCGATGATGAAGCCGCAGATGGCCCCCAGCATCAGGGCGGCCACGATGTTGAAGTAGTAATTCGACACCGGGTTCACCGGCGTCGTCTCGATGCCGGGCAGCGTCTCCATCACTCCCGTGGTGATGCCGGCGAACAACGCGTCCAGTGACGTCGGCACCAGGGCGGTCGAGTAGCCGGCACCGACCGCGGCGAACCCGCCCAACAGGCCAGCGACCGGATGCCGCCCCGCGGCCTTGAAGACCATGGCCGCCAGGGGAGGGATCACGATGAACGCCGAGTCCGCCATGATCGAGCCGGTCACTCCGACGAGCCCCACCACATACGGCAGGAACCACCGCGGAGCCGAGCCGAAGCAGACCCGCACCACGGCGGCGAGCATGCCCGTCTTCTCCGCGACGCCCACCGCGAGCAGGATGGTGATGACGGTCTGCAGGGGCGGGAAGCCGATGTAGTTGGCGCCGAGGTTCGTGGTCAGCCAGACCATGCCCTCGCCGGTGAACAACCCCCGGATCACGATCGGCCCCTCGTCTGACCCGGGCACCGTGACCTCGACGTCCGCCAGTGCCATTGCCGTCGAGACCGCCCCGGTGATCAGGATCAGGTAGAGGAACAGGGCAAACGGTTCGGGCAGCTTGTTGCCCAGGATCTCGATCCGGGTCAGCAGACGATCCCCGAGGGTCGTCCTACCGTCGGTTTCTGCGGTAGCCGTCATGGCTGCTCCTCGTGGTCAACGAAGGGGTCGGGCAGGTCAGGGTCAGTCGAAGTAGCGCTCGACGTCGACGGGGCCGCCGGCCTCGTCGAACTCGCGGCGCACGGCGAGCGCCAGGTCGTCATCCGCCAGGTAGTCCCACGCGGTCACCGCCAGGCCGATGGCGCCGTCGATCGCGGCCGCATCCGCTCGCTCCGTGGCGGCGGCTGCGGCGAACTCCTTGGTATGCAGCGCCACGTCGGAGTCGCTGATGGCGATCATGGGGTGGATGGCCGGCATACGCACGCTGACGTTTCCGAAGTCCGTGGACCCGGCCAGCACCTCGGGCACGACGCCCGCCGGGAGCGCCGTCCGGCCCCGCTCGGCCTGCGACTGGGTCCACCGGGCCGCCAACGTCTGGTTGTTCCGCACCGGCAGCGACGGCGGGTAGGCGTCCCACTGCAGCTCCACACCGGTGTCGGTCATCAGCGCGGCGCCCTCCATGATCTGCCCGACCCGGCGCGACAGGTCCTTGAGGGTGTCCGGGTAGGCCGAGCGCACGTAGAGATCGAGCTGAGCCCGGTCCGGGATGACCGAGGGGCGGTGACCACCATCGGTGACGATGGCGTGCACCCGATCCGAGGGCGGCATCTGCTGGCGGAGGAGCCCGATCGCCTGGTAGGCGAGGCTGGCCGCGTCCAGGGCGTTGCGACCCTGGAACGGCTGGGCAGAGGCGTGGGCGGAATGTCCGGAGAAGACCACGCTGAGCAGCCGGCGACCGAGGAAGAGATGGGATGCCGTGTCGTAACCGAAGGGGTGGACCATCACCGCGCAGTCGAGACCGTCGAAGGCTCCACCGGCGGCCATGACCTCCTTGCCGGTGTGGCCCTCCTCGGCGGGTGTTCCCAGGAAGACCACTCGACCCTGCACCCCGGTGTCGGACGACTCGATCAGCGAGGCCAGGGCCAGGAACGCTCCGACGCCGGTGGCGGCGATGACGTTGTGCCCACACCCGTGGCCGATCTGCGGCAGCGCGTCGTATTCGCTGAGGACCGCCACGGTGCGGTGCTGGGCCGGGTCGAAGCGCGGGGTGGCGACCTCGGCCCGCAATGCTGTCTCGACGCCGTGCGCTCCCGTCGTGACGTCGTGCCCGTGGCGCTGGAGCACCTGGGCCAACAACGCCGCGGAGCGCACTTCCTCATACGCCGTCTCGGGGTCACCGTGCAGCGTATGGACGATCTCGAGAAGGTCCTCGCGCCGTGACTCCACGAGCTCGCCCAGCCGTTCGCGGTCCGCTTCGGGTGCTCCTCGAAACTCGCTGACCTGCGGCGATGCCTCAGCAATCGACGTGTCGACCTCCGCTCGGAGGTGCTCGAGGTATGCAGTGTTGGGAGGGGTGGCCTCGCCGGTGCTCATGTTTCCGTAGCGTGGCACAGGCTCATCGCGGGCGCGAGATATGTCGCCATCGCCCGTGGTGTCGGGGTGCCTAGGCACACCTGAGTCAGCGGCGGACCAACCGACCCAAGGCGTACCAGGCGACCGGGATGTAGCCCACGACGACCGGCCCAGCTCCCTGCAGACGCAACCACGTGGTGCAGCCATCCCCCTGACCATCGGTGGCGCCAGCACCCGCAGCGGCACTCTCGACCCCGTGGGCCAGCGACACGGTGATCAGGTTGCGGCCGCGGGCGCGCACGTGCACCGTCCACGCCCAGGTCCGGCCCGGTTCATCGACAGTGTCGATGGTGAACGGCACACGCAGCCCGAGGGGGCCGCATACTTCCCCGGTCGTGTCGGCCTCCAACCGATCGAGCGGGTAGGCAACGCCACTGAGGTGCGGAGCCCACGACGCCCAACGGCCGGGATCGGCATACCGCTCCCAGACCAGCGCGGCATCGGCCGGGCCGCCGCGGCGCAGGGTCGTTCTCAGCGCGCGCCTTGAGGGGCCTTGAAGTAGCGGTTGGAGTCGGGGCGGAAGAGGAAGAAGATGATGGCCGCCGAGAGCACCAGGCTCACCAGTGAGATGACGATCAGGAGGATGGGCTGCGAGCCCAGCAACCCGAGCACGTTGAACACGATCCCCAGGCCCAGCAACACGGTGTAGACGATGCGGGCCCAGTTGGCACCCTTGGCGATGAAGTAGGCGAACAGGGCGGCGAGCGCGACGCCGATCACGAGGCCCACCACCGCGCCGATGATGGCCCCGGTGCGAGCCGTGTCCCGGGTCACGCCACTGGCGCCGTCCATGGCCAGGTCGACGAGGTCGTCAAGCAGGATGAAGGTGACAACCGTGGAGACCACGCTCAGCGCGATGCTCACCCAGATCAGTTTCACGGCGGTCTTCACCGATGCCGGTGCTGGACCTTTGCCCTCGGACACCTCATCGGATCCTGGGCTGGTGGGGTATGGCTCCATGACTGTCCTCACGTCGAAGTGGTCGGAAAGCGCAGCCGCACCCCCGAGCCGGTCCGGGCCAGCCTGCCCCCTCCGTAGGCTCCCGTCCAGCGCAAACGCCGGGGTCCGATATACCCCACTGACCCCTGACCGTTGTGCGCGCCGTTGGCGCCCCCGCCGCGTGCAAGAGCGCGCACAACGGTCAGGGGCGAGGGTCCAAGTGGCGCAACGCTTCACGACGCGACAGCCCCGACAGCCGGTCCCCCAGCACCTCGACCTCGCGCAGGACCCACGCGGGATCGGTCTTCGCATAGTCGCGCAGCGCCCACCCGATCGCCTTGCGCAGCCAGAACCTCTGATCGTCGACGTTCGCTTCGACCACGAACCCGAGGAGCGCTACGTCAGTGGACTCCTTCGCCCCCAGCTGGCTCAGCACGGACGCTCGTCTCAGCCACACGTCGTCCTCGTGGGCCCACGCCCGCATCACCGGGTCGACCGCAGGCCGGTCCACCAGCAAGGCGTCACGCAACGGATGCCCGCTGATCTCATCCACCAGGTCCCACCACGCCCCGGTCTCGACCAGATGCCTCAGCAGAGGCAGGACACCGGCTCCCAGCCACGGCCGAGCATGCCGGTGCCGCACCAGGGCGAGTGCGGCGTAGCGCTCTTCCCGGTATGCCGCGTCGTCCCACAACGCGCGGACCGTCAACTCCCAGCTGCCGCAGTCGACCGGGGTGTACGCCGTCAGGACCGGCCGAAGCGCGGCCCTCACCTGCGCCGAGGTCAGGCCCCGGAACGGCAGGGCCGACTTCATGTACCGCTGCTGCTGTGCGGCTCGATCAGGGTCGCCGCCGCGGGAGAGGGTCGTGCGGACCCCTTCGACCACCTCACGGTCGACGGTGCTCATCGCGAGCGCCGAGTGGGGTCCTCCCCGGTGCTGGCCTGCACCGGCTCGGGCACCCGAGCGCGGAGACGCTCCAACCGGGCGCTCAGGCCGTCACGTCGCTCCGCGTTGCCGGACAGGCCGATGTAGCGCTGGCCGAAGACGTGCAGCAGCGCATCGTCCAGGCGTCGCACCGCGCCGGGTGGGTAGCGGTAGTCCATCCCGGTGTTGATCGCCGCCGTGTCGACCCGCGCCAACAGTTCGCCCAGCTCCTGCAGCGAGGTCACCCCCACCTCGAGCAGCAGACCGGAGATCCACTCGTAGTGGTCGGTGCGCGACCATCCGGCACCGGCGAAGCGCCCGGCCAGGAAGGACGCGAGGTCCTGCGCGGTGATCCGGGGGTCGTCTTCGTCGGCTTCGCCCTGCTGCTCGCCCATGCTCTCCTGCAACCGGTCACGGATGGTGGAGAACTCCCGGTCGGCCAGCTCCAACAGTCCGGCGGCGAGGGTGAACCGGCGATCGAGGTCGCGGGCGTGCTCCGGCGGGACGGTGCCCTTGTAGCGGATGTCGTGCTCGAACTCGGCCCACGCGTGCTGCAACACCGTGCGCACCTGGACTGAGGCTCGCTGACCAGTGCAGACCGAGGGGGCGTCGGTAGGGCCGGTCTCCACCAGGAGGTGCCGGCTGGAGTATCCGAACCGCCCTTCCTGAGCGGTCTCGCGGCCCATGTCGCGGTCGTCGAGCAGGGTCAGCTGCGCAGCGAGCAGGTCGGCCACCGCCGACACGTCGCTGTGCACGTAGGTGATCACGCGCACCCCGATCTGGTCGGTGATCTCTCGCATCGGATCGCTGAACTCCGGACGGCCGTCGACGCGGCGATGGGCCTTCACGGCGAAGGAGGCGATGCTCTTGGTGCGCCCGGTGACGCTGAGGTAGTTGATGCCGGCGTCGTCGAGCAGCTCGGTCACCAGAGCGGTGTAGGCGTCGGTCACCGCCAGCGCCGCGGGTCGCTGCTCCTCGTAGAGACGGACCGCGCGACGGGCGGCCGAGTCGATGCTGGGGTGTGGGTCGCTCGAGGGCCGATGGCCCTGCGGCAGGGTGGGGGTGAGGATGTATCCGGTCTCGACGTCGCCGTAGAGCGTGGTGGACTCGGGTCGGGTCTGGGCGAACATCGCGATGTAGGCACACAGCACGGCGTCGACCTGGTCCTCGACGCGGCGCAGCTCACTCTTGCGTTGTGCGGATTCCACCTGCTTGAAGAGGTCTCGCCACCCCTGGTGGTCGGCCACGTAGAGGGCGGGCTCGGCCCCCCTGAGCGTCTCCACGAGGTTCATCAGCTGCAGGAGGGCCAGCTGAAGGTCGGTCGCGGTCCGCCCGGTGCGCGCCTTGTACTTCAACGTCTTGCCCAGCCGGAACAGCGAGATCGTGGCGGGATGGGGGTAGACCTCCACCGCGCGTCGCTCGGCGCTGGAATGCGGGTCGATGTCCAAGCCCAGCGCCGCCGCGAGCCGGGCACCACGCGGCACGCCACGAAACTCGGGCTTCCCCGTGTTCGCGGGGTGCGCTCCGGCCTGGAACGCCCGGTAGTCCTTGTTCAGCGCCTTCTCCGCCGGTCGGTTGCCAGTCGGGTTGGTCACGACCAACGGCGCATCGATCGCGACCAGGCAGGCACCGATGGGGTATGCCGACAGCGCCGCGACGATGCTGGCGTCGTCGGTCTGAGAGGACACGTGCAGCAACCGTCCATCGGCGTCCACGACGGCGACTCCGGTGGGTTTCTTCTCGCCCCAGGCAAGATCAAGACCGACGTAGTGCATACCGCCACTCTGCCCTGTTTATCCCTCCGGTTGGCGACACGGGTCCTGCGCCCGACTCCTCCCGTGTCAGCGGCTGCCGCAGCCAACCCGTCGATACACTCGACCGACACTGGCGTCACCCGGGAGGTCTGGATGGCTGACACGCACGTACTGGCCCGCGTCTTCCATTCCTCCACGGCCCTCGTGGCGAGTCTGGCCGTCCTTCTCCAGCTCGTGCTGGTCGTCCAAGGCAACGCCATCCTGGACGAGACAGATCCTCCAGCGTTGGCGACCCGGGTCATCCGGTTCTTCAGCTACCTCACCATCTGGAGCAACATCCTGGTGGCGGTGGTCTCCGTGGTGCTCACTGTCCGGCCGGATCACGACGGGCGGGTGTGGCGAGCCGTGCGACTCGACGCCGTAGTCATCTGCTTCGGCGGCGGCATCGTCCACTTCATCCTGCTCCGTCCGTTGCTCGACCTCAGCGGCCCCGACCTCCTGGCCGACCGTCTGCTCCACGTCGTGGTGCCCCTGTTCGCGCTGGTCGGGTGGCTGGCCTTCGGGCCGAGGAGCCGCGTGCAGCGGGCCGACCTCGGTCCGTTCTTGGTGATTCCGCTGTGCTGGCTGGCCTACACCCTGGTGCGGGGCGCCTTCGTCGACTGGTATCCCTACCCGTTCATCGACGCCGGTGAGCTCGGATACGCGGTGGTCGCCGTGAACGCGGCGGTGGTCTCCGCCTTCCTGCTGGGCCTGGCGGCCTTGGCCCTCTGGCTCGATCCCCACCTCCCCGGTGTCCGCAGCCGCCAGCCCGCCACGCAGGCCTAGGCGAGCTCGTCGTCGGTGGAGCGGCACCGATAGGCGCGGGGACGAAGCGTCCAGGTGCGTTCGCGGTAGCGCTCACCCAGGTCACCGTCCGCGTTGACCACGAAGTCCTTGTCGTCCCCCACCGCTTCGATCCTCACCTCGGTGCCTTGCACCACCTGCACGTCATCCCGTTCGATGTGCTGGCCGCGTCGGAGGTCGGCCGCGAAGGTCAGCCGATCCCAGGAGCCCAGGCCGGTAGCGATAACGATGTCGGCCTTGCGGTCCGTGGCCTTCGCGTCCGGCGCCACCACGGTGCCGCCGCCGACCGAGCCGCCCACCGCGACCGTCACCATCAGCGCGTCGTGCTCCTCGTCGAGCACTTCTTCACCGTCGACCCACACGGCGAGCTCCCATCCCTTGGTGCTCATCCCGGCGGTGAACGCGCCGAGGGCGTAACCACCGGCGCCCAGAGCGCCCTTGAACGACTCGGCGTTGCCGGTGGCCGCGGCCGCGATCCCGGCGTGGACGGCGTTCATCACCACGTTCTCGTCGTCGTCGACCAGCAGGTCGCAGTCCTGGGGCTTCCCCTGGACCGCCACTCGGGCGGCCTCACGCAGGTCCAGCGGCAGCTCCATCCCCCGGGCGAAGTCGTTCCCGGTGCCCATCGGCACCAACCCGATCACGCCGATACGGTCGAGAAGGTCGTTGCGGACACACGTCCCCAGCACCCAGTTGAACGACCCGTCACCGCCCATCACCACCACGTCACGCCCCTCGGCAGATCCCAGCGCCGATGCCATCGCGTCGTCATCCTCCGGGACGACCACCTCGGTCTCGGCATACTCACGCAGCACCCCGAGCACGAGGTCGACGTCGTCATCGGAGGCCGACCCGGCGGCGGCGTTGGCGATGACCAGGACGGACGGTTGGTCGCTCATGCCTGTCACTGTGCCACTGACCGGGCATCCCGCCAACGTGCGGGGTGACTAGTTGACGAAGTCCTCTTGTCGGATGAGGAAGAAACAGAAGGCGGCCGCGACGAAGGCGATCACGGCAGCAATAAGCGTGATCTGGTTCAGCGCGTCGACGAAGCCCACGGTCGCCACCTGCTCGATCATGTCCCTGGCCGACGCCGGTGCCATCTCGACCACCCGTTGGATCTGGCCGCCGGTGACCGCGGCCGCGATCTGGTCGGCCTGACCCGCACCGGCCGTCCCAGCCAATTGGTCGTTGATGTCCACGGTGACGATCCGGCTGAAGATCGACCCCAGGGCGGCGATGCCGGTGGCCACGCCGACCTGCCGGAACGTCGAGTTCGCACCCGAGGCCATGCCTGCCCGGTCGGTGGCGACGACCCCGACGGCGGTGGATGCCAACGGAACGTTGATCATGCCGACGGCGACGCCGCAGACCGTCAGCCCGGGGATCAACGCCGTCCACGAGGAGTCGACGTCGATCAGTAGCAGCAGGCTCAGGCCGACCCCGAGGGTCAGGAAGCCGGGTGCGATGAGCCACTTGACGGGGATCTTGGCGGTCAGCCGTCCGGCGATGCTGGCCGAGAAGAAGGAGGCGATCGACAGGAACAGGAGCCGCACCCCGGCCTCGACGGCGGAGTAGCCCAGCACGTTCTGGAGGTAGATCACGAGGTAGGCCAACAATGAGAAGACCGAGGACGACACGGCGAACGCGGCGACGAGCCCGCCGACGAAGGTGGGCTTGCGCAACAGGGTGAGGTCGAACATCGGCTTGCGCTGCTTGAGCTGGCTCACCACAAAGACCACCAGCAGCATCGCTGATCCCCCGAGCACACCCAGGATCAGCGGGTCGGCCCAGCCGCGCGTGCCGGCGTCGATCAACCCGAACACCAACAACCCCAGGGCGCTGCTGAACGTCACGAAGCCGATCCAGTCGGGTGCTCCCGCGTTCGGGTCCTTCGACTCGGCGACCTTGCGCAGGGTGACGATGATCGCGAAGAGACAGACCGGCAGGTTGACCCAGAAGATCCACCGCCAGGACAGGCCGGTGGTGAGGACGCCGCCCAGCACCGGGCCGACGGCGACGGCGACCCCGGTCACGGCCCCGAACACCCCGAAGGCGATGCCGCGCTCGCGACCCGAGAAGGTCGCTGCGAGCAAGGCCAGGGCCGTGGCGAACATGGCAGCGCCGCCAATGCCCTGCGCGCCCCGAGCCAGGGTGAGCGACAAGATGTTGGGGGCGATTCCGCAGACGAACGACGCCAACCCGAAGAGCGCCACCCCGATCACGAACACCCGTTTGCGGCCGAAAAGGTCGGCCAGCGACCCGGCGGTGAGCAGCAGCGCCGCCAGGACCAACGCGTAGGCGTCGATCACCCACTGCAGGTCCGACAACGTGGCGTCCAGCTCGCGCTGGATGTCGGGCAAGGCGACGTTGACGATGGTGATGTCGAGCAACAGCACGAACAGGCCCGTGCACACGGCGACGAGGGTCCACCATTTGGCTGCCATAGGAAGAGATCCACCGATCACGAAAAGAAGGAGTCGTGCCACCGAAGCGAGCCAGCGACCTGCTGCGCAAGCGTACGACCGGTCTATGACGGACCTGCGGGCGGTCACCCGGGGCTGGTGACATCTGTCACTCGTGCTGGCCCACGGCCCGCCCTACAGTGATAAAAACACCGCCAGGAGAGGGAGAGACGTGAGTCAGCAGCCAGATGCACCGGTGCTCCAGGTCGCCGATGTGGTGCGCCGGTTCGGGTCGTTCACCGCGGTCGACGGCGTCTCGTTCCAGATCGCTCGCGGGGAGACCTTCGGGCTGCTGGGGCCTAACGGCGCCGGCAAGACCACCACCATCTCGATGGTGGCCGGCCTGATCCCGCCCAGCGCGGGCACGGTCACCATTGCCGGTCACCGGATGGCCGCCGACACCACCGAGCCGAAGCGGCACATCGGGCTGGTCCCGCAGGACCTGGCCATCTATCCCGAGCTCTCCGCGCGGGAGAATCTGCTCTTCTTCGGCCGGCTCCAGGGCCTGACGGGCAAGGACTTGAAAGACCGAAGCGCCGAGGTCCTCGAGCTGATCGGCCTGTCGGACCGCGCCAAAGAAGCGACGAAGAAGTTCTCCGGCGGGATGAAGCGCCGACTGAACATCGGGGTCGGCCTGCTGCATCGACCGGACCTGTTGATCCTCGACGAGCCGACGGTGGGCGTGGACCCCCAGTCGCGCAACTCAATCCTGGAGTCCGTGGAGGCCCTGTCCACCGAGGGCATGGCCGTGCTGTACACCACGCACTACATGGAGGAGGCCGAGCGGCTCTGTGACCGCATCGCCATCATCGACTCCGGCACCATCCAGGCCGAGGGCACCCAGGACGAGCTGATCCAGCTGACCGGCGGGGTCGACACCATCCGGCTGGCGGGGTCCGGCGCGGTGACCGAGGCAGGGGCGGCACTCAGCGAGCTGCCGTCGGTGCACCACGTCGACGTCGACCGCCGTGAGCTGCGGCTGACGGTTCGGGATGCACCGACCGCCGTCGCCACCATCGTGACCAGAGCGACCTCGTCGGGCATGACCCTGAGTGACGTCGAGATCTCGCGGCCGGATCTGGAGTCGGTCTTCCTGCACCTGACCGGCAAGGCACTGAGGGACTGATCGTGGGCGCCCTGCTGACGATGACCGCCTCCGACCTCCGGCAACGCCTTCGAGACCGGTCGGTCATCATCTTCGCGCTCATCGTGCCGTTGGCCTTGATGTTCGTGTTCAACCTCGTCTTCGGCAACGCCACGAGCTCGCAGCTCCAGCCGACCACGGTGGCCATCTCGGCACCAGCCGGCGACCAGCTGGCCCCCACTTTCGCGACGGTGCTGGAGCAGGTCGACACCGTAGACATCACCGTCGAGGAGGTGTCGCAGAGCCAGGCCCGAGCGCTGGCCGAGGAGGGGTCGGCCGATGTCGGACTCATCGTCCCCGAGGGCTTCAGCGCCTCCCTGACCGCTGGCGGTGGGGTCGAGGTGGTCGCCGTCGAGTCCGACACCGCGGGCCTGGAGGGCCAGGTCGTGCTCAGCATCGTCGACTCGGTCCTGACCCAGCTGGATGACGGGGCCGTAGCCGCAACGGCCGGCTTCGGGCTCGGCATACCCCCTGCTGAGCTGGTGCAGGTCGCGACAGAAGCGGCGACCGGGGGTCCAGCCATGAGCGTGTCACCCGGCACTCTCTCCGCGGAGCAGCTGAGCCCGGCGGCTTCGACGGTGGCCGGGCAGGCAGGGCTCTTCCTGCTGTTCACCGTCGGCTTCGGCGTGCTCGGACTCATCTCGGAGAAGGAGCAGGGCACCTACGCCCGACTCCGCTCGATGCCGATGAACCCGGTCCTGATCGTTGCGGCCAAAGCACTGGTCAGCTTCGTCCTGGGCGTGGTCGCCACGGCAGTGCTGCTGGCGGCGGGATCCTTCCTCTTCGACGTGAGCTTCGGGTCACCCTGGGTCGTCGGCGTACTCGTCGTGGCCGTGGTCACCGCCAGCACCTCACTGATGTTCGTCGTAGCCAAGCTCGCCAGCACCGCCGAGCAGGCCGGGATCGCCCAGTCGATCCTGGCCATCTCGTTGGGGATGGCCGGTGGGGCCTTCTTCCCGATCACCGGGACCGGCGTCCTGGGGGCCATCCTGGATCTCAACCCGATTGCCGCCTTCACCCGTGGGCTGGGGATCAGCTCCAACGACGGAGGCCTGGCGGATATCAGCGGACCGTTGCTGGTCATGCTCGGATTCGCGTTGGTCACCGTCGTCATCGCGGCCCTCGTGCCCGACCGGAGCGAGCAGAGATGAGGGGCGTGCGGGCGGCGGGCGCCATCGCGGCGGTGGAGCTGCGACGCTTCCTGGCCGACCGGTCCAACATCTTCTTCGTCTTCATCTTCCCGCTGGTGCTGGTCGTCGTGATCGGCTCCTCCTTCGGCGGCGACGGGCCGGCCGCCAAGGTCGCCATCGCCGGCGACGACAGCGCGCTACGCACCGCGATCGTGGGCCAGCTCACCAGCGACGGCGACGCGCAGGTGTCGCTCGCGGGTGAGGAGGCCATCCGCGAGCAGGTCGGGCGCGGACGGACCGACGTGGGCTTGATCATCGCGCCGGAGGCAGCCGAGGCGTTCGAGGCTGGTGACGACGTCGAACTGCAGATTCTCGTGGGCGCGAGCGCCAACGCCCAGGTCGCCTCGCAGTCGGTGACCGCCGCCGTTTCCTCCGCCAACGCTCGCCGTGACCAGCTCGCTGCGCTCAGCGGGGACGGACGGAGCGCCCAACAGGTCGAAGCCGCACTCGACACGGCCGACCAGCAGCGCACCCCCGCCTCGCTACGGCTGGACAGCGTCGATGAGATCAGCCAGGAGTTTGCCGGACTAGCTGGGCAGTTCGACCAGGGCGCCGCCTCCCAGCTGCTCCTCTTCGTCTTCATCGCCTCGCTGACCGGTGCGTCCACCCTCATCCAGGCTCGCCGATACGGCGTGGTCGGCCGGGTCCTGAGTGCGCCGGTCACCACCGTGCAGGCCATCGCCGGTCAGGCTCTGGGGCGGTGGGCCATCGCCGCCTTCCAGGGCGTTTACATCATGGTCGCCACCGCGCTCATCTTCGGGGTGCAGTGGGGCTCCTGGCCTCTGGCGTTCCTGGTCCTGGCTGTCTTCAGCACAGTGGCCGCCGGTGCCGCGATGCTCCTCGGATCGCTCGTCGACAACGAAGGCGCTGCGGCCGGGATCGGCATCGGGCTGGGCCTGGTCCTCGGAGCGCTCGGGGGTTGCATGTTTCCCCTGGAGCTTTTCGGTGACTCCATGCGGACTGCGGCCCACCTCACCCCGCACGCCTGGGCCTACGACGCCATGGCTGACGTGCAACGCCGTGATGCCAGCCTCGCGGACATCGCCCCCGAGCTCGGCGTCCTGGCGGCGATGGCCCTCGTCCTCCTGGCCCTTGGGGCCTGGGCACTGCGCCGCAGCACCTCACGCGCCATGTGAAAGAAGTGCAGCGGCACGTTATTTTGTCTCCCATGACGTTGTCTTCATCGAGCGCGGCTGCTCGTCCTACGCCCCTGACCATCGACGTCTGGTCCGACGTCGTCTGCCCGTGGTGCTACATCGGCAAACGCCGGTTGGAGTCCGCCCTGGAGCATCTCAGGGCCCAGCGCAGCGACCTCACCGACGTCCAGATCCGGTGGCGGTCCTTCCAGCTGGACCCCTCGGCGCCGTCGGCCGGTGAAGCGGGTCACGGGGTGGGGGTGGCCTCACATCTGGGCGCGAAGTACGGCGGGGGTCTGCGTGCCGGGCAAGCGATGACGAACCAGATCACCGAGGTGGCCGCCGGTGAGGGCCTGGACTTCCACCTCGACGATGCCGTCGTAGGCAACACCGTCGACGCGCATCGACTGCTCCACCTGGCCAGCGACCTGGAGCACGAGGACCTCGAGGATCACGGTGGGACCAAGCTCCAAGGACTGCAAGGGCGTGTCAAGGAACGGTTCCTCAAGGCCTACTTCGTCGAGGGCCTGGACGTCTCGGATCCGGACGTCCTGCGCAGCCTCGCCCTGGAGGAGGGTATGCCGACCCGTCGGGTCGCGGAGGTGCTGCGCTCCCCCGCCTACGCGAAGGAGGTGCATGCCGACCAGGCCCAGGCTCAGTCCTACGGCGCGAACGGTGTCCCGTTCACCGTCGTCGACGGCAGGTACGGCATTTCCGGCGCCCAGCCTGTGGAGGCGTTCGTCGGCACCATCGAGCGAGCCCTTGCGGATCGGGCTTCTCAGCTGGTCTCCGTCCCCACGGGTGCAGCGAGCGGCACCGCCACGTGCGGACCGGAGGGCTGCTAAGCCTCAGACCCGTGGTCGAGGTCGGTCAGCTGGCGAGCCGGCGCTGGACGGCATCGCGGTCGACGTCACTCCTGGCCAGGCTGTACGAGTGCTCACCGTGCCGTCCGATGGGGTGCGATCGGGCGTAGGCCGTGAGCCCCGCTTCGAACGGCGCCGACACCACCGTGTGCATGGAGTCGTAGAGGCCCCTGATCGTGGCGACGGGGTCGGCCACCATGTCGCCGTAGTCCACGTCGTACATCCGGGGCGAGTGCAGCTCCCGCGCCGCACGGTGCCGCTCGATCTCGTGGGCGAAGAGATCCAGGGCAGCATCAGCCGTCGCGGCCTCGGGCACCTCGGTCACGCTCAGCCCCTGCGTGGTCTTGGCCATACTCAGATAGCTGGCAAAGGACGTCACCGGGTCCCGGTGGATGTGCACCACGTGCGCCTCCGGGATGGCCCGCAACAACGCGTCCACGGCGCCCATGTGCTCCGGCGCTTTCAGCACGAGCCGTTTGGTGGGGGCCTGCTGCTGCAGGATCTGCAGCCAAGCCCGGTACTCGCGGTACTTCTGGGTCCGGTCGTGTTGGAGGTACCACTGCAGGTATCCGGTCACCGGAGCCATCGCCCAGAAGAACACGGACTCGAAGGTGCTGGCCAACAGATACAGGCACTCCTCCGGGGCGTCCGCGTCGATGGTGTGCATCCGGTTCAGGTTGGGCATCAGCGCGGTGCGCACCGCCAACGAGCGCCTGGCCTGCCAGCGGCGAGTGTCCTTCCCCGGGCCTCGTGGGATCGGGGCGACGAGCTGCCAGTAGGGCGGAGCGTGGTTGCTCGGATCTTGGGCGAGCAGGCGGTGCAGGTGGGTGGTGCCGGAGCGATGGAGCCCGGTGACCACGATCGGGGGTCGCAGCGGGTGCTCGAAGACCTCCGGGTGTTCTTGACGCTCTCGCGCCAGCAGCAACCGGTTGGTCAGACCGTCGACGATGCTCTGCCGGAGCGCGATCTGACCCACCAAATGGGGCTCGATGTCTTCTTCGATCGAGCGCAGCAGCGCATCCAGACCCTCTTCGTAACCCGGGTCTCCGAAGTCGGTAAGACCGGTGGCGCGGGTCGCCTCACCCAGCACCGTCGCCTTGTCCAGCCGGAAGCGATCGATGCGGTCTGCGGGCGTCAACCGGCCCACGGTGTTCAGCATCCGCATCGGCAGCGGCAGCCCCAGACCCCTCACGGGCAACCTGCCTTCACGTGCACCCCAGAACTTGTCGTCGAACTCTCGGTCAGAACTACATCTCGAAGTGTGACAAATCAACCTCTTCTCCGCGACTCCACGGGGATCGACGAGACCGGGCGAGTGGCGGTGCGGGGTCACTTGTCATGATGTCGTGATGATCACGACCGACTTGGCACGCGCGCTGCATACTGCAGGACTCATCTGGTCCCCGTTGCCCGGGGACCGTTTCGCGGTCGACACCGAGGGCATGCTGGGTGACGTCTTCTATCTCGCGGACATGACCGTCGACGTGCAGCGCTTCGTGGGTGGCTCGGTCATCGGCTTCAACGGGGTGGCCGAGTGGGCCTTGGACTCCGTGGACCTCGAGGAGACGCTGTGGCTCCCTCGGGAGGACCAGATGCGCGCCGTGCTCGGTGAGGCCTTCGTCAGCCTGGAGCGCACCGATGTCGGGTATGCCGTCCGTCTTGCCCCGACCGTGGCTCACGAGGCGACACCGCACGATGACGCCGAATGCGCCTACGCCCTCGCGGTCCTCGCGGTTCTGGAGTCGACTGAACCCATGTAGCGTAGGTGCGCGCGTGGTTCGGCTCGACCGACCCCGCCGGGGCCCCTAGCTCAATTGGCAGAGCTGCGGACTTTTAATCCGTAGGTTGTGGGTTCGAGTCCCACGGGGCCCACCGGTGTGGATCGACGAAAGGCCACCCTGTGTTGCACGACAGCACCAAAGACCTCCTGACTGTCGCGGCCACGGCTTCCCTGGCCTACGTGTGGTTGGTCGTGTTGCTCAGGGTCAGCGGCAAGCGCACCCTGGCCCAGCTCAACGCCTTCGACTTCATCGTCACCGTGGCTTTGGGGTCCATCGTGGCTACGGTGGCTCTGAGTGAGTCCGTGGCGTGGTCCGAAGGGGCCATGGCCCTGGGTGTCCTCACCCTTCTGCAGTTCGTCAGCGCCGCCGCCTCGTCGCGTTTCGCCTGGGCACGGGAGACGTTGACGTCGAAGCCCACGGTGCTGTTGCGCGACGGTCAGATGGTGGGTGCGGCCCTTCTGCGGGAGCGCATCCACCCGGACAGTGTCTGCGCTGCGGTTCGCAGCAGCGGCGTCGGCGGACTGGAGTCGGTGGCGTTCGTGGTCCTGGAGACCGACGGCACCCTCAGCGTCGTCCCCCACTCCAGTCTCGGCAGCGGCACTGCCCTGTCCGACCTCACCTGACCCCTCGGCGGGGCGTAGTAGCCTCGCTACGCACTCTGGTGCTTGCGGTCCGAACGTTCTCGAACTGATGTCGTCGCGGTGGTGGTGGTGCTGGCCCCCGACAGGAAGGGGGGTCCGTGAGTCTCGACGCCTGGATCACGCTGGCGGTCATCATTGCGGTGTTGGTCGTCCTGGCTCGAGGGAGCGTCGCGCCGGCCGTCGTGACCTTCGGCGGGGCCACTGCCGTGTTGGTCACCGGGGTCATCCCAGCCGAAGAGGCGTTCTCGGGGTTCTCCAACGCAGCGCCCATCACGGTCGCGGCGTTGTACGTGGTGGCCGCCGCCATCGAGAAGACCGGCGCCCTCACCCCGCTGATGCAGGGCACGCTGGGTGACCGCGGTCGCTACCGGCTCCCCCTGTTGCGCACGCTGGTGCCGACCGCCGGAGCATCTGCCTTCCTGAACAACACCCCCATCGTGGCCATGCTGATCCCGCAGGTCCTGTCCTGGGCCGACCGTCGAAGGGTCTCGGCCTCCAAGGTGCTCATGCCGGTCTCCTTCGCCGCCGTGCTGGGCGGGTTGATCACGGTGATCGGGACGTCGACCAACCTCGTGGTCTCCGGCCAGATGCCGGCCCTGGGCCTGGAGCCGATCGGCTTTTTCGAGATCGGCAAGATCGGCCTGCCCATCGCGCTGGTCGGCATCGCCGTGATCATCCTGATCGCGCCGGCGGTGTTGCCCGGTCGCCGCTCCGCGGTGGCGGAGCTGGAAGACGAAAGCCGCCGGTTCGCCATCGAGATGATCGTGGACCCCGGGGGGCCCATCGACGGCAAGACCGTGGAGCAGGCCAAGCTTCGAGGCCTGTCCGGCCTGTTCCTCAGCTCGGTCGACCGCGGTGACACCACCATTGCCCCCGTCCGCCCGGAGACCGTGCTGCGTGGTGGGAACCGTCTGCACTTCGCGGGACAGGTCTCCAAGATCGTCGAGCTGCAGGCCATCAAGGGGCTCAGCTCCTCCGAGCTCAAGCACGTCCTCGACCTCGATAACCCGGCCGTGCGCTACTTCGAGGTCGTCGTCGGGTCCCGCTCGCCCCTGGTCGGGAGCACCCTGCGCGACGCCGGCTTCCGGTCGACCTACCAGGCGGCGGTGCTGGGCATCCACCGCTCCGGCGCATTGCTGCAGGGCCGGCTGGGGACGGAGACGATCCGGCTCGGCGACACCCTGATCATCGTGTCCGACCCTGACTTCCGCAGCCGCTGGCGCGACCGGGCGGACTTCCTCCTCATCGCCAACCTCGACGGCACACCCCCGGTCACCACCGGGCGGGGGTGGATCCCCCTCACCCTGCTCCTCGCCGTGGTGGTCTCGGCCGCGACCGACGTGTTGCCCATCCTGCAGGGATCTCTCATCGCCGCGGTGCTCCTGGTGCTGACCAAGGTCCTCTCCCCTCTGGAGGCACGCCGGGCCATCGACGTCGAGGTCATCATCGTCATCGCCTCGGCCTTCGGGTTGGCCGCGGCCATGCAGGCCTCGGGCCTGGCATCGGTCATCGCCGGCGGCCTGGTGGACTTCTTCGGTGACTACGGTGACCGTGGGGTGCTGCTCGGCCTGGTGCTGGCGACCATGATCCTGACCGAGATGATCACCAACAACGCTGCGGCCCTGCTGATGCTGCCGATCGCGGTCACCGCCGCACAGGCCACCGGCCTGGACCCGCGAGGCGCCGCGATCGCGGTCGCCATCAGCGCCTCAGCCTCGTTCCTCACCCCGATCGGCTACCAGACCAACATGATGGTCTACGGACCCGGCGGCTACCGCTTCGGTGACTACGCCCGGTTGGGGTGGTCGCTGTCGCTCATCGTCTTGGTGCTCACCGTCGCGCTGACCCCGTTGCTCTGGTCCTGACGGCCCCGCGTCACGCGATGCCAGGTCAGCAGGGCCAGCGTGATCATCGAGAACCCGAAGACGAAGTCCTCGATCGGTGAGTTCCACCCCACCCGTATGCCGAGGGTCTCGGCGTCGTCGTAGCTCACGATGGTGCCGTCGGCCTTGGTCAGCCACCCGTCGGTGGGGAACTGGAACCCCCAGACGATGAGCATCGACAACCAGTACTGAGCCGTGCGCATGATGCCGGTCTTCAACCAGGCGAACTCCACGGCCAGCACCGCGACCACGGAGCAGGCAGCGATCAGCGTGTACTCAGGCATCCTGGGCCTCTCGCGGGGACACTCGACCCGCTCGCCACGGCGGTGGGCCGCCGCGGACCCAGGCCAGACAGTTGCCGACGGCTTCGTAGGTCAACAGCCCACAGATCGGGACCACGATGAAGAAGACCAGCTCCTCCAGCGGCATCGGCCCCAGGTGCACGCCGGTGATGAACTCGTCGGCATAGAACCAGTGGCCTTGCGCGATGCCCCATAGGTCCCAGATGACGAAGACGACCACCACCGGGATGAGCGTCACCACCACCTGCCGGGGTCGACGCCATACCCGCGCCCCCAGCACCAGCTCCAGCGGAAGGGTGATGACCAGACAGGCGGCCATCGCTAAGAGGTAGTGCCAGTGGTTCATGACGGATGGCCCGCCAGCACCCGGCTCGGGGTCACCATCAGCCGAGTGGCGTATCCGGCCTTGCGCCAGGTCGGCACCCGCAACCGGTCCCCGAAGACGTCGTAGTCGGCCTCTTCGATGAGGTCCAGGATTTGGCAGTACAGGTGCCGCGCGGTCTGCACGCAACGGCGCGACGCCGTCGGCAGGTAGGGCAGCCCTTCGTCCGCGCTGCGGTACAACGCTCGGTTGCGGCCGATCTCGAACGACATCAGCGCCCGCCAGCCGGGGGTGACATGGTCGATCGTCCGCTCGACCCCGAAGCGGTCCAGGTCTTCGGTGGGCACGTAGGTCCGACCGAGGTCGCGGTCCTCGGCGAAGTCACGCAGGAAGTTGGTCAGCTGGAAGGCGAGCCCCAGGTCACGGGCGCCCGGCAGCGCGCGGGCGTCGGTCGGACGCAGCACCGGCAGCATCATCTCGCCGATCACCGCCGCCGATCCGTCCATGTATCCCAGCAGGTCGTCGTAGGTGGCGTAGCGGGTGACGGTCAGGTCCTGGGTCATCGCCGTGAAGAACCGGTCGAAGCACTCGGGGTCGATCTCCCGCCGACGCGCGGTCTCGGCCGCAGCCCGGATCACCGGCTCGGACACCCGCTCGCCCCCCATGGCCGCCCGGAACTGCTCGGCGAAGGCGGCCAGCTCCTGCTGGGTCTGCGCCACCGTCCGAGCGTCGCCACTGGTGGCGCCCGGCGCGTCGACGATGTCGTCCGCCATCCGGCAGAGCGCGTAGACGGCATACACGTCGTAGCGATGCTCCCGGGGCAGGATCGCGGCACCCCAGTAGTACGTCGTGCCGTGCTCCCGCGTGATCGTGCGACAGATCGCGTGGTCGGCGGTGGGAGCCCGATGTTTCATGCGGCCTTCGCGTCCAGGTACGACACGACCCGCTGGGCCGCAAGGTTGCCGCTGATGAGCACCATGGGGACCCCGACCCCGGGGGTGGTGCCCATGCCGGCGAAGAACAGGCCGGGGATGTTGCGCGGAGCGTTGCGGGGACGGAAGGGGCCCGTCTGTCGGAAGAGGTGCGACAACGAGAACGGCGTGCCCGAGGCCAGGCCCTGGTCGGCCCAGTCGGCCGGCGTCACCAGCTGCTCGGTGCGGATGTCCGTCGGGTAGCCGCCGCGCTCCAGGAACTGCAGCAACCGCTCGCGCATCGGCTCCCGCTGCTGCTGCCAGTCGATCTTTCCGGTCAGGTCGGGCACCGGCTCCAGGACGAACATGGTGCTGCCGCCGTCGGGGGCACGATCCGGGGCCGTGACGGTGGGCAGCGTCACCAGCCGGGACGGGTCGCTCATCAACGTTCCCTCCCCGATCAGCTGGTCGAAGCTGCGCTCCCACTCGTGGCCGAAGTGGATGTTGTGATGGAGCAGATGGTCCGCCGAGGCGTCCTTGGTGCCGATGTGCCAGACGACGGCCGAGGGCGAGTAGCGCGGACGGCGCAGCGACAACGGCGTCTTCACGTCCGACAGGAGCGTGGTGTATGCCGTCGACACGTCCGTGGTGCAGACCACGGCATCGGCGGCGAGGTACTCATCCCCCAGCACCACACCGGTGACCCGGCCTGAGCCGTCCCTCGGCAGCACCGTCACCGGCGTGTCCAACCGGATCGTGACCCCGGCCTCCTGAGCGGCCGTGGCCATCGCCCGCGGCAGGGCGTGCATGCCCTCATCAGGGAAGAAGACCCCGTTGATCGCGTCCATGTAGGAGATGACCGCGTAGATGCCTCGGGCCTCGTGCGGGGCCAGCCCGGCATACAGCGCCTGGAACGTGAAGAGCCGGTGCAGTCGCTCGTCGGTGAAGCGCTTGGCGACCAAGGAGCTCAGGTTGCCGAAGGCCCCCATCCTGACCAGGCCCGCCGCCGGCTTCGGCCGGTTGACCAGACCCAGCGGGGAGTCGAAGTTGCGGTCGATGAAGTGGGGCATCTCGACGTCGTAGAGCCGCTTGAGCCACGGCACGAACTCGTCGAACGCCTTCGCGTCCTCCGGTCCGCTCATCCGGGCGATCTGGTCGCGCATTGTGGCGTGGTCACTCCAGATGTCCATCTGCGAGCCATCGGCGAAGAACGCGCGGTAAGCCGGGTCGAGCTGCGTCATCGGCAACAGGTCCAGGCTGCCGCCGGCCGCCTGCAAGGTCGACTCGATCAGGTCCGGCATGGTCAGGACGGTCGGCCCCAGGTCGAAGACGTGCCCGTCCTGGTGCTGCTCCCCGGCCAGACCACCCACCTGGGATCGGGACTCCACCACGGTCACCTGGTGACCGGTGCGGCTGAGATGGCAGGCAGCCGACAGGCCGGCAAGCCCAGCTCCGATAATGACGATCTTGCTCATGAAGCTCCTTCTGGGGTGGATCCTAAGCGTACGGAGCGCTCCGAGCGGTCGCGCTGGGGGGCGCTGAGGTGGAGGTTCACAGGCCCTGCCGGACGCAGCGTGACACCAGCCCGGGGGCTGAGATCGCCGTCGACGAAACGCAGGACGCGTCCCTCAAGCGCCTGCAACACGGTGGCCATCAGCAGGTGCGCGTAGTGCCGTCCCAGGCACGTCCGCTCCCCCGCGGCAAACGGGATGTAGCCCCACGGCGGCACCGGGGACTCGGCGAAACGCTGCGGCAGGAAGTCGGTCGGTCGATCCCACAGGGCGGGATCCCGATGCGTCAGGTAGGGGCTGTAGAGCACCAGGGTGCCCTCCGGGATGTCCACCCCGTCCACCGTGATGTCCTTGGCGGCTTGCCGGCTGCCCGTCCACCCCGCGGGATAGAGACGCAACGTCTCCTTGATGGCCGAGTCGTGCCGCGACGGGTCCAGCAGGTCGGGTTGTTGCGCGGTGTGACCCAACAGCCAAGCCAGGGTGTGTGCGGTGGTGTCGTACCCCGCGGCCAGTGCCACCCGCATCTCCGGCAGTCCGCCGTGGACGGCGAACGTCTCGGCCAGGCTTCCGGGTGGCGGGTCGGCCAGAGCCTCACGCAGCCGGGCGTCCATAGCCCGGAACCGCCAGGGTCGGGGCAGGAACGGCATCGGAAGCGGCTGCTCCATCGGCCCCAGCCACCGGTCGAGCACCGGGTCGATGGTCGCAGTGCCGAGGAAGGTGGCCGACAGGACGGCACGGACGACGGTCGAGGACCAGTGGACGGCGTCGAAGTCCCCGACCGGCAGGTTGCGCTCCACGGTGGTCTGCATGCCGGCCCGGAGGTCACCCAAGGCGCTCTTGGTGAAACCCGGGTTGAGCGCGTTGCGCTGGGGGCGATGCTCGGGGGCGTCGGTCTGCACGATGCCGGCGTTCAGATACGGGGAGAGCTCACTGAGACCGCCACGGCTGCGGAACGTGTCGAGGTCGCCGAGCACTCCGCGATTCCACACGGGTGAGTACCCCACCAGCGCACGTCGCCACAGCCGCAGCTCGAAGGCTGTGCCCGAGGTCGACGCGGCCGCTTGAGCGCCCGCTTCCAGG
Source organism: Ornithinimicrobium sp. (assembly GCA_049646465.1). GTDB lineage: Bacteria > Actinomycetota > Actinomycetes > Actinomycetales > Dermatophilaceae > Ornithinicoccus. The sequence goes on from JBARVW010000097.1 coordinate 38,049, forward strand.
ACCCCGAGCGGGTTGATCCCCCACTGGCCCACGTGACCGACCAACGGTGATGTCGGCGGCGACGGCAGCGACGCGACACCGGCCGAGGATCCACCCGTCCGTCGTAGCCGTGCCATCACACTCATCCGTAGGTCCGTCCGCGCCAGGTCGGCCGCCCGCGCAGGGCCCGGACGACCAGCGGCACCATCGCCGGTGCGATCGCGGGCACCAGCAGCGCCTGCCAGACGGCATACCTGCGCGTCTTGACCTCGACCAAGGCGCGCTCGAGAAGGCCGACCGCGAGCGGGAGCGCCCACCGGCGGTCACGGGGCAGCAGCAGCAACGGCAGGGTGTATGCCGCCAGGTGGGCCGCCCAGCCCAGGAGCAGGACCGTCGGGCGCCCATTGCTCATCGGCATCAGCCCTCGGGAGAGCCCACCGATGACCTCACGGTAGGTGCCGTACATCCTCACGTGCAGCAGGTCACCTCCTAGGGCCAGGCCCAGGCGCAGGCCCGACGACCGGGTGCGGCGGGCCAGGGCCACGTCCTCGACGACCTCGCCCCGCACGGCTGCGAAGCCACCGACCCGCCCGTAGCTGTCCCGGTCGAACACCAGACAGGCGCCGTGGGCGGTGGCCGCGGACGGCACCGGCAAGCGCAACAACGGATGGGCCAGCAGGCACAGCAGCACATCGTCGATGGTCGGCACCACCAGGTGCTCGCCGAGGGTGCCAGTCTGCTGTCGAGGGAAGACGGAGAACACGTCCGCCCCCACGCGTCGCTTCTCGGCCACGACCGCAGCGAGAGCTCCCGGCTCCAGCGTCACGTCCGCGTCGAGAAAGACCATGATGGTGCCCTCGGCGGCTTCGGCGAGCTGATGGCAGGCCCACGCCTTGCCGGTCCAGCCGTCCGGCAAGGGCGCACCCGACAGGACCCGCGCCCGGGGATGACCGGAGCGCTTGATGAGGTCGCGGGCCACCTGCGCCGTGCCGTCGCTGGAGCTGTCGTCGAGGACCAACACTTCGGCGTCGTGATCCTCCAGGATGGCGGGCAGCGTGCCCGGCAACCGCCCTGCCTCATCGCGGGCGGGGACCAGCACGGACACGGAGCGCAGATCGACGACGTCGGCCCGACAAAGCACCGGGAAGCGGGCCAGGTTGATCGCCAGCACGAGCATCTTGACGGCCAGGAAGCCGTCCACGCCGCGACGGGTGAGGTCCGAGGCCGATCGATCTCTCGACGCCATGCCTAGCGGCGCCACGGGGTCATCACGGAGATGAAGCCGTCGATCGAGCCCCGCCCGGCCACGACCCTGCGATACCCGGGCAGCGGCTTCAGCGGACTGGCTCCGGCGAGCGTCTCGTCCAGCTCGGCCAGGGAGCGGCCCAGACTCGGAGCCAGCTCCTCCGCCGTGACCGGATGGCCGATGTCGAGGAACGCCTCGGCATACTGCGAGCCCCGCATGACGACCCGTAGCGCTACCGGCACCAGAGGTACCTCAGCCTCGGCGGCGATGCGCCCGGCACCACCGCGCAACGGGCCCAAGGGACCGGCGGCCAGCATCCGGCCCTCCGGCATGATCATCAGGGTGCGACCGGCACGCAGTGCCTCCACCGCGCGCTCGGGGTTCGAGGCCGGAGCGGCATCGATCCAGTTCAAGACCCCGAACGAAGCCAGATTCTGATCCGAGACCAGCACTGTCGGGCGTTGCCCTTGCGTGCGCAGCACCGAGCCGGAGGCGAAGGCGTCCCACCAGTGGTGATGGTTCATTGCCCAGACGACGGGCTCACTGGGGATCCGACCGCGGACCCACACGCCCTTCAGACTGAGCCGCACGAACTGGTCGAAGCAGGTCAGCAGGGTCTGTCCGCGGAGGCGGACGGTGCCGGGCAGGCGCCTCGCGGGAACGCTACGACTCACGCCAGGCCACCCGTTCGGCCATCCGCTGCAGCCCTTCGGTGCCCTCGGGGGCGAGGCAGCCGGCTTGTAGATGCGCGAGTGCCTCCTCGACCAGCTGGCCGACCTGGCCCTCGACCTCGTCGCAGATGCCGACGTCCACCATCGCCTGCTGCAGGATCCGCACGTCATCGGTGCCCTCACGCTCGGTGCCCACCCGCCCGAGAGCCTCCAGCGCGAAGCCCTCCAGGCGCTGCTGGGCCAAGAGCCACAGCACCGTGGGCTTGCGCGAGCGCAGGTCGTCGCCGCCGGGCTTGCCGGTGATCGCCGGGTCCCCCCAGACGCCGAGGATGTCGTCACGCAGCGCGAAGGCCTGCCCGAGCCGGCGTCCGTAGGCCCGCAACGCATCGTGGCCTCGCGCGTCGACCCCGCCGGCGAGCGCGCCCAGCAGCAACGGACGCTCGATCGTGTAGGACCCCGACTTCAACCGGGCCACCCGATCCGCCTGCTCGAAGGTCCGCGACGCCGTCGCGGCACCGGTCAGGTCCGCCCCCTGGCCGGCGATCAGCTCGGCACACAGCTCGTGCCAGGCGTCCCGGAAGTCCTTCGGCAGGCCCGCGACCAGCCGGTCGGCCTGCATATGGGCCAGGTCGCCCAGCAGGATGGCGATGTTGTCACCGAATCGGACGGCGCTGCCGTGACCACCCAGCTCGGCGTGCCAGTCGCGCGCCTGGGCATGAGCGGCAGGGCGTCCACGACGCCACTCCGACTCGTCCATCACGTCGTCGTGGATCAACGCGAAGACGTGCAGCATCTCCAACGCGGCGGCGGCGCGGCACAGGTCGGCATACGCCGGGCTGTCCTTGGCTCCACCGGCGGCGACGTAGCCCCAGTGGCACATCCGAGGCCGGATCATCTTGCCGCGTCCCGCCACCAGATGCCCCAGCCAGGTCGGCAGGTCCTGCTCCAGGATGGGGTCGTCGTGGGGCTGCAGACCGGTCGAGGCCCATACCCCCTGAGCCCAGCGGGACTCTTCCTGCAGCAGTTGGTCCACCGCACCGAGGGTCTCTTCGACGTCGGGCGCCGGCGGCGGTGAGGAGCTGACCACCACGGTGTCCGCGTGGACGGAGAGGTCCCGGCCCAGCAGCGGCACCTGAAGGCCCATCCACGGGCTGAACACCGCCGGGGCCCGCGTCAGCGCGTCCACGGCGTCCGACCACGGCACCCACGCGTAGTCCATCACCTCGTCCGGGTCGGGCGAGGGATCCTGATCCACCCGGGCGGAGTACACCGGGCAGATCTCGTGCTCGACGATGCCGCTGGCGTCGACCGCACGGTATCGGAAGTCCGGCAGCAGCACGGTCACGTCATGGACCTGCACCCCCAGCTCCTCGCCCACCCGCCTCGCGATGGCGTCCGGGGTGGACTCCCCCGGACGGGGGTGCCCACAGCAGCCGTTGCTCCACACCCCGGGCCAGGCCACTTTGCCGAGGGCCCGGCGGGTGATCAGCGTGCGTCCTCGGGCGTCGAAGAGGTAGACCGAGAAGGCTCGGTGCAACACGGTTTGGGTGGTGTGCACCTCACCGCGGGGTGCCGTGCCGACCTCGAGGCCATCGTCGTCCACCAGGACGACGTCGTCGGTCACACTTCGGATGGTGTCCAGCTCGCTCACTCTTAACCTTTGCGTCGGGCTGTCGAAGGATGAGTATCTCATGGGTCACCGGCTCGCCGACTCTTCGGCGTGGCACGCGCACGGGTCTCGATCGCGCCCTCCCAGCGGCGTCAACAAAACGGCGGACGATGGTCGATGACGTGAGATCCCTTGCCCGCCAGGCGCCACAGGCGGGCGGCGAGGTCCCGGTCCTCCTCGGTGATGAGGTTTCCCATCCACCGCAGGGCCAGCGTCATCATCCAGGTCGAGCGCATGCCGATCGGGCCCAGGGTCGGCAGCAACCGGGGGACCGTGATGAGACCGGCGAGACGCCGAGCGATCGAGAACGCCTCTCCGTAGTGATGCGTCAACACTGCGGGCCATGTGGTGCCCAGGTGCTCACCGTTGTGGATGCTCTCGGCCACCAGTCGGCCCGTCTCCAGCCCGTAGTCGATGCCTTCGCCGTTGAGTGGGTTGACGCACCCGGCCGCGTCGCCGATCAGCGCCCAGTTCGCTCCGGCGACCCCGGACACGGCTCCCCCCATCGGGAGCAGGGCCGAGGTCGGTGCCCGCAGGGGGCCGGACAGACGGAAGTCCTCAGCCCGTTGGTCGGCGTAGAACTGCATGAGTGGACGCAGCTGGATGTTGGCTGGGCGCTTGGAGGTGGCCAGCGTCCCGACGCCGACGTTCACCTCGCCGGAGCCCAGCGGGAAGATCCAGCCGTAGCCGGACAGCAGCTCCCCCTCCATCCCGCGTAGCTCCAGGTGTGAGGAGATCCATGGGTCTTCCGAGCGCTCGGAGGCGATGTAGGCCCGTCCCGCCACGCCGTAGACGGTCTCGCGGTGCCATTCGCGCCCGAGCGTCCGGCCGAGCTGGGAGCGCACCCCGTCGGCGACGACCACATGCTGGGCGCGCACGGTGTGTCGCTCGCCGCCGGTGTCGAAGACCACCCCGCTGATCCGTTCGCCGTCCCGCTCGACGTCGACCGCGCGGGCCCCCTCCACGCCGACCGCCCCGGCCTCCAGAGCCGCGTCACGGATGTGGTTGTCGAGCTCGGTCCGCGGGACGGCGGAGCCGTGGTCCGGCAGCGAGCCGCCAGGCCAGGGCAGCTCGAGGGTCTGCCCGAAACCATGCGCCCGAAGCCCCTTGTTGACCACATGGGAGCGCACCCAGTCGGCCAGGCCGAGGCGGTCCAGCTCGGCCACCGCACGCGGGGTCAGCCCGTCCCCGCAGCTCTTGTCTCGGGGGAAGGTCGCCGCGTCGGCCACCACAACGTCGTGACCCATCCGCGCCGACCACGCAGCGGCGGCAGAGCCGGCCGGGCCGGCACCGACCACCAGCACGTCGGTGCTCTCGGGCAAAAGCGTGGGGATCACTTCCCCATTGTCGCCGCCGGGGCCCGCTCCTCTCGACCCGCCCCCCGGCATACCCCTGACCGTTGTGCGCGCTCCTGCACGATGCCAACGATCACCGTGCGAGCACATCGGTCATCAGCACCGCCTCAGCGGTCCGAGGATGCCGCTTCTCGTTGCGCGCTCAACTGACGGACGAAGTCGAAGAAGTGAGTCCACCGGCCACGGGCCTCGTTGAGGTCTTGCCGAGGCATCTCCAGATCCAGTCCCGCATGCGCCAACACGCGCCGTTCGTGCAGCTCTGCTCGTATGTCGCGCAGCGCCCGCTCGGCCTCGGCCAGCATCTGCCCGAGCTCATCCTCGGACAAGTCGTCGAGATCCCTGTCCTCACCGCTGGCCTCCGCGCTCTGAGGCGGGACGTTGTGCTCACTCATGGGACTACCTCCGGGTGGGGTTCGTTAGAGGATCACGGACAGGAAGAGCAGGGCTCCCGGCAGGAGCAGGTACACGCCACCCACCCACGCTACGACGTACCACTTGTTCCGTGTCGCGGCCTCCGCCAGTGCGGTGGCACCGAGGGTGGGCAGTCGGCGGAGGAAGGGAACTCCGTAGATCAGGATGATGGCGAAGACGTTGAACAACAGGTGCACGAAGGCGATGGTCAGCGCCTCCTCGGCGTGCTCCGACGCCGCCAGGGCCGCGATCAGAGCGGTCATCGTGGTGCCGACGTTCGCGCCGAGCGTGTAGGGGTAGATCTGCTTCAGCGAGAGGGTGCCCGCCGCCGCCAGGGGCACCATCAGCGACGTGGTCACCGACGACGACTGCGCCAACACCGTCACTCCGGCGCCAGCGGCCATCCCGGCGACCGGACCACGCCCGACGCTGTTGTGCAAGAGCCTCTTGGCACGTCCCACCATCAGCTGACCGAGCACCACACCCAGCAACCGCACGACGATCAGGATCCCCGCGGCACCCACCACCGCCAGCAGCACTCCCTGCCACACCTCATTGCCGACAATGCTCGTGGCCCAGGTCGCCAGGTCCACCACGGGCTTGGTGGCCATGCTGATGACGTCGGCGTCATCGGTATTGGCGCCGCCCGAGCCTTCGAAGACCCCCGCCAGCGCGTGTGCCGTCTTGTCCAAGAACCCGGTGAAGATCTCCAACGGCAGGAAGATCGCGACCGCCAGGAGGTTGAAGAAGTCGTGCACGGTGGCGGCGGCGAAGGCGCGGCGGAAGGGTTCACGCTGCCCGACCGTGCCGAGGCTGGCCAGGGTGTTGGTCACCGTGGTGCCGATGTTGGCACCCATGATCATCGGTATGGCGATGGAGACGGGCAGTCCACCGGCCACCAGCCCGACGACGATGGAGGTAGTGGTGGACGAAGACTGGATGAGCGTGGTGGCCAGGATCCCGATGATCAGACCGACCATGGGGTTCTCGGCGTATCCGAAGAGTTGCTCGGCCTGGCTGCCGGTGGCGGCCTTGAAGCCGTCCCCGATGATGTCGATGGACGCGATGAGGGAGTAGAAGAGGAACGCCACCGCCGCCCAGCGCAGCAGTTTGGCGCCCGGGCTGAGATCGGACTCCTGGGGGACCTCGAAGTCCACCGAGCCGTCGGTCTCTACGTCGGCGAGAGCAGTCTGGTCGGACGGGGCGTTCTCCGGTGGAGTGGCAGACATGAAGGTCCTCGGGGGCACAGGGAAAAGGCGGTCGACCCTCAACCTAGGAGCCGATCGGCCATCGCCGACCCCTTTTCGGCCGCTCGGACCCACCGTTGTCCCAGTGTTCGCCGGGACACCCCCACCGTTAACCGCGAGGACTATCCGCTGTTGTCTGTGGCCGACTGGAGCAGGTCCTCACCGATGACGCGGTCGGCGCCATGGCTTGCCGCCGTCACCTTGGCTGCGTTGGCCTCGTCGGGCCCGAGCGCCCAGTCGCGCGCCTGCTCGGGGGTCTTGCCGTGCTCGATGTGGCGTCGGATGAGCTGCTCCTTGCGGCGCGTCTCGTCCGTCGCGCAATGCCACACCTGCACCAGCTGCTGGTACACCTGCGGCCAGGGGTCGTCGGGGAGCAGAAGGTAGTTGCCCTCTGTGATCACCAGCGACGCACTCGAGGGCACCGCAATCGCCCCGGCCACCGGCTGCTCCAACTCCCGCTCGAAGGTCGGCGCATAGATCGTGACGCCGCGATAGGCGGGGTTGGCCACACGAGCCAGCAGTGCGGCGTAGCCATGACCGTCGAAGGTCTCCGGGGCGCCCTTGCGCTCGAGCATGCCCAGCCGCTCCAAGGACTCGTCCGCGAGGTGGAATCCGTCCATCGGCAGCTGCGACACCCACGGTCCGTGACTCCACGGCCCCCGGGCCCGAGGGGCGGGCCGGGAGGCCAGCTCCTTCACGAGGGCCCGGACCAAGGTGGACTTGCCCGACCCAGGTGCACCCGTGATCCCCAGAATCACTCTCGAGGAGTCACGGACCAGGGCCGAGGCAGCGTCGGCGAGCTGGCTGAGGTCGGTGATCGTCACCGGATCAACTCTGTCAGAACTGCGTGAAGTCGGCAGTCTGCGGGTCGGGGAACATCCGCTCGTCAGTGTCCAGGGCGGTGATGGACGCCATCTGGTCGTCATCCAGCTCGAAGGAGAAGAGGTCGAAGTTGGACTCGATGCGATGCGCCGTGACGGACTTCGGTATGACGATGGTCCCGTTCTGCAGATGCCAGCGCAGCACGATCTGGCCGGGGGTGACGTCCAGCGCTTCGGCTGCCTGGGTCACCGCGGCGTGGTCCAGATCCTTGGCCTGGCCGATGGGGGCGTAGGCCTCCACCGCAATACCGGCCTTGCGGCTGGCCTGCTGAGTGCTCGGCTGCTGGTAGCTCGGGTGCAGCTCGACCTGGTTGACCGCGGGGACGACCTCGGCGCGCTCGACAAGGCGGGCAACGTGGTCGGGCATGAAGTTCGAGATGCCGATCGCGCGCACCGCTGCGTCGGCATACAGCTTCTCGAAGGCGCGCCACGTCTCGAGGTAGAGATCGTTGCTCGGCACCGGCCAGTGGATGAGGTAGAGGTCTACAACGTCGAGCCCGAGCTCGCTGCGACTACGGTCGAACGCCTTCAGGGCGGAGTCGTAACCCTGGTCCCCGTTGCGCAGCTTGGTGGTCACGAAGATGTCCTCGCGGGGCACTCCCGACGCCTTGATCGCGGCACCCACTCCGGCCTCGTTCTGGTAGGCGGCAGCAGTGTCGATGTGTCGGTAGCCGACCTCCAGGGCGTTCTCGACGGCCGCCTGGGTCTCGTCGTTGGGAATCTGGAACACCCCGTAACCCACCTGAGGGATCCGGACGCCGTTGTTCAGTTCGATGTGAGTCGCAGAGGTCATGAGGGTGCCTACACCTCGAACGGATCCTATATTCCGCTGGATGGCCCGCGAAGATCATCCCTTCTCTGGAGATTCGCAGGATTTCGTCGGACCATTGTCAGGTGGAATGGGTACTGGCGGCGATAGCGCTGGGGCTCGTGGTGGGTCTCGGGATCGCCCCGACCGTGCGCCGCAAGCCCCCACGGCCCGCGCCTTCCGCCGCGCAGGATCGCGAGATCGCCGACCTCTTCGCCACGGTGGATGCCGAGACCTCTGCCGACCTGGTGCGCCTTCTGCACGCGCGGACACGCGACCTCATCGGTCGGCGAGTGCCGGTGCGCGACATCAGGGCGGCCCCGGCTCCCCGCGTGGCACGGATCGCCTTCAGCAGCGGAGACGTCGTGCTGATCACCACCAAGAACGCGGGAGACCTGATCGGGATGGCCAAGGCCATGCAGGTCACCTCCGTGACCCTGGGCGCTTTGTCGCTCACCGAGGAAGGCCCGATCCTGCAGTTCACCTGGAACTACGGGCACTCCCTCGAGGTGTATGCCGTGGGGCTGGACCAGGCCGACTAGCGAACCGGGTGGGCGATCCCCCGGACGGAGACGTCCAGCTCGCGGCCGATCAGCAGAGCTGAGAGCCTGCCCAGCCCCAACAGCCGTCGGTCAACCACACCGTGGGCGGCGAAGACCGCTCTGCCGTCCTCGGTCAGGCTGGCTTGGGTCGCCTTCAGCGGCAGCGGCGTGGAGTGGTCCTGCACCTGGACCACTCCGTGGATGAGGTCGAGCTGCGATCGGCCGGAGAAGGTGATCAGGGGGCTGTCTGCGGAGTTCAGGAAACCGGCACCGCGCGCGTGCCGATCTCGGCGCAGGTTGCCCGAGCGGACGGAGTCAGCCTTCAGGGTCACGCGGATCTGTCGAACCACGCCGGAGTCATCGACCGAGACGAAGCCGTCCTGCAGGTCCACGGTCAGCGTGATCGGGGAGACCATGAAGGCACGCACGCTGACGGCAATGGACGAGGCGTCGGGGTCCAGCCTCCAGGCGCCGACAGGAAAGGTCTTCGTGCCGTGGGGCGGACTCGACATCATGGACTGCCGCAGTGTGTGGTCTATGTGCTCGAACCCCATAACTCAACCCGACTCCCTCAGTCATTGATCATTCAACCACTCTGAGTTCGGAGCGCGCCACTCGTCGGATTGCGCGACCCCATCAGGGTGAGCCGAGTGCAGCAGCCACGCCCCTCGCCTTGATCAGCGTTTCGACGTACTCCTCCTCCGGATCGGACAGTGCAGTGATGGCCCCACCGACGCCGAAGACGGCCTCGGCGCGACCTGTGCTGTCCGCAGGACCCAACACGACGCTCCGGATCACGATCGAGGTGTCCATCGCCCCGTTCACCCCGAGCCAGCCGATCGCCCCGGAGTAGATGCCACGAGGGCCGCCCTCCAAGGCGTCCAGGATCTCCATGGTCCGCACCTTGGGCGCTCCGGTCATCGACCCCCCGGGGAAGCACGAGCGCAGCACATCCGTGGCGTGGAGGCCGGGCGCCAGGTGCCCGGTGATGGTCGAGACCAGCTGATGCACAGTGGACCAGGTCCGCACGGCGAACATCTCGGGCACCTCGACGCTGCCCGCTCGGCAGACCCGGTGCAGGTCGTTGCGCAGGAGGTCCACGATCATCAGGTTCTCGGCGCGCTCCTTCGCGTCCGCGGCCAGCTCGAGGGCCACCGCGCGATCACGCTCGACGTCCGGGTCTCGAGCCCGGGTGCCCTTGATGGGCTCGGCCCGCACCTGCCCCTGAGCCGAGAGCGCCACGAACCGTTCCGGTGAGGCACTGAGGACAGAGAAGCCACCGCACTCCAGCCATGCCGCGTGCGGCACCGGGCTGATCTCTCGCATCGCCCGGTAGGTGCTCGCCGCCTCGACCCGGTGCGGCCAGGAGACCTCGTTGGTCAAGCAGACCTCGTAGGTCTCACCGGAGCGAATGGCTTGCTGGGCATGCTGGATCAGGCGTCGATACTCCTCGGGAGAATGCCGACCGGCCACCGAGACGGCGTCGTCACTCGCTTCAAGAGTGGGTCGCTCAGGTTGCGTCTCACGCTGCCGGGCCGATGGGAGGACCAGAGCGGCCATCTCCTGCAGCCAGCGCTCCTGCTCCGGCCGCTCCTTCTCGGTATGGAGCGCGAGAGCGTAGGTGGTGCCGCGCTCGTGGTCGATGACCAGGGCCCGGTCGGCGAAGAGTAGCCACGCGTCCGGTCGAGACGCGAGGTGCGCCGCCTGCCCCCCGGTCTCAGCTTTCACCTCGTAGCCGACGTAGCCGAGGAACCCCGGCCGGAAATCGAAGGGCAGGGCGTCAACACCCGAGGCTGCGAGGAGTCTGCGGGACAGCAGGACATCGAGGTTGTCGAACAGCGATCCGGTCAGTTCTTCGCCCGTGGACAGCATCGTCCCCTGCCCGACCCGGTGCTCCAGCGTGAAGGCCAGGGGACCGGTGGCGTCCGCGAACACCGAGATGCCGCCGCCGTCCGAGGAGTCCAACCACACCGAGACGGGGTCTGAGCTCGAATCGCCGCCGCTTGCGCGCCGGAGTTCGGCGAGGGCTCGGTGAGTGGCCCACGGGTCGACGGGGCCCGGGTGGCGGTGCACCGACATCCGCACGGGAGCGACCGGCCCCACCGTCGCAGTGGTCCCGCTGGGGACATCACCCACGGCTACCGCCCCGGGGCCGAGCCCCTTCCTTGACCCCAGGTCGATCCCCGCCTCGACGAAGAAGTTCGCCACGAGCCTTTCTCCATGGTCGGTGAGCACCGACTCGGGGTGGAACTGCACCCCCCACTGCCGGCGAGCGGGGTCGGCCAGGCCCATGATCGCGCCGTCGTCCTGGGCCCAGGCGGTCGCGACCGGACCCGCGTCCCCGACCTTGGTCGGCTGGGTCAGGACCTGGAGTGAGTGGTATCGCACGACATCGAAAGGTGAGGGCACCCCCGCGAAGAGGCCCGTGCCGCCGTGCGTGACCGAGGAGACGATTCCGTGCCGGGGTTGGGTCATCTGCTCCACGAGATGTCCCGAGGCATGCGCGATCCCTTGATGGCCCAGGCAGACTCCGAGCACGGGGACCTCGTGCTGGTCCAGCGCCTGCCGGGAAATCCCCATGTCCGCGTCCACCGATGGCCGGCCCGGACCGGGACCGACGACGATGGCGTCGAAGTCGCACCACCACCGCGGCGCGCCCCTCAGCGAATGGTCGTGGCGCCATACCGTCGGCGCTGTTCCCAGCACTCGGTGCAGCAAGTCCGCCACGTTGAACGTGAAACTGTCGACGTTGTCGATCAGGAGCACGCGGGGGGAACCGTTCACTGCACCATTCTGGCGTACCCCTACCGCAGGGAAAGGAACCGCCAAGCCCGGGGGAACGTCGCAGGGTCGTGGTTAACTGCATACCGCCAGCGGGCCTTCGCCCGCCGAACCAAGAAGGCACAGGGGATCACGTGAGCAGAGCCGAGGATTTCATCAACGCCGCCAAGCAGTATGCCGGCGGCAGCGACGTGCGGGAGGTGGTTGGCTCGATGGCCGCCGGTGCCTCCGCCCAGCAGGCAGGGGCGTCAGCGGGCGCGAGGTCCGACCCGTCGTCCGGCCCCACGAGGCGTTCGCCGGTGGACCAAGAAGACCATGAGCAGGACGCCTTCGCGCTGAACGCTCGAGACTTCCCCGCCGCTCGCGACCAGAGCCGCGCGGCGGGCACCCGCATCCAGTCGGCGTCCGTGTCGTTGAACGACGCCGCCGAGCACCTGAGCCGCAGCTACTACGAGAACGGTCAGCACGGCCCCGTGCACGTCATCACTCCGATGGTGATGCCCAAAGGTCGCCGCCTCAAGGCGATCCTTCCTATCGTGCTTCTGGTCGTGCTGGGAGCGGGTGGCGGCGTGGCCCTGTTGCCCTTCGACGGCCTGAGCTCGGGGGTTTTCGGCCCGCACTACTGGGCGCTCGTGTTGGTTCTGGCGGGGTTCTCCTGGTGGCGCCAGGGCATGGTGATGGTGCCCGAGGGGTGCGTCGCGCTGATCTCCCGCTTCGGCAAGGTCGAGGCTGAGGTCGGCCCGGGCCGGGTGACCCTGCTCAACCCGTGGAAGCGGGTCTCCTACATCATCAACGTCACTCGTGAGTACCCGTTCAACGCGCCGATCCGCCAAGCGCCGACCAAGTCCGGGGTGCAGGCCTCCGTGGATCTGTTCCTGCAGTTCCGGATCGTGAACGCCCGTGAGTTCGTGTTCGTGCTCGGCGCGGTGCAGGGCTTCCAGGACAAGCTCAACAACGCGATCTCCGAGACCACGCGGTCGTTGATCTACGAGCAGGAGGCCTCGGGCATCTACGACCTCGTCGGTGAGAGCACCTCGAAGCTGCTGGAGCAGCTCAACGCTCAGTTCGCCCCTGCCGTCGAGCTGACCACCGCCAACATCACGCACGCCGAGCCGGCCAACCAGGAGTACCGGATGGACCTTGCGGCTCCGGAGATGATCCGGGTGGCCAAAGAGGCGTACACCTACGAGTACGAGCTGCAGCTGCGCAAGGAACAGAACGACGGTGACCTCAACAAGGACCTCGCCTCATTGAACGAGACGCTCTCGGCGATCCAGGCCGACATCGCGCGCTACCAGGCGCAGATGGACACGGCGCTGGAACGCGAGACCAACCGCGCTGACTCCTTGGCCCGCCAGCGCTTCGTGGAAGCGGAGTCCACCGCCAACGCGAACGCCGCGCTGCTGGAGGCGCAGGCGCTGGACATCCGAGCGGTCAGCGCCGCTCTGGCCCCGGAGATCCTGGACTACCGCTACCAGCAGGACATGCTGGGCCAACTCGAGTCACTGGCCTCGTCTCTGCCTCAGATCGTGCGCATCGGCGGCGACTCCGAAGGTGTCGACTTCCTCCAGGTCGCGCGCCAGCTGATCGGTGACTCCGACACTCCGCTGTTCACCGACGCCGACATGGAGTCCATCCGGTCTCGCAAGGGCGCCATCGAGGAACGGGTGGCCAGCCGCAAGGCCGACATCAGCCACCTGCTGCAGCCGCCGGAGGAGACCAAGGTGGAGATCGTCCCGGAGTCGGACTCCGGCTCCGACCTGCCCGGCGAAGATCGGATGGAGGCGATCCGTCGATCCGTCGCCACCGAGGGTGACCCGGCGCAGGACGGGTCGCAGACCTCCGCGGCATCACCGGAGGCGACGACCCCGCACGGCGACTCGGCATCGACGTCCGAGCACGACGTAGACCCGGAAGGACACGACGGTGAGTGAACAGACGATGAGGGGTGCCCACGGGATGTCCTCGATCAAAGAGGCCCTTGCCGGTTGGGGTGACGTGGCCGCGCTGCTGCGTGGGGGCGACGGCGGGGCCTTGGTCCCGGTCGTCATCCCCAAGGACACACGGGGCCTGCGCTGGCTCACCCTGGTCTGGCTTGCGGTCTGGGCCGCGTTCAGCGGTCTGTTGCTCGGACTGAACGGCCTAGGCTTCCTGGCGGTCCTAGCCTGGTTGTCCGCGCTCGTGCTGCTCGCCCTCGGAGCCTTGTGGTGGTTCCGCTCTTCGATCGTCGAGATCGAGGAAGGGACGATCGGTGTGCTGACGAAGTTCGGAGCCATCAGCGGGACGGGCCTTCCCCCCGGACGCCACTACCTGTGGCACCCCTGGGCGCGCGTGGCCTACGTCGTCGACGTCACCACCGAGATCCCTTATGCCGCTCCGGTGTTGTCCAGCCCGACGTACGAGAACGTGCCGCTGAAGTCCATCGAGTTCTTCCTACGCTTCCGGATCGTGGATGCGGTGCGCTTCGTCCAGACCATCGGCGCAGGCAACTTCGACCTCGTGCTGTCCAACTCCGTGCAGGACGCCATCCGCCAGCGGAGCCGCCAGGTCCGCACCGAACGTGCCTACGACCTGCGGGGTTCAGACGTCAAGGACATGCAGGAACTGCTCAACCGCCAGCTGACGCGATACGGCGTGCAGATCATGGGCTGCAACATCCCCGACGTCCAGCTGCCGGACCAGTACCGCGAGCACCTGTCGACGCGGGAGCGCACCTCGAAGGAGCTGTCGGCCTACGAGAAGGAGTGGGAACTGATCCGCAAGCGTCGGATCGACACGCTGTTGATGCAGATCGAACGATCCAAGAAGGTCCGCGACGCCAAGATCGTCGAGGTCAAGGGCGCGCTCAACAAGGCGCGCAAAGACGTGGCCCAGATGTTGGAGGAGCGCGAGACCGAGGCACAGCGGGTGACCTACGAGATCGAGACGCGCGCGCGGACCAACCTCGTGGCCGCCCAGGGTGAGGCCAAGGCCCAGGAGCAGCTCGCCACCGCCTACCGCGACAACCGTGCGGTGCTGGGCTATGAGCTGGCCCGCCGCCGGCTGGACGTGGGTGCTCGGTTGGCTCAGTCCGCCCCGCGCCCGGTCATCGTGCATACGGACGAGAACTCGGGCGACACCTCGGCGCTGTCGACTCTGCTGATGGCCCAGCTGTTGCCTCAGCTCCAGAGCCCCTCGGCGAGCTCCGTCGCCCCTTCATCGGATCGCCCGACCTCCACGGACTAGGCCACGACGGACGCGACCCACGCGTGAAGCAACGCCAGGGGAACCGGCCGGTCACGGATCGGTCGGTGCCCCTGGCGTTGGTGTGTGGGCCAAGCTTGTGGGCTTGAGCTCGCCGTCACCGGGTGTCAGCAGCGTCGAAGGCGGGCGGGCGTGAGGGGGGCTCGCCAAGGCGAGATGACCGCCTGCGCTTTACCTCCACTATACCTTCGTCACCTGCACTATAACCGTAGATTGCCCATTCTTTGCGTTTTCGGCATCGCCTCTCAGGGTTGTTCTAATTGCTTCCGACAGAGAAAGACGGCAGTTCGCCTGTAGTGCAACGTAATTACCACGACGGCACTGCCGGGAAGAAGCTCCCCCACACCATCGACCAGACCCTCGGCAGCGCGCTGGGTGGGCATCGTGGGGCGCTCCCAGGCACGGCCATCTCACGGGGCCAGCCAGCGGTTGCGCTTGTCGATCATGACCGCTTCCACGCCGTCCGCCCCACGATCCTGGCGGGCCGACAGCTGGACGCGTGACATGCGAGGACGCACCTTCTAGGATCGGGTGGCAGTAGGTTCTTGTGATCCATCGGCGAGGCAGAGTGCCCCGGCGCCTGAGCGCGAAAGCGAGTCTGAGATGTCGTTCTTCGAAGCTGTGTGGCTGATCGTTATTTCTTTCGCCTTCATCGCCTACCTCATGGCGATGTTCACCATCATCACGGACCTGTTCCGTGACAAGTCCGTGTCTGGCGGCATGAAGGCTGTGTGGTTCGTCTGCCTCATCATCTTCCCGCTCCTGACCGCTTTGATCTACCTCGTGGTCCGCGGCGGCGGCATGGCCGAGCGTAGCGCCAAGGACATGGAGTCGATGCGTGCCGCACAGGAGGGGTACATCCGGGACGTCGCAGGCAGCACAAGCCCCTCGGAGCAGATCGCGCAGGCCAAGCAGCTACTGGACAGCGGAGCCCTCTCCCAGGAAGAGTTCGACGCGCTGAAGGCCAAGGCACTGGCCTAGATCTGCACGCCGAGCCCGGTCTCCTCGGTCCTAGACTTGCCTAAACCTGGCTGCCGAGACCGGGCTTGCGCATGGGGACGTGGGCGATACCGTCCTCGAGATAGTCGGCACCGGCCCGGACGAAGCCCCACTGCGCGTACCAGGGCTCCAGCCGGGCCTGGGCTTCGAGAGTCACCTCCCGATCGCCGACGTGACCCACCGCGCGGTCCATCAACGCGCCGGCATACCCACGCCCCCGGTGTGACTCGGCGGTGGCCACCCGCCCGATGACGCGCGCCTCGCCTCGAGCCAGGATGCGCACCGTGGCCCTGGCCTCGTCCGCCTCGGCGTCCCCGATCCACAGGTGCTCGGTGCCCGGAGCGAGGTCCCACCCGTCGAGCTCGGGGTAGGGACAGTCCTGCTCGACGATGAAGACCGCGACCCGCAACCTCAGCAGCCCATGAAGCTGGCTCGCGTTCAGCTGCGCGGCGTGGACCATCGAGATCGGTGGCGTGTCCTGACGTGATGACATGGACGACACCGTATGTGGTGGTGGCGATGCCACGGCTGGATGTGGTGGTGGCGATGCCACGGCTGGCGTAGCGTCGGGCCGCATGACGATAGAGCCCGTCGACGCCCTACGCCGGATCGCCTTCCTCCTGGAGCGAAGCCGCGCCTCGACCTATCGCGTCAAGGCCTACCGTGAGGCAGCCAACACTCTGTTGGAGATCCCGGAGGAACGGGTCCGCGAGCTGGTCAGCACCGGGTCGCTGAAGTCCATCGGCGGCATCGGCAGCTCGACCGCCGAGGTCATCGAGCAGGCCGTCAGTGGGCAGGTCCCGGACAAGCTCCGCGATCTGGAGGAGTCGGCCGGAGGTCCGCTCGCACCTGGTGGAGAAGACCTCCGTGCGGCCCTCAGGGGTGATCTCCACAGCCACTCCGACTGGTCGGACGGCGGCTCCCCCATCCAGGAGATGGTGGCCAGCGCGATGGAGATCGGTCACGACTACCTGGCGCTGACCGACCACTCCCCCCGGCTGACCGTGGCCAACGGCTTGAGCGCCGAGCGGCTCCGCAAGCAGCTCGGAGTCGTGGACACCATCAACGAAGCACTCACGGGCAACGGGTCCGGCTTCACGCTGCTGAAGGCGATCGAGGTCGACATCCTCGACGACGGCTCGCTGGACCAGAGCCCGGAGATGCTGGACGCCCTCGACGTCCGCGTCGCGTCGGTCCACTCCAAGCTCACGATGGACGCAGGCTCGATGACCCGGCGGATGGTGGCGGCCGCCATGCTGCCGCATACCAACGTGCTCGGGCACTGCACCGGGCGCCTGGTGGAGGGCAGCCGGGGCAAACGCGCCCAGAGCGTCTTCGACGCCACAGCGGTCTTCGAGGCCTGCCGGGACCACGACACGGCCGTCGAGATCAACTCGCGGCCCGAACGCCGCGACCCACCCGATGACCTGCTGGCGCTGGCCCTGGAGATCGGCTGTCTGTTTGCCATCGACACCGATGCCCACGCACCCGGTCAGCTCGACTTCCAGGCCTACGGCTGCGAGCGCGCCCAACGGCTGGGCGTACCCCCCGAACGCATCGTGAACACCTGGGCGTTGCCCGACCTGATGGCCTGGGCCAACCCCGTGGGTTGAGTTTTTGACATTGCTTGCACGTCACGTATTCTCTCTCCTTGTCCTCGACGGATCTTTAGAGCGCTTGCACGAGGGGCCGTCAACGACACGTCCCCATCGTCTAGCGGCCTAGGACTCCGCCCTTTCACGGCGGCAACACGGGTTCGAATCCCGTTGGGGATGCGGTGTGTACTCAACGAGGAGTACAGGCTGGAAGTATGATCGCAAGGCCTACCAAGGCCCCGTAGCGCAGTTGGTTAGCGCGCCGCCCTGTCACGGCGGAGGTCGCGGGTTCGAGTCCCGTCGGGGTCGCAGCGTCAGACCGCTGCACGTCACTCAACTAGAGTGGGGTGCAGCGGATTTTTCGCTCACGACAAGTGAACAGATGGCCAGGTAGCTCAGTTGGTACGAGCGTCCGACTGAAAATCGGAAGGTCGGCGGTTCGACCCCGCCCCTGGCCACGCGCGAAAGCCGCGGGTCTGCCCCTGAAGCACCTGCGGCTTTCGTAGTTTCCAGGGTCAAGATGAGGGGCGAGGCCGGGAGCCGTACCGTGGGCGGATACGCACCGATCCCGACGCAGGAGGCAACAACGATGAGCCGTGTGAGCGTGACCGACGAAGGTAGCCAGATCGAGCTGGAGGTCTCCGACTCCGGTGGGTCGGGCCGGCCGGTGGTATTGATCCACGGTTGGCCCCTGAGCCACGAGGCCTGGGCGGATCAGACACCTGCGTTGACCACCGCGGGCTATCGCGTGGTGTCCTACGACCGTCGAGGCTTCGGCGGATCCGACAAGCCCGAGGGTGGATACGACTACGACACCCTCAGCGACGACCTGGCCGGAGTGTTGGACTCCCTCGACCTGAGCGACGTGACGTTGGTCGGCTTCTCGATGGGTGGGGGTGAGGTCGCCCGCTACGTCGCCCGTCATGGCCAGGACCGGCTGCACAGCGTGGTCTTCGCCTCTGCGGTGCCGCCCTTCATGCTGCATACCGACGACAACCCGGAGGGACCGCTCGAGCGTGAAGCTGCTGAGGAGATGAAACAGGGGGTCCGCGAGGGGGGCGCCGAGTTCTACGAGGGCTTCACCACCAACTTCTTCACCGCCGGTGAGGAGCTGCAGGTCTCTCAGGACCAACTGGCTAGTGCACGCCGTCTGTGCGGACAGGCCGACGAGACTGCCGCCGTGGAATGCATCGAAGCCTTCGCCGCCACAGACTTCCGCGACGATCTGACCCACCTCACGGTGCCCACGCTGGTGTTGCACGGCAGCGCCGACGGCATCGTCCCGTTCGAGAGCTCGGGCATGCGCACCAGCGAGATCGTGGAAGGTGCACGGGTGCACGTCATCGACGGTGGGCCGCACGGGGTGAACGTCTCACACCCGAGCGAGTTCAACCTCGCGCTGCTCAGTTTCCTGGAGGACTAACGGCGACCCCGCTCGGACCGTGCGCGGGAAGGGTCAGGAGTCGCCGAGCAGGGTATGGCGGATCAAGGCGTGCAGAGTCCGTAACCCATCGCGGGAGAGAACCGATTCTGCATGCCCTTGGATGCTGGCCACCCCAGGCCCACGGAGGCCAACCACAGCATCATGGATGTCGTCCACGGCCACGACCAACGGCGTAGCCGCACCGTTGCGCGGCAGCTCGGCGGGGCCGGGTCGAGCCACGAAGGTGTTGTAGAAGCCAATCCGTGCCGGCACTCCCCACAGGTCCACCGGTATCTGCACCCCTTGGTTCGGACGGGCCAGCTTGGTGATGCTCATCCCGGCGAGCGAGGCCAGCACCTGATGGCTCAGGCACACCGCGAGAAGAGGTCGGTCGGCGTCCAGTCGGGCCTGCATCAGCATCCGGATGTGCGTCATCCGCGGATCGTCGGCGTGCTCGGGGTCACCGGGTCCTGGGCCGAAGAGCACCAGGTCGACCTCATCCAGGTCACCGACCTGCACGCCCTCCCAACGGCGGACGTGCGCGGCCATCCCGAAGTGCCGCACCTGGTGGGCCAGCATCTGGGTCCACATGTCCTCGGCGTCGACCACGAGCACGGACCGGCCGACCAGATCGGGGTCGGGGCGCTCCGCTTGCGGTGACATCCAGAAGGCGGAGAGCACGTCGTTGCGGTCTGCCAACGCCTGCTCGACCCCAGCCAACGAAGCCAGGTCCACGGCATACGACAACTCGCGACGGGGGCGCAGCCCCAGAGCCGCCAGCATCCCACTCGCCTTCGCGGTCGTCTCCGCGACCTCCGAGACCGGGTCACTGTGGCGCACCAGGGTGGCCCCGGCGCTGACCTTGACCACACCGTCGCCCAGCAGGTGCGCGGTGCGGATCAGGATCGGGGCGTCCAGGTGCTCCAGCCCGTCGTCGTCGCGCTCGATCAGCGCCAACACCCCCGCGTAGTAGCCGCGGCCGCCTGGCTCGTGGCGAGCGATGACGGTGCAGGCATTCTCCATCGGCGAACCGGTCACCGTGGGGGCGAACATGGTCAGACGCAGCACGTCGCGGGGGTCGGACTCGGCCAGCCCGTCGAGCAGGTACTCGGTGTGGGTCAGATGGGCCATCTGCTTGAGGTACGGTCCGGTGATCCGCCCCCCGTGGGTGCAGATCTGCGCCATCATCTTCATCTCTTCGTCGACCACCATGAAGAGCTCTTCGGTCTCCTTGGTGTCTTTGATGAAGGCCCGGAACTCCGGCTCCACCTCGGCTTCGTCCATCGGGTGGCGGAAGGTCCCGGAGATCGGGTTCATCCGCACCCGACCGTCCTGGACGCTGACGTGGCGCTCGGGGGTGGCTCCGACCAGCGTGTGGCCGGGGGTATGCACGGCGAAGGTCCAGTAGGCGTTGCGCTCGTCGCGGATCAGGGTGGCCAGCCAGGTCAAGGCGGCGTCGCAGGGTCGGGCCTCGATGTGGCCCAACACGTCGCGACGGATGACGAAGTTGGCGCCCTCACCGTTGCCGATCTCGTCCTCGATGACTCGGGTGACGATCTCAGCATAGTCCTCGTCGCTGACGCTGAACCGCTCGTCGCGGACCTCGATGTCGTCGATCTCGACGGCGGCCAACCGCTCGGAGAGCTCGGCCACGGGGACCCGCTCGTACCCGGTGGCCGCCAGCACGCGCAAGGGCGCTCCGTCGTCGTGGACGTCGAAGCCGCGCTCCGCGATCTGGCGGAAGGGCACCAACGTGAGCGTCGGCAGACCAGGCCGTGCTGGGGGGATGTCGGCGAGCAGATCGAGGTCCTCGATATCTCCGACGAGCACCTCAGCGCTGTCCTGCCCCTCGCGCACCAGGATGGCCCAGGACAGACCGGCGGGGTCGGCGAGGACAGCGTCGAGCAACGGGTACGGCGAGGGCATGAGCGCCAGTCTGCCACCGACCCTGAGGTCGCCTGCCACCTACGAGTGGCAACACGGGCTCGGCGACCGGCCGACTACGGGGCCGGCTGCGGTGCGGGTGCCGGGGCCTGCTCCTGGGCGGGGGCCGGAGCGGGCTCCGGGGCCGGTGCTGGGTCCTCGGCGGGCGCCGGCGCGTCCTCCTCGGCGGGCACGTCCTCCTGCGTCTCCTCCTGGGCAGGCGACTGGGGGTCGGTCGGAGCCGGGTCCGGGTTCTGCACGTCCTGCTCCGGGGTCGTGTCCTCCTGCCCGTCCTGGACGGGGGCCTGATCCTGCTGCTGCCCGCCCTGGTCCGTGTCGGTGTCATCGATCTCAGCCGCCGACCTCACGACACCGGAGAAGGAGGTCCCGACCGAGGAGTCGCTGGTGCCACCGGTATAGGTCGAGACTGCGCGGCCAGTCGACAGCTCGAAGGCCAGGATGATCCCCATCGTGATGGCGAACAGCGCGCCGGCCAGAGCCGCGACCCGCTTCCACGGCAGACCCTTCAGCGATGAGGTCATCGACTCTGCGTCGGCATGCACATCCTCGCCAGCGGGCTCCTCCACCGGGGCCGGTCGGACTTGAGCGGAGTCCAGCTCCGGGCCCCCAGCCATCACCTTCTCCTTGGGGCGCGCCTTGCGGGACTCCGTCAGGATCTTGGCCGCCGCCACCCGATCCCGGGTCACCTTCATGGTGTGCGCGTAGAGGGCACCCCCGACGGTGATGCACACACTTCCCAGGGCGGCACCGAGCAGTGTGCCGGCCGCGCCCAACGTCGACAGCACCACGGCCGAGGAGACGGCCCCCAAGGAAGCCCCCACGACGTTGAACCAGTTTATTTCCAAACGATCTTGCGTAGTCACGCTCCTGACTATCCGCTCCGGGTCGAGGGCCGCAAAACGGCGGTCCTCGACTTCGTGCTCAGGGGGTGAGCAAGATCTCAGCTTCAGGCTCAGACCAGGCGGATGAGACCGGCCGTGCTCCCATCGAACCCACAGACCCGTTCGTAGAAGTCGGCCATGCGCGCTTCGTAGTCCACGTGCATCCAGTGACACCCCAAGGTCCGTGCCTCCTCCACCGCGCGCTTCACCAGACTCCGACCGATGCCGAGCCGCTGATGCTCCGGAGCGACCACGGTATCGAGCAGCACCGCGTGAGCTCCGCCATCACCGATCACGTTGACGAAACCCACCAGCCGATCACCGTGGTGCGCCGTGATCCAGCAGATGCTGTGCCGTTGCAACCGCCGCGACCACGGCACGAAACCAGCCCCACTGGCTCGGAAGGCGAGCTGGTGCAGCTGGGTCAGCTCGTCGTCGTCGACCGGTCCATCGACGCGGAAGATCGTCTCCGCCGCAGCGGAATCGGATCCACGAGCCTGCTGGTCCGGCAATCCGTTCGGCGTCATGCAACCTATCTTCAGTGATCACCACGTCGGGGGCCATCCCGAGGAGGTCACGATCGGATAACCGATAGGGCAACGACACAAGGGGTTGTATGCCGAGGCCTGCCGCTACGGTGCGTCTATGGCTCGCCGACACCTCGCCGCCCCCACGCGGGCCTCGCTGCCCCCGTCCCGCGCGGGGTGCACCGCATACCGGAGTCGTTGAGGGTGGCGGGCAGACGTGCCGGTGCGCCGGACACCAGGGCCGAGATCGTAGCGGCCGCTCGTGCTGAGTTCTCCAGCAAGGGATACGACGGGACGTCCCTGCGCGGCGTGGCCCGGGAAGCCGGAGTCGACCCATCGCTGATCCACCACTACTTCGACGGCAAAGAGGGGTTGTTCCTCGCGGCGTTGGAGGTGCCCTTCGACCCACGACCCGAGCTGGCCCGGGTCCTGGTGGGTCCGCGCGAGGAGATGGGGGCAAAACTGGTCGCTCTGGTCCTGTGGCTGTGGGACGACCCTGAGCGACAGGGACTGTTCCTGACGTTGCTGCGATCGTCGTTCACGACCGCAGAGGGCACGGCGTTGATCCGGGACGGGGTGCTTCGCACGGTCTTGTCCGAAGTGGCTGCACGGGTGCCGATGGACGACCCCGGGGCCCAGCTGCCGTTGGTGGCCAGCCAGACGGGCGGCCTCATCATGACTCGATACCTGCTCCGCCTGGAGCCGATCGCGTCCATGCCCGCCGCCGACCTGGTCGCCATCTACGGCCCCATCGTGCAGGGGTTCCTCGACGGCAAGAAGGCTTGACAGGACCCACCCGCTGAGTATATTCATCACATGGTGAATAACGGGGTAGCAATCGAGGTGAAGAGCCTCCACGTGCGGCGAGGTGGGCGTGAGGTGCTGCCCACACTCTCCTGTGCGTTGCGCGCCAGCGAGATCACCGGGCTGCTCGGCCCCTCCGGTTGCGGGAAGTCGACCTTGATCCGAGCCATCGTCGGAGTCCAGAAGGTCGAGTCGGGCACCGTCACCGTGCTGGGCCGTCCTGCGGGATCGGCCGACCTACGACATCGAGTCGGCTACGTCACCCAGGCCCCGAGTGTCTACGCCAACCTTTCGGTGAGCGACAACGTCTCCTTCTTCGCGCGCGTCCTGCGTGCTCCTCGCGCCGAGGTCGACGAGGTCATCGACCGGGTCGGTCTGGGCAGCCATCGCCACTGTCTGGCGGGGAACCTGTCCGGTGGGCAGCTCAGCCGCGCCTCCCTGGCCGTCGCCCTTCTCGGCAACCCCCCGGTGTTGCTGCTGGATGAGCCGACGGTCGGTTTGGACCCCGTCCTGCGGGTGGAGCTCTGGGACATGTTCCGAGGGTTGGCCGAGGACGGCACCACCCTGTTGGTCTCCAGCCACGTGATGGACGAAGCCGTGCTGTGTGATCGGCTGTTATTGATGCGGGAGGGCGCGGTGCTGGCGGCGGAGACCCCACGAGGACTGATGGAGACGACGGCTACCGACAACGTCGGTGACGCCTTCCTCGAGTTGGTCCGCGACACGGCAAGGACGACGACATGAGCCCTCGGATCACTCTGGCCGTGGCTCGGCGAGTGCTGCAGCAGCTGCGGCACGACCGGCGCACGGTGGCGCTCCTCCTGCTGGTGCCGTGCCTGCTGATGACCTTGTTGTGGTGGATCTACATCGACAACGAGCCGGTCTTCGACCGCGTCGGTGGGCCCCTGCTCGTGGTCTTTCCGTTCACCATCATGTTCCTCATCACGTCGGTGACGACCCTGGCTGAACGGACCTCCGGCACGCTGGAACGACTCTTGTCGATGCCGATGGGGAAGATCGACTTCCTCCTCGGGTACGCCGCGGCTTTCGCCGTGGTGGCGGTGGTGCAGTCGGCGCTGACCAGCTCCCTGGCGGTCTGGGTGCTGGACCTTCAGATCTCGGGCAGCGTGCTGAGCCTGATGGTGATCGCCGTGCTCAACTCGGTGCTCGGCACGGCCCTGGGCCTCTTCGTGTCCGCGTTTGCCCAGACCGACTTCCAGGCCGTGCAGTTCATGCCGGCCTTCGTGCTGCCCCAGATCCTGCTGTGTGGCCTGATCGCACCTCGCGACACCATGCCCACCGTGCTCAGCACGGTCTCCGACTTCCTTCCCCTGTCCTACGCGGTGGACGCCATCAACGAGGTGACCTCCAGCCCCACCTGGTCCAGCGATCTCACGACGAACGCGCTCGTCGTGGCCGGCTTCGCGGTTGGCGCCCTGCTGCTCGGTGCGGCCACCCTTCGTCGTCGCTCGGGATAGGCCCGCCGAGTCTGCCCGTCAGTGGGTGACCGCGCCGTGCGCGGCGGAGCCGACGAGTCGAGCGTACTTGGCCAGCACCCCACGGCGGGCACGGGCGTAGGGCTCGGGCGACACCCACGACTCGCGTCGGCGGTCCAGATCGCGCTCGTCGACGAGGAGGTCCAGCGTCCCGTCGGCCACGTTGAGGCGGATCCGATCGCCGTCCTCGACGAGCCCGATCGGTCCTCCGTCCACGGCTTCGGGAGCGATGTGACCCACACACAACCCGGTGGTGCCTCCCGAGAACCGACCGTCCGTGATCAGCAGGACGTCCTTGCCGAGTCCGGCACCCTTGATCGCTCCGGTGATGGCCAACATCTCGCGCATTCCCGGACCACCTCGCGGTCCTTCGCGCCGGATGACCACGACGTCCCCGGCGGCGATGGTGCCGTCCTCGAGCGCGTCCATCGCCAGCCGCTCCCCGTCGAAGACCCGGGCCGTGCCGGTGAAGACGTCGGAGTCGAAACCGGCCGACTTCACCACCGCCCCTTCCGGAGCCAGGGAGCCGCGCAGGATGGTCAGCCCGCCGGTCGCGTGGATCGGGTTGCTCAGCTGGCGCAGCACGATGCCGTCGAGCTGGGGCGGGTCGAGCTCGGCGAGGTTCTCGGCGAGCGTCTTGCCGGTCACGGTCATCACGGTGCCGTCCAGCAGGCCCGCGTCCAACAGTGCCTGCATGACGACGGGGATGCCGCCGATCCGGTCGATGTCGGTCATCACGTGACGGCCGAACGGCTTCACGTCCGCCAGGTGCGGCACCGTGGCACCCACCCGGGCGAAGTCCTCCAGGGTCAGGTCGACCTCGGCCTCGTTGGCGATCGCCAACAGATGCAGCACGGCGTTGGTCGACCCACCGAGTGCCATCACCACAGCGATCGCGTTCTCGAAGGCCGGCTTGGTCAGGATCTGTCGTGCGGTCAGCCCTTCGCGGAGCATGCCCACCACCGCTTGTCCGGATCGGCGGGCGATCCCGTCGCGACGACGATCGGTGGCCGGCGGGGCCGCCGAGCCGGGCAGAGCCATCCCGAGGGCCTCGGCCGCGGCGGCCATGGTGTTGGCGGTGTACATCCCGCCACAGGCGCCTTCGCCAGGGCAGATCGCCCGTTCTATGGCGTCGACGTCCTCGCGGGACATCAGCCCCCGCGAGCAGGCACCGACGGCCTCGAAGGCGTCGATGATGGTGACCTCACGACTGGACCCGTCCGACAGCTTGGCCTGACCGGGCAGGATCGAGCCTGCGTACACGAACACCGACGCCAGGTCGAGCCGGGCGGCAGCCATCAACATGCCCGGAAGGGACTTATCGCACCCCGCCAGCAGCACCGAACCATCCAGACGCTCGGCACCCATGACCGTCTCAACGGAGTCGGCGATGACCTCGCGAGAGACCAACGAGAAGTGCATACCCTCGTGGCCCATGGAGATGCCGTCGGAGACCGAGATGGTGCCGAACTCCAGCGGGTAGCCACCTGCGGCGTGCACCCCGTCCTTCACGGACTGGGCGAGGCGGTCCAGGGGCAGGTTGCACGGGGTGATCTCGTTCCACGAGGAGCCGACGCCGATCTGCGGCTTCTCCCAGTCCTCATCGCCCATCCCGACCGCGCGCAACATCCCGCGCGCCGCCGTGCGCTCCAACCCGTCGGTGACGTCCCGGCTGCGCGGCTTGATGTCGGTCTTGCCCGCTGTCTGCCCCTGGACCTCGGTGCTCATCGGGCGGCGGAGCCCTCGGTGTAGTCGTCGTCGCCGGAGCTGACCCAAGCCATCATCCCGCGCAGCTCGCGGCCGGTGTCCTCGATCGGGTGAGAGGCACCCTTCTCGCGCATCGCCGTGAACTCGGGCGCGCCTGCCTCCTGGTCGTCGATGAACCGCTGCGCGAAGGAACCGTTGCGCACGTCCTGCAGCACGGCCTGCATGTTCTGCTTCACGCGGTCGTCGACCACGCGCGGCCCCGACACGTAGTCGCCGTACTCGGCGGTGTCGGAGACGGACCACCGCTGCTTGGCGATGCCGCCTTCGTACATCAGGTCGACGATGAGCTTCACCTCATGCAGGCATTCGAAGTAGGCGACCTCGGGCTGGTATCCCGCCTCGGTCAGCGTCTCGAAGCCCTTCATGATCAGCTCGGACAGCCCACCGCACAGGACGGCCTGCTCCCCGAACAGGTCGGTCTCGGTCTCCTCGGTGAAGGTGGTCTTGATCCCACCGGCCCGCAGGCCACCGATCGCCGAGGCGTAGGCCAGGGCGAGATCCCAGGCGTGGCCCGAGGCGTCCTGCTCCACTGCGACGAGCACCGGCACCCCTCGCCCGTCGACGTACTCACGGCGCACCAGGTGGCCGGGGCCTTTCGGTGCCACCATGCACACGTCGACGTTGGCCGGGGGCTTGATGTAGTCGAAGCGGATGTTGAAGCCGTGCCCGAAGAAGAGCGCGTCTCCGTCCTCGAGGTTCGGCTCGACGGCCTCGGTGTAGACGTGCCGCGCCACGTGGTCGGGCACCAGCAGCATGATGAGGTCGGCTTCCTGGCAGGCGACCTCGGGAGTGACCACACGTAGCCCCTCGGCCTCGGCCTTGGCACGGGAGGCGCTGCCTTCCTTGAGACCGACACGGACATCGACACCGGAGTCACGCAGGCTCAGGGCGTGGGCGTGGCCCTGGCTGCCGTAGCCCAGCACGGCAACCGCGCGGTCCTGGATCAGGCTCATGTCGGCGGCGTCGTCGTAGTACATCGTGGCCATGGTGTGGGTAGCTCCTAGAGGTCGAAGAAGGGGTGGTCAAAGGATGGATGTGCGACCAGTATGGGCGACGCTCAGCCCCAGGCCGCGGCCATGGCGCCGACCGGGCGGGGCCCGTTGTCGTTGATCGCCCACAGCCGCTCGCGGATCGAGGCTGCGTCGTCGAGCTCCTCGATGTGGATGACCTCGATCAGCTTGTCGAGCTGGCTGGTGACCCGGTGCAGCTGCTCCTCGCCGACGTTGACCACGATGGTCATCCGCGAGACCTTGGGGTCCTCGGTGGGGCCGACCACGAGGTGGTCGATGTTGAAGCTCCGCCGGGCGAACAGCACGGAGACCCGGGCCAGGACTCCTGGGTTGTTCTCGACCAGGACGGATAGTGCATGGCGGCTCATCGTGCTCACCTTTCGGTTGGGTGCTGCGTTGGCGCTGGGGTTGGGCGGTGCCGTGACGGCATACCGGCTACGGACGGGCAGGTCCACGAAGGGGTCGTCCTGCTCGTCTCTGGAGTCATGAGTTCGGTCCGCGGAGACCGTCCCGGTGCTCATTCGTCGTCCTCGAACTTCGGTGCGATGTCGCGGGCGTACTGAATAGCGTCGTTGCTCGTGCCCGAGGGCACCATCGGCCAGACCATGGCGTCCTGGTGGACACGGAAGTCCACCACCACCGGCACGTCGTCGACGGCCATCGCCTGCTCGATCGTGGCGTCGACGTCACCCGGGTTGTCGCACCGCAGACCGACGCACCCATAGGCCTGGGCCAACATGACGAAGTCGGGCACGTGCATCGAGTCGAGACGCGAGGCGCTGTAGCGCTGGGAGTAGAACAGGGTCTGCCACTGACGGACCATGCCGAGGGCTTCGTTGTTGATGATCGCGACCTTGATCGGGATGCCCTCCACCGCGCAGGTGGCAAGCTCCTGGTTGGTCATCTGGAAGCAGCCGTCGCCGTCGATGGCCCACACGGTGCTGTCCGGGCACCCGACCTTGGCCCCCATCGCGGCCGGGACGGCATACCCCATCGTCCCGAGGCCACCGGAGTTGAGCCACGCGCGGGGGCGCTCGTACTTCACGTACTGGCTGGCCCACATCTGGTGCTGGCCGACCCCGGAGGCGTAGATCGCGTCGGGGCCGGCGATCTGCCCGATCCGCTCGATGACGTACTGGGGAGCCAACGACCCGTCCGCGGGGATGTCGTAGCCGGCCGGGTACTTGGCCTTCCACCGCACACAGGACTCGACCCACTCCTGGTAGTCGGGGTCAGCGCCCGCTGCAGTCCGGGCCGTGAACTCGTTGATCAGCGCGGCGATCGTGATCTTGGCGTCACCGTGCAGCCCCACGTCGACGCTGCGGTTCTTGCCAATCTCCGCCTCGTCGATGTCGGCATGGATGACCTTGGCGTGCGGCGCGAAGGAGTCGCGAGCACCGGTCACCCGGTCATCGAACCGCGCGCCCAGGGTGATCAGCAGGTCCGACTTCTGCAGTGAGGTGACCGCGGCGACGGTGCCGTGCATGCCCGGCATACCGAGGTGCTGGGGGTGGGAGTCGGGAAAGGCCCCGCGGGCCATCAACGTCGTGACCACGGGTATGCCGGTCAGCTCCGCCAGCTCGGCGACCTCACGGTGGGCGTTGGCACGGATGGTGCCACCACCGACGTAG
Organism: Ornithinimicrobium sp.; assembly: GCA_049646465.1. Taxonomy (GTDB): domain Bacteria; phylum Actinomycetota; class Actinomycetes; order Actinomycetales; family Dermatophilaceae; genus Ornithinicoccus. The sequence goes on from JBARVW010000097.1 coordinate 66,959, forward strand.
AGGACGGGGCGACGAGCCGACAGCATCAGCTCGACGGCGTCGCGGATCGCCTCCGCCGGCGGCACCGTCACCGGGTGGTACCCGCGCATCGGCACGTCCACGGTCAGGTCCGAGTTGGTCAGCGCGACCAGGGCGTCCTTGGACACGTCCACCAGCACCGGCCCGGGGCGGCCGGTGGACGCCAGGTGGAAGGCACTGCGCACGGTGGCCGCGATCTCGTCGGGGTTGGTGACCAGGAAGGAGTGCTTGGTCACCGGCATGGTGATGCTGCGGATGTCGGCTTCCTGAAAGGCGTCGGATCCGATCGCTCCGCTGGGCACGTTGCCGGTGATCGCGACCATCGGCACCGAGTCCATGTTGGCGTCGGCCAACGGGGTGACGAGGTTCGTCGCGCCGGGGCCGCTGGTGGCCATGCAGACGCCCACCCGACCGGTCGCGGCGGCATACCCCTGGGCGGCGTGCCCGGCGCCCTGCTCGTGCCGGACCAGGATGTGCCGCAGCGACGTCGAGCTGTACAGCGCGTCGTAGAGCGGAAGAACAGCCCCGCCAGGCAGTCCGAAGATGTGCTCGACCCCGACCCGCTCCAACGTCGAGACGAGGCTCTCCGCGCCGGTCAGCGGCGTGCGGCTGGGGGTCACGCTGGTTTCGGCGCGGGTCACCGTGCTCATGATCCTGAGAATCCTGTCGTCGGTCGGGCATTAAAAATCCCCTCCGCCGTGAGGCTGACGAGGGGAGGACGCGCGTGACTACTAGCTCAGGACGCGTCCTGGCCAATAAGTACGGAAGAGAAGGTCACCTGATGACTATGCGCCACGATTGCCCTCGCGTCAACCCCGACCC
>JBARVW010000098.1:0-16895 GCA_049646465.1 Ornithinimicrobium sp.
GCCCACCGGCCCGCGCGCCCCTGACCAGCGCGCCTTCGCCCAGCCCCGCCGTAGTATCGGCCCGGTCAAGGCAGTCTCCGAGGATCACCTCGAGTCCATCTTCTCCGCCTCGTTGCGGGTGCTGGCAGAGACCGGGATCGACTTCCTGCATCCCATCGCCCGGCAGCTGTGGAGGGACGCCGGCGCGGATGTCCAGGGCAACCGGGTGCACGTCGACTCCGAGCTGATCAGCGCGCTGGTCGCCACGGCCCCGAGGGAGTTCACTCTTCACTCCCGTAACCCTGCTCATCACGTGCGCATCGGTGGCGACTCGGTGGCCTTCACTGCCGTCGCCAGCCCGCCCTACGTGGGAGACGCGATCGGGGGCCGTCGCGAGGGCAACAAGGCCGACTTCGACGACCTGCTGCGCTTGGCGCAGTCGCTGAACGCCGTCCACCTGCTGGGTGGATACCCGGTGGAGCCGACCGATGTGCACGCCTCGGTCCGCCACCTGCACGCCACACGCTCGATGCTGGCCCTGACGGACAAGGTGCCGCACGTGTACAGCCTGGGGGCCCAGCGCAACGTCGACTGCCTGGAGATGGTCCGGATCGCCCGTCAGGTCGATGACGCGACGCTGGAGCGCCAGCCCAGCGTGCACACCGTGATCAACGCGAGCTCGCCGTTGCGCTACGACGAGCCGATGCTCGAGGGCATCCTGCAGTACGCGCCGCGGAACCAGGCCATGATCATCACCCCGTTCACCCTGGCCGGGGCTATGGCGCCGGTCACCGTCGCCGGTGCGCTGGTGCAGCAGAATGCCGAGGCCCTGGCCGGGATCGCCTTCACCCAGCTGGTGAACCCCGGTGCCCCGGTGGTCTACGGCGGCTTCACCTCGAACGTCGACATGAAGTCGGGCTCGCCCGCCTTCGGCACTCCCGAGTTCATGAAAGCGGCGCTGGTGGGTGGGCAGCTGGCCCGACGAGTCGGGGTGCCCTACCGCTCGTCCAACGTCTGCGCGGCCAACGCCCTCGATGCGCAAGCCGGCTACGAGAGCACGTTCTCTTTGATGGGCGCCATCCTGGGTGGGGCGAACCTGGTGATGCACGGGGCGGGCTGGATGGAGGGGGGCCTGCGGGCATCGTTCGAGAAGATGATCCTGGACGCCGACCTGCTGCAGATGATCTCGGTCTTCCTGGACCCGATCCTGGTCGACGACGCCAGTCTGGCCGTGGAGGCCATCGCCGAGGTCGGACCGGGCGGGCACTTCTTCGGCGTGCAACACACCCAGGATCGCTTCCGCGACGCGTTCTACGCCCCGATGATCTCCGACTGGCGGAACGTCGAGTCCTGGGAGGAGGCCGGCAGCCCCACCTCCGAGCAGCACGCCGCGCGCCTGGTCCAGGAGTTCCTCGCCACCTACCAGGAGCCGTCCCTCGAGGCGACGGTGAGGGCCGAGCTCGACGAGTTCGTGGCCCGTCGCGTCGCCGAGGGCGGTGTGCCCACCGACTTCTAGGCGATCAGCAGCAGACCACGAGCACACAGGAGCCACGGATGAGAAGTACTGCCCAGGTCGTCGTCATCGGCGGTGGTGTCGTCGGGGCCAGCGTGCTCTACCACCTGACCAAGGCCGGAGTCACCGACGCCGTGCTGCTCGAACGCAGCGAGCTCACTTCGGGCTCGACGTGGCACGCGGCTGGCGGGATGCATACCTTGAACGGCGACCCGACCGTCGCCGCCCTGCAGAAGTACACGGTGGAGCTCTACGCCGAGATCGAGCGGATCTCGGGTGTGGACTGCGGGAGGCACCTCACCGGCGGGCTGATCCTGGCCGACACGCAGGAGCGTCTCGACTGGTTGCGGATGGCGCACGCCCGCAACCGTTATCTCGGTCTGGACACCGAGATGATCGGCGTCGCCGAGGCCAAAGCCTTTCTGCCGATCATGGACGAGCAGTACTTCGTCGGGGCGATGTTCGACCCGTGCGAGGGCAACGTGGACCCCAGCGGGGTCACCCGTGCCTACGCGCGGTGCGCGCAGCTGGCCGGAGCCGAGATCGTGCAACACACGCGGGTTGAGTCGATCCGAGCGCTGCCGGACCAGTCCTGGGAGCTGGACTGCGGTGAGGCCGGCACGATCACCTGCGAGCACTTCGTGAACGCTGGCGGTCTCTGGGCTCGCGAAGTGGGTCGGATGTGTGGTCTGGAGCTGCCGGTGCTGGCCATGGAGCATCACTACCTGGTCACCGAAGCGGTGCCGGAGTTGGCCGGGTCGCCGCTGTTCCACGCGATGGACTTCGGGGGTGAGGTCTACCTCCGCAAGGAGGGGGAGGGCCTGCTACTCGGGACCTACGAGCCGAATGGGGTGCCCTGGTCGGTGCACAGCACGCCGTGGGACTTCGGGCATCAACTTCTCCCCCCGGACCTGGATCGCATCTCCGGCAACCTGGAGCGGGCTATCGACCACTTTCCCATCTTCGGAGAGGTCGGCATCAAGTCGGTCATCAACGGCCCCTTCACCTTCGCCCCGGACGGCAACCCGCTGATCGGCCCCGTCCGGGGGCAGCCCGGCCACTGGGTGGCCTGTGGAGTGATGGCCGGGTTGAGCCAAGCCGGTGGCGTCGGGTTGGCGTTGGCGAACTGGATCACCACGGGTGACCCCGGCTCCGACGTGTGGGGGATGGACGTGGCGCGGTTCGGCGACTGGGCCACCCCCGCCTACACCCACGCCAAGGTCCGTGAGAACTACGGTCGCCGCTTCCGGATCGCCTACCCCAACGAGCAGCTTCCCGCAGCCCGGAAGGTCCAGATGTCACCGATCTACGATCGGCTGGACGCGCAGCGGGCCGTATGGGGCGTGTCCTTCGGACTGGAACACGCCTTGTGGTTCGACCGCGATGGAGCCCAGAGCCCGGCGGTGGAGACGCCGACCCTGCGCCGGTCCAACGCCTGGGACGCGGTGGCCTCGGAGTGCGCGGCCGTGCGCGAGCGGGTGGGGGTCATCGAGACCACCAACTTCGCGAAGTACGAGTTCACCGGTCCCGGGGCGCGGGCGTTCCTGGACCGGATGGTGACCAACCGGGTGCCGCCGACTGGACGGCTCGCCCTATGCCCGATGCTGAACGGGAAGGGGCACCTGATCGGTGACTTCACGGTGGCAGCGCTGCCGGCTTCGGACGGGTCGGAGCAGTTCATGGTCTTCGGCTCCGGAGCGGCGCAGAGATACCACCAGAGATGGTTCGACGCCCAGCTCCCGGCCCACGGGACAGTCCACTACCGGACTTTGGGTCCGAGCCTGTGCGGACTGTCCATCGCGGGACCTCGTTCACGGGACGTGCTCTCCCAGGTCGCCGACCACGACATGTCGCCGGAGGCGTTTTCGTTGCTCGACATCGCCTTCATGCGACTCGACACGATCCCGGCGCTGGTGGGGCGGATCTCCTTCACCGGGGACCTGGGGTACGAGATGTGGGTCGAGCCGGCCTACCTGCCCTCGCTCTTCGACCTCCTGATGCGGACCGGCGAGCCCTACGGCATCCAGCTCTTCGGAGGTCATGCGCTGAACTCCCTGCGCTTGGAGAAGTCCTACGGGGCGTGGGCAACGGAGTACCGGCCGACCTACGACCCCTACGAGGCCGGTCTGGGACCGTTCGTCAGGCTCGGGAAAGGCGACTTCGTGGGGAGAGCAGCGGCCTGTGCCGTGCGCGAGGTGGGGCCGGCCCGGCATCTAGTCGCCTTCGCAGTGGACGTGCCCGATGGTCGGGATGCGGCTGACGCGATCGGCGACGAGCCGATCTGGCACGGCGACGCCGTGGTGGGCTGGGTGACCTCAGGGGGCTATGCGCACCACAGCGGCACCTCGGTGGCCTTGGGCTATCTGCCGACGTCGAGCGCGGCCGACGACAGCACCGGCTTCGAGATCGAGATCGTGGGGCAGCGGCGACCCGCGACTCGGCTGTCGCAGTGTCTCTTCGACCCCGCGGCGGAGCGGATGCGCAGCTAGTTTCCGTCCTGCCGACTGGGGGCCGGCGCGAGGGTGCGGCATACTCGCATCGGCCCCCGCGTCCCGATACCGGCGTGGAGGCCGACGATGCTTGCGAGCCCACGATGCTCGCGACCCGGCGACGAGAGGACCCCAGCGATGGGACGTTTGTTTGGCACCGATGGGGTGCGCGGCCTGGCCAACAAGGATGTCACCGCCGAGCTGGCGCTGAACCTCTCCGTGGCGGTAGCCCACGAGTTGAGTGGCCGGGGGGCCTACGGTGGGCGCCGGGCGACCGCGGTCGTGGGCCGCGACTCGCGGGCTTCCGGTGAGTTCCTGGGGGCAGCAGTGATGGCAGGTCTGGCCTCGGCGGGGGTCGACGTGCTGGACGCCGGCATCCTGCCCACGCCGGCCATCGCACACCTGACGATGCGGCTCTCGGCGGAGATGGGGGCCATGCTCTCGGCCTCGCACAACGCTATGCCCGACAACGGCATCAAGTACTTCGCCACGGGGGGCAACAAGCTGGCCGACGAGATTGAGGACCGCATCACCGAGCGGATGGGGGCAGAGTGGGAGCGGCCGACCGGGGCGGCCGTCGGGCGGATCCAGCCGTTCCCGCAGGGAGCCGAGTTCTACATGGAGCACCTGCTGTCCTCGGTGCCCGTCCGGCTGGACGGCCTACACATCGTCATCGACGCCGCGCACGGAGCCGCCGGACACGTGGGCCCGGAAGCCTTCCGGCGCGCTGGGGCCCGGGTGGACGTCATCGGCGGGGACCCCAACGGGCTGAACATCAACGACGGCTACGGGTCCACCCACCTGGACCAGCTGCAGCGCGCGGTCATCGAGCGCGGCGCCGACCTGGGGGTCGCTCTGGACGGGGACGCAGACCGGTGCCTCGCGGTGGACGCCGACGGTGAGGTCGTCGACGGGGACCAGATCATGGCCGTGCTGGCGGTCGATCAGCACGAGCGCGGGACGCTCAAGGACGACACCCTCGTGGCCACGGTGATGAGCAACCTCGGTTTGTTGCGCGCGATGGAACAGCATGACATCCGGGTGGTGCAGACCGCGGTGGGTGACCGGTACGTGCTGGAGGAGATGCGCCGCCGCGGGCTCAACCTGGGCGGGGAGCAGTCCGGGCACGTGATCATGCTGGATCACGGGACCACCGGAGACGGCGTGCTCACCGCCTTGTCCCTGGCCGCCGGAGTGGTCAACTCGGGCAAGCCGCTGTCGCAGCTCGCCGGGGTGATGCGGCGCTTGCCGCAAGTGCTCATCAATGTCAAAGACGTGGACAAGCAACGGGTCGGTGAGGACACGGTGCTGCGCCAGGCGGTCCACGAGGTCGAGGAGCAGCTGGGCTCGGGCGGTCGGGTGCTGCTACGCCGGTCGGGCACGGAGCCGTTGGTGCGTGTGATGGTCGAGGCCCAGACCGCGGAGGAGGCACAGCGCTGCGCCGACCACCTCGCGGGAGTGGTGCGGGAGCAGTTGGCCCTCTGAGTCGCCGCGTCTGCGGTGTCGGTGGAATGCCTTTCGCCGCGAGTGGGTTGAGATATCGGAGCCGCTGAGTCGGCTCCGCAACATTCACTGTCGAGAGGACGAGCATGGAAACGCTGAACAAGGTTGCCTACAAGGCCGCTGCCACCGCCAAGGGCGGACGTGGGGGACGTAGCGTGAGCGAAGACGGGTCCGTCGACGTCGAGCTGGGCAAGCCCGGCAGCGGCAAGGCGAACCCCGAGACGCTTTTTGCCGCCGGGTATGCAGCATGCTTCGGTGGCGCTTTGGCCAAGGTGGCCGAGAGCCAGGGCGTCGACGCCGGCGAGTCGTCCGTGCACGCCGAGGTGAAGTTTGGTGAGACCGACAGCGGCTTCGGCCTCGCGGTCGACCTGGTCGCCACGGTCCCCGGTGTCGACGACGCCACGGCCCAGGACCTCACCGACAAGGCCCACCAGATGTGCCCGTACAGCAAGGCCACCCGCGGCAACATCGAGGTCAGCGTGACCGGTAAGGGCGCCTGACTCCTCGCCTCGGAGCGCGCGCAACACAGACGTGCTCGACCTGAATCCCGCCGATACGGGCCTGTCCGACTAGAGAACCTGGTTGAGCAGGCCCGTATCGACGTCGTAGAGGAATCCGCCGACCTCCACCTCGGCGGGAATCAGCGGGTGGGTCCGCACGCGGGCGACGTCCTCGTGCAAGGCCAGACGCTGATCCGCGACGACGTGGAACCGTTGCCAGATGACGTCCTGGCCGCTGGAGGCGCTGATGCGTTCGCGCAGCTCGGCTTCGGTGGCCGACGCCATCGCGCATCGCGTATGAGGGGCGACGATGACCCGCTTCACGCCCAGGAGGTGGACACCGAGGACCAAGGCCTCCAAGGCGGCGTCGGTGACCCGGCCGCCGGGGTTGCGGAAGATCTTGGCGTCGCCGTGCGAGAGCCCCACCATCCGCAACGGGTCGATCCGGGAGTCCATGCAGGTCACGATGGCGACGCCGGCGTGGGCGATACCGTCGAAGCCCGCTCGGTCGAAGTCGGCAGCGTAGCTGCGGTTGGCGTCCAGGAGGTCGTGGAAGGGGTTGTTGGTGGATGTCTCGTTCATGACTGGGAGTCCATATCCGGTCGGGTGGTGATGGTCATGGCAATGGGTCGCATCACGTCGGCGAAGAAGTCGTTTCCCTTGTCGTCGACCACGATGAAGGCTGGGAAGTCCTGCACCTGGATCCTCCAGACGGCTTCCATGCCGAGCTCCTCGTATTCAAGGGTCTCGACCGAGGTGATGCAGTCCTGAGCCAACCGGGCTGCAGGACCGCCGATGGAGCCCAGGTAGAACCCACCGTGGGTCTGGCAGGCCCTCGTGACCTGCGTCGAGCGGTTGCCCTTGGCCAGCATGATCTTCGAACCTCCCGCGGCCTGGAACTGCTCGACGTAGGAGTCCATCCGGCCCGCGGTCGTGGGACCGAAGGAGCCGGACGGCATACCGGGCGGGGTCTTGGCCGGGCCGGCGTAGTAGACGGGGTGGTCTCGGAGGTAGTCAGGCATCGGCTCTCCCGCATCGAGCCGCTCCTTGATCTTCGCGTGTGCTAAATCCCGAGCGACGACGACCGTCCCGCTCAGGGACAGGCGCGTCTTCACCGGGTGTCGGGACAGCTCGGCCAGCACCTCATCCATGGGTTGGTCCAGGTCGATGGGCACGGCCGATCGCGCGCCGGTGCCGGAGACCCCGTCGGTCTGCTCGTCCAGGCTGCTGTCGACCTGGTCCGGCATGAACCGGGCTGGGTCGCTCTCGAGCTGCTCCAGGAAGACTCCGTCGGCCGTGATCTTGGCCCGCACCTGCCGGTCGGCCGAGCAGGACACGGCGATGGCGACCGGGAGGGAGGCGCCGTGCCGGGGGAGCCGGATGACCCGCACGTCATGGCAGAAGTACTTCCCACCGAACTGCGCTCCGATCCCGAAATTCCGGGTCAGCTCGTGCACCCGATCCTCAAGCTCCGGGTCGCGGATGGCGTGCCCGGCCAGCGAACCCTGCGTGGGCAAAGTGTCGAGGTACCGGGCGGAGGCGTATTTGGCGGTCTTCAGGGCGAACTCCGCCGACGTCCCGCCCAGGACAACGGCCAGGTGGTATGGCGGGCAGGCCGAGGTCCCGAGGCTGCGCAGCTTCTCGTCGAGCCAGGACATCAAACGGTCCGGGTCCAGCAGTGCCTTGGTCTCCTGGTAGAGGAACGACTTGTTGGCCGAGCCACCCCCCTTGGCCAGGAACAGGAACGTGTAGGCGTTCTCGTGGCCCGGCGTGGTGTCGGCGTAGATCTCGACCTGAGCGGGCAGGTTGGAGCCGGTGTTCTTCTCCTCCCAGGTCGTGATGGGCGCCATTTGGGAGTAGCGCAGGTTGAGCCGGGTGTAGGCGTCGAAGACTCCGCGCGAGATGGCTTCCTCGTCCGGCCCGTGGGTGAGCACGTGCTGACCTCGTTTGCCCATGGCGATGACGGTGCCGGTGTCCTGGCACATCGGCAGGACCCCACCGGCCGCGATGTTCGCGTTCTTCAACAAGTCCAACGCCACGAACTTGTCGTTCCTGCTGGCCTCGGGGTCCTCGAGGATATGCGCCAGCTGGGCCAGATGGCCCGGTCGAAGGTAGTGCGCGATGTCGTGCATGGCCGTTTCGCTCAGGAGGCGAAGCGCCTCCGGGGTGATCGTCAGGAACGTCCGTCCGTCCGGTCCGGCCACCGTGCTCACCCCGTCCGTCGTGAGCAGACGGTAGGGGGTGTCATCCTCCGTGAGGGGGAGGAGGTCGGTGTATCGGAACTCAGCCATCCGACGGTGCGCTGGACTGCGGTAGGTCGATGTCGCTGCGAGTCGGTGAGGCGGCCCCGGCACGGGCCACGGTGTAGGCGGCTGTGGCCAGAGCGCGGTCGACGGCACTGGCCACCGCCCATGGGGTGGCCTCGCCGAGCCGTTGGCGTGCCTCCAGCGACCCCAGCAGTCCGGCATCCAACAGACCCGAGATCAGCCCGGCCATGAACGAGTCACCGGCGCCGACCGTGTCCACCACGTCCACGGACGCAGCTGCCACGCGCACCTGCTGCTCGCTGTAGCTCTGGTGGACGAGGGCCCCCTCGCCGCCGTCGGTGACGACCACCAGGGGTGGCCCCAGCCGGCCCCACAGACGCGCGACTTCCTCCACGGTGGCTCCGGCATAGAGCCATTCGATGTCCTCGGCGCTGGCCTTGATGACGTCGCTGCGCCCGATGCGCTCCTCGATCAGGGAGCGGGCCTCGTGGGCGGCACCCATGATCGTGGGGCGGGCGTTGGGGTCGTAGGACACGGTGCCGTAGGCGCGGGCCGCGGACATCGCGTCGAAGACCGTGGATGCGCCCGGTTGCAGGGTGGCCGCAATGGACCCGGTGTGCAGATGGCCGACGCCGGTCAGGTCGGGGATGGGGATGTCCCAGCTCAGGTCGAAGTCGTAGGTGGCGCCACCGTCGTCGTCCAGGCTGGCTTTGGCCGTGGAGGTGCGCGGCGCGCTCCGGCTGCCGTCGGTGAGCATGACGTTGCGCTGCTCGAGGTAGTCGGCGATCCGGTCGCCTCGTTCGTCCTGTCCCAGATAGGTGGCCAGCGATGTCGGGTGCCCGAGAGCGGCCAAGCCCACGGCGACGTTGGCCGGGCTACCACCGACGTGCTCGGTGGGCTCGGAGTCCTTGGGGTGGACGATGTCGATCAACGCCTCACCGACGGTCACCACCCGCGTCTTCTGGCCCTCAGGCATGGGGGGGAGCAAACTCGTCGGCGATCGCGGCGACCTTGGACAGGCGGTGCGCGGACTCGATCAGTCGGATAGTGCCGGACTTGCTGCGCATGACCAACGAATGGGTGTAGGCGGTGCCCGACCCGAAGCGGACACCCTTGAGCAGCTCACCACTGGTGATGCCGGTCGCCACGAAGAAGCAATTGTCGCCGGTGACGAGGTCGTCGTTGGTCAGCACGCGGTCCAGGTCGTGCCCGGCGTCGACGGCCTGTTGTCGCTCGTCGTCGTCCTTGGGCCAGAGTCTGCCTTGGATCACTCCCCCCATAGCCTTGACGGCGCACGCGGTGATGATGCCCTCGGGGGTGCCACCGACGCCGAGAAGCATGTCGACCCCGCTGTCCTCCTGGCAGGCGGCGATGCCACCGGCGACGTCGCCGTCGGAGATGAATCGCAGGCGAGCCCCGGCGTCGCGGACCTCCTGGGCGACCGAGTCGTGTCGCGGTCGGTCGAGCATGATCACGGTCACGTCCTCGGGGTGGCGGTGCTTGGCGCGGGCCACCCGGCGCACGTTCTCGGCGATCGGCAGCCTGATGTCCACCCGGTCGGCGCAGTCGGCACCCACGACGAGCTTGTCCATGTAGAAGACGGCGCTGGGGTCGTACATCGTGCCGCGCTCGGAGACGGCCATGACCGCGATCGCGTTATCCATCCCCTTGGCCGTCAACGTCGTGCCGTCGATGGGGTCCACGGCTACGTCGACGGCGGGACCGGTGCCATCTCCGACATTCTCCCCGTTGTAGAGCATCGGCGCCTCGTCCTTCTCGCCTTCCCCGATAACGACGACACCGTCCATGGCCACCGAGGAGATGACCTTGCGCATCGCCTCGACGGCGGCGTTGTCGGCCAGGTTCTTCTGGCCCAAGCCGACCCACCGTCCTGCCGCCAGGGCGGCGGCTTCGGTGACGCGGACCAACTCCAGGGCCAGGTTGCGGTCGGGGAGGACCGCGTCCGGGCGGCCTCGGGTGTCGTCGGCCATGTGTCGGCTCCTTCGTCGCAGCAGTGGATAGCCAGCAGAACATCGTCTGTGCCGACCCTATCCCTGATGACCGGCGGTGTGCGGCGAGATGCGACCATGGAGAAGTGAGTACAGCCACTCCGACGCGAGGAGAGCCGAACGCCGAGGACAAGCGCCGCAAGCGGCTGCTGTCCTACTCGGCGAAGAACATGTTCTACTCCCTCGCCGCGGTCCTGGTTCTGGTGTTCGCCGTGTGGGCCATCACACCGAACCCACCGGAGTCGCAGCGGCGTCCGGCCGAGATCGAGTCCTCGGCGTCCTACGCAGCTTCCGAGGCCGACTGGCCTGTGTGGACACCGGAAACGCTGGACGAGGGGTGGAGCGGTTCCTTCGTCCGTTTCGGGGTGAACAACCAGGTGCCGACGTGGCGGATCGGAATGGTGTCGCCGCAGACTCAGTTCGTGCAGATCCGCCAAGCCGTGGACCCCGGAAGGGAATGGTTGGCGGTCTCGCTGGAGGGCGTGGAGGACCAGGACACCACGGTGTCTTTTGACGGGCCTACCGGCCCTCAGGAGTGGCAGCTGTGGACCGGTGTCGACGACAATGACATCGCTCAAGTCGCGCTGGTGCTTCCCCCAGGACCAGATCAACCGGCCACGACGGTCGTGAACGGAACCGCCGACACCCCGGAGATGGCCGAGTTCATCCAGGGGCTGGGTGTGGCGACGAACTAGTCCGTCGGGGTGGGCTCCTCGGCAACGGTCTTGTCGAGCTGTTCCTGAGCGGTGTCGAGCTTGGCCTGGCAGTGGGCCGCCAGGGCCTCACCGCGCTCCCAGAGGCGCATGGACTCCTCGAGGGGCACCTCACCGGACTCGATCCGGGCCACGATGGTGATCAGCTCTTCGCGGGCCTGCTCGTAGGTGAGGTCTCGCGTGTCCGTCTGCGCTTCGGCTCCCGCGTGATCCTCGTTGTCACCGTTCAGCCCCGGGGTCGTGTCATCAGCCATCCAGTCACCCTAGTAGTCCTCGGCGGGTCGGTCGGCCGAGTTGGCGGGCAGGTCGGCTGAGCTGACCGGGCGGACCGCGAAGTCCCCGCGGGCCACGGTGACCTGCAGCAGCTCGTCGAATGCGACCTCGTCGCGGTCGCGCACGATGGTGGTGTCCGTATGGCGGACCACGGCGTAACCACGGTCCAGAGTATGGCGCGGTGAGACCGCGCGGAGGTGCCGTCGCTGTTGACCGACCCGCTCGCGCTCGTCCCTGACTCGGGCGCGAATGGCGGCCTGGCCGCGGCGGTGGGCGTGGGTGATGCCCTCCCGGTGTCCCGCGACGATCGCTGCTCGGTCGGCCATGACCGGGCGGCTCATCAGGGCGAGGTGAGCCGCGCGCTCGCGAGTCAACCGTTGGGTCAGGGCGCGGCGTCCCCGGCTCAGCACCGTCCGCAGACCGTTCACCTCGTCCTGGCGGTCCGGGACGATGGCGGTGGCGGCGTGCGTCGGGGTGGAGGCCCGCAGGTCTGCGACGAAGTCCAACAACGGGCTGTCGCTCTCGTGGCCGATAGCGCTGACCACCGGGGTCCGGCAGTCAGCGACGGCCCGGATGAGGGCCTCGTTGCTGAACGGCAACAGGTCCTCGAAAGAGCCTCCGCCTCGGGCGATGACGATCACGTCGACCTCGGGCAAGGAGTCCAGCTCACCCAGCGCCCGGCTGACCGCGACCACGGTGTCCGGGCCCTGGACGGGCACCTGGCGGATCTCGAAGCGCGCGGTCGGCCATCGCCGCTGGGTGGTGCTGAGCACGTCCCGTTCAGCCGCCGTATTGCGCCCGACGATGAGACCGATCCGGTGGGGCAAGAAGGGAAGGGGACGTTTGCGTGGGGAGTCGAAGATACCCTCGGCCCGCAGGAGCTGCTTGAGGTGCTCCAGCCGGGCAAGCAGCTCGCCGACCCCGATATGCCGCATCTGCCGCGCCTCGAGTTGCAGCGTGCCGCGCTTGGTCCAGAAGCTCGGTTTGGCGTGCACCACCACCCGGGACCCGGGCTGCGGCTCAGCGGTCATCGCCTCCAGCGCCGGGACCGGGATGGTGAGGGACAGCGACATGTCGACGTCGGTGTCGCGCAGGGTGAGGAATGCGGTCTTCATGCCGGGGCGGCGGTTGAGCTGCACGATCTGGCCCTCGATCCACAGCGGTGACATCTTCTGCACGTAGTCCGCGATCTTCAGGCTCAGCACACGGACCGGCCACGGCGCCTCGGCGCTGGTCTCCCGGGCGGTCGGCGCCAGGGAGGCCTTGCCAGGTGGAGCGCTCACGAGGCAGTCACAGTCGGCCCAGCTCTGCCTGCAGGTCGTCCAGACCGAGCGCACCCAGGGACAGGGCCGCCATATGCCAGGCTTTGAGATCGAACGCCTCGCCCCGCTCTCGGGCTGCGTCTTGCGCAGCGGCGCGACCCCTCAGCCAGGCCCGCTCGCCGAGTTTGTAGCTGATGGCCTGACCCGGCCACCCCAGGTAACGGACGATCTCACTGTCGATGAAGGAGGCGGGGCGACCACAGTGGGCCGCGAAGAACTCCTTGGCCAAGGCGGGAGTCCACGTCTGCCCGGGTGCGACGTCGGAGTCCTGCGGAATCGTCAGCTCGAGGTGCATCCCGATGTCGATGACCACCCGGATGGCCCGCATGATCTGACAGTCGAGGTAGCCCATCTTGGCCTCGGTATCGAGATACCCCAGCTCGTCCATCAGGCGCTCTGCATACAGGGCCCACCCTTCGGTAGCCCCACTGGAGGACCCGATGCTGGTCTGGAAGAGCGAGAGCTGCGGCGCCACGTAGACCCACTGGGCCAGCTGGAGGTGATGCCCAGGCACGCCCTCGTGGTACCAGGTCGAGATCAGCTCGTACAACGGGAACCGGGTCTCGCCCAACGTCGGGAGCCAGGTCTGACCTGGACGGCTGAAGTCCTGGGAGGGGCGGCTGTAGTACGGAGCCGCAGCGCTTCCCGAGGGCGCGATCCTCGCCTTCACGGTGCGCACCGGCTCGGCGATATCGAAGTGCGTGTCACTCAGGTCCTCGATGGCCTGGTCCATCATCTGCTGCAGGCGCTCGCGGATCGCTTCCACCCCCTCGACGGCCTCCCCGTGCTCGTCGAGGTGGCGCATCGCCTCGATGGGGGTCGACCCAGGCAGGATGGTCCCGGCGAGCTGCTCCATCTGGGCTTTGAGGTCGGTGAACTCCTGCCACCCCCAGGCGTAGGCCTCTTCCAGATCCAGGTCGGCCCCGGTCCAGCGGCGAGCGTTGAGCCGGTAGCGCTCAGCGCCGACGGCATCGGGGGTGCCCTGGGCCGCTTCCACGTAGGTCGAACTCAGGTAGTCGCGCAGCTCTGCGGCCCCGCGCGTGGCAGCGGACGCGGCTTCGGTGAGCTCCGCCTCGAGGTCAGGGTGGGCTCGGACGCCCGGCTCGACGAACTCCGCGAACCATCCGGTCTCGACCCAGTCGGTGAGCTGGTCGGCCAAAGTCTGGACCTGCAGCGGAGCGGCCATCAGCCCTTGCGACCGGCCTGCCTCCAACGACACCGCATACGACTGGAGCGAGTGAGGCACCGCGGTCATCCGCCGCGCGACACAGTGCCAGTCCTGCTCAGTCTCGGTCGGCATCATCGAGAAGAGCTGGCGCACGCGCTGGGGTGGCCCGAAGATGTTGCGCATCTCGCGCAGATCTTCGCCGGCGTCGTGGGCATCGAGCTGGACGGTGAGCCGCTCACGCAGGAGCACGGCGCAGCGGGCCTCCAGGACGTCGAAGCCCTCCTCTCCCGCCGCCTGCTCGAGCTCGTCCAGCGCGCTGAGGGTGCGGATCGACAGGTCGGCCACGGCCTGGTGACCGGCGGGGGAGAAGTCTGGGACTCGGTCGTCGTGGGCGCTCAGTCCCAGCATGGTGGCCAAGCCCGGGTCGAGGTCGGCCATCTCGTGCACATAGGCATCGGCCAGTTGCCGAGGCGTCGTGGACGGTGCAGAAGTCGAAGACGAAGTCATGCATCCATCATCACTCAGGGGTCTGACACGCGTCGAAAGTGACCCAGCAGGAACGGCACGGGACGGATGGTTCCGTCCGTTCAGTGGCCGTGGAGGTGACCCCTTTACGATAGAGGAGTGATTTCCCCAGCCCAGCCCATGACTCCGACCGTTCCCGATGCTGCCGATGGTGCCGCGTCGCCGGGCGACAAAAGGGTGCTGCTCGCTGCGCCGCGTGGCTACTGCGCCGGGGTCGACCGAGCGGTGATCACCGTGGAGAAAGCCCTGGACCTCTACGGAGCGCCGGTTTACGTGCGCAAGCAGATCGTGCACAACAAGCATGTGGTCTCCACACTGGAGAAGCGCGGGGCGATCTTCGTCGACGAGACGGACGAGGTGCCTGAAGGGCAGACCGTGATCTTCTCGGCCCACGGCGTGTCTCCCGTGGTGCACGAAGAAGCCAAGGCGCTGCAGCTGAAAACCATCGACGCCACGTGCCCCCTGGTGACCAAGGTCCACCGTGAAGCGGTGCGCTTCGCCCGCGACGACTTCGACATCCTGCTGATCGGCCATGAAGGCCACGAGGAGGTCGAGGGCACGGCGGGGGAGGCCCCGGACAACATCACCTTGGTGCAGAGTCCCGCCGACGTGGATGACGTGGAGGTGCGCGACCCCGAACGGCTCGTCTGGCTGTCCCAGACCACCCTGTCGGTCGACGAGACGATGGAGACCGTCCGGCGTCTGCGCGAGAAGTTCCCCAAGCTGCAGGACCCGCCCAGTGACGACATCTGCTACGCCACGCAGAACCGTCAGGTGGCCGTGAAACAGATGGCCGCGGACTGTGACCTGATGATCGTGGTGGGGTCGACGAACTCCTCGAACTCGGTGCGCCTGGTCGAGGTCGCCCTGGAGCACGGATCACGCGACGGGCACCTGGTCGACTATGCCGACGAGATCCAGGAGGAGTGGCTGGACGGCGTGACCACGGTCGGTGTCACCAGTGGGGCGAGCGTGCCCGAGCTCCTGGTCCGCGAAGTCTTGGAGTGGCTGGCCGCCCGCGGGTACGGCGACGTCGGGCTGGTCACGGCCGCCGAGGAGTCCTTGCTGTTCTCCTTGCCCAACGAGATCCGCCGTGACCTCAAGGCCCGGGACGGCAAGGAAGCCGCCAAGCTGCGCCACGACCCCGGCAGCCTGCACTAGTCACTCAGACCAAACAGGTGCCACGGCCAGGGCTGTCGTCGGCAGCTGAGCTAGCTGGCCCGGCTCGTCCGGGACCGGTCAGACGTCGTGACCTCGTCCATGCGCAGTAGTTCGTCCCGGCTCGGGGTGCCGCCATCCAGCTCCGTAGCGAGGAGGTCTGCGTGCGTCATCGGACGTACCGCAGCCTCCACGGGGACCACGGCCGGTGCTGCTTCCTCCACGACGCCCAGGTCCGCCATCTTGCGGCTCGTCACCATCACCCGTGACTCCATGGTGCCGACGAACTGGTTGTAGCTCTCGACCGACCTGCGCAGCGAGGTGCCCATCGTGTTGATGTGCTTGCCCATCGTGCCGAGTCGACCGTGCAACTCGCTGCCGAGTCGCAGCACCTCCTGGGCGCTGCTGTTGAGGGCCTCCTGCTGCCAAGCGAACGCGGTAGCCCGCAGCACCGCCAACAATGTGGCTGGAGAGGCCAGCACGATCTTGCGCGACTGCGCGTGGTCGTAGAGATCCGGCTGGGTCTGCAGGGCGCTGGCCAGCACCGCATCGCTGGGCACGAAGCACACGACGAGCTCCGGGCTGTTCTCGAAGGCGCTCCAGTACGCCTTGGAGACCAGGGTGTCGACGTGCCGGCGCAGCGCCACGGCATGCTGCTGAAGGAACTGGCCGCGCTCGGCAGGAGTGATCTGGGTGCCCTGCGCCTGCAGGAAAGCGCCCAGCGGGGCCTTGGCGTCGATGACCAGCGACTTGTCACCGGGAAGGTGCACCACGACGTCCGGTCGGACCGACGCGTCGTGACGTGTGGTGCCGCTCACCTGCTCGTCGAAGTCACACCGCTCCATCATCCCGGCGTGCTGCAACACCCGGCGCAGCTGGGCCTCGCCCCACACCCCACGCACCCCGGAGGAGTTCAGCGCCCCGGACAGGGTTGCGGTTTCTTGCCCCAGAGCATCGGTGCGCGAGGCGACATCCTTGAGCACCGCACCCAGAGACCCGAACTGCTCGACGCGGTCTCGCTCCAAGGCGTTGACGTGCTCGGCCACCCGGTCCAACGTGTGCCGCAGGGGAGCCAGCTCGGCCGCGACCGCACGGTCCTGGACGCTGTCTGCCCGCTCCTGCTCCAACTGTCCGGACAGCAGGTCACGCTCCCCGCGGAGGGAGGCGATCTCGGCGATATGCCGTGCTCGCTCGGTCGAGCGAGCCAACCGCGCACCCACGACAGCGCCCAGGGTGAGGCCCAGGACCAACACGGCCAGCACGCTGCATACCCAGAGAATGTCCATGGCCTTACCGTGACACGGGTCACCGACACACCCTGGGACGTGGCTCCTACAGTTGAGACCATGGCTCCCAACATTGCGACCGCTGACCGCGTCTCACGCTCGGAGATGGAGCAGTTCATCCGCTCCCGCCATCGCGCCACAATGGTCACGCAGCGGCGCAGCGGTGGGCTGCAGATGTCGCCTGTCTCGT
>JBARVW010000099.1:0-21722 GCA_049646465.1 Ornithinimicrobium sp.
CCGGGAGGGTGGCTCGCGTCGCGATAGCGGCTCGCGCACCAGCGGCACTCCGCGTCGGTAGCGCCGCCGCTGTCGCGGGTGCTGCTAGCGGTCGGCTGGGGTGCTCAGCAGCGGTGGGACGTGGACCGTGGGATGGCGCAGCGGGCCCGTCGTCCGGCGTTGCACCAGCCGAGTAGGCAGAGTCAGCACGTCGTCCACCATGCCGACTGGTCGGTCCGGAGCGACCTCGTCGGTGGGTCCCATAAGGATGTGGAGCAGCGTGTCAGCGGCGGCGCGTCCTTGCGACACGACGTCCTGCCTGACCGTGGTCAGTTTCAGGACGTCGGATAAGGCGTAGTCGTCGACCCCGATGATCGACAGGTCCTGGGGGATGCGCCGATCCGACAGCACGGCCACCGACATCAGCCCGATGGCGATCTCGTCGCTGGCACCGATCATCGCGGTCGGTGCAGGCTCGCGCATGAAGAGCGTGGCGGCGCGTCGCGCGGCGTCCTGGGCCGACCAGTCGCAGGTGACGATCCAGTCGCTGTTGAGGACAAGACCGTGCTCGCGCATTCCTTCACGAAACCCGGTCAACCTGCCCCACGGCACCAGCCGGTGCTCGGCGGTGGAGGGCACGGCTCCGGCGTATCCGATATGGCTGTGTCCCAGCTCGACGAGGTGGTCGACGGCGGTGCGGACAGCCTGCGCATCGTCGATGTGGATGAGGGGATGCCCGGGCACGGCGTTGCCGATGGCGACCACCGGTAGCGCCAACTTCTGGATCAACGCGAGTTCTTCGTCGCGCAACGGGACGTTGAGGGTGATCAGGCCGTCCACACGCTTGCTGAGCATCTGAGAGGTCAGAGCCCGACGTTCCAGGGCCGAGTCCGCCTCGAGGTCGATGAGCAAGACGTGATACCCATACTCCCGAAGCGTCTTCTCGATCGCGCTCACGGCGTTGGCGAAGAACCATCGGGTGAGGAACGGTGTCACGATGCCGACGACCCTGGTCCGCCCCGAGGCCAGCGAGGCCGCAGTGGGGGAGGCCACGTAGTCGAGCGCTTCGGCTGCGTGAAGCACTCGATCCCGCGTGGCAGCGTTGACGGTGCTCACTCCCCGAAGAGCGCGGGAGACTGTGGCCACAGAGACCCCAGCCGCCCGCGCTACATCCGAGATGGTGCTCATGCTCTTCGGTGACCCGTCAGCCCTTCACGCCACCGGCCAGCAGGCCGCGGACGAAGAAGCGCTGAAGGGCGAGGAAGACCACAAGCGGCACGACCATGGCAACGAACGCCCCAGCCGAGAGCAACTGCCACTCCGAGCCTCGACTACCGGCCAGGTTCTGGATCTTCAACGTCAGCGGCTGAAGGTCCGTGCTGGCGAAGACCAAGGCCACCAACAGGTCATTCCACACCCAGAGGAACTGGAAGATGGCGAAGGAGGCTATGGCCGGCACCAACAAGGGGAGCAGGACTTGGAAGAAGATCTTGACGTGACCGGCGCCGTCGACCCGTGCGGCTTCGATGAGGGAACGGGGGATATCCATCATGAAGTTGTGCAGGAGGAAGATCGCCAACGGCAGCGCAAAGATCGAGTGGGACAACCACAAAACCCAGAGTGAACCGTCGATCCCGAAGCGAACGTACTGCGTCAGCAGGGGGATCAGAGCAATTTGGATCGGCACGACCTGCAGAGAGAACACGGCCACGAAAAGGAAGCCGCGACCTTTGAAGTCAATCCAGGCGAAGGCGTACGCCGCCAACAGCGCCAGGCTGATCGGGATGAACACAGCGGGCAGGGTGATGACCACCGTGTTCAGGAAGGCGCTGGCGAAGTCGGTCGACGAGCCGAACAGGACCGTGTCGTAGTTCTCCAGGGTGACTTCCGGATTGGCGAAGAAGGTCCACCAACCCGTGGTCTTGATCTCGTTCTCCGGCCGGAAGGAGCTCACGAACAGTCCGAAGGTGGGGACGGACCACAGAATGGCCAGGACGATGGCGAACCCGGAGGCCCACGGGGAGGTCAGGCGCGTTTTGGCGTCGACGGCGCGCTGCTCCTTCCGGGTGAGCTTGCGTGGCTCCTTGCGTTCCGTGGTGTCCGAGCCACCCGGGGTGGCCTTCGCCTCTGGAGAGCCATGGTGCTGGCCTCCCGGTGTGTCCGGCGTGGTGGGTGCTTGGCTCATCGCTGCTCCTCCGAGAGTCGCATCTGGCGGATGTTGTACAAGATGATCGGGACGACGAGGATGAACAGCAGCACCGCGAGAGCGGCCCCGATGTCCGCTCGACCGAAGACGAAGCTCTGGCTGTAGAACTCGTTGGCCACGATCGAGGTGCCGAACTGACCACCGGTCATGGTGCGGACAATGTCGAACACCTTCAGGGTGGCCATAGCGATCGTGGTCACCACGACCACCACGGCCGGACGCACCGTGGGAAGCGTGACATAGCGGAACATGGGGAACCCCTGGACGCCATCCATCTTGGCCGCCTCGATGATCTCGTCCGGGATCGACTTGATCGCCGCGGACAACACCGTCATCGCGAACCCGGTCTGGATCCACACCATGACGGCGATCAAGAAGAGGTTGTTGATCGGCGGATCCAAGAGCCACTGCTGCGGCGTCCCGCCGACCAACACGAGGAGCTGGTTGAGCAAGCCGATCTGCTCCACTCCCGGCTGGTCGGGACGGAACTCGTAGACGAACTTCCAGATGATCGAGGCCCCGACCATCGAGATGGCCATGGGAAGGAAGACCAAGGTCTTGGCGAACTTTTCACCGAAGGCGCGGTCGACCAGCGTGGCGTACATCAGGCCGAAGCCTGTGGCGAGGAGGGGGACCAGGACCACCCACAGGGCCGTGTTGAACAAGACGGTGCGGAAGTTCGGCGTGCCGAAGATCGTGCCGTAGTTCTCTAGGCCAACGAAGCCGCCGGCCGTGTTCTGGAACGAGTCGATGATGGTGAGGATGGCCGGATAGATCAGGCCCGCGGAGATGAGCAGCACCGCGGGGCCGAGGAACCCGGTGACGAGCACCCATTTGGGAACTCTGGGTCGGTCGGCGACGAACAGCACGATGGCCATGACCGCAGCAAAGGCCAGGATCGCGATGATCATCACGACCAGCTTGGAGCCGGTCGTCGAGGTTTCAAGCAGAAAATCCATTCTTGCCTCCTTAGGGGAAGTGAGTTGCCGTCACTGGATCGGACAACAGCAACGGGCGGTGCTGCACCACGGCGCAGTCACCACCCGTTGCAGTGTTGATCCGGAGAGGCGACTACTCGCTGGGCCAGCTTGCTTCGACCTTGTCCAAGACGGACTGGCTGTCTTCACCCAGAGCAATCCAGTCGACCATTGCGGTCCAGAAGGTGCCCGCACCGACAGCAGCCGGCATCAGGTCCGATCCATCGAAGCGGAACGTCGTCTCCTCGTCGGTCAGCAGCTCGAAAGCCAGCTGGTCGATGGGGCTGACGAGGTTGTCCGGGTTCATGGCGTTGTTCGCCGAGATCCATCCGGCGCCACTGACCTGAGCCTTGACGTCCGACCATTCGGGGCTGGTCAGGTAACCCTGGAAGGCAGCCACCTCGGGACGGTCGTCGAACGCCACCGTGAACTCGCCGCCACCCAGGAGGGGCCTGTCGTCCTCGGTTTCTCCCGGCAGGTAGAAGGCGAAGACGTCGCCGTCCTCGGCCACCGTCAGGTCCTCGGCCCAGTTGGCCTGGTAGAAGGAGGCCTGCCGCATCATGAAGCAGTTGCCGTCGGGGATGGGCGTGCCAGCGTCGCTGAACGCCGTGGTGGCGATGGACTCCACGCCACCCAAACCGCCGTTGACGTAGTCCGGGTTGCGCAGGATCTCACCGACGGCGTCGAGAGCTTCGACGACCTGCGGGTCGTTGAAGGGGATCTCGTGAGCGACCCACTGGTCGTAGACGTCAGGGCCCGCCGTGCGGAGCATGTAGTCCTCGAGCCAGTCGGTAGCGGTCCAGCCTGTGGCCGTGCCGGACTCGATGCCCGCACACCACGGCTTGGTGTCCGGGTTGTCGGCGATCATCTGGTCGGTCAGGGCGATCAACTCGTCCTGCGTGGTGGGGATCTCGTACCCGCCCTCTTCGAACGCGGTCGGGGAATACCAGACGAAGGACTTCGCGTTGGCGCCCAGCGGCGCTCCGAGATACCGGTCGTCAACGGTGCCGTACTCCTTCCACGCCGGGTTGAAGTACTCCTCGACATTGGACACGGCCGCGGGGGAGACGTCCTGGACATCGTCGGGGAAGTTCTGCGCGATGGTCTGGATCAGACCGGGCTGGGGGATGTACGCGATGTCCGGCGGGTTGCCGGCCTGCAGTCGGACCTGCAGTTGAGCCTCGAAGTCACGGGAGCCTTCGTACTCGATGGAGGCGCCGGTGCATTCCTCAAACGGCTGGTAGGAGTCGATCTGCGGCTGGTCCTCGGGTGAAATGATCGACGTGTATACGCTGACCTCGGTGCCCTCGAGGTCGCCATACTCTTCGAATGCTGCGCAGTCGACGTTGCTGGTGACGTCAGCGAGAGCGTCCGAGTCTTCGTCGCCTCCGCCGCAAGCTGCCAGGGTGATGGTCGCCATGCCAGCCGTGAGGGCCAGCCAGCGACGGGATGTGGTGCGTGAGGGCATATGCCCGCCTCCGTTTCGCGTGGACGTCGAGGCGGTACGTGCCTCGACGGTGAGGGATACACGGCTAATGTAAGCGATTGCGAGCGTCACATGGGGCCCCCTGGGTAACAGGCCGGTAACGATTGGCACCTCTAGAGAGCGGCTTCAGTCAAGCGTTGACAACCGGTCAGGGGGTGCCGGCCGAGTCCTGTAGCCGCAGGAACTCCAAGTGCCTGAGGTAGGCGTCCAAGCAGTCGTGGATGACCTGGGAGTGGGTGTATCCCATGACGTCGTATCCCTGCCCGCCATCTGCGGAGTGCACCTCGAGCCGCGCATACGTCTCGTGCCCGCGGACCATCCGGCCGCCGTAGGCGGGCACCGGCGCCTCCAACAACTGCACGCGGTAGACGAACGGATGAGGGGTCGGGCCCGTGGTCCGCAGTTGCACGTTGCGGCTGGAGGAGTCGGGGTCCGCATCTATCGACGCCACCAGATCGATGTCGATCTCGGCATCGACTCCTTTGGCTCGCAGTTCCTCCGCAACGTCCCGCAGCGCCGGAGCGACCACCTCGTCCAGGAAGGCGCTACCTTTGGCCGGTTCGGGGAAGGTCAGAGCATGCGAGAGTCGCACGTTCCAGGACCGCCCCGGGGCGCGCTCGGTGGGGGCATCTCGGGCGGACAGCATCATCGGGAGCACATGCTGGCCGCTGTCAGCCCGGTTCCCCTCGACTTGCAGTGCACGCCAGAGTCCCCAGACCACGAGGATCATGACGAAGGCGAACGGCAGTCCCATGATGACCGTGGCGTACTGCAGGGCGGCAATACCGCCCGCGCTCAGCAGCGCCGCCGTCAGCACGCCGGTCGCGATGGCCCAGACGATGCGTAGCCAGGCATCGGCGTCGTCACGCGAGGTGCGCAGGTAGGAGCACAGGTTGGCCATGACCAGGGCCCCGGAGTCGGCGGAGGTCACGTAGAACAACAGACCGACCAGGGTGGCCACGCCGATGATGAACATTGCTCCGGGATAGTCCTGCAAGAGCGTGTAGAAGCCGCGCTCGGGTGCAGCCATGGTGGCCTCACCGAAAGCGGCGTCACCGCCACGGACGCGGTCGATGGCTGTGTTGCCGAAGATGGACACCCACATGACCACATAGCTGAAGGGGATGATCATGGTCCCGGCGACGAACTGACGGATCGTGCGACCACGCGAGATGCGGGCCAGGAAGAGCCCCACGAACGAGGCCCAGGCGATCCACCAGGCCCAGAAGAACAACGTCCAGAAGCTCATCCACTCGGCGGTGTCCTCGAAGGCGAAAGTCTGCAGGGTCAGCGAAGGGAAACTGGTGACGAAATCGCCGACGTTCATCACGATCGCCTCGAGCAGGAAGGCGGTCTTGCCGAGCACCAACACCCAGGCAGCCAAACCGATCGCCAGCAGCACGTTGATCTGTGACAGCAGCCGGATGCCCTTGTCCACTCCCGTGGTCGCCGAGATGGTGGCGATGATCACCGCCAGCGCAATGAGCCCGATCTGAGCGGCCTTGCCCTCGGGTATGCCGAACAGCAGGTTCAACCCGAAGTTGAGTTGAACGACACCGATCCCCAGGCTGGTGGCGACACCGAAGATCGTGCCCAGCACCGCAGCTGTGTCCACGGTGTGGCCCAACGCCCCGTTGATCCGCTTGCCGAAGATGGGGTAGAGCGCTGATCGCACGGCCAAAGGGAGGTTGCGCCGGTAGGCGAAGTAGGCCAGTGCCATCCCCATCAGGGCGTACATCGCCCAGCCGGTGATGCCGTAGTGGAACAACGTCCACACCGTGGCTTCGCGAGCGGCCTCCACGGTGCCACCCTCGCCCACCGGGGGAGCAAGGTACTGGGTGACCGGCTCGGCGACGGAGAAGAACATCAGATCCGTGCCGATCCCGGCCGCGAAGAGCATCGCGGCCCATGAGAACGTGGAGAATTCTGGTTTGGAATGATCCGGCCCGAGTTTCACGTGGCCGTAGCGCGAGATTCCCAGGAAGAGGACGAATCCGAGCACGACCGTGGCCAGGGCGATGTAGAACCACCCGAACCAGGTGCCGGTGTATCCCACTAGGGACCCGATCCGGGCCTCGGCAGCCTCAGGCCAGAAGATCAACCAGGTAGCGACCAGCACTGTGCCGCCGAGCGAGGCCCCGAAGACGATGGGATTGACCCGTGCAGCCCTGTCGGACGCGGGTTCTTTGGCGGGGGGAGGGCTCTCGGGCTTGGCGCTCTGGTCGATGCTCACGATGTTCCTCCTGGGGCTGGGGTATGCCGAGGGGTCGGCATGCCTGGCCGGGCGCCCGTCGCGCTCGGGGGGTCGGTGTGCGCATCCCACGCCTCGTTGCGTGGGTCCCCCTGCGGAAACAGCGGCATACCCTCGCCGTGTCGGTAGTACGGCACCTCGGTCGGCGGAAGCATGGTGTTGCCGGCGATGAGGTCGGCTGCTCGTTCGGCCACCATCATCACCGGGGCGTAGATGTTTCCGTTGGTGATGAACGGGAAGACCGATGCGTCCACGACTCGCAAGCCCTGCATACCGTGCACCTTCATGGTGTCCGGGTCGACCACCGAGCCCGGGTCGTCGCTGCTGCCCATCTTCGCCGTGCATGAAGGGTGCAGGGCGGTCTCGGCGTCCCGGGCCACCCAGTCGAGGATCTCCTGGTCGCTGGTGACGCTGGGTCCGGGGGATATCTCACCGTTGCTGAACGCAGCGAAGGCAGGTTGCTCCAGGATGTTCCGAGCGGCACGGACCATCTCGATCCACTCGCGTCGGTCGGCCTCGGTCGAGAGGTAGTTGAACTGGATGGCGGGGTGCTCCAAGGGGTCACGCGACCGGATGGCCACGGAGCCGCGGCAGTCGGAGTACATCGGCCCGATATGCACTTGATAGCCGTGCTCGCTGGCGGGGCGAGACCCGTCGTAGCGGATAGCGATCGGCAGGAAGTGGAACATCTCGTTCGGGTAGGGCACCTGGTCGTTGCTGCGGATGAAACCACCGGCCTCGAAGTGGTTCGAAGCGCCGACCCCGCTGCGCAGGAAAAGCCACTCGGCACCGATCCGCGGCTTGTGCTGATGCTTCAACCACGGTGCGATGGACACCGGTTGGCTGCTCTCGTGCTGGATGTAGACCTCAAGGTGATCCTGAAGGTTCGCGCCGACCCCGGGAAGGTCGACCACGGGGTCGATGCCCAGGCCCGCGAGGTGCGCGGGCTCGCCGATCCCGGCCAGCTGCAGCAGTTGTGGGCTGTTGAAGGCGCCCCCGCACAAGATGACCTCGCTCGCGCTCGCGCTCCGTCGGGCCCTTCCGGCAACGAGGTAGTCCACACCGGTGACGCGAGTGCCCTGGGTATGCAGTCCGCTGACTTGGGCCAGGGTCCGCACGGTCAGGTTCGGTCGCTTCATCACCGGATGTAGGTACGCGCGAGCGGCGGAGAGCCGTCGACCGCGGTAGACGTTGCGGTCGAACTTGGCGAACCCCTCCTGCCGGTAGCCGTTGACGTCGTCGGTCAGCGGGTATCCGGCCTCCTGGACGGCTTCGAAGAAGGCCCCGAACAGGGGCGAGGTCGCCGGTCCACGCTCCAGCTTCAGCGGTCCGGAGCCGCCACGCCAGGTGTCGGCTCCCGCCAACGTGGTCTCCATCCGCTTGAAGTACGGCAGGCAGTGCGCGTAGTCCCAGTCGGACATCCCCGGCTCGGCTGCCCAACGCTCATAGTCCAAGGCATTGCCCCGTTGGAAGATCATCCCGTTGATGCTGCTGGACCCTCCCAGCACCTTGCCGCGAGCGTGCTCCACCCGACGTCCCCCCATGAAGGGCTCCGGCTCGGTCTCATACTTCCAGTCGTAGAAGCGGCTGCCGATCGGATACGGCAGGGCGGCCGGCATATGGATGAAGGGGTCGATCCGGGCATCGCTTCGACCCGCCTCCAGCACCAGGACCGAAGTCGAGGCATCGGCGCTGAGCCGATGAGCCAGGGCCGAGCCCGCTGAGCCGCCACCCACGACGATGTAGTCGAAATGCGAAGAGGACGGCATGTGCGGCTCCTGAGAAATTGGTCACGGTGGCTCAGACGATGTCCCGTTCCAATCGACTCTATCGAGACCAGCACGACTGCGACAGATGGAAACCACCGTTGCACCTGGCTCGTGGTGTCCGCCAATCTGGCCCCATGACGCTGACGACGACCAATGGGAACGAAGTCCTTCCGGGCGATCTACTGTTCAGCCATTCAACCGACAATGAACTGGCTGGCCTGTTGAAGATGGCGCTTCGCATCGACTACTCGCACGTGGGGTTCTACTACGGAGAGATACCTGATGCCCATGGCAGGGTTGCCGTGTCACTCGATGCGTCACCGCGGCACGCGAAGGGCGAGGGAGTATTTACGCGTCCCCTTCGAGGACTTCTCGGGCCCACGTGCTCCCCGAGCGAGGCGAAGGCATGGTCGGGCGTGGACGAGGTCGCGGTCTGGCGCCATCCGGCCATCGCCAGACTTGCCAAGAGCGGCGAGCGCGATCGAGTAGGCGAGTTAGGGGTCCTCCTGTGCGAGGCCGCGAACCGCATGACAGATTACGCCCGAGACCTGATTCCGATCCTGAAGGAGATCGATGATCCGGCGGAAGCGAACTACCGATTCCAGCACTTGGCCGATGTTCTTGTTTCCAGGGAGGTGACGCCAGCAGGGGTCCGCCTGGCGTTGGATGAGGCAACACAGCTACATCGTCTGGCCAGGGCGCTGACGTCTGGCTACACCTGCTCAGCCTTTGTCGCCAATATCTTTCTGGTTGCTAGCAAAAGGGACCCGGAGCTCACGCTGCGTCTTGGATTGCCAGTCGGGGGTGTGCTGACGCGGCAGTACAAAGTGGCGAACGTCCCTGCTATTGCGCGGTCGCGCGATAAGATTCGCGTGAGATTCGTCGACGCTGAAGATGGTGAAGAGGACCTCACAGGGGTCGAGTGGGAGGCGTACAACCAACTACTCTGGGAGCTCAGTGAAATTCTGACCGTGCAACTTCCGCGGCCTACGCGAACGGTCGTCATTGACTACCTCGCTCAAGGGGTTGATGGCAGGCCGTTGGAGAGGGAGGAGCTTGTCTATGGAGAACTCGGTACAGAGATACCTCGCTTTCTCGTGGGAGTGCATCACCTGCTGAAGTCAGAAGACCTCGAGGCGGTCGGCACATTAGCCCGGGGGGTCCCGGATGCACCAGTCGCGGGGGTTTGACCCAGTGCTCCTAGCGGTTCGTCCATGCCTCCACGGCCGGTGGCAATGAGATGCCAGCGTCCCGTCGTATTGCGGTCGACTCTTCGCGCCACTGTTGAGCCGCCTCGCCGCGACCGTCGAGCCGCGCCGCCACGGACCGAGCTAGTATCGCTAGGGCAAGGGACTCCCGCTCGTCGTTCGGTTGGTTAGCCTCCAGCGACCTGCGGGCTAGCGATGCAGCTGCCGCAGCGTCCCCATCACAGCCGGCCGCGAGCGCAGCCAAAGCCAGGATGTAGCCGTCTCTCATCACTGCTCCCATCGCTCGCGATTGGTCCAACGCCACGCGACTGGCCTTCAACGCAATCTTCCCCTGCTGCCGGCACAGCGCTGCCCACACCTCAACGCACGTGACCTGCGATGACATCTGGCCGACTGCGAACTTGGTTGCCGCTTGACGGGCTCGATCGACGGCGACGTCCACCGAGGCGAGGTCATCGGCATACACCCCCAAGAGGCCCTCGCTGAGGTAAAGGCCGAACTCGGTCACCGGATCGGCACTACCTGCGAACCGGCGGCGGCCATAGGACAGCACTTCACGGGCCCGAGTGATATCGCCGCTGATGGACAGTGCCCACACGTGGGAGCAGATGGCGGCCGGCAGGAACGGGTGATCAGTCGGTGAGAGCAGATCGACGGCCTTGGCGAACGAACGTTCTCCCAGCGCGATTCGGCCCTTTCCGAACGCATCGACGTTTCCCCGGCTGTGCAGAGCCAGGCCGATCAGGACAGGGTCCTGGGTGCCTTCCGCCACACGCAGCGCCTCAGTGAGTCCTTCGTCAGCTTCGGCTATGCGATCTGCCCACAGCGACAGCCAGGAGCCGACCAACGCTGCTTGCACGCGCAGGGCCGCAGGGGCGCTGTCCGCTCTCTCGATCACCTCTCGAACCAGCCCGGCGCGAGAAGTGGCACGTCCGAACTGTCCCCAGTATCGGCCGAGGCACACCACGTGTCCGAGCGCATCGAAGGGGCGTCCGTCCTCCATCAACCACGCAATAGCGAGCACGTGGTTGCGATCCTGCTGAGAGGTGCGGCTATATACCTCGGCCCGGTCAGGAGCGAAGTAGGCCGCAGCAGTCTCTTGTGCCTGACTCGCTAGCACAGCGGTCAGGGCGTCTTTCAACGCGACACCGTCAGACTCGGATGAGCCTCGCCGTTTGACGAACTCGCGGACGCCATCTGGAGCACGATACCGACCCTGCCGTTCCCGTAGGAGAGCCCGTTGGACCAGATCATGAAGCACCTCGTTGGCGCGGGTTTCGTCGTGGTCCAGCACCGCTCGCATCTGGCGTGCGTCGATACCGTCGGGCAGGAGTCCCGCAGCCAGGAGTCCGCGGCGGCTGTCGCTATCCATAAGCCCGTAGGACCATTCGACGGTGGCGTCCATGCTGCGCTGTCTCGGCGGGCCTGTGAACTGCCGTCCGGTGAGAGACCGGGTTGCGTTGTCGCCGAGGTAGGCCATCAGCTGATCTGTTGGTATGTGGGACAAACGCTTTGCCGTGAGCTCGATGGCCAAGGGGATGCCATCGAGCAGATCGACGACTCGGCTCAGTAGGTGATCCGGGTGGCGCTGTGGGTCAGCACCCAGGTCCAGCATGCGTTCCCGCAACAGCCGTGCGCCGGCATTCTCGCTGTTCGTCACTTCGTTCAGCCCCGGGACGAGCACGCGTCGTTCCCCGATCACTTCGAGCGGCTCACGGCTCGTGGCCAGCACGAACACTCCTGGAAAGCTCATGAGAATCTGCTCGGCCAGGGGAGCGACTTCGTTGAGCCTCGCCTCACACGTGTCGAGGACGACCAACTGGTCACGATGTCCGGTGGGTGTCATCCTTCCTTCGGCCCCGATGTCTGTCCCCAGAGCCAAGGCCACGGTGGCGGGTAGCGACCGCTGATCCACGGCGTCGACGTCGACCCACGCCGCACCATGCCGATATCCGTCCTGCAGCCTTAGGGCCAATCGTTGGGCGACGCGAGTCTTGCCCACTCCGCCCGGGCCGAGCAGAGTGAGCAATCGGCTAGAGGCGAACTGGGCCCGCACTCTGTCGACAAAGTCATCGCGGCCAATGAGAACGGTGCGCTCGACCGGGACCGGGAACGATGACGTGTTCGTTGTTGCGGCAAGGTTCGGATCCTGCAGGAGGATACGCTCGTGTGTTTTGCGTAGTTGTGCGCCCGGGTCGACGCCAAGCTCATCGCGAAAGAGGCGTACCGCGTCGCCATATGCCTGCAATGCCTCGGCCTGTCTGTCGCCGCCGTACAAACACAGCATGAGCAGACGCCAACGGTTCTCGCGGTACGGCGCCTCCTCGACGAGCGCACGACAGTACGAGATGACGTCCGAGCGAGGCGGGCCAGATTGACCCGCCTGCGCCGCGGCGCCGCCG
This sequence comes from Ornithinimicrobium sp., assembly GCA_049646465.1. GTDB lineage: Bacteria > Actinomycetota > Actinomycetes > Actinomycetales > Dermatophilaceae > Ornithinicoccus. The sequence continues at coordinate 12,279 of JBARVW010000099.1, forward strand.
TCCAGTCGCGCTTCGAGGTGTTCTTCTTCGACGTCACGGCGGAGCTCCTCAAGGCGACTTCGTTCGCGATGCACGATCGGCACGTCGTCGATCCCCTCCATGGGGGTTGCCCGCCACAGTCCCAAAGCCCTCCCGAACTGCGCCAAGAAACTGGCGTTCACCCCATGTCGCCCTTCACGCCTTGCGCTCTTCACCAACTCTTCGAAGAGCGTGGCGTCCGTCAGTGGCTCTGCTCCGTAAAAGGTGTAACTTCCCCGCCGTCCCTCGATCGTGACGTCCCGGGGCAACTGTCGACGCAGTCGGGAGGCGTTGACCTGCAGGACACCCTTGGCCCCGGCGGGAGCGCTTCCATCCGGCCACAGCCAGTCGATTAACTGCTCCGTTGCGATGGGCCGACCATGATGTAGCGACAGCAGGGCGAGGAGTCGGGCGGAGGCAGAACTCCCCAACACGATGGGCTCCGGTCGGAGTATGCAGACCTCTCCGAGGAGCCCGACTGCGGGACCGGCCCTGGGTGACACGCGGGAAGAATACACCCGGCCGAATCGACGGCCGGGTGTATTCCGAACGGTTCAGACGCCGCCGGCTGCGGCTCCGATAGCTCCGAGGATCGCGAGCCCGACGAAGAAGATGAGTGGCAGGAAGGACAGTCCCCCCAGGATCAGGCCAGCCAGGGCCAAGCCGTCCCCACGTTCGACGTTGCCGTTCTCACGGATCTGTCTGCGGGCGATGAAGCCCGCGACCACCGCGACGAACGAGCCGATCCAACCCACCCACAGCAGGGCCGCGACGATCGAGAGCACCGCCAGAGAGTTCGTCCGGCTGCCATTGGTGGTCGGCATCTGCACTGTCACTTGTTGGATCGTGGCGCCAGCACCATCCCCGGCGTGAATGGACGAGGCGGGAGATGGCTCCTGTGGCGCATAGGGGTTGTGAGCCGGGGCGGGCGCCTTCTGAGGAGGTGAGGGCAGCGGAGGCGCTGCGGTCTCCCACGGAGAAAGAGCCAGCGGGGAGGCGGCGCCCTCGGCGGGGCCGGAGGGACGACCGGCGGTGGATGTCTCTGTCCCGTCGGACCGGGTCATCGGCAGAAGTTCCAACTCCTGGTTCGGGTCGTCATGACTTTGGGGAGTGTCCATGGTTGGCCTTCTCTCAAGTGGTGGTGAGTAATGAGAGAGACCATGTCGCGGCCTGCTTAGCGAACGCTTAGCGGTGTGCGAACCAACCCGCTGGCGCTGGTCGGGTGTTGTGCCAGATGTGCTTGTGCTCCTGATACTCGGTGAGACCGACGTGACCGAGCTCGCGGCCGATGCCGGACTGCTTGTAGCCGCCCCACTCCGCCTGCGGCACGTAGGGGTGGAAGTCGTTGATCCACACCGTGCCGTGTCGCAGGCGGGCAGCCACTCGCTCGGCCCGTCCGGCGTTCTGGGTCCACACGGCTCCCGCAAGGCCGTAGATCGTGTCGTTCGCGATCTCGACGGCGGCATCTTCCTGGGAGTCCAGGTCCTCGCCGGAGAAGGTCTCCACCGTGAGAACCGGGCCGAAGGACTCGTCGTGGACGCACGCCATCTCGCGGGTGCACCCGTCGAGGATCGTGGGCAGGTAGTAGCAACCGGTGGCCAGGTCACCGTCCTCGGGCGCGGAGCCACCGATGAGCAGCTCGGCGCCGTCGGCGACGGCAGCCTCGACGTAGGTGTGGACCTTCGCGCGGTGGGCCTCGCTGATCAGGGGGCCGCTCTCGGCGTCGTCGTCGAAGGGTCCACCCAGGCGTATGCCGCCCGCTCGGCGGACCAGCTCGTGCACCACCTGGTCGTGGATCTCCTCTTGCACCACCAACCGTGACCCGGCAGAGCAGACCTGCCCGGAGTCGAGGAAGATCGCGGTCAAGGCGTTGTCGATCGCCGCGTCCAGGTCGGCGTCGGCGAAGATCACGTTGGGGTTCTTGCCGCCGAGCTCCAAGGCCACGCGCTTCACCGTGGGAGCGGCAGCAGCCATGATCGCTCGGCCCGTCTCCACGCCGCCGGTGAACGAGACGAGGTCCACCAGGGGGGACTCGGTCAACGCTGGCCCGACCTGGGCGCCGGCGCCCAGGATCAGGTTGCCCACCCCGTGAGGCAGGCCCGCATCCGCAAGGGCGCGCAGGAGCCAGATGGCGGTCGACGGCGTGAGCTCGCTGGGTTTGAGCACGAAGGTGTTCCCCGCCGCCAGGGCCGGGGCCACCTTCCAGGAGGTCTGCAGGAGGGGATAGTTCCACGGGGTGATGAGCACGCAGACCCCCACCGGCTCATGCACGATTCGGCTCGCCACGTCCGGTGTGCCGGTGTCGACCACCCTCCCGGCGTCGGCGCCAGCGAGGTCGGCGAAGTGTCGGAAGACCGCCACGACATCGTCGACGTCGAGCTGTGACTCGACGAAGCGCTTGCCCGTGTCCAGCGACTCCAGCCGGGCGACGTCGTCCCGCTCGACCTCCAGTCGGTCGGCCACGGCCCTGAGCAGGGCGGCCCGTTCGGAGAAGCTGCTGGAGCGCCAGGTGCCGTGGTCGAAGGCCTCGCGGGCTGCCAACACGGCCCGCTCGGCGTCGGCCGACGTTGCCTCGGCCACATCCGTGACATGGGTGCCGTCTGCGGGACAGGTGATCGTGCGCGTCCCCCCGGCTTGGGCCGCACGCCATTGGCCTGCGATGAACAGTTCCGCCATGCTGGTTACCCTAGCGAGGATCCCGACTTCCCAGTGGCTGGAGTGCCTATGACCTCGATTCAGTTCCCGACCGAATTCCTCTGGGGCTCGGCGACGGCCGCCTACCAGATCGAGGGGGCCGCAGCTCAGGAAGGCCGCACCGACTCGATCTGGGACACCTTCGCGCGCCAGCCCGGTGCCGTGCTCCACGGGGACGACGGGTCGGTGGCGTGCGATCACTACCACCGGTATGAGGAAGACGTCGCCCTGATGTCGGAGATGAATCTCGGCTCCTACCGGTTCTCGGCGTCGTGGGCCCGGGTGTGCCCTGATGGTGGCCCGGTGAACCCACAGGGACTGGACTTCTACTCACGCCTGGTCGACCGTCTGCTGGCAAAAGGGGTCATCCCCTGGTTGACGCTCTACCACTGGGATCTTCCGCAGACCCTCGAAGACGCAGGCGGGTGGGCGAACCGGGACACCGCATACCGCTTCGTGGACTACGCAGCCGCGATGCACGACGCGCTGGGGGACCGCGTCGAGTTCTGGACCACGCTGAATGAGCCGTGGTGCACGGCGTTCCTGGGATACGGCAACGGGCATCACGCCCCAGGGCGGACCGACGGCACCGACGCGCTCAAGGCCGCTCACCACGTGATGTTGGGCCACGGGTTGGTGGTCCGGGAGCTGCGGCAGCGCGATGAGTCCCTGAAGCTCGGACTGACGCTGAACTTCACCGATATCGCCCCTGCTACCCAGTCGCCGGGAGACCTGGACGCGGCCCGGCGCCTCGATGGGCTGTCGAACCGCTACTTCATCGAGCCCATCATCAACGGCGCCTACCCGGCCGACGTGATGATGGACGTCGCTGAGCTGTGGCCGCGGGACCTGGTCCACGACGGCGACCTGGAGGTGATTTCCACTCCGATCGACGTGCTCGGTGTCAACTACTACTTCGGGACCGCCGTCAGCGGTGGCGACCTGTCGACGACCGACCCGGTCCAGGCCCGGGACCAGGCCGCGGCTGCGGCGACGGCGGCGCGCGGGAAGGAGCCCTCGGCCAACCCTGGATCGGAGCACGTTGAGGTCATCTCCCGCGACCTGCCCCTGACCGATATGGGTTGGGAGGTCGTCCCCGACGCCCTGCGGGCCTTGCTCGTGCGGTTGCACACCGACTACACCTCGCCGGCCGGGGTTGCCCTCTACGTCACCGAGAACGGTGCCGCGTATGCCGACAAGCCCGACGAGACTGGATTCGTCGACGACCAGGACCGGATCGCCTATGTGCGAGCGCATCTGGGGGCGGTGCACGAAGCGATGGAGCAGGGTGCCGATGTCCGCGGGTACTTCCTGTGGTCCCTGATGGACAACTTCGAGTGGGCTTTCGGCTACAGCAAGCGCTTCGGTATCGTGCGCGTTGAGTACGACACGGGCGAGCGCATTCCCAAGGAGAGCGCTCGGTGGTACTCCGAGGTGGCTGCCAACGGAGAGATCCCGCAGTAGGACCTTTCCGGACCAGACACCCCTAATCGAGGACCAGCACCCATGATGACCACCACGGTATGAGGATCGACCCCGGCAGCAGCGCACCGGTCTTCCAGCAGATCTGTGACTCGATCGTCAGTGACATTCGTGCCGGTCAGATCGTGCCGGGCACCCATCTTCCGCCGGTGAGACACCTGGCGGCCGACTTGGAGGTCGCAGCCAACACGGTGGCGAAGGCCTACAAGCAGCTCGGCGAGGAAGGGCATGTGCGGACCCAAGGGCGCAACGGCACCGTGGTGTTGCCGCCCCCGCGACCCGGCCCTGCCGACCAGAGCTCGGCGGCGGTCGCCGTGTTCGTGCAGGCCGCGCAGGCGCACGGGCTGACCCTGAACGAGGCGATCGGGCTCGTGCGACAGACTTGGTGACGGCGCGGGGTCGGGGTCCGTGGGGCTGACGACCTGGGTGGGCCCTAGTGACGCAGCGGAGTGACGTAGGCAGCGCTGATGCCACCGTCGATGACGAACTCGTTGGCGGTCATGAAGCTCGAGTCGTCGCTGGCCAGGAACGCCACTGCCGCCGCGATCTCTGAAGCCTCTGCGAACCTGCCCATCGGGACGTGGATCAGACGGCGCTCCGCCTGCGCGGGATCGGCGGAGAACAGCTCCTGGAGCAGGGCGGTGTTGACCGGTCCGGGGCAGAGCGCGTTGACCCGCACCCCGGTGCGGGCGAACTGCACCCCCAGCTCACGAGACATCGACAGGACCCCTCCCTTGGAGGCGCTGTAGGAGATTTGCGAGGTGGCGGCGCCCATGATCGCCACGAACGACGCGGTGTTGATGATCGAGCCTTTGCCCTGCTCGATCATGTAGGGCAGGACGGCCTGGCAGCACAGATAGACGCTGGTCAGGTTGACGTCCTGCACCCTGCGCCACGTCTCGAGGTCGGTGTCCAGGATCGACTGGTCCGCTGGTGGGTTGATGCCAGCGTTGTTGAAGGCGACATCGATCGACCCGTAGGTCTCGTGCGCGGCCGCGAAGAGGGCCGCGACCTGCCCTTTGTCGGCGACGTCGGTCTGCACGAAGAGGCCGCCGAGGTCCTTGGCCACCTGCTCGCCCACCTCGGGGGAGCAGACGTCGCCGATCACAACCTTGGCCCCCTCGTCAGCCATACGCTGGGCACTGGCCAGACCGATACCGCTGGCACCGCCGGTGACGACGGCGACGCGATCGGTCAGACGAAGGTTGGGAGCGTTGACGGACACAGGAAGGGCCTTTCTGTTGGGGTGAAGAGTGGAGATGAAGCTCGCTCAGAGACCGGTCATGTCTCGGTCTCTAGCTCGATGCGAAGAAGACCGTCTTGACCTCGCTGAAGGCATCCAGTGCATCAGGTCCGAGCTCACGGCCCAAGCCGGACTGCTTGAAGCCACCGAACGGGGTGCTGTAGCGCACCGAGGCGTGGGAGTTGACCGAGATGTTGCCCGCCTGCAGGCCGCGGCTGACGCGTAGGGCCCGGCCGAGGTCACGCGTCCAGATCGACCCGGCGAGGCCATATGCAGTGTCGTTGGCGATGCGCAGGGCGTCCGCTTCGTCGGTGAACGGCAACACGGTGATCACCGGACCGAAGATCTCATCGGTGAAGCTGCGGTCCTGCTCACTGTGGGCCCGCAGCACCGTTGGGGACGACCAGAATCCCGGCCCGCTGGGGCTCGGAGCCGTGGCGAGCACGTCCCCGCCCTCGACGTAGGAAGCGACGGAGGCGCGGTGCGGCGCGGAGATCAGCGGCCCCATCAGCACATCCTCGCGATGCGGGTCATCCACGACGACCGCTTCGACGGCGCGGGCCAGCTCAGCGGTGAAGTCGTCGAGGACGTCGGCCTGGACCAAGAGCCGGGACCGGGCACAGCAGTCCTGGCCGGCGTTGTCGAAGGCTCCGCCGGGCGCGGCCGCCGCCGCTGCCGCCAGGTCCGCGTCGGCGAAGACGATGTTGGCGTTCTTACCTCCGAGCTCCAGGGTGACGCGTTTCACCTGGGCTGCGCAGTCGGCCATGATCGAGCGCCCCACCTGCGTGGATCCGGTGAACACCACCTTGCGGACGTCGGGGTGGGTGACGAAGCGTGCGCCGACGACGGACCCCTTGCCGGGGAGCACCTGCAGGACGCCCTCGGGGATGCCGGCCTCGAGCGCCAGCTCGGCCAGACGCAGCGCCGTCAAGGGCGTGAGTTCGGCCGGCTTGAGCACCACGCTGTTGCCCGCCGCCAACGCCGGGCCGATGGCCCAGCCTGCGATCGGCATAGGGAAGTTCCAGGGGACGATGACGCCGACGACGCCGATCGGTTCGTGGAAGGTGGCCACCATCCCGCCGCTCACCGGGATCTGTTGGCCGAGGTGGCGCTCCGGAGCGCCGGAGTAGTAGTGCAGGACGTCCCGCACGTTGCCCGCCTCCCAGCGGGCGTTGCCGATGGTGTGTCCGGCGTTGCTGACCTCCAACTGCGCCAGCTCTTCGCTGTGGGTGTCGACGACGTCGGCGAACCGTCGCAGCAGTCGGGAGCGATCAGCCGCCGAGACGGCGCACCACGAACGTTGCGCACGCAGCGAGCGGGCGATCGCTTGGTCGGTGGACCGCTCATCGTGCAGGTCCAGCGTGGCGATGACCTCCTCGGTCGCAGGGTTCAGGACCTGCGCCGTGCTCACAGGCGCTCGAATCCGCGGCGCAACTCCCAGTCGGTGACCGCAGCGTCGAAGGCCGAGAGCTCGACGTCGGCGTTGTGCACGTAGTGCTTCACGACCTCTTCGCCGAAGACCTCCCGAGCGATGGTCGACTGCTCCAGCAGGTCCCGCGCCTCGCGCAAGGTGTGCGGCACCTTGGGCTTGTCCGCGTCGTAGGCGTTGCCGGTGGTCATTTCCTCCAGTTTCAGCTCGTTCTCGATGCCGTACAAGCCGGCCGCCATCATGGCTGCCAGCGCGAGATAGGGGTTGGCATCTCCGCCGGGCACCCGGTTCTCCATCCGGGCGCTGCCGCCTTCGCCGACAATACGCACCGAGCAAGTCCGGTTGTCCATACCCCAGGCCACTGCCGTCGGGGCGAACGACCCGTGGGCGAACCGCTTGTAGGAGTTGATATTGGGCGCGTAGAACAAAGTGAACTCACGCAGCGTCGTCAGTACGCCGGCGATGAACTGGTCGTAGATCTTGGTCCGCTGCCCGGACTCCTTGTCCCAGAAGATGGTGGAGTCGTCCTGGCCCCGCAGAGACAGGTGGATGTGGCAGGAGTTGCCCTCGCGGTCGTTGGGCTTGGCCATGAAGGTGAGTGACTTGCCGAAGTTTGACGCGATCATCTTCGCGCCGCTCTTGTAGACGCTGTGGTTGTCTGCGGTGGCCATCACGTCGTCGAAGAGGAAGCCGATCTCGTGCTGGCCGAAGTTGCACTCGCCCTTGGCCGACTCGACCACCATGCCGGCGGCATACATGTCGTTGCGGATGCGACGGACCAACGGCTCGACTCTCGCAGAGCCGACCACCGAGTAGTCGATGTTGTACTGGTTGGCCGGGTGCAGGTTGCGGTACCCACTTGCCCAGGCCTCTTCGTAGGTGTCGTTGTAGACCACGAACTCCAGCTCGGTCCCGGCGACGGCCTTCCACCCGTGCTCGGCGGCCCGCTCGATCTGAGCGGCCAGCATGGTCCGCGGGGACATCGGCACCGGCGACCCGTCGGTCTGGGTCAGGTCGCACTGGATCATCACCGTCGACTCCAGCCAGGGAACCCAGCGGATGGTGTCGAAGTCGAGGTCGAAGACCATGTCGCCGTAGCCAGCCTCCCAGGAGGAGATGTCGTAGCCCTCGACAGTGTTGAGCTCGACGTCGACAGCGAGCAGGTAGTTGCAGCCCTCGACCCCGTGCCCGAGCGCCTCGTCGACGAAGTAGCTGGCGTGCAGGTACTTGCCGGCCAACCTGCCCTGCATATCGGTGAAGGCGACGATCACGGTGTCGACCTCACCGGACTCCACCGCTGCGCGTAGCTGGTCGACGGACATCATGCGGGGGTTGCGGGGGTGGGTTCCTGGCTCGGACATCGTCGCGCTCCTGACGTGGGTGCTGCGTGGGAGGTGGAGGGGGTGGGGCGCTCAGCGCAGTTCGGACTCGGCGTCGTCGATGCTGGAGAACTCTTCCTCCGGGGCGTTGGCCACCACGTGGTGACGGCTGTAGAACTGAAAGTAGGCCAGGAAGGCGAGGAACACGGCGGCCGTGATGCCGGCGGCCAGCTGGTCGACGAAGAAGGTCGCGATGACGGCGATCACGCTGAGCACCAGGGCCACCCCGGTCGTCACCACGCCACCGGGCGTGCGGTAGCCGCGCTCGAGGTCGGGCTCGTTGCGGCGCAGCATGATGTGCGAGAGGTTCAGCAGCACGTAGGACACCGTGGCTCCGAACACCGCGATGTTGATGAGGATCGCTCCGTTTTGAAGGATCGCCGCCAGCAGGAAGCCGATGGTGCCCGGCACGATCAAGGCCACGTAGGGGGTCTTACGACCGCCGGTCAGCGACAGCACCCGAGGAAGGTAACCCGCTCGGGAGAGAGCGAAGAGCTGGCGGGAGTAGGCGTAGATGATGGAGAAGAAGCTGGCCACCAGTCCGGCCAGGCCCGCGTAGTTGACGAAGTCGGCCAGCGCCGAGTTGTCGCCGTAGGCCGTCCGGAGGGCCTCAGGCAGGGGGTTGGTGGACTCACCCATCTCGGCCGCGCCCCCGGCACCGGGCACCAACACCAACATGAAGGCCGCAAAGATCAGCAGCAGGAGCATCGCGACGAGGATGCCGCGAGGCATGTCCTTCTTCGGGTCACCGGTCTCCTCAGCGGCCAACGGGACACCTTCGACCGCGAGGAAGAACCAGATGCCGTAGACCAGTGCGGCCAGGACGCCGGTGATGCCGAACGGCAACAGGGCGCTGGACATGGCCGAGCCATCGGCTTCGATGTTGGTCAGGTTGGCGGCCTCGAACTTGGGGATCAGTCCAACGATGGTGGCGACCAATGCGGCGACCGCGATGGCCGTGATGCCAAACATCAACTTCAGGGCCTCACCGACCCCGTAGAGGTGGACCCCGACGAAGATGACGTAGGCCGCCAGATAGATCCACCATCCGTCGGTGATCCCGAACAGCCCCAGGGCCTCGATGTAGCCGCCGATGAACACCGCGATAGCGGCGGGTGCCACGGCGTACTCAATCAGCACGGCGACGCCCGTGGCGTATCCGCCCAGCGGCCCTAGAGCCCGGCGTGCGAAGCCGTAAC
>JBARVW010000100.1:0-12843 GCA_049646465.1 Ornithinimicrobium sp.
GCCCCGGACAGCGCGGCCCGGGCCGAACGGCCCGCGGCGTACAGGTGGGGCACCTGCGGGCCGACGACGATCGGGCCCGGGCCGAAGTGGGGGGAGAGTTTGGCCCCGTCCGACAAGGGGTCGGCCGTCCGGCCCAGGACGCAGACCAACCGGCGCCCCTGGACGGCGGTGAGGGCGTCGAGGTTGATGCGGTGGGCGGCCTCGCGCAGAGATCCGGTGATCCCGGCGGAGTCTGCGGGCTCGGCGTGCTCCGGCGCTGAGCCGACCACGACTGCCACCTGCGTCACGTCGGACCAACCGAGCTCGGTGACTCTGCTGCGGAACGTCTCGTCGGCTTCGCCGCGCACGATGGCGTGGACCACCAGCGCCTCGAGCCTGGCGTCCCAGGCTCCGCGTGACTCGGCCGCCGAGGCGTAGATCTGGGCGGTGGCGAAGGCGACTTCGCGCGAGTACCTCAGCACCCCTTCGCGCAACGCCGACTCGTCGCCGTCGACGGCCAAGGTGGGGATGTGGTCTTCAACGACGTCCACGGTGGTCCGGACCAGGTCCAGGGTCTGACGCAAGGTGATCTTCTGGGCGAGCTCACGGGGCGCCGTTCCGAAGATGTCAGCGGTGATCGTCTTCGGGTTCTCCCCGCTGCGATACCAGGCCAGGAAGGCGCCGATACCTGCTTGGGCCACCAGGGAGACCCAGGAACGGTCCTCGGCGGACAGGTCACGGAACCACTCGAGGTCGCGCTCCATGGCCCGGGCCGCGGCCGTGGCGACCGCTCCGGTATGTCGTGCCGAGACGTCCCTGGGCTGCTCGCTGACCACCGGGCCACACTAATCGCTCGGCGACTCCCACCCGATGGTGAGATGGGCCCATGCCCCCTCAGCGACGTCGCGGCTCTCGTCCCCTGGTCATTGCCCATCGGGGAGCCAGCGGCTATCGGCCCGAGCACACGCTGGCGGCCTACGCGCTCGCAGCGCGGATGGGTGCGGACTGCGTGGAGCCCGACCTCGTGGCCACGCGTGACGGCGTTCTGGTGGCCCGCCACGAGAACGAGATCTCCGGGACGACCGACGTCGCCGAACGGCCTGAGTTCGCTGATCTCGAGACGACCAAGGAGGTGGACGGTCGGTTGGCGCGAGGCTGGTTCGCCGAAGACCTCACGCTGACCGAGCTGCGGACCCTACGAGCCGTGGAGCGCCTTCCCGATGTCCGGCCGGGGAACACCGCCAGCAACAGGGTGTGGGGCATCCCGACCTTCGCCGAGATCCTGAAGCTTCGGGACGCTCTGTCCAGGGAGCTGGGACGCCAGATCATCGTGTACCCCGAGCTCAAGCACCCCTCGCATCTGCGTCGACAGGGTCATGCCCCCGAAGAGATGATCGTCCGGGACCTTGCCGCTCATCATCTGGTGGGGCCCGACATCCCCGTCTATATCCAGTGCTTCGAGTCGCACTCGCTGAATCACCTGCGCCAGCGCTGCGCCGTGGAGTCGCCGCTACTGCAGCTGATAACCCGTGGGCATTCCTGGAGCGAGACTGAACTCACGGCGTGGGCTGTGGACGCCGATGGCATCGGACCCGACAAGTCCTCGGTCATCGCCCTCACGGCCGACGGTGACCTCGGCGGCCCCACCGCTCTGGTGGAGGCCGCGCACGACGCGGGGCTCTTCGTCCACCCCTACACGTTCCGGGCGGAGAACCAGTTCCTCCCCAGGAGTCTGCGCAACGGCCAGGACCCAGCTGGTCACGGCGACCTCCGGACCGAGATCGAGAGGCATCTGGCGGCCGGCGTCGACGGGTTCTTCACCGACCATGCGGACATCGGCGTGGCCGCCCGAAACGGAGCACAGTCCTAGCCCCCGCTGCCCCGCCGTCGTCCGCTGCAACGTGGGTTGCGCGCTGCCCTATCCGGCAGCACAGGGCCCCACGATGGAGCGCACGAACGACGAGAACACCCGCGCGGTGTGCAGGTCGAAGGGTGTGTTTAGGCGTCGCCGCCCGCCGTGCCGGAGGTACCGGCTGTGACGTCGTTGATCCGATACTTCTCGGCCGCTTCGGTGACCTTCTCGCCCTCGATCTCCCCCCGGTCGGCCAGCATCTGCAGAGCCTTGACCGCCATCGACGGTCCGTCGATGTGGAAGAAGCGTCGAGCGGCTGCCCGAGTGTCGGAGAAGCCGAAGCCGTCCGCGCCCAGCGCGAAGTAGTCCTCGGGCACCCATGGAGCGATCTGGTCCTGCACCTGTCGCATCCAGTCGCTGGTGGCGATGACTGGACCTTCCCCTTCGGAAAGCCGGCGAGTGAGGTAGGGGATCGCACGTTCTCCGGTGGTGCCGAACGCCTCGTCGTCGCAGCGCATCGCCTCTCGGCGCAGCTCCGTCCAGGACGTCACGGACCAGACCTCGGCGCTGACGCCCCAGTCGTTGGCCAGCAGCTCCTGGGCGTTCAACGCCCACGGCACACCGACTCCGGAGGCCAGCAACCGCACCTTGGGGCCATCTTCGCCGCCGGTGGAGATGCGGTGCATGCCCTTGAGAATGCCCTCGACATCGACGTCGTCAGGCTCCTTCGGCTGCACCATCGGCTCGTTGTAGACGGTCAGGTTGTAGAGCACGTTCTCCGGCTCCTCGCCATACATGCGCCGCAGCCCGTCGTGCATGATGTGAGCGATCTCGTAGCCGTAGGCCGGGTCGTAGGAGATGACCGCGGGGTTGGTCGAGGCGAGCAGGAGCGAGTGGCCGTCAGCGTGCTGCAGGCCCTCACCCGTCAACGTGGTGCGCCCAGCCGTGGCCGCGATCATGAAGCCGCGGGCCATCTGGTCGGTGGCCGCCCAGATGCCGTCACCCGTGCGTTGGAATCCGAACATCGAGTAGAAGACGTAGAACGGCACCATCGGGACGCCGTGCGTGTCGTACGAGGAGCCGGCGGCCGTCAATGCAGCCACAGACCCTGCCTCGTTGATCCCGACGTGCAGGATCTGCCCGGAGGTCGACTCCTTGTAGGCCAGCATCAGGTCGGCGTCGACGGAGGTGTAGTTCTGCCCGTGGACGTTGTAGATCTTGGCCGTCGGGAAGAAGCTGTCCATCCCGAAGGTGCGGGCCTCGTCCGGGATGATCGGGACCATGTGCTTGCCGAACTCTTTGTCGCGCATGAGGTCTTTGAAGATGCGCACGAAGGCCATCGTGGTGGCGACCTGCTGCTTGCCGGAGCCCTTCTTGGCCACGGCGTAGAGCTTCTCGTCCGGGAGCTTGAGCTTCTCCCCGGCGTCGGGCCGACGTCCGGGGATGTGCCCCCCGAGGTCCTCGCGCTTCTTCTTCATGTAGGCGATGGCCTCGTTGTCGTCGCCGGGGTGGTAGTACGGCGGCGCCCACGGGTCAGCTTCGAGCTGCTCGTCCGTGATCGGGATCTTCAGGTTGTCGCGGAAGGCCTTGAGGTCGTCCAGCTTCATCTTCTTCATCTGGTGCGTCGCGTTGCGACCGGCGAAGTGCGAGCCGAGACTGTAGCCCTTGATGGTGTGCGCCAGGATCACCGTCGGCTGGCCCGAGTGATTCATGGCGGCCGCGTAGGCGGCATACATCTTGCGGTAGTCGTGACCACCGCGCTTGAGCTTCCACCAGATGTCCTCGTCGGACCAGTCCGAGAGCATCTCCTTGGTCTTGGGGTCACGCCCGAAGAACTCGTCGCGGATGTAGGCACCATCGTTGGCGCGGAAGGTCTGGAAGTCTCCGTCGCTGGTGGTGTTCATCAGGTTGAGCAACGCACCGGACTCGTCGCCCTCGATCAACGGGTCCCAGCCGCGTCCCCACAGCACCTTGATGACGTTCCACCCGGCTCCGCGGAAGTAGGCCTCAAGCTCCTGGACGATCTTGCCGTTACCTCGCACCGGACCGTCGAGTCGCTGCAGGTTGCAGTTGACGACGAAGGTGAGGTTGTCCAGCTCGTCGTTGGCGGCCACCTGGAGCAGACCGCGGGACTCCGGCTCGTCCATCTCGCCGTCCCCCAGGAACGCCCAGACGTGCTGCTGACTGGTGTCCTTCAAGCCCCGGTTCTGCAGGTATTTGTTGAACTGAGCCTGGTAGATGGCGTTCATCGGGCCGATGCCCATGGAGACGGTGGGGAATTGCCAGAAGGAGGGCAGGCTGCGCGGGTGGGGATAGGAGGGCAGCGCTCGGACCTCCCCGTCGACCACGTGCGAGTGCTCTTGGCGGAACCCGTTCAGGTCGTCCTCGTCCAGGCGACCTTCAAGGAAGGCCCGGGCGTAGACACCGGGGGAGGCGTGACCCTGGAAGAAGATCTGGTCGCCGCCACCCTCATGGTCCCGACCTCGCCAGAAGTGGTTGAAGCCCACTTCGTACAGGGTCGCGGCCGAGGCGTAGCTGGAAATGTGACCACCCACCGAGACGTCCGGGTGCTGGGCCCGGTGGACCATGACCGCGGCGTTCCATCGAATCCAGCCGCGATACTGCCGTTCCATGTCCTCGTCGCCGGGGAAGTCGGGCTCGGCGGCCGGGCTGATGGTGTTGATGTAGTCGGTCGTGGTCAGCGACGGTATGCCGACGTGGCTGCCCCGCGCTCGTTCCAGCATCTTGAGCATCAGATAGCGAGCGCGCTCGCGCCCCCCCTCCTCGATTGCTCCATCGAGGGAGTCCAGCCATTCCTGGGTCTCGTCCGGATCCGAATCGGGGATCTGGCTCGGGATGCCGTTCAGGATGGGACCGGGGCCTTGTGTGTCGCTCGCCACGTCACACCTCTCTGTCGCTGTTGAGCAGGGCCTACCCAGTCTGCCACGCGCGCTCAGGCCAGGCAGCAAGCCCGCAGCGACCGCATCCGGGCGGACTCCGATAGCCTTATCACTTCGCAAGGTCGCTGACCGGCGGATGATGCATCAGACTATGGCGAGGTTGACCGCAAGCCCAGTGCCCATAAGCACCGTTGAGGTATAGCGGCTTGAACGAGGAGAGGGAGGATCGAGCACGTGGCAGGCACCGATAACAGTTCTGTCGTCGCAACCGTTGACAAGTTGGGTTTCAAAGCCGGACAGATTGTCATCGAGTTCGGTTACGACGACGACGTTGACGGCGATTTCCGGCAGGTGGTCGAAGCCGCAGTGGGATCCCCTCTCGAGGACGAGGCGTACGACGGGGTAGTGGACGCGGTTCTTCTCTGGTGGCGCGACGGCGAAGGAGACCTGACGGATGAGCTCGTCGACGCGCTCACGATGCTTGAAGAGGGCGGTTTCATCGCGTTGGTCACTCCTGGTCGCAAGCGCTCCGACCGGGTTGAGGCCCATGATGTGGCCGAGGCGTGCACCACGTCCGGGTTGACGGCGACGGGGGCCGTCCCGTTGAGCCCCGAATGGCACGCTCAACGGCTTGTCGGCCGCAAGTGACTCAGACGTCCCTGGGAGCAAATAGCCCCGCCGTGGGCTCGCCTGCCCCAGACTTCACGTTGCGCGACCAGTACGGCGCAGAGCACACGCTGTCCGAGATGACGGCCGACAAACACGCACTGTTGGTGTTTTTCCCGTTCGCTTTCTCTGGGATCTGCACCGGGGAACTGTTGGAAATTCAGCTCAACATCGACCGGTTCGTCAATGATTCGGTCCAGGTGGTGGGTATCTCCTGCGACGCGTCACCGTCACTGAAGTCCTGGGCCTCGATCGAGGGTTATCGTTTCCCACTGCTATCGGACTTCTGGCCACACGGGAAGGTCGCGCAGAGTTACGGTGCGTTCTTCGAGGAGGCCGGTATGGCCCTCCGCGGCACCTTCCTGGTCGATCCGTCCATGACGGTGCGCTGGTCCCTTATCCACGGTCCTGGAGAGCAACGAGACGTCGGTGTCCTGAACGCTGCCGTGACAGACTTGTCGGTCGTACCTCGTTAGTCGCTTCACCCGTGCGGCGCTAGAGGGCCTGTAGCTCAGTTGGTAGAGCACCGCGTTTACACCGCGGTTGTCGTCGGTTCGAGCCCGGCCGGGCCCACGTGCAAGACCCCTTCACCTCCGTGCCGCTGCGCGATGTCGTGGCCGTTCTGGAGCGGCTCTACCCACCGCAGACGGCGCAGTCCTGGGATCACGTGGGGTTGGTCACCGGAGACCCCGAGCAGCCGGTGCACCGGATCCTGCTGGCGGTCGATCCCACGGCCCAGGTCATCTCCCAGGCGCAAGAGCATGGCTACGACCTGATCATCACCCACCACCCGTTGCTGTTGCGGGGCATCCACTCGGCCTCCGTCGCCACCTCCAAGGGCAGCGCCCTGCAGCGGCTCATCCTGGGCGACATTGCGCTCTATTGCGCGCACACCAACGCCGACGTGGCCGAGTCGGGGGTCGGGCATGCCCTGGCGGACGCGTGTGGCTTGACCGAGACGACGGCGCTGACCATCGAAGAAGGGCAGGAGCTCGGCCGCGTGGGAGATCTTCGCGAGCCAACCTCGCTGCGCAGCTTCGCCACGCGGCTTGGACGGGTGCTCCCCCCCACGGCCGTCGGTGTGCGGGTCAGCGGTGCCGCCGAGGCCATAGTGCAGCGCGTCGCGGTCCTGGGTGGCGCAGGTGACGGTGCGTTCGGGGCGGTCGTCGACAGTGGGGCCGACGTCTACGTCACCGCCGACCTGCGACACCATCCCGCCTCCGAGGCTCGCGAGCAGGCAACGCTGGGTGCTGGTACCCCGTACCTCGTCGATGCAGGCCACTACGCCAGCGAAGCCGTCTGGCTGCCGGTGCTGGCCCGGCAACTGACCATGGGGTTGGGGGAGGCGGGGGCTAGGTTGGACATCGACATCTCGACCGTGTGCACCGACCCGTGGGACTTCGTGGTCGGCACCGGAGACGACGCAGCCACCCCGATCAGCTAAGAGGTATCGCGTGAAGGCAGACCCGAGCAGGCAGCGTGCCCTGTTGGAAGTGCAGGTCCTGGACACCACCCTGGCCCAGCTGGACCACCGGCGGACCACCTTGCCCGAGCACACTCGCCTGCGCGAGCTGAGCGAGCAGCAGGAGGTAGCGCAGTCCGAGGTCGTACGCACGGTCACGGCCCACGAGGACGTGCAACGCGAGCTTCGCAAGGCCGATGCTGACGTGCAACTGGTCCGGGATCGGGTGGCCCGTGACCAGGCGCGGCTGGACGTCGGCGTGGGCAGCGCCAAAGACCTTCAAGGCATCCAGCACGAGCTCCAGTCGTTGGCTCGCCGTCAGGCCATCCTCGAGGACGAGGAGCTCGAGGTGATGGAGCGAGCCGAGAGCGCCGAGCAGGCCGTGGGCCGGGCGCGACAGCAGGAAGCCGAGATCACCGAGCAGGTGGAGCTCGTCACCTCGCAGCGGGACGACAAGCAGGCGGATATCGCGATGGAGCGTGAGCGCGTCGTGGCGGCTCGCGCCCCCGTGGTGGAACTGGTCGGCAATGACCTGCTCGCGCTCTACGACAAGATCCGCGCTCGCAGTGGCTCCGGGGCCGCTCCGCTGGTGGCCCGACGGTGCAACGGGTGCAACATGGAGCTACACAACACCGACCTCAGCCGGATCCGGGAGGCCGCCGACGACGAGGTGCTGCGCTGTGAGGAGTGCGGTCGCATCCTGGTGCGCACCGAGGAGTCCGGGCTCTGAGTATGCGGAGAAGGCTGGTGATCGAGGCCGATGGAGGATCGCGAGGCAATCCGGGGGTGGCGGGGTACGGGGCGCTGGTCCGGGATCCTGAGTCCGGGGTGTTGCTGGCTCAGCGGGCGGCACCGTTGGGCAAGGAGTCCAACAACGTCGCCGAGTACTCGGGCCTGATCGCGGGGTTGCAGGCCGTCCTCGACCTGTCGTTGGAGGGCGACGCCGACGTCCAGGTGCTGATGGACTCCAAGCTGGTCGTGGAGCAGATGGCCGGCCGGTGGAAGATCAAACACGCCGATATGCGACGCCTTGCCATGGAGGCCCGTGACCTTGCTCGCCAGATTGAGTGGGCCGGTGGGACGGTGGCCTACGAGTGGATCCCGCGAGCCCGCAACGGTGCGGCGGATGCGTTGTCCAACCAGGGGATGGACGGGGAGCACGTCCATCGCGACGCACCGGCTGGTGCTGACCCGGCGGCAGACGGGGAGGGCACGGGCCACGCGCCGGCTTTCGGGGACGTGCGGACGTCGGACACCGTTGCTGCGCGGGCCATGCGCACGGGCCCGCCTTCGATGGGTCAGCCAGTGCGGATGGTGTTGGTCCGGCACGGCGTCACGGACTTCACGCTGGCCAGCAAGCTGGACGGTCGCGGTGGGTCCGACCCCGACCTGCACGAGCGCGGACGGGCCCAGGCCCAGGCCGCCGCGGGGGCGGTGAGCCGGTACATCGACACGGTCGACACCCCGGGCGAGGGCGAAGGGGACACCGTGGACGACTCCCCGGCCCGGTCAGTCACCGTCATCACCTCCTCCCTTCGGCGGGCCCGGCAGACCGGTGCTGCCATCGCCGACGCGCTGGGCGTGCACGCTGAGGTCGACGCGGACTGGGACGAGCAGGGCTTCGGCGACTGGGACGGTAGGTCGATGCGGGACCTGGCCGAGTCGGCATACGACGACTTGCGGTTGCTCCGTGCCGACGCCGACTACGCCCGACCCGGTGGGGAGAGCCACCGAGAGTTGGCCCAGCGAGTCACCCAGGCCTGGGCCCGAGCGATCGAAGTTGGCGGGACGGTCGTGATCGCTAGTCACCGCAAGCCGCTCATGTGCGTCCTGGCGCACATCCTGGGCATCGACCACGAGCGCATCTGGTCCATAGCCACGGCCCCCTGTTCGTTGACGGCGATCGAGGTCTGGCCCGACGGCGGCGTGTCGGTGTCCTTCGTCAACGACACCCATCACCTCCGCGACATCGACGAGGTCGGCTAGGGGATGGGTGGCAAGGAGGTCACCGATCACACTCCGGACTTCGGCCCCATCAGCGAGGTTGATGTAGAGGTCGAGGAGGCTCTGCGAGCCAACCGCGCCAACTGGGACGACCGCGCGGTCGTGCACGGTGCCAGTGAGCACTACGACCTCGCCGCCTTGGCGGCGGACTCCGAGCGCCTCTCGGATGTGGTCACCGCCGACCTGCCCGTCCTGAGCCGGTTCCTGCCGGCCGGGTCCCTGAGCGGGCTCGACGTGGTGCACCTGCAGTGCCATATCGGGACCGACACCCTGTCTCTGTCACGGAGCGGCGCCCGCGTCACCGGTGTCGACTTCTCTGCTGCCAGCCTCTCGATCGCCCGCCGACTCGCCGGCGACGCGGGGCACGACATCCGGTACGTCGAGTCCGACGTGATGCAGGCGGCCGCCGCTGTGGGCGGGCAGGCCGACGTCGTCTACACCTCGGTCGGCACGATCTGTTGGCTCCCCGACCTGAACGCCTGGGCCCGCAACATCGCCCAGATCCTGCGACCCGGTGGGGTGTTCTACTTCCGAGACTCCCACCCCATGCTGCACACCGTGGACGACATGGGGCAGACCCCGTTCACCCTGCGGACCCGATACTTCGCCAGCGGACGCGCGCAGACCTTCGAGAACGCCTCGACCTACACCGATGGCGACCCGACGGCGATCCGGCACACCCGCAACTACGAATGGCCGCACCCGGTCTCCGAGACGGTGCAGGCGCTGTTGGACGCGGGGCTTCGGCTGCGCTTCATCGACGAGGGCCGCTCGCTGGACTGGCAGGCTCTCCCCGAGATGGTGCCACGGCCCCAGGGAGATCGCGGCGTCTGCTTCGTCCTTCCGCCGCCCTGGGACGAACGCCTCCCGTTGACCCTGACCCTCATCGCTTCCAAGGACTGAAACGCATGCGCTACGCAGAATCCATCATCGACATCGTGGGCAACACCCCGCTGGTCAAGCTCAACCGCGTCACCGACGGCATCCAGGCGACCGTGCTCGCCAAGATCGAGTACCTGAATCCGGGTGGGTCCATCAAAGACCGTATCGCGACGAAGATGATCGATGCTGCCGAGGAGCAAGGGCTCCTCAAGCCCGGCGGCACCATCATCGAGCCGACCAGCGGCAACACCGGAGTCGGGTTGGCCATGGTCGCGCAACAGCGCGGATATCAATGCATCTTCGTCTGCCCGGACAAGGTCGGACTCGACAAGCAGAACGTGCTCAAGGCCTACGGTGCCCAGGTCGTGGTGACACCCACCTCGGTGGCCCCGGACCATCCGGACAGCTACTACAGCGTGAGCGACCGGCTGGCGGCCGAGACGCCCGGGGGCTACAAGCCCAACCAGTACGAGAACCTGAACGGGCCGCTGAGCCACTACGAGACCACCGGTCCTGAGATCTGGTCCGATACCGAGGGTCAGATCACTCATCTGGTGGCCGGCGTGGGCACCGGCGGGACCATCTCCGGCACGGGCCGGTATCTCAAAGAGGTCAGCGACGCGGCAGTGCGAGAAGGGCGATCCGCCCCGGTCCGGATCATCGGTGCCGATCCGGAAGGCTCGGTGTACTCCGGCGGGAGCGGTCGGCCCTACCTGGTCGAGGGGGTCGGGGAGGATATCTGGCCGGGCGCCTATGACCCGTCCGTGCCGGACGAGATCATCGCCGTCTCTGACGCCGATGCCTTCGCCATGACCCGCCGTCTGGCGCGCGAGGAAGGACTGCTGGTCGGTGGATCCTGCGGGATGGCGGTGGTCGCTGCGCTGCGCGCCGCGCGCGAGCTCGGGCCGGACGATGTCGTCGTGGTGATCCTCCCCGACAGCGGCCGCGGCTATCTCGCGAAGATCTTCAACGACCGGTGGATGCGCAGCTACGGGTTCCTGCCCGACACCGAGGAGGCCACCGTTCGGGATGTGATCAGCAGCAAGAGCGGCGATGTCCCCGCCCTCGTGCACGCCCATCCCAGTGACACCGTGCGGGACGCCATCGCGATGATGTCGGAGTATGCCGTTTCCCAGCTGGTGGTGCTCGGCGCTGAGCCCCCGGTCGTCATGGGCGAAGTCGTCGGTGCTGTCAACGAGAAAGAGCTGCTGGATGCGGTGTTCCGCGGCGACGTGCATATGAACGACGCCGTCTCCCTGGTCATCGGTGAGCGCATGCCGCTGATCGGTGTGGGCGACTCGGTGCACGCGGCTCGGGAAGCATTCGCCGACTGCGATGCGTTGTTGGTGACGCAGGACGGCAAGCCGCTAGCCGTCCTGACCCGCCCTGACCTGCTGACCTTTCTCTCGGAGTGATTCACTGATGACCGGATTCGCGACGCGCGCCATCCACGCCGGACAAGCTTTCGACCCCACCACGGGGGCCGTGATCCCACCGGTCTACCAAACCTCGACCTTCGTGCAGACGCACGTCGGCGGGCTGCGCAACGGTTACGAGTACACCCGCGGGACCAACCCGACCCGTGATGCGCTTCAGGAGCTGATCGCGGATCTGGAGGGTGGGACCCACGGCTTGTCGTTCGCCTCGGGGCTGGCTGCTGAGGACGCGGTGCTGCGCGGCTTGCTGCGACCGGGTGACCACGTGCTGATGGGCAATGACGTCTACGGTGGGACGCACCGGTTGGCCAACCAGATCCTGGCCGCCTGGGGGGTGCAGCTGAGCACCGCGGACATGAGTGACGTGGAGGCGGTGCGTGCCGCCATACGCCCCGAGACGCGCATGCTGTGGGTGGAGACGCCCAGCAACCCGATGATGAAGATCACCGACATCGAGAAGGTTGCCGAGATCGGTCACGCCCATGACTGCGTCGTGGTGGTGGACAACACTTTCGCCACCCCCGCTCTGCAGCAGCCGCTGGCCCTCGGTGCCGACCTGGTCGTGCACTCGGCCACGAAGTATCTCGGTGGTCACTCAGATGTGCTGGGCGGACTTGTCGCCACGAGCGATGACCGGATCGCCGAACAGGTGGGTTTCATCCAGTATGCCGCCGGGGCGGTCTCCGCTCCGTGGGAGGTGTTCTTAACGATCCGGGGCATCAAGACCCTGGCCATCCGGATGGCCCAGCACAGCAGCAACGCGGAGGCGGTCGCGCAGTCCCTGGTGGGACATCCATCCGTCGAGACCGTCTTCTACCCGGGCTTGGTGGACCACCCGGGGCACGAGGTGGCAGCCCGTCAGATGAAGCGTTTCAGCGGGATGGTGTCCTTGGCCCTACGGGGTGGGGCACCGGCAGCCCACGCCTTCGCGGAGTCGACCTCGGTCTTCCAGCTCGCGGAGTCCCTCGGAGGAGTCGAGTCCTTGGTGAACTACCCGGCTCAGATGACCCACGCCTCGGTGCGCGGCACCGAGCTCGAGGTCCCGGACAACATCATCCGACTGTCGGTCGGGATCGAGGACACCGACGACCTCGTGGGTGACGTCCACTCTGCCTTGGATCGTGTCTCCACGCTCTAGCGGGACCTGTTCCGGCAGACGGTGGCGAAGCCCAGCGCGTGGCCAGGTGTAGGGGAGGTCGCTGCGCGCTCACCTGGGTGAGGGCCCTCGTCTCCACGCGTGGTGAGGATGCACCGACAGGATCCACGGCCTGCCCGCCCGAGCGGGCGGTTGGAGGGAGACGTCGAAGTGTGGCTCCAGCACATCGACCAGGCCGGCCGGCGACCGAGGGTCCGTTGCGCTCTGGCACAGGGCCCGAGCTACCAGACCCCGGGTTTGCTTGGCCATATGTGTCGCGCCGGGGACGTGGATCTGGACCCAGCGCGACGCTGGCGGTGAGTGGGTCGCGGGCACCCACGCGGCGGCATAGGTGCTGGAGCGGCAGTCGATGATCAGCCCTGTGCCGACGACGGCATCCATCGACGCACTCAGGGGCCGCCGCCAATGGGCCGCCAGCGGTCCCACTCCCGGAAGGTTCACCGCCATCGAGAGCCGGTAGGCCGGCACCCGGTCGGTGAGACGCAGGGCTCCGAAGAGCGCCGAAA
>JBARVW010000101.1:0-5823 GCA_049646465.1 Ornithinimicrobium sp.
GACGCTGTGGGGCATCCAGAATTGCCTGAGCCAGGGCGGTCCGGGTCTTCTTCGGGTCGACGACCTCGTCGATCACGCCGATCTCCACGGCGCGTGCCAAGCCGCCGGTCAGCACGGCGTGCTCCGCGGCGATCTCGTTCTCCACCCGAGTCCGGTCCTCGGCCGGCACTTCGGCCAGCTTGCGGCGGTGCAGGATGCGGATGGCGGCGACGTGGCCCATGACGGCGATCTCGGCTGTGGGCCAGGCGAAGACGCGCGAGGCGCCGAGCGAGCGGGCGTTCATAGCGATGTAGGCACCGCCGTACGTTTTCCGCGTCACCAGGGTCACCCTCGGGACCACTGCTTCGGCGAAGGCGTGCAGCAGCTTCGCGCCGCGACGGACGACCCCGTCCCACTCCTGCCCGACCCCGGGGAGGTAGCCGGGCACGTCCACCAGCACGATCAGCGGCACGCCGAAGGCGTCACACATCCGCACGAACCGGGAGGCCTTCTCGGCGGAGATGGAGTCCAGGCAACCGCCCAGGCGCATCGGGTTGTTGGCGATGACCCCCACGGTGCGTCCCCCGAAGCGGCCCAGGGTGGTCACGATGTTCGGTGCCCAGCGTGGGAACAGCTCGACAGAGTCGGTGTTCTTGTCCAGCACGTTGGTGATCAGCGGGTGCACGTCGTAGGCGCGTTTCGCCGACTCCGGGAAGGTCGAGGCAAGATCGCGGTTCTTGACCTTCTTCAGCACCAGCTCGCCTTGGTCGGCCAGCAACGAGCACAGCAGACGGCCCTGCTCGTAGGCGTCGTCGGTGGTCTCGGTGACCACGTGGACGACGCCGGAGCGGCGGCCGTGGGGCTCCGGGCCGCCGAGGCGCAGTGCGTCAACGGCCTCGCCGGTGACGGAGCGCACGACGTCGGGGCCGGTGACGAACACTCGGCCGTCGGGGCCGAGCACCACCACGTCGGTGAGTGCGGGTCCGTAGGCGGCTCCCCCGGCGGCGGCCCCTAGCACCACGGAGATCTGGGGGATGACTCCGGAAGCCCGGGTCATGATCGCGAAGACCTCTCCGACGGCGTGCAGCGACACGACGCCCTCGGCCAAGCGGGCCCCGCCGGAGTGCCACAGACCGACCACCGGCACCTCGTCGGCCAGGGCGCGCTCGTAGGCGGCCAGGATCACCGTGCAACCAGCCACCCCCATGGCCCCGCCCTGGATCGTGGGATCCGAGGCGAAGGTGACGACCGGCGTGCCCTTGACGGTGCCGGTGGCGGCCAGGAAGCCGGAGTCGTCGACTTCGGTCAGAAGCTCCAGGGTGTCGTCGTCGAAGAACGTGGCCAGCCTCTTGGTGGGATGGCGCGGGTCCTCCTCGCGCGGCATTCGCGTCTTCGCGGAGGAGGAGGCCTGGGCTGAAGCCTCGCTGGGGGCTCGTGAGGTCATCGGGCGCTCCGGAAGGTGAGGGCGACGTTGGCGCCACCGAAGCCGAACGAGTTGTTCAAGGCCGCGATATCGCCATCAGGAAGGGGTTGCGGGGTGTCCTTGACGACCAGCAGGTCGATCTCGGGGTCCTGGTCCTGCAGGTTGATCGTGGGGGGGATCATCCGGTGATGCACGGACAGGACGGTCAGCACGGCTTCGAGGGCACCGGCAGCGCCCAGCAGGTGCCCGGTCATCGACTTGGTCGCGGTGACGGGGATCTGGGTAGCCCGCTCGCCGAACGCTCGGTGGATCGCCTTGGTCTCGGCAACGTCACCCACCGGGGTCGACGTCGCGTGGGCGTTGACGTGGTCGATGTCCTCCACCGTGAGACCACCGTCGGCCACGGCCTCGAGCATAGCGCGTGCTGCACCCTCGCCCTCCGGGTGACCTGCGGTGATGTGGTAGGCATCGGAGGACATCCCCACGCCCGCCAGCTCGGCGTAGATGGTGGCGCCCCGGGCCTTGGCGTGCTCCTCGGACTCCAGCACCATGACCGCGGCACCCTCGCCCATCACGAAGCCGTCACGGTTGACGTCGTAGGGGCGCGAGGCCAGCGCCGGATCGTCGTTGCGGGTGGAGAGTGCCTTCATCGCCGAGAACGCGGCGACGGTGACGGGATGAATGGCCGCTTCCGTGCCACCGGCCACCATGACGTCGGCCCGACCATCACGGATCATCTGCATGGCCAGCCCCATACCTTCGGCTCCGCTGGCGCAGGCACTCACCGGGCAGTGCGCTCCGGCGCGCGCGCCCAGGTCCAGGGACACGGCTGCGGCGGGGCCGTTCGGCATCAGCATCGGCACGGCGAGGGGGAAGACCCGTCGCGGGCCGCGCTCGCGCAGGGTGTCCCACTGGTCGAGAAGGGTCCACACACCACCGATGCCCGACCCGATGGCCACGCCCAGCCGCTCGCTGTCGAAGTCTTCAACGGTCAGACCACTGTCGGCCCAGGCGTCACGGGCAGCGATCAGGGCGAACTGTCCGGCCGGATCGTTGCGACGGACCTCGACCCGGGGCAGGACATCCGCAGCCGGGGTATGCAGGCTGGCGGCGAAGGTGACGGGCAGGTCGTGCTGCTGCACCCAGTCGTATTCCAGGGGTCGGACGCCTGAGCGCCCGGCCAGGATGGCATCCCAGGTCGAGTGCGCGGTGCCGCCGACCGGGGTCGTGGCACCCAGTCCCGTAACGACTACTCGACGCTCAGTGCTGGCCGGCATGTGCTGCTCCTTGGATGATTCAACGCTGACGATGGGGGTCTGGGCTGAAGCGGTATGCCGTGCCGCGGGCACGGCATACCGCAGTCTGTCTCGGTTCAGCCCTGGTTGTTGTTGATGTAGTTCACGGCATCGCGGACATGGGTGAGGTTCTTGACCTCTTCGTCCGGGATGCGCACGCCGAACTTGTCCTCAGCGTTGACCACGATCGTCATCATCGACAGCGAGTCGATGTCGAGGTCCTCCGTGAAGGACTTGTCCATCTGCACGGCGTCGGTCTCGATGCCCGTCTCTTCGTTGACGATCTCGGCGAGACCTTCGAGGATCTCCTGCTCGTTCATAGCCATCGGGTTGCTCCTTGTCTTTGGGCGATCAGTATTCGCTTGAAATGGGCTGACCCGGAGTCCCGCCGGGCCGCGGGAAACTTCAGGGCAGCAGCACGACCTGCGCTGCGTAGGCCAGACCGGCTCCGAAGCCCAGCTGGAGGGCCAGGGTGCCGCTCAGCTCAGGGTGGTCCTTGAGGAGCTGGTGAGTGGCGAGCGGGACGGAAGCGGCCGAGGTGTTGCCGGTCTCGACGATGTCGCGGGCGACAACGACGTGCTCGGGCAGCTTGAGCTCCTTGACCATCGAGTTGGTGATGCGCAGGTTGGCCTGGTGTGGCAGGAAGGCGCCGAGATCCTCCGCGCTCACTCCAGCGGCTTCCAGCGCCTGGCGGGCGACCGGGGCCATGGAGTACACCGCCCAGCGGAAGACGGCCTGACCCTGCATGCCGATGGACGGCCAGTGGATGCCGTCTGCACGCCCGGGGCTCTCCATCGCGTCGCGGAGGTCGGTCCAGGGCTCCCGCTGGGAGATCTTGTCCCAGTTCTTGCCGTCCGAGCCCCAGATCGTGGGACTGATGCCCGCGGTCATTGATGGCCCCACGACGGCGGCTCCGGCGCCGTCCCCGAAGATGAACGCGCTGCCGCGGTCCCGAGGGTCCGTGAAGTCGGAGAGCTTCTCGACCCCGACCACCAGCACGTGCTGGGCGCTGCCGGAGCGGATCATGTCGTTGGCCAGGGCGATGCCGTAGCAGTACCCGGCGCAGGCCGCCGAGATGTCCAAGGCGGCAGGGGAGGGGATGCCGAGGCGGTCGGCCAGCATCGGCGCCGCTGCGGGGGTCTGGTAGGGGTGCGTCACGGTCGCGAGCAGCACGACGTCGATCTGCTCGACCCCGATCCCTGCGGCCTCCAGGGCCTCACGACAGGCGTGCTCCGACATGTCGATGACGGTCTCGTCCGGCCGGGCGAAGCGACGGGTCGCGATTCCCGAGCGCTGCCGGATCCACTCGTCACTGGAGTCGATGTGCTCGCAGATCTCGTCGTTGGTGACGACGCGTTCCGGGCGGTAGGCCCCGACCCCCAGAATTCGGGCGTGAGACGTGACGGCCCGGCTGTTCAGGGCCGGCTGCGCGGCGCTCATACGGCATCCTCGTGCGGGTGCAGGCGCAGCAACGGCTGGCCGGGTCCTACCGGATCGCCGGACTCGACGAGCCACTCGATCACGCGCCCACCGTGCGGCGCCTTGACGTCGTGGGTCTCGCGCAGCGTGCTGACGGTGGCCACCACCTCGCCGGGGCGCACGTCGGCGTCGCTACCGATGGTGGGGATCACGGTGCCCTTGACCGGGGAGACGACCAAGCGCCAGGTGGGGGCGTCGGTCGGCTCGACGACCGCACCGTGCTCGCGGATCATCCGGTGCGCTGCGTCGAGATCGTCGGGGGTCTTCAGAGCCAACGTCTCGACCCCAGGGAGCCCGCGTTTGGCCAGCCCGGTGAGGGTCCCGGCCGGGGGGATCTCGATGAGTCCGGTGATGCCCAGGTCGCTGAAGGTCTGCATGCACAGGTCCCACCGCACCGGGTTCTGCACCTGGTTGACCAGGCGGGAGAGGACTTCCCGACCGTTGGCCACCACGCTGCCGTCGGCGTTGGAGACCAGGGGAGTGCGGGGATCGTGCACCGAGATCGCCCGGGAGTACCCACGGAGCTTGCGCACCGCCGGAGCCATGTGCTCGGTGTGGAAGGCGCCGGCAACCTGAAGGGGGATGACCCGGGCTTTGGCCGGCGGGTCGTCCCGAAGGCTCTGCACCTGCTCAGCGGTGCCGGCGGCCACGACCTGACCGGCCCCGTTCATGTTGGCGGCCGTGAGTCCGTGGCCGGCTAGTGCCGCAGCGACCTCGTCGGGGTCGCCGCCCACCACGGCCGCCATCCCGGTGTCGGTGATCTTGCTGGCTGCGGCCATGCCGTTGCCGCGCTCGCGGACGAACACCATCGCCTGCTCGGCGCTCAGCACCCCTGCCGCGGAGGCGGCAGTGATCTCGCCGACGGAGTGGCCCGCGCCCACCCCGACGGCAGCGAACCCGTCAGCGGGGTGGTCGAAGAGAGCCAGCAGGGAGATGAGGCCGGCGCCCACGATGAGGGGCTGGGCGATCGCGGTGTCTTTGATCGTGGCGGCGTCCGAGGCGGTGCCGTGCTCCACGAGGTCGAGTGCTGCGACCGCGCCCAACCAGTCCATCCGGTCGCGGAAACCTGGCAGGTCCAGCCACGGGGAGAGGAAACCGGGTGTTTGGGAGCCCTGTCCGGGCGCGACGATAGCGAGCACGACCTCAACTCTGCCCCGTTCAGGCCGTGTTCACCCCTCAACGAAGTCCACGACATCTCGCGTTCACTTTTGGAGGTTTCCTACAAGTGACACGTCACGCGACGCTCGGGACTCAGGCTCGGCCGATCGTGCTACGCCATCCACGCGGCCGCGGCTGGTCGGACAATCGGCCTACGGCCAAGGCGATCTGGGCCGTCCAGGCCTCGCGCGGAGAGGACAGATCCAACGCGACCAGGTCTTCGATGCGGCCCAGGCGGTAGCGCACCGTGTTGGAGTGCACGAACAGCACGCGGGCGGTGGCTTCGATCGCGCCCCCGGACTCCAGGTAGGCGTGGGCGGTCTCAAGCAGCGATGATCCGCTGTCCCGCAGCGGGGTGTAGACGCGGTCGACCAGGGCCCGCCGGGCGGGCGCCTCGCCGAGCAGGGTCCGCTCGGCGAGGAGGTCGTCTGCCGCTACCGGTCGGGGGGCCTGTGCCCAGGCGAGGGCGGCGTCGGCCCCGGACAGCGC
>JBARVW010000102.1:0-3582 GCA_049646465.1 Ornithinimicrobium sp.
GGTCCTCCTCACCATTGCGCCTTTGGTGGTGACTGCTGCAGCGTGCTCGCCCTCCACGGCTGGCCTGACTGACTCGACCGACCTGGGCACCAGTGCTGCGACCGGCTCGGGTCCTACGACAACTTCCACCACCACGACGCCCGGCACGACGTCGCACGCTGCCACCGGATCGCCCACCACGCAGGCGCCGACCACGGGTACGCCGAGCACGCCTCCGGTCCCTTCGGAGACCGATGCGTGCCCGGGTCCGGTGCCGGAGGACTTGGACGTGGAGCTGGATGCCTTCTATGACCAGTACTGCGACGTGTTCGGCGTTCCTGTGGTCGCCGACGAGGACGTGGACCCAGCGGCCGTGCGTCGCTCAGCGGACATCATGAGTCGGATGCTCGACCACCGCCCCAAGATTGGTCGCCGGATGGCTGACTTCTCCATCCGGGTTGCAATTATCGGCCGCGACCAGCAGACCACCGACATGCCGGAATGGTCAGACCTGAATGAGGCCTTCCCAGAGACCGACTGGGACACCAGGACGCGCGGGGTGGGCGCGACCTTTGAGCGGCCGCTCGTAGGCGCGGGCGAGGAGAACCTGCTATGCCTGCCTGAGGACCGCTACCTCGGTGAGTCGATCTTCGTCCACGAGCTGAGCCACACTATCTACGACTTCGGCGTCACCAAGGTGGACGGTGGCTTTGATGCCCGCCTCTCCGGTGCGTATGACGAAGCCATGGCAGCGGGGCTCTGGGACGGCACCTACGCCGCGACGAACCCGGCCGAGTACTGGGCCGAAGGTGCGCAGTCTTTCTACGACACCAACCTTGGTGCTGGGCCCGAGCACAACGGGGTCGACACCCGCGAGGAGCTCCGCGACTACGACCCAGCGCTCTACTCGCTCGTCGCCGAGGTGTTCGGTGAAGACTCTTGGCGACCAGGGTGTCCCTGAGGTTCAGGACCCTCGGTAGCCCGGACCTGACCAGGTCGAGGACAGCACAGTGGCGCGCCCCGCCACAACACACCGCTGTGCAGGGTGAGTGAGAACTAATCTGCAGGTCTTAGGCACAGCCCGCAGCCATCCAGCTGTTGGCACGCGGAGCGGCCTACCGCGTAGTCCAGCGTCAACGCCGTTAGGGATCCCCGTCCGGCAACGGACGAACAGGATCTTTACCTTGGATGCAGCCCACCTCCGAATGTGACAGCCACCAACGAATCCGGAACACGTCATCGCTGATTACACTCGCAGAGTGGTGGTGGACTGGAACTCCGTGATGGGGGAAGGCATGGGCGGCGGGGCTCGTCTAATGGCCTACGGGTGGGTCATAGGCGGTGCTTTCTTCGTCGTCGGCAGCTTCACCGACCGGTGGGACATACCAGTCGCCTTTGCGTCTGTGGGCACACTTTGGGTTGTGTTGGGGACCGTGGGCTTCTGGCGAGCACATCACCCTCCGTCGCTTGACGGCGACCGTGGGCAAGGGAGCAAAACTGCGGGCTCCGCCCTGCGCGTGCAGGACCACCCCGTCGCTGTCTCAGGGATTTTTGTGGTCATTGCGTCCGCGCCCGCTTTGACCGTTGCGGCATTCCACGGTGACTTCACGGCGGTTACTGTCAGCCTTGTCGTCGCACCTGCGATTGCCCTAGGTACCGTCGTCTTTTGGGTCGTGGGGCGGCTGAGGCATCGCACCAAAGTCTGACGGGCGAGTTGAAACGAAGCAAGACGCATACTCACGACAGAGCTGTCACCAGTCGGGGAACGACGACCGGGGCCAACACGCCGTGCAACGAAGGTGAGCTGACTCGTCCCGCAGGGGATCCTCTGCGGGACGAACATGGTCGGCCGTCGCTGCCACGACGCGACGCCGATCTGCTTCGGTCAGGGTTCGCTCTGCGGGGTTGCTGGTTGGTCGGGCACTACTCCGCGAGGAACGCAGGAACTAGACCTGTTGCGTAGTCGGGCTCACGTGCCCAGCAGGTGGCTATTTCCCACGCTAGTCTTGCTCGCTCACCCTTTGCTCCTTGGCCGATGTCGAATACCGAGCTATCGACCCGACTCTCATCCCAATCGATAAGAACGCAAGACCCGTCAGGAGTCAGAACCGCATTCTGAACCGCCCCGGGGAGTCCGGAGACTTTCTAGTTTGAGACTCCAGCGGTTGCTGGGGCCTGGTGGTGAGCGTAGTGAGCGGTCTCGGCTTCGACCGGGGTGAGGTCGTCGCAGTACTCGAATGGGCGGCGGTGGTTGTACCAGTCGACCCACTCGGCGGTGGCGATCTCGAGGTCGTCTAGGCCTTTCCAGGGTCGCCGTGGCTTGATCAGCTCGGTCTTGTAGAGCCCGATTACCGACTCGGCCAGGGCGTTATCGTATGACGACCCGACAGCCCCGGTCGAGGGTTTGATCCCGGCCGTGGCCAGGTGCTCGGAGTAGGCCACCGAGAGGTATTGGACTCCGTGGTCGTGGTGGGCGATCAGACCGTCCAGGTCATGGCCGTCGCGGCCGCGGGTCCAGATGGCCTGCTCGACCGCGTCAACGACGAACTGCGTTCTCATGGTCGTCGCCACCGACCAGCCGAGGATCTTCCTGGCGTAGGCGTCGATCACGAAAGCGGTGTAGCACCAACCCGACCACGTTGAGCAATACGTGAAGTCCGCGACCCAGAGCCGGTCCGGCGCCAGCGGCGCGAAGTTCCGGTCGACCAGGTCCAGTGGCTTCGGCGTCTTCGGGTCGCTGATCGTGGTGCGCTTGACCTTCCCACGCACCGCGCCGGCCAGGCCGAGCTCAGCCATGAGCCGCTCCACGGTGCACCGCGCGATTGGCGGTGCGTCCGCTGCTCTCTGCCGATTCAGTGTCAACCAGACCTTCCGCGCCCCGTAGACGCCGTAGTTCTGCGCATGCACATGCGCGATCGCCAGCTTCAGCTCTCCATCACGAGCCTCCCGCTTCGTCGCGCGCCGGCCGCGGTGCTCGTAGTAGGTCGCAGGGGCGATCTTCGCGCCGAGCTCAGTGAGCACGGCACAGATCGACTCGACACCCCATCGCAGACCCCCATCCTCGCGCTGCCCGACGTGCTCGTCGATGTAGCGCACGATCAACGCTGTGGCCGGTCGAGCTCGGCCGCGAAGAAAACCGACGCGCTGCGCAAGATCGCGTTCGCGCGCTTCAGCTCCGCGTTCTCACGCTTCAACCGCCTCAGCTCCACGGTCTCCTCGCTAGTGACCCCGGGCCTGGCGCCGGCGTCGACCTGCGCCCGACGACACCACTTGCGCACCGTCTCAGGCGTACCGACACCGAGCAGATCCGCGACCTTCGACATCGCCGCCCACTCCGAATCGTGATCGCCACGGATCTCGGTGACCATCCGCACCGCCCGCTCCTTCAACTCAGGCGGGTACCGCCTGTTGGTATCTCCTGGCATGACTCCAACCTTCCCAAGGTTCGAAGTCTCCGGACATGCCGGGGCGGTTCACGGCGTCGACTTGCAGGAGCAGTAGTTCGGCACGGTTGAGGGGGAGCACGTCGTAGAGGTCGCTGAGGGTGCGCCAGAGGTTCTGTTTGGCGGTGATGAAGCAGGACATGACTTCCACGTCGACGAG
>JBARVW010000103.1:0-16321 GCA_049646465.1 Ornithinimicrobium sp.
GGTCTGTAAGAGGCCGTTCCTGGCCGCCTTGATCGCCTGGTCACGCTCAGGTCATACGCGTTGACCGCTGAGCTGCTCTTCGTCAAGGGGTGTCGACTCCACATCGACCGGGCGCTGAAGGCTGATCCTCGTGGGCTTCGCGAACACGGACCACAGACCCCAGGTCAGGGTCGCCGTCAGGAGGCAGGCACCCAGCATGTGCAGCGACACCAGCGGGACGGGGACCCCCGTCGCGTACTGCACGTATCCCAGCACGCCCTGGGCGAGTGAGATCAGCAGCACCAGTCGCCACGGTCGTCGGGCCGGGGTGGCTTGGGGCACGAGGGACGTGGAGACCACCATCGCCACCACCAGGCCGACGAAGAGCATGACTGAGTCGGCGTGCAGCCACGAGACGGTCTGCGGGTCGAAGTCGAAACGAGCCGGCTCATCGGCATCCCCGGAGTGGGGTCCGGAGCCGGTCACGATGGTGCCGAGGACGATGACGACCGCGCCGACCGTGACGGTCGCCGCCGCGAGCCCGCGGATGATCCCAGGCACGGTCCCCAAACCCTCGGGCATCGACAGGCGATGAGTCACCAGCAGCAGGGTGCTGGCCACAATGAGCAGCATCGAGATGAGGAAGTGAGCCATCACGATGGTGGGATCCAAGCCCAAGATCACCGTGACGCCGCCCAAGACCCCCTGCGCCAGCGTGCCGACGAGCACCAGCCCGGCGAGCACGAGCATCCGACGTCGCATCGAGCCGTCGGCCCACCGCCATACCGAGAAGAGCACGGCCAGAGCGACGGCTCCGACCACGATGCCGATCAGCCGGTTGCCGAACTCGATGTAGGGGTGGATGCCGTCCTCGGGGCGGAAGGCGGGAGTGAACGAACCGGGATCGCACTGCGGCCAGGTGGGGCAGCCGAGACCGCTACCGGTCAGTCGCACCAGACCGCCGGTGACCACGATCAGAATCTGCACGCCCAGGTTGACGGGGAGCAGCCACCGCAGCGCGGTCGTGCCGAACACGGAGGGGGAGCGATTCACCCCTCCATGGTACGAGGCACTGCGACGCGTCGTCGTTGCGCCCTTATCCTTGCGGTGGACTCGGGTCTCACCGGCGTCGTCAGTCCGACCAGCGCAGCCGTGACACGGCCAGGAGCCCGACACCGACGGTCCAGCCCGCCAACACCAGGGCTGGCACCAGGGGAGTGGTGTCCACGCCCAGCAGCGTCAAGCGCAGGCCCTCACCCAACGCCCCGGGCGGGGTGAAGCGCAGGACGGTCGCGAGCGCCTCGGGCAGCACATCGAGGGGAAACAACAGTCCGCAGCCCAGGAACACGATCCAGGCCAGGTTCGCGAAGGCCAAGACTGCTTCGGCGCGCAACGTGCCGCCCAACAGCGCTGCCAGGGCCAGGAAGGCGGCGCACCCGAGCACGAGCAACAGGAAGGCCATCGGTATGCCGACCGGTGCTGGACGCCATCCGAGCGCCAGTCCCAGCGCGCCCAGGACCAGCACCTGCACGCTCACCACGGTCAGCACCGCGCAGCCTTTGGCCACCAGTAGTCCGCCGCGCCCCAGGGGAGTGGTGCCGAGCAACCGCAGTACCCCGTATCGCCGCTCGTAGGCCAACACGATGGCCTGGCCCGTGAACGCCGTCGAGACCACGGCCAGGGCGAGCACGCCGGGCACGGCCGTCGAAGCGGCCCCGGCGAGGGTGTTGGGCGCGTCGGCGGCCACCGAGCTGGAGTAGTCGGGTCGCACCGTCACCAGGACGATCAGCGCGATGACCGGCAGGATGATCGACACCAGGAGCTGCTCCCCGTTGCTGAGGAGACTGCGCACCTCGAAGGCGGCTTGGGCGGCGACCCGTCGACGTGGCGCAGCAGCCTTGCGCACCGGGTCCGTGCGGCTCTGCGGACGTCCGGACGGGTGCGGCTGAGACAGGGTCATCGAGGTTCCTCGTCGGTCAGCGCGAAGTAGCGGTCCTCGAGGGAGATGCCGTCCCGGATCTCCTCGACCGCGCCGTCCGCCACCACACGCCCGTGGGCCACGATCACCACCCGGTCGGCCAGCCGCTCGGCCTCCTCGAAGGCGTGAGTGCTGAGCACCACGGCTGCCCCGGCGTCGGCGGCGTCGCGGACGACCCGGTGGGTGACGCGCCGCGCGTGCGGGTCGAGGCCGGCGGTGGGTTCGTCCAGGAACAGCACCTCGGGCCTGCCCACCAGGGCTGCCGCGAGGGCGAGTCGGCGCCGCTGTCCACCGGAGAGTCGGCGGACCGCGATCGTGCCGAACTCGTCGATCCCGAGGAGGTGACACAGGTCGGCCACCGGCCACGGGTCCGCATACATCCGGGAGAGGTGGGTGACGAGGGTCAGCGGTCGAGCGGCCTGGGGGAGCCCACCATCCTGCAACATCACGCCCACCCGTGCCCGATGCTCCGCTTCGGCGTGCCAGGGATCGGTCTGCAGCACCCGCACCGCCCCGGAGTCGGGTTGCTGTAGACCGGTCGCGATCTCCATGGAGGTCGACTTGCCGGCGCCGTTGGGGCCGAGCACGCAGGTCACGTGCCCGGCCGCTGCACCCCAGGAGACGCCGTGCAGCGCCTGGACCGGCCCGAAGGACCGGCACACGCCGACGAACTCCACCGCGAGGTGCGACGGGTCTGCGGATGACGGGGTCGACGGTGGGGGAGTCGACGTGGGCACCCGGACACGATATGTCCGCCGGCCGGGGGAACAATGTTTAGGCATGCCTACGTTGGCATGAAGGTGGATATAGGCAACACTGATGTGGTGTTTTTGGCAGAGGGCTCCCAGCCGGGCGCCGCGACCACCGAGTCCCGCACCCGGGACCAGGTGCGTCGAGCCGTGGGCACCCGGGGACCGGTCACCGCTCGGGCGCTCGCCGAAGTCCTGGAGCTGACTCCTGCTGCTGTCCGCCGCCACCTCGACGCCCTGGCCGAAGATGACGCCATCGTCGAGCACGAGCTCGCCGGATCCACACGCCGAGGGCGCGGTCGCCCCGCGAGGTCCTACGTGTTGACCGACCGTGGGCAGGCGCAGCTCAGCAACTCCTACGAGGACATCGCTACCGCAGCGTTGTCGTTCCTGGCTGACCGGGCTGGCTCGGAAGCCGTGGCCGACTTCTCCCAGGACCAGATGACGTCGCTGGCCGCCCGCGTGAAACCTGCGGTGGATGCGGCCGGGGATGACGTGACGGCGCGCACCGAGGCGCTGTCCAAGGCTCTGTCCGAGGAGGGATTCGCGGCCAGTGTGCGACCGGTCGGCCAAGGCACCGGTTTCGCCGGACTCCAGTTGTGCCAGGGGCACTGCCCGGTCCAGCACATCGCGACCTCCTTCCCCCAGTTGTGCGACGCCGAGACCGACGTCATCTCCGACCTGCTCGGGGTGCACGTCCAGCGGTTGGCTACGTTGGCCAACGGGGCCCACGTGTGCACCACCTTCGTGCCCACGCCCGCGACGGCTTCCACGTCCACCCCCGGCACTTCTTCACCTTCAACCGACATGACCACCGACGAAAGGCCTGTGCGATGAGTACCAACATCGAAGAGCGCAACCCAGGGCTCAAAGACCTGGGCACCTACGAGTACGGCTGGTCCGACAGCGACGCAGCTGGCGCCTCCGCCAAGCGCGGCCTGAGCACGGAGGTCGTCGCCGACATCTCCGGGCGCAAGTCCGAGCCACAGTGGATGCTGGACCTGCGCATGAAGGGTCTGAAGCTCTTCGGCAAGAAGCCCATGCCCACCTGGGGCAGCGACCTGACCGGCATCGACTTCGACAACATCAAGTACTTCGTGAAGTCGACCGAGAAGCAGGCCACCAGCTGGGACGACCTGCCCGAGGAGATCAAGAACACCTACGACCGCCTCGGCATCCCCGAGGCCGAGAAGCAGCGTCTCGTGGCCGGCGTGGCTGCGCAGTACGAATCCGAGGTCGTCTACCACCAGATCCGTGAGGACCTGGAGGAGCAGGGCGTGTTGTTCCTGGACACCGACACGGCACTTCGCGAGCACGAGGACCTGTTCCGCGAGTACTTCGCCTCCGTCATCCCCGTCGGCGACAACAAGTTCGCCGCGCTGAACACTTCGGTATGGAGTGGTGGCTCGTTCATCTACGTGCCGCCGGGTGTCCACGTGGACATCCCGCTGCAGGCCTACTTCCGGATCAACACCGAGAACATGGGCCAGTTCGAGCGCACCCTGATCATCGCCGACGAGGGCTCCTCGGTGCACTACGTCGAGGGCTGCACGGCACCCATCTACCAGAGCGACAGCCTGCACAGCGCCGTCGTCGAGATCGTCGTGAAGAAGAACGCCCGCGTGCGCTACACGACCATTCAGAACTGGTCGAACAACGTCTACAACCTGGTCACCAAGCGCGCCACCTGCGCCGAAGGCGCCACCATGGAGTGGATCGACGGCAACATCGGCTCAAAGGTCACCATGAAGTACCCCGCGGTGTTCCTGCTCGGTGAGCACTCCAAGGGCGAGACGCTCTCGGTCGCTTTCGCCGGTGAGGGTCAGCACCAGGACGCCGGGTCCAAGATGGTCCACGCCGCGCCGCACACCTCCTCCACGATCGTGAGCAAGTCCGTCGCCCGAGGTGGCGGTCGCACCTCATACCGAGGGCTCGTGCAGATCCTGGAAGGTGCCCACCACAGCAAGTCCAGCGTGGTCTGCGACGCCCTGCTGGTCGACCAGATTTCTCGGTCGGACACCTACCCCTACGTCGACGTCCGTGAGGACGACGTGCAGATGGGGCACGAGGCCACGGTCTCCAAGGTCTCCGAAGACCAGATGTTCTACCTGATGTCCCGAGGCATGTCCGAGACCGAGGCCATGGCCATGATCGTGCGCGGGTTCGTCGAGCCCATCGCGCGCGAGCTGCCGATGGAGTACGCGCTCGAGCTCAACCGCCTCATCGAACTTCAAATGGAAGGAGCCGTTGGCTGATGACGCTGGTCACCAACGACGTCAACGACGAAACCCCCACCGCGCAGATCGACGCCGCCACCCACGTCGACCCGCAGAGCAAGGTCGACCGGGTGCCGGATGAGTCGCGGGCGGCGCGTGTCCGCTCCTTCGACGTCGCCGACTTCCCCGTGCCCAACGGGCGCGAGGAGGAGTGGCGCTTCACCCCGGTGGACCGCCTCGGTGGACTGTTCGCCGACGAGCCGACCGCCGCGGGTGAGCCGGTCACCGTCGAGGTCAGCGGACCCGAAGGCTTCACCCAGGGCTCCTTGGCGCTCGGCGTGGCCCCGCGGGGTAGCGTTCTGGTGCCCGAGGACCGCGGTGCCGTGGTCGCCTCAGCCAACACCGACGAGGCGCTGCATTTGAGCATCCCGGCCGAGACCGAGCTGGTCGAGCCGGTGCGGGTCAACCTGCACGGCAACAGAGCGGGCCAGCGCAGCAACGGGCACCACGTGCTCGAAGCGGGGCACCACTCCAAGGCTCTCGTGATCCTGGACCACACGGGGTCGGCTGACCACACCGGCAACCTCGAGGTCGTCGTCGGTGACGGCGCCGAGCTGACCGTGGTCACGCTGCAGCGCTGGGCCGACGACGCCAACCACCTCGCGCAGCACGAAGCGCTGGTGGGCCGCGACGCGACCTACAAGCACATTGCGGTCAGCCTCGGTGGAGCCATCGTGCGGATGAACAGCAACGTTCGCTATGCCGGCAGCGGCGGCGACGCCACCCTGCTCGGCGTGTACTTCGCGGACGCCGGTCAGCACCTGGAGCACCGCTCGTTCATCGACCACAACATGCCCAACGGCAGTTCGTTGGTCACCTATAAGGGCGCACTACAGGGCGAGAGCGCCCACACGGTCTGGGTCGGCGATGTGCTGATCCGCGCCGAGGCGCAGGGCATCGACACCTACGAGCTCAACCGCAACTTGGTCCTCACGGACGGGGCGCGGGCCGACTCGGTGCCGAACCTGGAGATCGAGACCGGCGACATCGCCGGCGCCGGCCACGCCAGCTCCACCGGGCGCTTCGACGACGAGCAACTGTTCTACCTGATGTCTCGTGGCGTCAGCGAGGACGAGGCCCGCCGCCTCGTCGTGCGCGGCTTCTTCGCCGACATCGTGGCCAAGATCGGAGTCCCCGAGATCGTGGACTCCCTCATGGTCGCCATCGAGGAAGAGCTGGCCCTGGACATGTCCCCGGCGAACGCTGGGACCCCGGCTTGATCCGCGCCTGCACCCTGGACGACCTGCCCGAGGTCGGTGCCGTGTGCGTCGATATCGGCGGGCGCAAGGTAGCCATCGCGCGGGACTCAGCCGGCGAGGTTCACGCCGTCGACGACACCTGCAGCCACGCGAACGTCTCCCTGTCCGAGGGCGACGTCGAGGGGTCGCAGATCGAATGCTGGTTGCACGGCTCGAGCTTCGACCTCGTCACGGGCAAGCCGACCAGCCTGCCCGCCCTCATACCGATCGCCGTCCACACCGTGCACCTGGACGGCACCGACATCTTCGTCGATCTCGCGGGAGCGTCGTCCGACGACACCGCCGCGACCGATTCACACGACACGCAAGGAGCACAGCAAGCATGACCACACTGGAGATTCGCGACCTACACGTCAGCGTCGACACCGAAGCGGGGGAGAAGGAGATCCTGCGCGGCGTCGACCTCACCATCAACTCGGGTGAGACCCACGCCATCATGGGCCCCAACGGCTCCGGCAAGTCCACCCTGGCCTACTCGATCGCCGGCCACCCGAAGTACACCGTCACCGGTGGCACCGTCACCCTCGACGGTGAGGACGTGCTGGCCATGGGCGTCGACGAGCGCGCGCAGGCCGGGTTGTTCCTGGCCATGCAGTACCCCGTTGAAGTGCCCGGCGTGACCGTGTCCAACTTCCTGCGGACCGCCAAGACGGCCATCGACGGGGAAGCGCCCAAGCTGCGCCACTGGGTCAAGGACGTCAAGGAAGCCATGAGCGCCCTGCGGATGGACCCCGTCTTCGCCGAGCGCAACGTGAACGAAGGCTTCTCCGGTGGCGAGAAGAAGCGCCACGAGATCCTCCAGATGGAGCTCCTGCGCCCGAAGATTGGCATCCTGGACGAGACCGACTCCGGCCTCGACGTCGACGCGCTGAAGGTCGTCTCCGAGGGCGTCAACCGGATCAAGGGCTCCAGCGACATCGGAGTCATGCTGATCACGCACTACACGCGGATCCTGCGCTACATCAAGCCTGACCACGTGCACGTCTTCATCAACGGCAAGGTTGCCGAGTCTGGAGGCCCCGAGTTGGCCGACCGCCTCGAAAACGAAGGCTACGACCGCTACACCACGGTCCAGGCCTGAGCGTCCTAGGTCTGTCGCGCATGACTGACGTGCTGAGCACACACGCCCTGGATGTAGGGGAGTTGGCCCGGATCCGGGCTGACTTCCCGATCCTGGCGCGAAGCGTGCGCGACGACCGGCCACTGGTCTATCTCGACAGTGGGGCGACCTCGCAGAAGCCGACGGTGGTGCTGGACGCCGAGCGCGAGTTCTACACCAAGCACAACGCCGCGGTGCATCGCGGAGCGCACCAGCTCGCCGAGGAGGCCACCGAGGCGTTCGAGTCCGCTCGGGCGACGGTGGCGGCCTTCCTCGGGGGGCAAACCGACGAGGTGGTGTTCACGAAGAACGGCACCGAGGCGATCAACCTCGTGGCCTACGCGCTCAGCAACGCCGGGGCTCCCGGCGCGGTCGACGGCGCGGACCCGGCGGTGGCGCGGAGGCTACAGATCGGCCCCGGCGACGAGATCGTCGTGTCCGTCATGGAGCACCACGCCAACCTCGTGCCCTGGCAAGAGCTGGCGCGGCGCACCGGAGCGATGCTGCGGTGGGTCGACGTCACCGACGACGGTTACCTGCAGGCACCGGAGACGGTGATCGGGTCTGCCACTCGGGTGGTGGCGCTGACCCACGTGTCCAACGTGCTGGCCACGCACAACGACCTGGCGCCGTACGTCGCCGCGGCTCGCGCAGTCGGTGCGCTGGTGGTGGTGGACGCATGTCAGTCCGTGCCGCACATGCCGGTCGACGTCCCGACGTTGGGGGCGGATTTCGTGGTCTTCACCGGTCACAAGGTTCTCGGCCCGTCGGGCATCGGGGTGCTCTGGGGTCGGCCCGAGTTGTTGGCCGCGATGCCGCCGTTCCTGACCGGTGGGTCGATGATCGAGATCGTCCGGATGGAGGGCTCGACCTACGCCCCGCCGCCGCAGCGGTTCGAGGCCGGCGTGCCGGTGGCCGCTCAGGCCGTGGGTCTGGCCGCCGCGTGTGACTACCTGACCGAGGTCGGCATGGATCGGGTCGCCGCCCACGATGAAGTCTTGATGCGGCATACCCTCGAGGCACTGTCGACCCGGCCCTGGGTCAGCGTGCTCGGCCCGACCGACGCGAGCGTCCGGGTGGGGGCGGTGGCCTTCACTGTCGAGGGCGTCCACCCCCACGATGTCGGCCAGATCCTGGACGATCGGGGGATCGCTGTCCGGACCGGTCACCACTGTGCGTGGCCGCTGCACCGGCGACTCGGCGTGACCGCCAGCACCCGGGCCAGCTTCGGGATCTACACCACCACCGACGAGATCGACGCCTTCGTGGCCGCCCTCGACGAGGTGCCCGCCGTCTTCGGCCTGAGCGTCTGAGAGGGGACCGCTGATGGACCTGTATGGCGAGCTGATCCTTGACCACTCCAAGCGTCCCGTGGGGGGAGGACTGCGCGAAGATTTCGGCGCGGAAGTGCACCACATCAATCCAACCTGCGGCGACGAGGTCACCTTGCGCGTGCACCTCGGGGAGACCGATGGCGTGCCGGTGCTGTCCGACCTGTCCTACGACGCGCTCGGGTGCAGCATCTCGATGGCCTCGACATCGATCCTGGCCCAGGAGTGCGTCGGTCTGC
Organism: Ornithinimicrobium sp.; assembly: GCA_049646465.1. Lineage (GTDB taxonomy): Bacteria > Actinomycetota > Actinomycetes > Actinomycetales > Dermatophilaceae > Ornithinicoccus. The sequence goes on from JBARVW010000103.1 coordinate 8,911, forward strand.
CGGTGGCCGAGACGCTGGACACCTACGGCCACGTCAAAGCCATGCTGACTTCGCGGGGCACCGACCCCGGGGACGCGGAACAGATCGGTGACGCTGTGGCGTTGGCCGGCGTGGCGAAGTATCCGGCGAGGGTGAAGTGCGCGCTGCTGGGCTGGACGGCATACCTGGATGCTTTGGCTCAGGCTGGGCACGACATCACGACTCCTTCCGCGTCTGTTTCCCCAGACGTGAGATCCTGAACCACACTCCCGAAAGGCTGACCGATGAGCGAGACCATGACCCCTCCCAATGTGGCTGATGTCGAAGAGGCGCTGCGCGACGTCGTCGACCCCGAGCTCGGGATCAACGTCGTCGACCTCGGCTTGATCTACGGCGTGACCGTCGATGCCCAGGCCCACGCCGTGGTTGACATGACCTTGACCAGTGCCGCCTGCCCGCTGACCGACGTCATCGAGGAGCAGACCGGCCAGGCTCTCGAAGGCCTCGTGTCCAGCTTCCGGATCAACTGGGTCTGGATGCCGCCGTGGGGCCCGGACAAGATCACCCCCGACGGCCGGGACCAGCTGCGCGCCCTGGGCTTCAACGTCTGAGTGAGAGAGCCGCGCCGGATCGACGTCCCACGGGACCGGCTCCAGCACTGGGTCGACGGCTTCGCGCAACGCCACGGTGCGCCCACCTGGACCGTCGACGGCGCGGGCTACCGGGCGACGGCTGCGAACGGGGCGTGGGCGACCTTCTCGTCCTGGACCCCGGCGCAGTCCCTGCCGCCCGACCTCCTGGCCTGGTCCGAGCCACCGACGACGTTCGTGGTCATCTTGATCCGCCGTGGCGGGTACGCGGTCGGCGTGGTGCACGCTGGTGAGCTCGTCGCCCACAAGTGCGGCACCCGGTACGTCCAGTCGCGCACGGCGGCGGGCGGTTGGTCTCAGCAGCGATACGCCCGGAGACGATCCAACCAAGCGGACGACCTTGTGGGCGTCGTCTCGGACCGTGTAGCCGTCATGATCGCAGGCACGACTGCTGGCGGCCTCGTGCTGGGCGGTGACAAGACTCTCGCTCACACGGTGACGGGTGAATTTCGCCTTCAACATCTCGCTGCTCTGCCGAAGCGCGAGTTCTTCGATCTGCCGGACCCACGGATGCGCGTACTCATCTCCGTAGCGGCCCGCTCGGCGAGCATCGCCGTCGATGTCTCGAATGGGGAGACCTAGAGAGCGCCCGTCCTCGCACGTGCCGACCGACCTGACGCCGTCGAAGGAGTGCTATGTCGACCTATCCGCGCGGCCTATCTCGGAGACCCGGAACGACTCGAAGCCGATATCGCCTATCCCGGCCATGGAGCGTCCGTTCGGTTGGCCACGGCTCGCCAGGGAGTGAACCTGCTCTCGATCGAGCTGTGCCAACACGACGACGAGTTCGCGAACGGAGGCTATGAGTTCTGGCTGTGGCTCCACTTGCTCATGGAGCCACCGCCCACCGGGCGCGAGGTGATCGGCGTCCACGGGCTCTACCGCCGAGACTCGGAGTCCGTACTGGTCACCGTCGATGCTGACGGTGTCGTGGAGGGCGAGCGACCACGGATCACGTTTGGCGAGATCAGGGAAACGCTCCGCTCGCAGGCTCGAGCTTCGGAGCCCGCTAGGTTGACCTCGTGTGGCGGTGGCTACAAGTCGTCGGTGGTGAAAGTGTCGCAGGAGTTGGGGTCCCCGGAGTTGTAGCCCGTCAGGAACCACTTCTGGCGCTGCTCGGCCGACCCGTGGGTCCAGACGTCGGGGTTGATCCGGCCCGAGGACTGCTGCTGGATGCGGTCGTCGCCCACGGCCTCGGCCGCTGACAGGGCGGACTGGATCTGTTCTTCGGTGACCGGCTCCAGCAGCGCCTGGCCGCCCTCGTCGACGGTCTCTGAGGCGTTGGCCACCCATGCTCCGGCGAAGCAGTCGGCCTGTAGCTCAATGCGCACGGCGCCGGACTCGGGGCCTTGGCGGTCTTGTTGTGAGCGCGCTAGCCCGCCGGTCAGGTTCTGGATGTGATGGCCGTACTCGTGCGCCACGACATACATCTGCGACAGCGACCCTCCGTCGCCGCCCATGGCGTCGAGCTGGTTGAAGAAGCTGACGTCGAGATAGATCGTCGAGTCGACAGGGCAGTAGAAGGGACCAACGCTGCTGTCTGCGGCCCCGCAACCGGTGTTGGTGCTGCCCTCGAAGAGGACCGTCTGGGCGGGCTCGTACTGGTCGTAGGCCTTGCTCCAGTAATCCTGGACGCTGATAACCGTGCCGACCATCCGACAGTCGACCCGCTCGTTGGCGTCCTCACCGGTCTGACACTGGGGGAAGGGGTCGGTGCCCTCGCCTGCTGCTGCAGCCGGCTCGACATACCGGGAGTCGTAGTTCCAGTTACTGCCCGTGGCCGAGCCTGCGCCGCCACTCACGCTCCCGGCGTCCCCACCGAAGACCAGGTAGAGGATGAGGATCAGGATGCCGCCGACCCCACCGCCGGCGGCGAGGCCTCCGCCCCCGGGCCCGGAACGACGACCGCCGCCACCACGCCGGACCTGGTTGGTCTTCAGGCTGGCGTTGTCGCGGAAGGTCATGAATGCTCCGTGCGTGAGGTCGGTTGGGCCGAGGTCACGATACTCCCGCGTAGACTGAGCGGGCCTCTCTGGCCACTACTCAATTCTTGAAGGAGCACACGCCGTGATCGTTGCTTCCGGCGTCGAACTTCGCGCGGGCGCGGCCCTGTTGTTGGACGACCTCAGTTTTCGTGTCGCCCCGGGGGACCGGGTGGGACTCGTGGGTCGCAACGGCGCGGGCAAAACCACGCTGACCAAGGTGTTGGCCGGTCACGCGGAGCCCGCAAGCGGGTCGGTGACGCGCAGCGGTGACATCGGCTACCTGCCGCAGGACCCTCGCACCGGCGATCTTTCCGAGCTGGGCCGCGACCGCATCCTGTCGGCCCGCGGGCTCGACTCCGTGCTGCGCAACATGCGCGTGGCCGAGGAGGCCATGGCCAGCGCGGACGAGGTGCACCGCGATAAGGCGATGGCCCGGTACGGGCGCCTGGAGGGGGAGTTCACGTCCCGTGGGGGGTATGCCGCCGAGTCCGAAGCAGCATCCATCGCCAACAGCCTGGGGTTGGACGAGCGGGTGCTCGGTCAGCCGCTGGGCACGCTGTCCGGTGGTCAGCGCCGCCGTATCGAGCTGGCACGCATCCTCTTCTCCGGGGCCAGCACGCTGCTGCTGGATGAGCCGACCAACCACCTCGACGCCGACTCCGTGGTGTGGTTGCGCGAGCACCTGAAGAACTATGCCGGCGGGCTGTTGATCATCTCCCACGATGTAGAGCTCATCGAGACGGTGGTCAACCGGGTGTTCTACCTCGACGCGAACCGTGGCGAGCTGGACATCTACAACATGGACTGGAAGCGATATCTCACCCAGCGGGAGAACGACGAGCGTCGCCGCCACCGGGAGCGCTCCAACACGGAGAAGAAGGCGCAGACGCTCATGGCTCAGGCCGAGAAGATGCGAGCCAAAGCCACTAAGGCCACCGCCGCGCAGTCGATGATCAAGCGCGCAGAGAAGATGATGGCCGGCCTCGAGGGGGAGCGGTCGGTCGAGAAGGTCGCCAAACTGCGTTTCCCGACCCCGGCCGCTTGCGGGAAGACGCCTTTGACTGCGGAGGGGTTGTCCCGGTCCTACGGCTCGCTGGAGATCTTCACCGACGTGGACCTGGCCATCGACCGTGGCTCCAAGGTGGTCGTTCTGGGTCTCAACGGTGCCGGCAAGACCACGCTGCTGCGGCTGCTCGCTGGGATCGACCACCCCGACACCGGTGAAGTCCACGCAGGGCACGGGCTCAAGCTCGGGTACTACGCCCAGGAGCATGAGACTCTCGACGTGCAGCGCTCGGTGTTGGCCAACATGAAGACCGCGGCGCCCGACCTGGACGAGACCGAGACGCGCAAGGTGCTCGGGTCGTTCTTGTTCTCCGGTGAGGATGTGCTGAAGCCGGCCGGCGTGCTGTCGGGTGGGGAGAAGACGCGGCTGGCGCTGGCCATGCTCGTGGTCTCAGCCGCCAACGTGCTGCTGCTCGATGAGCCCACCAACAACCTCGACCCCGCGTCGCGGGAAGAGGTGCTCGGCGCGCTGCGCTCGTACAGCGGTGCTGTGGTCCTGGTCTCGCACGACGAGGGCGCAGTCAGCGCCCTCGAGCCGGAGCGCGTGCTGCTGTTGCCCGACGGCGTGGAAGACCTCTACGGCCGCGACTACCAAGACCTGATCGAGCTGGCCTAGCCGTCGCTACGGCGGTCGGCGGTCACGCGGTCCACTCGTAGTGCTCGTGGACCTTCCGGAGTGGCAAGGACGACCAGGTCTCCAGGCCCAGCGTCCTCGACAGCCTGCATGACTTCGTCGAGTCCCCAGGTGCCTTCTGCCGCTTCCACCGGTCGAGCGATCTGCACGTCGTCGCCGATCCGGGTGGAGACTGCCTGGGCGAGCTCAGAGTCCGCCGGGCCGACCAGCAGCACCCACCGAGGTTGCGCAGGCGTTACACCCGCTGGGGCTTCCTCGTCGCTATCAGGCATCCGGTGGCGATCGGCTCGGTAGATCGTCCAGTGGTAGACGGCGATGGTGCTGGTGGTGACCAGCAGACCGAAGGCGAACCGCGTGCTGCGTAGCGTCTCGGCTCCCAGCTCGCCACTCAGCCCATCGTCGACCACCCGGTAGACCCCGACGAGCAGAGCGATCACCGCGACAACCGCAGAGGCCCCGAACAGAAGCAGCAGGTAGGTGCGTCTGGTCCAGGATGACAGCTCCCCTCGCGAGGGGTCGTCGGCCACAGCGCGTTGGCACCGGCGCCAGTGGATCCACCACACCGGGCCGCCGACCAGCAGCAGGGTCAGAGCCGCCAACAACGCGTTGATGGCGCCGCCGCCGAGCAGCACGTCTGCCGATCCGGCCAGCGCCTCGACACCAGCCACCAGCATCATCGTCAGACCCGCAGCCGCGGCCACCAGGCCGACGGCCGACATGAGGTAGTCGTAGACGCGTCGAGGCTCAGAGCGACCTGACATCTCGAGCGCGGTCAAGATGGCGCGGTGATACCACCACACGACGAGGGCGACGATCGCCACGGCGACAAGCGAAGGCAGGGCCACGAAGTGCCGCTCGGCATCGCTGGTCTCTGGATCGCCCACCAGCCACACCAGCGCCTGGTAGCCAACGGCACTCGCGAACCCGAGCGCTGTCAACAATCCACCCGCTGCACCGATCAGCAGCACGTAGACGGACCACAACGTGCCGCGTCGAGAGCCCAATCCCGCCCCGACCCAGTGCACCAACCACACGGCACCGCCGATGACAAACTGCACGCCTGCCGTCCTGGTGGGGTCCCCGCCGATCACGATGATCGCCTCATCGCTCAGCCCAAGCAGCGACTCCAACGATGTCGTCAGCAGCGCGGACAGCCCGGCCGTAGCGGTTGCCAGTCCGATCACCGAGCCAGCCAGCACCAGCAGCTGCACACGAGCGTCGGGGGTCACGCGCCGACCGATCCGCCAGTGAGCCAGCCACAGCGGCCCCCACACCAGCAGCATGGCGAAGGCCGAGGCCGAGTAGTCCTGCACCCCGACGATCCACTCCAGCACGCTGAAGAGCGCCACCATCGAGGCCACCAGGGCAGTCAGCGACGCGACCGTGAGGTAGGTGGCCCAGCCCAGGGAACGGACCTCTTGGGGGTCACGAATGATCCGTCGCCGGGTCCAGAGCGCGAGCCCGGCCACGAGCGGAACGCCGATGACGGTGAAGGTGATCGAGCGTGCCAGCTCGGCGGGTTGCTCGACGAGGGTCGCAGATCGCTCGAGCAACGGAGTCAGCAACCCGACCAATCCCGCCGCGGCCACGGCCAGTAGGGCATACAGCAGGATGTACTGGAAGAAACGGCGGACCGCCATCAGGGTCCGTCCCCGCATACGAACAGAGGCCACGGAGTCCCCTGCAACACCCAGCCATCTGCGGTCGAGGCAAGCCGGTAGGTCTGCCGCTCGGTGTAGACGTCCGTGTCGAGCGGCTCACTCGGATAGACCACGTCAACCGCGACCCGTGCCCCTGACTCCGAGGTGTCGGTGTCGATCAGCACGACCCGTCCGGCGTCCTGGTAGTACTCCTGGCGTAGGTCCTCCAGGGTGCACTCACCGTCGGGGTCGAGGTAGGTCGCAGCCTGCTCCAGGTCGTCATCGAAGACGTCGCGCAGGAAGGCCTGCACGGTCCCCTCCGGAGTGGCCACGTCGAGATCCTGCGACGGCTGGCTGCCGCGCACCGCGACAGCGATCAACACGATCAGGAAGACGACAGCGACGAACCCGGCCAGCACCCAATGCGGACGCTTGTTCATGCCCGAGTGTCCCACTGGACCCACCGCCAGACCAGCACATCCGGGCCTGAACCGGATAGGGCGCATCCTTCGGGCTCGTCAAACGAGGGCTTGCGTCAAAGGCGGTCCCGCCCACAGTGGCTAGGCCGGGGGAGGAGACGGTGACACTGTGGCGCGTGCGCGTCTTCAAGCAGGGTCCACACGTCGCGCGAACGACGACCGAGGTCCATGTGGATCTCAGTCGCCGAAAGGCGCCGGTGGTGGGCCGAGCACCTGGATGTTGAACTGAGCGCAGACGTCTGCGACGTGGGCCGCGTCGATCTCCTCCGGTTGGGGCAAGGTGGGTTCGTCGGTCGGCGCGCCCAACGTTGCCACAAAGCGTTCGAACTGCGCGGGGGTCGTCACTTGGAGGACTCGAGCGGTATCGGACCGGATCTGGAACGTGTGTGGACGTCTGCGCGGCAGCCATGCCAGGGCCCCTGGACCGTGAACGGCCTCCGCATCCCCGCACTGAAACCACACCTCGCCAGCGACGATGTAGAACATCTCGTCTTCGATGTCATGGCTGTGCAGGGGTGGACCGAAGTTCCTCGGCCCAAGGAACTCCATCACCGACATCTGTCCATCGGTATGCTCACCGGTCAACTTCGCCGTGAAGAGGTTGTTGAGGAAATGGAAGTGCTCGCCCTCGTCGTGGGCCACGAGTGTTGGTGATTGAAGGGTCATTTGACGACGGTAGGGTCCCCCGCGGGCGAGCCGCCATCCCCTCAGTGGGCGGACCTTCTCCTTCGATCGAGGACGAATGCCCCGCAAACGAGGGATGGCCGACGACACGCGCGGTGATCTACCGTGAATGGGTGAGTATCGCCGACTTCACCGCCGCCCGTGACGTGATCATGGACGTCCAGCAGGCGGATCCTACCGGTACTGAAGTATGCGAGGCGATTGCGAACGGCATGATGCGCATCGCCCGCTACGACGCCGCTGCGGTGATGACTACCGACCCGGAGACGCACTTGCCGGCTGGCGGAGTCGTGTA
>JBARVW010000104.1:0-15332 GCA_049646465.1 Ornithinimicrobium sp.
GTCCTCGGATCCGTCGGCGGTGCAGCGCAGTACGACTACCAGCCGACCGGGATCGGTCAGCGACGATGGTCCAAGGGCGCTACGACCGTGCAGCACTGACGCCGGAGCGCCGGTCGGGCCGGACTAGCCGTTCGGCCGGGTCAGGGGGAACAGGATGGTGTCGCGGATTGACAACCCCGTGAGGTTCATCACCAGCCGGTCGATCCCCATGCCCATCCCGCCAGTGGGCGGCATCCCGTACTCCAGCGCAGCTAGGAAGCCCTCGTCCACCTGCATCGCCTCCGGGTCACCGGCAGCGGCCAACAACGACTGGGAGACCAACCGCTCGCGTTGGTCCAGGGGGTCGATGAGCTCGGAGTAGGCGGTGCCCTGCTCTGAGCCGAAGATCACCAGGTCCCACTTCTCGGCCAACCGTGGGTCGGCCCGGTGGGGCCTGGTCAGCGGGGCGTTTTCCTTCGGGAAGTCCTGGTAGAACACCGGCGTGGTCGTGCTGCCCTCGCACAGCTCGCCATAGATCTCCTCCAAGACGAAGCCCCAGGAGGCGGCCGGGTCGAGATCGAGACCGATGGCGGTCGCATGTCGTTGAAGCACCGAGCGCGGGGTATCCGCCGTGATCTCCTCGCCGAGGGCCCGGGACACCGCCTCGCAGATCGTCACCACCGGCCAGTCGCCGGACAGGTCGTACTCGACGAATGAGCCGTCGGCGCGGGCATGTCGAGCGATGGGCGATCCGTAGACGGCGGTGGCGGCCTCTTGGATGATCTGCTGCGTGAGCACGCGCATCGAGTTGTAGTCGCCGTAGGTCTGATACACCTCCAACGACGTGAACTCCGGGTTGTGTTTGAAGTCGACGCCCTCGTTGCGGAACTGTCGGCCCAGCTCGAAGACCTGCTCCATGCCGCCCACCACGAGCTCCTTGAGATGCAGCTCGGTCGCGATACGCAGATACAGATCCATATCGTAGGCGTTGATGTGGGTCTGGAACGGGCGGGCATTGGCTCCACCGTGCACCCGCTGCAACACCGGGGTCTCAACCTCGGTGAAGCCGCGTGCCCGCAACGAGTCGCGGACGCTGGCCACGACGGTGGCGCGCTGGTAGGCGACGTCACGGGCGCCACGACGCACGATGAGGTCGACGTGCCGGTTGCGGATGCGCGCCTCGGGGTCGGTCAGCCCGAGATGTTTGTCGGGCAGCGGCCGCAACGATTTGCTGGTCAGCGCCACCGTGTCTGCCCGCACCGACAGCTCGCCGCGGTGGGTAGTGACCACTTCGCCGGTGACCCCCACGTGGTCGCCGAGGTCGATGTCATGGCGCCAGAAGGCGTGCTGCTCTGAGCCCACCTCGGAGTAGTCCACCATGACCTGCAGGTCGCCGCTGCCGTCGCGGAGCTGAGCAAAACTCAGCTTTCCGTGGTCACGCTTCAACATCACGCGCCCCGCAATGCTGACGCGGTGGCCGGTGGCCACGTCTGCGTCGAGTGCGCCAGCCTGCGCGATCACCTCGGCCGTGGTGTGTGTCCGAGGGAAGGTGACCGGGTAGGGGTCGATGCCCTGCGCCCGAATCCTCGCCAGTTTCTGTCGGCGCACCCGCACCTGCTCGGGTAGCCCGTCGGTCGACAGCGCCTCCGCAAGCAGGTCCGGAGGCGGGGGCATCAGGTCGCGCACAGCGTCGGCGTGCCCTGAGCCCAGGGATTCCAGCCCGTCTTCACCGGAGCCTCGACGCAACATAGCCAGGGACGGGGTGGTGAGGAACCCCTCGGCACTGCCCGCCGCCGTGCCGACGCGGGGGAGGTCCGAGACGTACTCGAAGCACACGAACCGCGGCTCCCACTGGGGTTGGTATTTGGCGTTGGACCGGTAGAGCGACTCCAGCTGCCAGGTCCGGCTTGCTACGAGTAGGCCTTGTCGCCACATCCGGGCCAGGGGTCCGGCGCCGATCTGTGCTCCGCGCTCAAAGGCCTCTCGGAACATGGCGAAATTCAGGGAGACCCGACCGACCCCGAAGGTCGGTGCGTGCTCGGCGAGGGCACTCACCATGAGCTCGACCAAGCCGTTGTCCGCTGTTGGGTCTCGGCGCATCAGGTCCAGCGACACCCCGGTGCGACCCCACGGAACGAAACTGAGGAAGCCTCGCAGCGCTCCCTCGGAGTCGTGGGCACGCACCAACACACAGTCACCGTCCAGCGGGTCTCCCAGGCGCCCGAGCGCCATCGAGAAGCCTCGTTCGTCACCGCCGTCACCGCGCCACCGCCCAGCAGCCTGGGCCAGGTCTGCGAAGTCCTCCTCGCTCAAAGCGGCGTGGCGCACCGTCGTGGTGGTGTAGCCGCGTCGCTCCAGGCGGGACACCGACTGACGGACCGCCTTCATCCCGGGGCCGTTCATCGAGAACTCGGTGAGGTCCAGTATCGCCTCGTCACCGATTTGGTAGGCGACCAGGCCGGCCTCGGTCAAGGCGCGGGCACCCTGCTCGCCGGCCCCCATCGTGGCCAGCGACCACCCGTTCTCCCGTGCTTCGTGTCGCCACCGTTGAATGGCCGCAGGCCAGTGCTTCGGGTCACCCAAGGGGTTCCCGCTGGACAGGCTGACCGATCCGATCACCCGGTAGGAGACGCCGGCCCGGGCGGTCTCGGCCTGACCGGTATCCCACACGACGGCCTTGTCACGGCGCGTTGCGAAGTAGCCAAGGGAGTCGCCATTGCCGAAGTCACGCAAGAGCGTCCGCACCCGCGCCTCGTCGGCCACCGTCACGCCACGGGTATGCCGTGAGGCGCGAAAGAGCGCCGCCGCCGCCAGCAACACGACGGCCACCCCCGTCAGGCTGATCAGCGCATGCGCCCACAGCGGGGCCGCGAGCGGTGCCTCATCCTCGGAGAACACCCGGCCCAAGTCGGACAGGAGGAAGCCGTACACGTACTCGAACGCCTCGGGGTAGTTGGCCGATGTCGTTGCACGGACCAGGGCTGCCCCACCGAGGTGGATGAGCCCACCACCGATCACAAAGATGGCACAGGCCCTGGTCAGGCTGCCTGGCACCCGCCGGGCGGTGAACTGAGACCGGGCTCGCAGGCAGAAGCCCAGGCAGAGCAGAGCGACAACGAAGCCCACGGAGTTCAGCACGACATCCTGGCCCGCCGCGATGTCCAGGACCCTGCTGAACTGCGGCAGGACCAGCCACCAGAGCACGAACAGCCACCACGCGACGCGCAGCCGCCGCCGCAGTGCCACTCCCAGCACGACCAACAGCGCAGCGTAGGCCAGGTTGGGCTCCACGGGGATGGTGAGCACTGAGACCGGGTCGCCAGCCAAGGCAAAAAAGTGGTGCCACGGTGGCACCACGGCGACCACAGTGACGAATGCGGCGAAGAAGAAGGTGGTCAGCGCGAAGTAGTCCGGCCACCGGTCATCCTGGGGCTTCGGTTGACCGGAGGAATCCGGTCGACCCCCGAACTGATCGCCTCGCCCCCCGGACTGATCCTCCCGCCCTTCGATCTCCTGCGGTGGGGTCCCCGCGTGCTCCCGCTTGGCCAGGTCAGTCATCGCGTGCTCTTCCCCATCTCTGCAACGTGTGAATGCACCTCGGAGGGAGGCGTCGTCGGGCTCTGCGGATCCTCTGGGGTGACCTCACCGTGACCGGACAGGCTCACGGCGCCCAGGACCGCGAGTCCGAAGCCCACGGCGGCCACCCACTCCCAGCCGGGGCGCGGCTGATCCCCGAGCAACATGATGCCCACGATGGCCGGCGCCACGGTCTCACCGACCACCAGCGGCGCCGTCGCTTGGGTCACCGTGCCGCGTTGCAGGGCGGTCGCGTAGGCCATCAGGGCCACCAAACCTGCGAGCAGGAGGGCATAGGTGGCGGGGTTGCGAGCCAGCTCGCCCAGCGACGCCGTCACCCGATCGACGGACAATGACGCGGGCAGCATCCGGGCGGCCACAGCCGTTGCTCCGAAGGCGAGACCTGCGACCATCCCCAGGGCTGCCGCGCCAGCCGGCCCGCTGACGCGGGCGAGCGGGACGGTCGACACGGCAAGGACCATGGCAGCAATGAGGACCCCCCACTCCTCCGCAGTGCTCACGTCGACGGTCCGATCCTCGGTGGCCGACAACGCCACCAGCACCAAGCCGGCAAGGACGACCGCCAGCCCTGCCCTGTCCCAGCGGCTCAACTTCATCCCGAGCATCACCACACCGAGCACAGCGGTGATCGCCAATGAACTCGCCACGATCGATTGCACGACAAACAAGGGCAATGTGCGGACAGCGGCCAGTGAAAGCACAAAACCAATGCCGTCCAGAGTGACGCCAAGGACGTAGCGCCAGGACTTGAGTAGTCGCAACAAAAGCCCCGCATCAAGACCTTCGACGGCGGCGGTTTCGCGAGCTGCCACAGCCTGAAAAGCCGAGCCTGTGCCGTAGCATAGGGCCGCGGCGAATGCTCCCAGGAGCCCAAAGACCACAGACAAACTCTAAGGGAGAGCCGCGTCGTTGAACAACACGGAGGGCGTTCGACCTGATCGTCAGCCGAGGATTGTTGAGGGAAACCATAGAAGTGTGGGGACGATGTCGATAGTGGGCGTTTTCATTGCTGACCGAGCCGCCCATGAGTGAAGGGTTTAGTCACCAGATTTCCCGCATGGGCAGGATCGATACGTTCTTTTTCGCATTCTCCTGTCTCGCAGCGGCATGGCTTGCTTACCTCCTCTTGCGGGACGGTCTTCAACCCGGCTGGCCGTGGCTGCTGTTGGTGGTGTTTTGGCTCTTCGTCTCTTATCTTCTGCTACCTCGATTGCACCGCATTCTGACGCGTGTCTACATTCCCGGGTACTTCATCGGCCGCACGCGCACGAGCGATGGCCTGCTGGGCGATCCCGTCAATGTGGCCTTCAAGGGCAGAGAAGAGCAGGTGCACCGCGTGATGACGCAGGCCCAGTGGACCCTCGCGGATGACATCGACGTCACCTCGACTCGGCGGATCATCAGCTCAACCCTGCGCCGGCGCAGTTATCCGACTGCGCCGGTCAGTCCTCTCTATCTCTTTGACCGCCCCCAAGATTTCGCCTATCAACAGGAAGTCGCAGGAAGTCCTTCGCGGCGACATCATGTGCGGTTCTGGCGCTGTCCGCAGGGGTGGACCCTGCCGGGTGGGTATGCCGTGGACTGGTTGGCGGCAGGCACGTTCGACCGCAGCGTCGGCCTCTCCCTGTTCACCCTGCAGGTGACACACAAGATCGAACAGCACACCGACGAGGAGAGGGACTTCATCCTCGACACCGTCTCGCGTGCCAACGAAGGCGTGGACGTCGATCTGATCGAGAACTTCTCCAGCGGCTACCACGCACGCAACGGTGGTGGCGATTCGATTGCGACGGACGGCCACCTTCCCATCGTCGACCTGCGTGTGGTGCAGGCGCCGCGGCACCTCGAGGGTGCCCCGACGGACAGCCGGGCACGGCGACCTGCGCAGACCCTCTTCGGAGCGCTGCTCACCCTGTTTCGCGCGGTGACCCTCGTGGTGGCAGCTACGGTCGTGCTGGTGTATCCCGCCTACTTCTCGTTCATCGCCTACAACCTGGGCATCCGCGTGCCCGCCGCGCAGGCAGATTTCGCCGAGTGGGTGACGGTCGTGACCCTCGTGGTGATCGCCGGGGTCGACGTCGTGCTCGGCTGGGCTGTCTTGATCGGGCGCAACTGGGCTCGGGTCTGGTTGATGCTCTTCTGCGCGTTCGCTACCGTCACGGCCTTCACCTCGATCGAGTTTGGCCGAGAGGTCGTGACCTTCACCCATCTGCACACTGTGGCCGTCAGCATTCTGGTCTTGCTGGCTCTGTCCAGCCACCGAGCGCGCGACTATGCGACCGGCCCAGGGAGGCACGCGTGAGCGTAGGGCAACGTGCGGAACGAGGTGCGTTGGTCCTCATCTCGATCGCGGCCGCACTCTTCTCCTCCAACTTCCTACTGGACCTCGTCTTTGCCGACACCCAGGATTGGACGAGCGTGATCAGCGTGCTCGAAGTGTCACCGGGCCACCCGCGGACCCTCCTGCGCGTGACCGATGTCCTCTGCGGAGTGCTCGTCGTCATCCTTCTTCCCTACGTCCGTGCTGCCTTGCCCGCGAGTCGCTGGCGCACCGTGGCCCTCGTGTCCACCGTCGTCTATGGCCTGGCGGGGGCGGGCGCCGCATGGTTCGCGCTGCCCTGCCCCGATCCGCAGATGTGCACCAGCCCCGCCGACGACCTGCAGCGCTTCACGCACGACGGGTTCAGCATCGTCTCCCAGGCTGCGTTGTTTATCAGCGTCGTCGCGGTCGGACTCGCCACGCGCGAGCAGGGCCCCCGTTGGCTGCACCAAGTGGCCTGGGTCGTTTTTCTCCTTGGTGGCGTGGCAGGCACGCTGATGTCTGGATACTTCACCCTGATCAATCCTGGCGGATGGCAGACGGGGCTGGCCCAACGGTTCCAGCTGGCTGTTGTCAGCGCGTGGATCATCTGCCTCGGGGTGCACGCTGCGACAGCCGGAATGGATGCCCGGCAAGGCCCCGCTCGCCAGTGACGTGAGCCGTCCTCGACCGTGCCGTGCCGTGCCGGCCGTCGCCGCCACGCCACCCTGCGCTGCGTCATCGTGACGTGGCCAAAGTGACTGCGGATCTGTGAACCACCGCCCGAAGAGGGGTGCCAAGCGGCTTGCGACGTCATAGTGTGTCGGTGATCACGAGTTCATGGGGCGCGCCTGTGGCGGGCCCCACTTCGACGGAACGGCTCTGATGGAAGAACAGCACGGTCCCCGCCACGCGCCCGCTACGCACCACAGCATCCGACGGGTGCGGTTGGACGGCTGGGGTTCTGTGGCCGATGCCTCTCGGCGCCTGGCTGAGCTGTCCCGCTCCTCGCGCGTCGGACGAGAGGACAAGGCCCGGTTTCACGAGCTCCTCGACGAGGTGACGCCCCTGGAGACCTACTGGGCCCGGCCCGGCGTGCAGCGCGTGGAGGACCTGCGCGCGCTGGTCACCGCGCAGGAGTTCACCCAGCTGGCTGAGGCCACCCAGGCGATCGCTCACGCAGTGGTGCAGGACGCCTCGTCCTCGGAGCCCACGCGACCGAGCTTCGAGGTGCTCGTGGTCGCCGACAGCTTGTCGCCCGACGAGTCGATCGCCGCGCAGCTGGCACAGCAACGACACCGCGACGACGCCTTCGAGTACGAGCTGGTCTTCGTGCCCAGTCTCGAGGATGCGCTGATTGCGGTGGCGGTCAACTCCAACGTCCAGGCCGTGCTGATCCGGCCGTCCTTCGAGGTGCGCTCGCGGCTCCGGGACCGGGTGGACCTGTCCTCCATCGAGCACCTGGTGCCCACACTGAGCGACACGATCGACGGTATGACCGCTGCTCAGCGCATCGAGAAGCTGACCGACGGCATCCACGGCCTCCGTCCTGAGCTCGACCTCTACCTGGTCGGCCACGTCGCGCTCGAAGCCATCGCGAGCGAAGCGTTCCAGGGCTTCCGCCGGGTGTTCCTGCGGCAGGACCCGGTCGAGCTGCACGTGTCGATCCTGCGGGGGATCACCGACCGGCACCAGACCCCCTTCTTCACCGCCCTGCGCAACTACAGCCGCCAGCCGACCGGCGTCTTCCACGCGCTCCCGATCTCGCGCGGCAAATCCATCGTCGGCTCGCCGTGGGTCGGTGACATGGTCGACTTCTACGGGCTCAACATCTTCATGGCCGAGACGTCCTCGACCTCGGGCGGGTTGGACTCCCTGCTGGACCCCGTCGGCCCGATCAAGAAGGCACAGGAGCTCGCGTCCCGGGCGTTCGGGTCGCATCGCACCTACTTCGTGACCAACGGCACCTCAACGGCCAACAAGATCGTCGTGCAGTCCATCGTGACCCCGGGCGACATCGTCCTGGTGGACCGCGACTGCCACAAGTCCCACCACTACGCCCTGATGCTCGCGGGCGCGCAGACGAACTACCTCGATGCCTACCCGCTCGACGAGTTCTCGATGTACGGCGCGGTCCCGCTGGAGACCATCAAGGCGCAGCTCCTGGCCTACCGTCGGGCTGGACGGCTGCATGAGGTGAAGATGTTGGCCCTGACCAACTGCACCTTCGACGGCATCGTGTCCGACGTCGAGCGGATCATGGAGGAGTGCCTCGCGATCAAGCCCGATTTGGTCTTCCTCTGGGACGAGGCGTGGTTCGCCTTCGCGGCCTTCCACCCCACCTACCGGCGTCGCACCGGGATGGCCACGGCGAGACGACTGCGCGAGCGCTTCCGCGACCCGGCATACCGGGAGCGGTTCGAGAAGCAGAAGGCGGAGCTGGCCGACGCCGACGACGAGACCTGGCTGAAGACGCGCCTGCTGCCCGACCCCGACGAGGTCCGACTCCGGGTCTACGCCACCCAGTCGACCCACAAGACCCTGACCGCGCTGCGCCAGGGGTCGATGATCCACGTCTTCGACGACCAGTTCGGGCACCGCAACGAGGAGGCGTTCCGCGAGGCGTACATGACGCACACCTCCACCTCGCCCAACTACCAGATCTTGGCCTCACTCGACGTCGGGCGGCGGCAGGTCGAGCTCGAGGGCTTCAAGCTCGTCCAGCAGCAGGTCGAGTCGGCGAAGATGCTGCGCCGGGTGATCGCCAGCCACCCCATCCTGCGTCGCCGCTTCCGCGTCCTGACCGGTGCCGAGCTGATCCCGGAGGAATACCGACGCTCGGGGGAGGACCACCGGGACCTCGAGGACTCCACGACACTGGTGCCGGAGCGCTGGGAGCACGACGAGTTCGTCCTGGACCCGAGCCGCGTCACCATCTCCATCTCGCAGACGGGGGTCGACGGCGACACCTTCAAGCACGAGTACCTCATGCGGCGCCACGGCATCCAGGTCAACAAGACCTCCCGCAACACCGTGCTGTTCATGACCAACATCGGCACCACGAACAGCTCGGTCGCCTACCTCGTCGAGGTGTTGCTCAAACTGGCTCAGGAGATCGACGACGAGGTGGACCGGATGGGCCCGATGGACCTGGCCGCCCACCGGCGCAAGGTCGAGGCCGCCGAGGGGCGCCCGGCGCTGCCCGACTTCTCAAGCTTCCACCCGCGCTTCCGCGGCGACCCCGAGGCCCTGACGCCCGAGGGGAGCCTGCGCGATGCGTTCTTCCTCTCCTACGACGAGCACAAGTGTGAGTACGTCAGCACCGAGGTGGCCATCGCCAGGATCAACGAAGGGCGCGATGTGGTCTCGGCGACCTTCGTCACGCCCTACCCGCCGGGCTTCCCGATCCTCGTCCCCGGGCAGGTCGTCAGCCGGGAGATCCTCGACTACGTCAGCGCTCTGGACACCCGCGAGATCCATGGGTATGCCGCGGGCCTGGGTTATCGCGTCTTCACCAAGAAGGCTCTGGCCTGACCCACGGTCCTGTTCGTCGAGCAGGCCGCCACCAGCCCACCCCGAGGAGAAGCATGCGCACTCGTCTGGACCAGATCGTCCGGGCGGCCCGGAGTCAGTCCCGGGCGGCCGGCGCCTTCACCTGCTATGACCTGGCGACGGCCATCGGTGTCGTCGCCGCCGCGGAGAAGACCGACCAGGGGGTGGTCCTCCTGGTGTCACCGACGACGGCCGCCACGGACTACGGGCAGCATCTGGTGCGCAGCCTGCGACAGCTGGCCGACCACGCACCGGTCCCCGTATCGGTGCAGCTGGACCACGCCAGTGACCTCGCGCTGATCACCAGGACCGTTGCTGCGGGGGCCGACGCCGTGCTGGTCGACGGGTCGAAGCAGGGCGACGAAGCCAACATTGCCCTGATCCTCGAGGCTCGGCGTCGCCTGCCCGGCGAGACCGTGATCGAGGCCGAGCTGGGGCGGATCCAGGGCAACGAGGATGTCGCGACGCTCATCGCCTCCGGCGGAGGGGAGCTGACCGATCCGGACGGCGCGGTCGCGTTCGTCGAGCGTGCCGAGGTCGACCTGCTCGCGGTGTCGGTGGGCAACGTCCACGGCACCTACCTCGGTGACCCGGTGCTGGACTACGACCGGCTGGACGCCATCTCCTCGCGCGTCGACGTGCCGCTGGTGCTGCACGGCGCCTCCGGACTGCCCCCGGAGATGACGCAACGGTCCATCGAGCTGGGGATCGGCAAGATCAACGTCAACACCGAGCTGCGCACTGCGGTGCTGACCCATCTCTCGAGCGCCGCGCCCGCCGCCCTGGAGCACGGTTCCAACGTCGAGGAGCTGCTGGCCTCCTGGTCGGGAGTCGTCACGGCACGGGCCGAAGAGATCCTGGCCGGTTTCGCGCCCCGTCGCCCATGATCAACGCCGGGCGAGCGGCTCCGGATGAGTGACCGTAAGCCGTTGCTTGCACGGCGATGGGGATCTGTCCTGCGGCGGCTTCGCCTCGAACAGTCACCGAAGGTGCTGCTGATCACCACGGCCCGACTCACGGCCGCCGCCGTCATCTCCTACCTCATCACCATCACCTTGATCGACGGCCCGGTCGACCTCACCTGCTCCCTCACGGCGCTGCTCGTCACCCAGACCTCAGCGCGGTCCTCGTTCAAGATGGGCATGGTGCGGGTGGGGGCGGTGGTCACCGGCGTCATGGTGGCGATCGCGTTCTCCGCATGGGTGGGGCTGTCCTGGTGGTCCCTCGGAGCCGTCATTGCGGTTTCGCTGATCCTGGCTGCGGTGTTCCGTCTCGGCGACCAAGCCTTGGAGACACCGATCAGCGCCATGCTGATCCTGGCCGTGGGCGGTCAGGACATCGCCGCCGAAGTGCGAGTGCTGACCACCCTGATCGGTGCCGGGGTCGGGATGTCCTTCAACCTGTTGCTGCCTCCGCGGCTGCCCATCGACACCGCGATCCGACAGGTGCGCGAGGTGGCCCGGGAGGAAGCGGAGTCCTTGCGGCAGGCCGGTTGGTCCATGGCCCAACGTCCCATCACGCGGGGGGAGGTCGGTCGGTGGCTGGACGGTGCACGGGAGGCCTCGGAGACCGCCCGGCGTGCGCATCAGGCCGTGACCTCACTGGAGGATGTCCGACGGCTCAACCCCCGATCGCTCAGCGCCCCTCGCGTCGAACCCATCCTCACCTCCGGCCTCGACGCGCTGGACCGGTCCTTGTTCGCCGTCCGTGCGCTCTACTTCACGATGCACAAGGAGGCCCCGGAGCTGAAGACCAGCAACGACGGCTACGGCGAGGATGTCCGCGCCGCCTTCGCGGTGCTGCTGGAGCATGTCGCCGACTCGGTGGACGCCTTCGGCGAGCTGGTGCAAGCCGACGCCGATGGAGCCGATGCCGAAGTCGACCGCACGCTCGCCGCGAGCATGGAGGCCAGCGGCGAAGCGCGTGCCATCTTGACCGACCTGCTCATGGTGGACGCTCGGGCGGAGACGTCCCTATGGCTGTTGAGGGGCTCGATCCTGGTGGCGGTGGAGCAGACGGTCGATCCCCTCCGCCTGCAGGACCGCGCGCGGCTACGCCAGCAGCGGCGGGCTCGTGGGCTCAAACCGTTCCGCGGTTCAGCCACCCCCAAGCCCTGACCTGGCTCGTCTGTCGGCGTTGTCGTCGACCCGTCAGGAAGGAAGGGCACTCGCCTCCTGCCAGCTCTCCTCCATCAGCGTCAGCGCGGCCCGCACGTCGGGGCGCTGTCCGCTGACGTCGCGGTGCACCGCATACAACCGCCGGGTCGGCGCCCCCTGCAGAGGGAGGGTGACGAGCCCGTCGGGCAGGTCACCACGACCGAGGCGCGGGAGTAGACCGATGCCGAAGCCCTCCGAGACCAACCGGAGCCGGATGGCCAGGTGCTCGACGGTGGCCCCGATGCGATAGGTCAAACGGTGAGTGTCGAGGGACTGGAGCAGCCAGTCGCTGAACACGCCTGGGGTGTCGTCGATCCAGACCTGATGGTCCAGCTCGGCGAAGTCGATCCCGTCCGGTCCCACGGTGAAGGGATGATCCTCCCGGGCGACGAGGTCCACCCGGTCCAGGCCGATGGGCCAGTCCGACACCCCGTCCTGCAGCCGGACATGACGGTCGGTCCAGTCGTGCACGAGGGCGACGTCGACCGTGCCGGCCCGCACGGCGGCCACCGCCGACTCCGGACTGAGCTCGTGCAGGGTCACCACGAGGTTCGGATGACGCTCACGCAACCCCACGGTGGCCGGGATCAGCAGACCCCGGAAGCCGGTGGGGAAGCTGGCCATGGTCAGGGAGCCGGACACCTGCCCGTCCAGCATCTCCAGCTCCGATCGGGTCTGCTCGTCCAGGTCACGCATCTGCTGGGCGAGCCGGACGAGGAGCCCGGCGGCCTCGGTGGGCACGTTCGCCCGTCCTCGACGGTGCATGATCGGCTGGGGCACTTCGTGCTGGAGGCGGCTCAGCTGTTGGCTCACCGCCGACGCGGTCAGGCCCAGCCGGTCGGCTGCTCCGAGCACCGTCCCCTCCTCCACGACGGCTTGCAGGGTGAGCAGATGATCAGGATTAAACATGTAGATAGTCTTACACGAATACGTAGTTTTATGTGACTTGTGCTTACGTAAGCGATGGGCGAGAGTAGTGCATACACCGCTTCACAGGAGCGGTCACCCTCACCACATTCTTGAGAAGGAGCACCTCCCATGATCGCCGCCATCACCTTGACCGTCGCCTCCGCCGCCACCCTCTACGGTCTGGGCCGTCTGCGTCAGACGCCGGCCGAGCGCGCCTCCCTGGCCATCGGCCCCAACGTCGTCGGTGGCGTGAAGACCGTGGCCCAGACCGGCGCCGGCATGCGCCCCGTCGAGCACCTGCGCGGCTGATCGACCCCACCGCCCGCGCTCACGGCGCGAAGGAACCCCAGGTGCCTCTGCTCAGCAGGGCACGTGGGGTTCTTTGCTGGGATCGGCGCGTCACGGTCAGTCTCCGGGGCGGACGACCACCTTCACGGAGGTCGGGTCGTCGTGGGCGGCGGTCAGCGCGGCCTCGACCTCCTCGAGAGCGAAGTGACCCGTGACCATCGAGTCCAGGTCCACACGTCCGGAGGCAGCCAGCTCGATCGCGGTGGGCCAGGTGTTGGCGTAGCGGAAGGCTCCCGTCAGCGTGAGCTCGCGGTCCTGCACGCGGGACAGGGGAAGCTCGACCTTCTCCCCGCCCATCCCGACCAGGACCACCGTCCCGGCTCGAGCCACGACGGAGACGGCATCCCACGTCGCCCGTCCGTTCCCCGAGCATTCCAGGAGCACATCGGGCTCCACACCGGCCTCGGCCAGGGACGTCTGGCTCACGTCGATGATGCTCAGGCCCAGCTGCTCGGCGACGCCGAGCCGGTGGGCGTTGACGTCGGTCACTGTGACCGAGTCGGCGCCGAAGGCGCGAGCCGCCTGCGCCGCGATCAAGCCGATGGGTCCTGCCCCCGTCACCAGCACGGTGCGCCCGGGGCCCACTCGCGCTCGCTGGCAGGCCCACACTCCGACGGACAACGGCTCGATCAGCCCTGCCGCGTCGTCGCTGAGGTGGTCCGGAATCGGGTACACGAACGAGGCGGGCATGGCCACGTACTCAGCGAACGCACCGTCGTAGGGAGGGGTGGCGAAGAAGCGGACGTCGGGGCACAGGTTGTATCGACCGGAGAGGCACTGCGGACAGTTCCGGCACGGCACGCCCGGCTCGATCGAAACGCGTTGCCCCACCTCCAGAGAGCTCACGTCGTCACCGACGGCCACGACGACCCCGCCCGCCTCGTGACCGAGGACCAACGGCGAGTCGACGACGAAGGGGCCGATGCGACCCTGCTCGTAGTAGTGGATGTCAGAGCCGCACACCCCGACCGACCCGACCTTGACCAGGACCTCGTCGGCGCGAGGCTCGGGAACATCCCGCTCCTCGAGGTCGACCTCTCGGACCGCCTTGAGGACACTGACTCTCATTTTCGCCATGACCGCCACCTTCACTCGTGTTGCTGGTACGCCGAGGCTGCTCTGGCGCTTCCTTGCGAGGCTAGGCCACCGATGACAATTTGGCTTCGGGAGGCGTCAGAGCGCGACTCCGAGGAAGATCCGCCGGGGCGGTCGGTCCTCCTCGGTCTCCTCCAGCAGGCAGGTCACCTCGAACCCGGCCGTGGTGAGCGCCTCGCCCCACTCCCGCTCGGCGAAGAGTCCGAAATGGTGGCGCTCGGACTCCGTGGTCACCGTCCCGTCCGCGCCGCGCAGGGCGTAGACGAAGTCCGTCACCACCTGCCGGTCGTCGGGGTCCGGGTCGTGGGTCCACTCCAGATAGCGGATGCCGCTGCCATCGGCACCGTCGTGGCCACCGTGCCCGGTGTCCGGCTCGAAGGTCTCGCTCAGGTGGTCGGGCATGAGCACCAGCAGACCTCCCGCGTCCAGATGGGTCCGTGCGGTCCTGAACGCGGCCTCGAGATCGCCGAGGGTCAGCATGTAGTCGATGGCGTCGTGGATCAGCACGGCGTCGAAGATGCGATCGAGCCGCAGCGTGCGCATATCGCCCTCGAGGTGCTCGCAGTCGGGGTTGAGGGAGGACGACACCGCAAGCATGTCCGGAGAGAGGTCGACCAGGGTCATCGCGAAGTCGCGTTTCAGGTGGACGGCGTTGTGCCCGCCTCCACTGCCCAGCTCCAGCACCGTGCGCACGTCCGCGACTCCCGTGCGGAGCAGCCCGGCGATGGTGGCTGCCTCCTCGACGTACTCCTCCGGCGGGCTCAGCAGCGGCCACCAGCGGGCCAGGTCGGCATACATCGCAGGAGTGTCCACGGCCTCAGTCTGCCGGATCCGGCCACACCCTGGCAGGCCCGCGACCGCTTGGCATCGAGGACGGGGAGAGATGCCTAGTCTGGGCTGGGTGAGAGCCGTCCAGCACCGTGCCTACGCCGAGCGACCTGCCGTGGTGGAGGTGCCGGAGCCGCAGTGCCCAGCGGGCGGAGTGGTGGTGGCCGTCGGGGCGACCGGCCTGTGCCGCTCGGACTGGCACGCCTGGCGTGGTCACGAGCCCGTCGAGCTCCCCCACATCCCGGGGCACGAGTTCGCGGGCACCATCGCCGAGGTCGGACCGTTCGTCGCCGGATGGCGCATCGGTGACCGCGTGACCGCCCCGTTCGTCTGCGGCTGCGGACGGTGCGAGCTCTGCGCCTCCGGGCAGGCCCAGGTCTGCCCGGAGCAGACCCAGCCCGGGTTCACCGGCCCCGGGTCGTTCGCCGAGCGCGTGGTGGTGCACGCGGCGGACTTCAACCTCGTCGCCGTGCCCGATGAGCTCGACGACGTGACCGCAGCGTCGTTGGGGTGTCGCTTCGCCACGGCCTGGCGTGCACTGACGGCTCACGGGCGACTCGAGCCAGGGC
>JBARVW010000105.1:0-1824 GCA_049646465.1 Ornithinimicrobium sp.
CGAGACTGCGCCGAGGCGACGTCGTCGGCGGGAGCGTCACTCCCGGGCGGCTCCTGGCTGAGCAGGACCCGAGCCATCACGCGGACGGTCCCGGAGTTGCCGTAGCCGGTATAACCGATCACCCGCTCCTGCCAGCCGCGGGCTCGAAGCACCGACTCGACGTTGCCGAAGACGGCGTTCTCCAGCAGTGCAGCTATATGCGGGCGGGCCATGCGCCATACCCTAGGTGCGAGAGATCAACGGAAGGTGCGCGGTCGCCCGAGGAGCCGTCAGTCGCGGACGGTCGAGGGGTCGACCTTGCCGCCGCGGCCGTCTTTGTCACCGGACACGACCTTGGCCTTCGTCGCGGTGGTGGTCTTGTCCTTCGCTGGGCGATCCGCCTTGTCGGCCGAGGCCGTCGCGACCTGATCCAGGGCCGCCCACGTCGGACCGTCCACCACGCCCGTCACTTCGATGTCTGCCTCGGCCTGCGCTGAACGAACGGCCTTCTCGGTGTTCGGCCCGAAGGCCCCGTCCGCCTCTGCTCCCAGCAGCTCTTGAACCTTGACCACGACAGGTCCCGTGTCGCCGTTGGCCACCGTCGTCGACCGGTACGGCAGCGTGGGGTGGTCCGCTTGCTCCAGCTGGTGCCACAGCAACGCGGTGGTCTGCTCGCTGGCGGTCAGCAACGGATCCTTCGTCGTGAAGTCGAGCAAGGCCTGCTCGGTGCCCGGACCGAACGACCCATCGGCCTCGATCCCGAGGGCCTCCTGAAGCAGCTCGACAGCCGGGCCCTTGGATCCTTGCTCCAACACCGCACGCTTGTAGGGCGTGTAGGGCGTCGTCATCGACTCTTCCAGCGGCACTGCCAGCCCCGCCTCGGGGATGGTCGGCAGGCTGCGGTCCATGGCGGCGGCGTAGGTCAGTTGGTCCATCACGCCTGTCTGCGGGATGCCCTGCTCGTCCTGCCAGACCAGGAGTGCCTCGCGGGTCATCTCGTCGAGCACACCGGTGGCCTTGACGCCCAGCAGCGGCTGGACCAGGCTCACGCCCTCACCCGAGCCACCCGGACGCACCGAGGTGTAGCCGGTATCCGGAGCGCTGATCAACCCGGTAGGACACGGCTCGGTGCGGACGCCGACGGGAATCGCGGCGTACTGACCGGCCACGACCGCACATGGACCGTGGTCGACCTCTTCCAAAGCCAATCCCGTCCACCACGACGTACGCATCATGGCCCCGTCCCAGGTGAAGGAGAAGTGGATGTGGTCGGTATGCGCCGACTGACCGACATACCCCTGCCAACCGCTACCGTTCGGGCGCCAGGAGTGGGCGTTCCAGATGATGGACTGGATGCCAAAGCGCTTGGCCATCTCGCCGTCGTTGGCACTCAGCCACATCGCGACCGCGTCACCGATCCGACGATCGGACGGATTGCCGGCGTCCAACGGCCAGTCCAGCGCACGACCGTCGGAGTGGTCGGACTTCTGGTCGATACATGAGCGCGAGGTGGTGAAACGGACACGATCGTACGTTTGGCCGATCAGGTTGCCGAACGCTTCGACGCCAGGCTTGTCGACGGGGTCACAGATCACGTTGGGCTGCCAAGGCTCGACCGCGTCGACGTCCTTTGGCAGTTCGTCATTCACGGGCGGCCCGGGCACGGGGTACGCCGGGTCGGCTTCGAGCAGCGGAAGCGGCGACGGACCGGTGGCACGACCGCCGTAACCGCTGCCCTTCCGGGCGTTGGACGAACCGCTCGACGTGGTGTCGTCGGTCGATGTCGTGTCCTGGGTGGACCCCTGGTCGGTCCTTGCCGCAGAGGTATCGTCCGCATAGCCGTTT
>JBARVW010000106.1:0-52215 GCA_049646465.1 Ornithinimicrobium sp.
GTGGGCGCAGTGACGCGGCGAAAGGACGCAACTCTCGGAAGCATGGCCGAATCGCTTTGACGGGAAGTTTCCATGATGTGTCGCGGGGGTGCCCGTTGTTGGCAAGTGCACTCCGGGCGCCGTGTGCCACAGCCCGAGCGGACCACCCACGCGCGCACAGCGGCGGCCTCGGAGGAACCGCCGCCAGCTGCGCAGGGCTCATCGAGGACGGCGGGAACGGCCGTGCCGGTGGAGCTGGTCGTGGTGGACATGGTCGCTTCCTGCGGCGACCTGGATCCGGGCCAAGTCGGTGCCCCCCGCCAGCGCGACGCGGCCTGTCGAGGCCCATGACGTTACGCCGCACCCAGGACCACGTCCGGTCGCGGCGGAAGGATGAAGGTCGAGTGATCTTCACCTTGCCGCACCTTGGCGCCGGGCTCATGACGACCGGGTGGACCCTCACGCGAGCGCGACTTCGATGAGGTCGCGCACGGCTGGGAGGATCGAGGTCATGGAGCTTAGGGCGTCAGTGCTGCAGCCGGTCGTCGGTCATGCGCTCGACGCATCGGCGGTGCCTGTCCATTGGTCCGTGGCGCCGATCCTGGCTGGTGACGGTCAGGGATTGGGTGTCTTTCGCGTGTCGGGCTCGGCGCGCGTCAGTGGTGAGCTGTGTGGGTGGTCGGTGATCTTGAAGGTGCTGCCCATGACCCGGGTATCTCCGAGCGGATGGGACTGTCCGGAGCGCGAAGCGCTCGCCTACGAAAGCGGTCTCCTCGTCGACCTGCCGCCAGGACTTGAGGCGCCCAGGTGCTTTGGTCACTCCGAACACGAGGGCCGGCGCTTCCTCTGGCTCGAAGACCTCGGCGCGGACGTGATGCCCTGGCGGCTCGAGGACTTCGGTACGGCAGCCCAGGCGCTCGGACGCTTCAATGGCGCCTATCTCGGCAGCCGCCAGCTGCCGGAGGCCAGGTGGCTCAGCCAGCAGTGGCTTCGCTCTTGGCTCGACGAGGGCAGCTCTGCGATGGGCGAGCTTCCTCGCGTCCGGAGGCATCCCCTGGTGAAACAGGTCTATCCGGGCGAGGTCGTGGATGGCTTGCTCCGACTGTGGGCGCGTCGGGAGGAGGTCCTCGACGCCCTCGATCGTCTTCCGCAGGTGTTCAGCCACAACGATGCCTTCTGCCGGAACCTCTTTCTGAAGTCGGAACGACTGGTTGCCGTCGACTGGGCGTTCCTCGGCCCCCAACCTGTAGGGGCCGAGCTGGCGCCACTGGTTTCTGCGAGCGTGGCCTTGCGCGGGATCCCACACGCTCGCTGGCGTGACCTCGAGCGAATGGCGGTCGAGGCCTATCTGGTCGGCCTGCAGGACACCGGTTGGCGTGGCGCACCGGATCTGGCCCGCTTCGGCTACGCCGCCTCCTCAGCGCTGCGCTACGGACCCGGATGCGTTCGACTGGTGCTGCCGGCGCTGCTCGACGAGACGGCGCAGGCCCACGTCGAAGTCGTCCTCGGCATTCCGTTCGACCAAGTGCTTCAGCTCTGGGCCGCCACTAGCCTCGAACAGCAGCGGCTCGCCAACGACACGTTCAGTCGTCTCGAATCGCTCAACCTCTAGGACGCCCGCACTGCCGGTTCTCGACGAAGTCGCGACGTGCCAGAGCAAAGGTCCTTGACGACTCCTGGCCAGCGTCTGAGGAGCGTTGCCGTCGGGCGAGACGCCCACCCGCCGCGCACATTGTCGATGGGTCCTTCACAGTGGTGGTGTGGAGAGATACGAACTGATCGTTGTCGGCAGCGGACCGGGTGGAATCGGAGCGGCCACGGCATACCGAGACGCGCACGGACCCGGCCGGATCCTGGTGTTGACGGCGGACGCCGACCCGCCATACATGCGGCCGCCGTTGTCCAAGGACTCCCTCGCGCAGGTGGAGTCACCGTCTCGGACGCCGTTGGCGGACGACCTGGACGACATCGAGATCAGGCTCAACACCCGAGCGACCGGGCTCGACATGTCGACTCGCACACTCATCGCCGGTCGCGAGCAGGTGGGCTTCGACCGACTCGTCCTGGCTCTGGGAGCCCGGCCGGTGTCCTTGCCCGGCCTCGGTGAGGGGGTGCAGCATCACGAGTTGCGGACGCTGGCCGACCTCCGTCGTCTGCACGGCGCTGCCCACGATGCGAGGTCGGCGGTCGTCATTGGCTCGGGGTTCATCGGTTGCGAAGCGGCAGCCTCGTTGGCGCAGCGTGGGCTCGACGTCACCGTGGTCACCCAGGAGCACGCGCCGCAGCGTGAACGGCTGGGTCAGTACGTCGCGGATGAGGTCAGCCGGTGGTTGCGGGACGAGGGCATCACACTGCGGACCGGAGTCGAGGTGGCTTCGGTGGAAGCGCCGCGCCAGGTGCACCTATCCGACGGCACCACCCTTGACCCCGATCTGCTCTTGGTCGTCGTGGGGGTCGAGCCGTGGAACGACCTTGTCAAGGATGCCGGCCTCACGTTGGACCAAGGCCGCGTGCGGGTCGACGAACAGCTCCGGGCCACCCAGCCCCAGGTGTACGCCGCGGGTGACATCGCCCTGGCAGACCATCCCACCGCCGGGCGGGCGGTGGCGGTCGAGCACTGGGGTGACGCCGAAGAGATGGGCCGGATCGCCGGCCACAACGCTGCCGGGGCCCATGAGGCATGGTCCGCTGTCCCCGGCTTCTGGAGCCAGATCGGGGAGCGCACCCTCAAGTACGCGGCGTGGGGTGATGGCTACGAGCGGCTCGAGGTGGTCGAGCACCACGGTGGCTTCACGGTCTGGTATGCCGACAGCGACGACGTGGTGGTCGGAGTGCTGACCCACGAAGCCGACGAGGACTACGAGCGAGGAGGCCAGCTCGTGGCCCAAGGGGCGAGTCTTGCGGAGGCGCTCCGCGCGGAGGAGGCGGCTACCCCGCGATGACTCAGGTGCCGCAGAACGTCTGGTAGCGGCCGAAGTCCTCGGGCGCCGGATCGGCATACCGCTCCAAGCCCGGGCGCTGGCGGAAGGGATCGGTCACCGCGTCGAGCAGTTGCTCGAGCGGGCCGAGGTCGCCGTCGGTGCCGGCGGCCAGGGCCTCCTCGACGAGGTGGTTGCGCGCAATGTAGGCCGGGTTGACGCGGTCCATCGACTCGGCCTCCGGGTGCAGCGCGAGCCAGCGCTGGGCCCAGGTGTCGAACTCCGCAGTGTCCGCCATCATGCTGCGTGAGGTCGCAGCGTCGCCGCGAACGACATCGCTGAGTGTGCGGAAGAAGGAGGTGTGATCCACCCGGTGCTGTTGCATGAGGGTCATCAGGTCCTCGGCCAGAGGCTCGATGACCTCGGCATCCACTGCCTCAGACAGCCCCAGCTTCGCCCTCATCCCGGCCGTCCACGCCGCGGAGTACTGCGAGGGGAATCTGCCGAGAGAGTCCACCGCGAGCTCGATGGACTGCTCCTCATCCCGGTGCAGAAGGGGGAGTAGTGCTTCGGCGAGCCGGGCCAGGTTCCACTGGGCGATGACGGGCTGCTTGCCGTAGGCGTAGCGTCCGGCGACGTCGATCGAGCTGTAGACCGTGGCCGGGTCGAAGGTCTCCATGAAGGCGCACGGCCCGTAATCGATGGTCTCCCCGGAGATCGTCATGTTGTCCGTGTTCATCACGCCATGGACGAACCCCACCAGCATCCACTGGGCGAGCAGGTCGGCTTGGCTCGCGATCACGGCGTCGAACAGGCGGAGGTAGGGATGGTCCGTGTCGGCCGCGCCAGGGTGATGGCGAAGGATCGCGTGGTCGGCGAGTCGGCGCAGGAGGTCTACGTCGCCCGTGGCACGGGCGTACTGGAAGCTGCCCACGCGCAGGTGGCTTGAGGCGACTCGGGAGAGCACCGCCCCGGGCAGCATCGTCTCGCGCTGCACCGAACGTCCGGTGGCCACCACCGCCAACGCACGCGTGGTGGGCACGCCCAGGGCGTGCATCGCCTCGCTGATGACGTACTCGCGCAGCATCGGACCCACCGCGGCCAGGCCATCACCACCACGGGCGAAGGGCGTGCGACCAGACCCCTTCAGGTGCATATCAAGACGACCGCCCGACCCGCCGACGATCTCTCCCAGCAGGAGCGCCCGCCCGTCGCCCAGGCGCGGGGAGTACCCGCCGAACTGGTGCCCAGCGTAGGCCTGGGCGACCGGCGCGGCGCCGTCAGGGACCAGGCGCCCGACCAACAGGGACAAGCCCTCCGGGCTGCGCAACCAGCTGGCGTCGAAGCCGAGCTCGCCCGCCAGCGAC
The DNA here is from genome assembly GCA_049646465.1 of Ornithinimicrobium sp. Lineage (GTDB taxonomy): Bacteria > Actinomycetota > Actinomycetes > Actinomycetales > Dermatophilaceae > Ornithinicoccus. The sequence continues at coordinate 4,265 of JBARVW010000106.1, forward strand.
TCATTGAGGATCAACAGACGTGGGTCTGGCGCCTCGTCGGCCTCCCAGGCCACCGAGAGCTCGGGGAGCTCTCTGCCGAACTGGTTGTCGAACAAGACGGTCGGGCGGGAGGTAACACTCACTCACCGAGCGTAGATCAGGGATCGTGATCGAGCCCTATGCCCCGAGGTGCTCCGGCTGTTCGCCGAGGGTAGCGTTCCCCGACATGACGCAAACCCCGGACGAGCGTGACATCGAGACCCGCGCGGAGCTGCTGCCCGAAGAGCAGGAGGTGGGCAGCGACGCTGCGCACGTCCAAGCCGAAGCCATCCTGGAGGAGTCTTTGGAGAGGACCGAGGACCCCGAGGGCACCCGAAACGCTTCGACCCAGACCCCGGGCTAGGCATCGTCCAGGAGTGGGCGCCGGCTCACACGAGGTGGGCGGCCGCCAAGGCCGCCAGCGCCACGAGCCAGCTGACGAAGCTGCCGACCAGGAAGTACTCCGTGACCTCATAGACCTGCAGTGAGTCCTCCAGGTTGACGCTGTCATCGTGCCGGGAATGCTGCAGCTCGGGGAACCGGATCAGGCCCTTGGCTGCGATCACCAGGCTTGCCGCGGTCACCTGCCCGGCCAGGCCAAGACCCAGGATGACCAGCCGTTCCATGGGGCCCAGCAGCCGACCCCCGCGTAGCCGGTCCGAGGGCTGGGGAGAGCCCGGATCGCGGATGGCGCCGACCCCGATCAACACCAAGCGCACGATCACGTTGCCGGTGGCCAGCTGCGCGAGCAACAAACCGGTCAACAGCAGCACTCGGTCGGCGTCCAGCGCAGTCTCGGTCGCGGGCAGCCCCGACCAGACCAGCCACCGCTGCAATAGGCCACCGGCGGGGGAGGCCCAGCCCGACCCGAGGAGCAAGACCGTGAAACCGGCGGCGAGCACGCCCAGAGGCAGTCGTGCACCCCTGAGGCGCACCACACTCTCACCCGCGGTCAGTGTCCACCCGACGATGATCGCGGCCGCGATCACGAGCAACCCGAGATCGGCCACAGCAGTGACGCCCGCCAGCAGCGCGAACAGGAGCAACACGCCCAGTCCGCCCAGCACCCCCAGGGTGCGGGCGCGCTGCGGGTTGCGCCAGCGACGCGTCCGCACCGCATCGGCGACGCCTAGGCCCAGCAGGGTCAGAGCGACAACGCTCACGGAAGGCTCGCGAGGTGCTCGGCCGCCGCCAACACCATGGGCAGGCCAGCGCTATCCCGACGCTGCTGCACCGCCTGACGGCTGATGCCCAACCCGCCAGCGATGTCGCTCTGCGTATAGCCCTGCATGATCCCTCTCGCGATGCTCCAACTTCGGATGTCCCAGGAGTGAACCAGCAGGTCCTGACACACCAGGGCTGCGTTGACCGCATCCTGCCGTGGGTCCTCGCCCTGCCAGGAGCGGTAGGCCGTGCGCGCGGCTGACCAGCCGGTCTCTTGCGCGCAGGCCTTCACGTCGTCGATCGCCGCGCGCGCCGACCACCACGCCGGCCCGTCCTGCGTGCCCGCGTCCGGGTCGAGCACGGTGACGTCCCCGCTGCCCACCCCGAATCGCACGTCGACCGCCGGGGACAGACGCACCCGCACGGCGAAAGCGCTGGCCAAGGCTGCACCCAGGCTGGCGTAGGTGCCTTGGAACTCATCTCCAGCGGTGACGGCGAGGCCGTTTGGACCAGGGAACGTGTCGGAGACATCCGACAGCACGTGTGCCAGGCGGTCGTGTAGGCCCTGACGATCACGTGATGACCGCGAGCCGACGAGGTCCCCCAGCAAAGCCACGGCGTGTGCCATAGGCAAGAGCGTAACTTGCTTCGCGCTGAAAGCAACCCTCGAAGTTGTCTTGACTGAAGGGGCTACGGTAAAGACGGCGTCGTTACGGGTGCTGGGTGATGACAAGCCTCAAGCTTGCGTAGCGGTGAATGCTAGTCTCTGGGTTGCCTGACCGTCACGGCTGGTCCGGCGATGAGACCAGCCTCCACAAGCGGCTCCCTCCCACGTTGAGAAGTTACCCTCCCATCGTGCGCAAGGTGCTGTTGTTCGTGGGTGCGGCTTGGTGGGGAGCAGCGGCGGCGCTGCTGGCCCTGCGATGGGTCCCCGGGAGCGGGGTCGTCGTGGCCCTGCAGTCGGGCCTCCCCATCGTCGGCCTCAGCTTGGTGCTCTTGCTCCTGCTGTCGGTGCTGGTCCGGTCGAAGAGTCTTGGCGCGCTCACCATCCTGCTGCTGGCCCCGATGCTGGCGCTCGCGTGGCCCTGGTGGGTCGAGCCGCAGACCGAACCGGCCGCAAGGTCGGATGTCGTGGTGATGGCCAGCAACCTGTACTTCGGAGCCGCCGATGTGACCGAGCTCGAGCGGGAGGTTCGTCGTCGCGGGGTGTCGGCCCTGGTGCTGCTCGAGGTCACCCCTACGGCCCTGAGGCAGGTGGAAGCGAGCGACATACCAGCGCTGTTGCCGCATCGTTCGGGGCGGCCGCGAGTGGGTGCCGACGGGACGATGATCTTCACCGCGCAACCGCACCGTGAGCTTGCGACCCCCGATCTCTTCTTCGACCAGGTGGCGGTGGAGGTCACAGCCGAGCAGGAGACCGAGGGCCGCTGGCTGCTTCTCGGAGCGCATCCGGTCCCGCCCACGCTCGCCGACTGGTCCGCCGACCTCGCCGCACTCCGCGACTGGAGCACCGCGCAAGATCCCGACCTCGACCTCGTCATGGCGGGGGACTTCAACGCCTCCTCGGGCCACCCCGCCTTTCGAGACCTGGAGCAGGACTTGGTCGACGCGCGCCGGGCGACGGACCCAGGTTGGGTGCGGACCTGGCCCCGGACGAGCGTCATCCCGGCCTTCATCGACCTGGACCACGTGCTCGTTCGCGGCTTCGACGTGGTTGACGCCGGACAGGTCGAGATCTCCGGGACGGACCACAGCGCGGTCTGGGCGAGGCTGGGTCGCAGCACTCCCTAGTCTCTGCGCCGCGTGTGACGCGTGAGTCGCGAGTTAATCTCGCGTACGGTGCCAGAGTGGCCTCAACCGTGACCAAACCGACGCGCAGCCGCGCCAGCGGATCCAGCGCGCCCAAACGAGCAGCGCCCCGTGGCGGCGCTCGCAAGCCGGCCACTACGTCGCGTCGGGGACCCTCGAGCGCACAGCGGCCGAGCAAGGCCCCGCACCCCGGTGGTCCGCTGCCGTGGCGCGCACTCAAAGGGACGTGGATGGGAATCGCCACCGTGGTCGGAGGAACAGCACGCAGTGTGTCCGGGGGAGACCAGGACCTCGAGCGCGAGCATCGTCGGGACGGACTCGGTCTGGTCCTGATCTCGCTGGCCCTGGTGGTCGCCCTGCGGGAGTGGTGGGGACTGTCCGGGCCGGTCGGAGGAGCCATCCACGCGGTCGCCGCAGGCACCTTCGGGCGGGTCGCCCTGGCCCTTCCCGTGGTCCTGTTCGTGTTCGGTCTGCGGATGATGCGGGCCCCCCGCGAACACGTCGTCCACCACCGCCTCGTGGTGGCGACCGTCGCCCTGACCATGTCCGCCTGCGGACTGGCGCATCTCGCCTCCGGATCGCCCGACTACGCCGAGGGCCAGCCCGCACTCCAGGCCGCCGGAGGAGTCGTGGGCTTCGTCGTGGCGGCCCCCGTGACGGCGGGGATCACTGCCATCGGCACCGCGATCCTGCTGACCCTGCTGGCGGTCTTCGGGCTGTTGGTGCTCACCGCGACCCCGATCCATCGCATCCCCGAGCGCCTGGCCGAAGCTGAGGAGCAGCTGTTCAACTCCAGCCGGTTCGACGGAGCGACGCGTCAGCCACGAGCCGGGTCCAGCGCCGCTCGACGAGCCGCCAGTGCTGACGGCGAGCAGGCCTTCGACCAGGCCGCTGAGGTGGAGAAGAGCAAGCGCCGATCGCTGCGCGCTAGTGCCATGAAGTCCAAGGACGGTAAGGACTCCGACGGGTCCGATACGGCAACCGGAGGCAAGAGCACACCGACCGGGACCCCTGCGAAGGGCCGGTCCAAAGCCCCCCGCTCCGACGAGACGGAGCCGATCCCGGCTGTCAACAGCGACAAGACCAAGGCGACGTCGGGCAAGGACGTCTTGGAGGCCCCCCCGAACACCCCGCTGCCGCAGCGGGTCGAGCAGCTGATGTTGGCCGGCGACGTGACCTACACCCTGCCGGACAACATGGTCCTCAAGCCCGGCAGCCCGCACAAGACGCGGTCGCAGGCCAACGACGTTGTTGTCGACGCGCTGACGGGAGTGCTCGAGGACTTCGGGGTCGACGCCCAGGTCACCGGGTTCATGCGCGGTCCGACCGTGACGCGGTATGAGGTCGAGCTGGGCCCCGGGGTCAAGGTCGAGCGGATCACGGCGCTGTCGAAGAACATCGCCTACAGCGTCGCCTCAGCCGACGTCCGCATCCTCAGCCCCATCCCGGGCAAGAAGGCGGTGGGGGTCGAGATCCCGAACACCGATCGCGAGAACGTCTCGCTCGGAGACGTGTTGCGCAGCCAAGCCGCACACAACAACGTGCACCCGATGGTCATGGGGGTCGGCAAGGACGTCGAGGGTGGGTACGTCATCGCCAACCTGGCCAAGATGCCGCACCTGCTGGTGGCCGGGGCCACCGGGTCGGGAAAGTCCAGCTTCATCAACTCGATGATCACCTCGGTGCTCATGCGCTCGACGCCCGACGAGGTGCGGATGATCCTGGTCGATCCCAAGCGGGTCGAGCTGACGGCATACGAGGGCATCCCGCACCTGATCACGCCGATCATCACCAACCCCAAGAAGGCGGCCGAAGCGCTGGCCTGGGTGGTCAAGGAGATGGACCAGCGTTATGACGACCTATCGGCGTTCGGCTTCAAGCACGTCGACGACTTCAACAAGGCGGTCCGCGGTGGCACGATCGAGCCTCCCGCCGGCTCGCAGCGTGTGCTCCAGCCGTATCCCTACCTCCTCGTGGTGGTGGACGAGCTGGCCGACCTGATGATGGTCGCCCCCCGGGACGTCGAAGAGTCCGTGGTCCGGATCACCCAGCTGGCCCGGGCCGCCGGGATCCACCTGGTGCTGGCCACGCAGCGGCCCTCCGTGGACGTGGTGACCGGCCTGATCAAGGCCAACGTGCCCTCCCGGATGGCGTTCGCCACCTCCTCGGTGACCGACTCACGGGTCGTCCTGGACCAGCCGGGCGCCGAGAAGCTGATCGGCCAAGGCGACGCCCTGTTCCTGCCGATGGGCGCCAGCAAGACCATGCGGGTCCAGGGCGCGTGGGTCTCGGAGTCCGAGATCAGCGATGTCGTCGGCCACGTCACCGGACAGCTGAAGCCCAGCTACCGCGACGACGTCACCGCTGCTCCGGTCAAGAAGCAGGTGGACGAGGACATCGGGGACGACCTCGACCTCCTGCTGCAGGCCGCCGAGCAGGTCATCACGACGCAGTTCGGCTCGACCTCGATGTTGCAGCGCAAGCTGCGCGTCGGGTTCGCCAAGGCGGGGCGATTGATGGACCTGATGGAGTCCCGAGCCATCGTGGGTCCCTCCGAGGGCAGCAAGGCCCGTGACGTGCTGGTCAAGCCCGATGATCTGGACGCGACGCTGGCCGCGTTGCAGGGCCATCCGCCCGAGCCCGCGGCCGAAGAGAGCAGCGACCCGATCGACGCACAGTTCGACGCCGACCTCGAGGAGGACTCGGACGCCGACGAGGATGCGTGGTCGCTGACCGAGCGGCAGTGACTATCGTCGGACCATGTTCACGTATGCAGGCGCAGCCGGGCGCACCCGGCTAGAGCGGTACTGGGGCGCCCTCAAGGAGTATCCGTCGGGTGTCCTTTTGGGGGCCCAGATCCTCGGAATCCTCGTCTTCCCCTTCACGGATGAAGGCGAGGCCGGTAGGACGATCATCTCGATCTTCGGCCTGGTGGTGCTGGGTGTCGCTGTCCTCGCCGTGAACCGGACCCCGTCAACCCGGATCATCGCCTACTCCCTCGGCGCACCCGTGGTCGTGTTGACCATTGCCGAGGCGATCTGGACCGATATCGCGTTGTTGCAGTTCGTCTCCAACGCCGCTCACGCGGTCTTCTACTTCTATACGGCCATATCTCTTCTCCGCTATATGTTCGCCGACGCTTGGGTCAGCCGCGATGAGTTGCTGGCAACGGGGGCGACCTTCACGGTCCTGGTCTGGGCCTACGCCTACACCTACGGGGCGATCCAGGTCTATTTCGACGGGTCTTTCACGGTTGGGGGGGAAGAGCGCGCCCTGTCATGGTTCGAGCTGCTCTTCCTGTCGACGACCACCTTGACCGGGACGGGACTGTCCGATATCGCGCCGAACACGACCGAAGGGGCGAACTTCGCACGGTCGATCGTGATGCTGCAGATGTTGACAGGGATGAACTACGTCGCGCTGGTGATCGCCCGGCTGCTCGGTCTGACCCTGGTCAAGTTCCGTCGCTGAGACTGTCCAGCTGTTCGATGAGGTACCGCCGTTCGATCTCGTTTTGGCACAGGGCGACGGCGCGGGTGTAGGCCTCTCGCGCTGCACCCAGGTCACCGGTTCGTCGGAGAAGCGCTCCCCGCACTGCGGGTAGCCGATGAGAGCCCTTCAACACTGGATCCAGGTCGCGGAGCAAGGCCAGGCCGGCTTCCGGTCCCTCCACCTCGGACACCGCAACCGCCCGGTTCAGTCGCACCACAGGCGACCCCGTGAGGGCCTCCAAGGATGCATAGTGCGCGGCGATCCTGTCCCAGCGGGTGTCCTCGGCGCGCGACGCGATGGCGTGCTCGGCGGCGATCAACGCCTCCAAGAGCCTGGTCTGCGCCGCTTGCGGTCCGTGCTCTGCGGTGTGTGGGGTGAGCAGCTGCAGAGCTTCGACGATCTCGTCCTGATGCCACCGACCACGGTCCTGGTCGGGCAGCAGGATCAGCCGCTGGGTGTGGGGGTCCACCCGAGTGTCACGGCGCGCGTGATGGAGCAGCATCAAACCCAACGATGCGTCCAGCAGGGTGGACGGGCCGGTCAGGTCTCGGGTGACGCGCAGCAACCGGATGGCCTCGGCTGCCAACAAGATCCTGAGGGGCTCCGGCCCCGGGCCGGGCACGTAACCGGCCGTGAAGGCGAGGTAGGCCACGTCCGCCACGCGGTCCACCCGCGCCGGCAGGTGCTGCACGCTGGGCAGGGCGAACGGCATACCGGCGGCCGTGATCTTGCGTTTGGCCCGGGTGATCCGTGCGGCGACGGCGGACTCGGACTGCAGAACTAGTCGGCCGATATCAGCGGTGGACAGACCGACCACCAGTCGCAGCGCCAGAGCGGTGGAGGCCTCGACGCTGAGCGCCGGGTGAGTGCAGAGCAGCACCAACCTGAGCCGTTCGTCGCTCACCAGGTCACCGGGGTCGGCGCGGGCAGCCCGATTTTGTGCCGTGTGGTGTGCCTCCACCACCAAGAGGGGCTCTTTGCGCGCCGCCATAGCTTCGGCCTTGAGCCGATCCAGGACCCGCCGACGCGCTGCGGTGAGCAACCACGCGCCGGGGCGGTCTGGCACGCCGTGGTGCCGCCAGTGGCCGGTGGCGGTCGCGAAGGCATCCGCCGCCGCGTCCTCGGCCAGGTCCAGTCGCCGGAAGCGGGAGACCAGGATCGCCACGATGCGACCCCAGTGCTCCCGCCAGGCGCGTTCCAGCGCCTCGTCGACGTCGATCAGAAGTCGATCTCGACCACGGGCCGGATCTCCACGGTGTATCCGGCAGGCAAGGCGTGGGACAGCTCGATCATCTGGTCCAGGTCGCTCGCCTCGACGAGGTAGAAGCCACCCAGCTGCTCGACGGACTCCGCGTAGGGACCGTCCGTGACGGTGCGGGGAGCACCCCCGTTGCTGGGCGAGAGGGTGGTCGTCGTGTCGGTGCCGGCCAGTGCTTCACCGCCCAGCATGGTGGCGCGGGCTCGAACGGCTTCGTCGAACGCACCGTGAGCGGCGAACACGGCCTCACGCTCGGCGTCGGTGGCTGACTCCCACTCTTGTTCGTCTGAGTACAACAGCACGAGGTACTTCATCGTCGGCTCCTGGTGATCGATGGCTGGGTCGGGACGGTCGTCCCTATCAGCATGACGACTGAGGGGCACGGAAATCGACAATCCGCCGACTTTTCCGACTGGCACGTAGGGTGTCCGGATGACCAGTCAGCGCAGCGTTGCCCTCGTGACCCTGGGGTGCACCCGCAACGAGGTCGACTCCGAAGAGCTGGCCGGACGCCTCCAGGCTCAGGGATGGACCTTGGTCAGCGACGCCTCGGAAGCCGACGTTGCGGTGGTGAACACGTGCGGCTTCGTCGAGCAGGCCAAGAAGGACTCGATCGACGCTCTTCTGGAGGCCGGGGATTTGAAGGAGAGCGGCCGCACCCAGGCGGTGGTGGCCGTGGGGTGCCTGGCCGAGCGCTACGGCACGGGTCTGGCCGAGCAGCTGCCCGAAGCGGACGCTGTGCTGGGATTCGACTCCTACCAGGACATGTCCACGCATCTGCAGTCGATCCTGGATGGTGGCACGGTGGCGTCGCACGTCCCCCGGGACCGTCGCACCCTGTTACCCATCGCCCCCGCCGCTCGGCATACCGAGGCGGGTTCGGTGGCGATGCCGGGTCATCAGCAGGCACCGCTGGAAGACGTGGCCCCGGCCTCCGGTCCCCGCGTCGTCCGGGCCCGTCTGGACGGCAGGCCCTGGGCGCCGCTGAAGATCGCCTCGGGTTGTGATCGCCGGTGTGCCTTCTGCGCCATCCCGATGTTCCGTGGATCGTTCGTGTCCCGCCGCCCACACGAGATCGTCACCGAGGCGCACTGGCTGGCCGAGCAGGGCGTGAAGGAGCTGTTCCTGGTGAGCGAGAACACCACGTCCTACGGCAAGGACCTCGGCGACCTCCGCCTGCTCGAGCAGCTCCTTCCGGAGCTGACGGCCGTTCCGGGCATCGAGCGCGTCCGCGCCAGCTATCTGCAACCGGCCGAGATCCGTCCCGATCTGCTCGACGTGCTGGCGAGCACACCGAAGGTCATGCCCTACTTCGACATCTCCTTCCAACACGCCTCCGGGCCCCTGCTACGTCGGATGCGGCGCTTCGGGGACCGTGCGTCGTTCCTGGGTCTCTTGGACAGTGTCCGATCCCGACTGCCTGAGGCCGGCATCCGGACCAACGTCATCGTCGGATTCCCGGGAGAGACCGAAGACGATGTCCACGAGCTCACGTCGTTCTTGGAGGAGGCACGGCTCGACGTCGTCGGTGTGTTCGGATACTCCGACGAGGACGGCACCGAAGCAGAGACGTATGGCGACAAGCATCACGCCGACACCATCGCCGAGCGCGTGGATCTGGTGAGCGCGCTGGTTGAGGAGCTGACCGCCCAGCGCGCCAACGAGCGCATCGGCAGCCGCATCGAGGTCATGGTCGAGGAGATCGACCCCGACACCTCCGATGTCATCGGCCGGGCCGAGCAGCAGGGACCCGACGTCGACGGAAGCACCACCCTGGTCGGTGCCACGGACGCTCGCATCGGCGACATCGTGAGTGCTGACGTCACCGCCACGACCGGGGTCGACCTGATGGCCCGAGCCGTGGCCCAGCCGGGTCAGGTGACCTTGGAGCGGGCCGGATGAGTGCAGCATCGGCGCCGACGGTGAGCGTGTGGAACCTTCCGAACGCCCTGACCGTGCTGCGGATCGTGCTCGTGCCGGTCTTCGTGGTGGTCCTGCTGACCGACGACGGCGCCTCAACCTCGTTGCGCATCTGGGCAGCGCTGATCTTCGCCGTGGCGGTCGCCACGGACTGGCTGGATGGAGACCTGGCCCGTCGCCAAGGGCTGGTCACCGACTTCGGCAAGATTGCCGATCCCATCGCCGACAAGGCGCTGATCGGGGCGGCACTGATCTGCCTTTCGCTCCTGGGTGAGCTGGCCTGGTGGATCACGGTCGTGATCATGGTGCGTGAGATCGGGGTGACCGTGCTGCGCTTCGTCGTCATCCGACGAGGGGTGATCCCGGCCAGCCGGGGCGGCAAGCTGAAGACAGCCCTCCAGTCCCTGGGGCTGTTGCTGTTGATCCTGCCGCTCAGCGGCTTCATGTGGGCCCTGGGCCTGATCGTGATCTACGCCGCCCTCGTGGTCACGGTGGTGACGGGTGTCGACTACGTGGTGCAGGCCTCGCGGGTATGGCGGGGCGCTGGGGCGACCCGCTGAGCACGGATCCACGGCCCTGCTCAGACTCCTCCGCGACTCGGACTTCCGTTGAGGAGCTAGCTCAACGGATCATCGACGTCGCCCGGGCCCACGACTGGACAGTCGGCGTGGCGGAGTCGCTCACCGGAGGGATGGTCGCGGCCGCACTCGTCTCCGTTCCCGGAGCCAGCGACGTCATGCGTGGTGGCGTGGTGGCCTACGCCCCGGATCTCAAGTGCTCCCTGCTCAAGGTCCCCCCGGGAGTCCTCCAGCAGCACGGGACGGTTTCTCGACAGTGCGCCGAGGCCATGAGCCGCGGTGCACGCGAGGTGCTCGGGGCGACGTTCGCGTTGTCGACGACCGGCGTTGCGGGGCCGGAACCGAGCGAGGGACACCCCCCAGGCACGGTCCACCTCGCCGTCTCCGCGCGGGTTGCGGGGCGGGAAGAAGTGACCACGCATCAGACGTTGAACGGTCATGGCAGTCGTCGCACCATTCGCTCTCAGGCGAGCCGTGCGGGTTTGTCGTTGCTCCTGGCTACGCTAGAAGCGCACGCACCGCCTGCACGGCTTCAGTGAGCCGGGGTACGCTTGTCATTACTCCATGCAACACTCAACCGACATCTCAGCAGATCGCACGCGCGGACAGTCCGCGGATTCAGCAAAGGAGGGAAGGCCCATGGTGCTCCTACGACGCGAACTCGGTGATGTGCTGCGCGAGCAGCGCCAAGTCCAGGGCCGCACCCTGCGCGAAGTCTCCGCAAGTGCTGCGGTCTCCCTCGGGTACCTCTCGGAGGTGGAGCGCGGTGAGAAGGAAGCCTCTTCGGAGCTGTTGGCCTCGATCTGCAAGGCTCTCGACTTGCCGATGGCTCAGATGTTGAGCAACGTCTCGGACCGCGTCAGCGTGGCCGAAGCCAGCGAGCATCAGGTCGGCGTGCTGATGGCGGACGGTCTGGCGCGACCCATCCAGCGCTCGGCGCTGCGCAAGCCCGACATCGTGGCCGCCGCCAACGCGGTCAACTCTGCCGCCTGACCCAGGCAACCGCCCCACCGAACGTGTCAGTCGCGTTCTCGGCGACCATGCCCCAACGGGCTCTGTCGTCCACCTGAGTCCGTAGGCGCGAGTCCACCTTGACAGTGCGGACAGTAGAACAGGACGCGCTGGTGGGGTTGCTCTCCGATAGGGGACAAGCGCACCGTGGTGCCGCACTTCTTGCACGGCAGACCCATCCGACCGTGGACCCAGGCGTCGTCGGTCATATCAGAACGTCCGGTGATGGTGGTCCGCCCGAGTCGACAGCTCAACACCAACAGCCGGCGAGCCGTCTCTACTACCGTCCTGGCGTCCTCTTCGCCGAGGTCCTCGATCGAGCGCCAAGGGTTGATCCCGTGCAAGAAGAGCGGCTCCGAGGCAAAGATCGTGCCGATGCCGGCGAGATTGCGTTGGTCCAACAGGGCTTCGGCCACGGAGCGGGTGGGGAGTGAACCGAGGTTGGCCATGGCCAGCGACAGGTCGAAGTGAGGGTCGAGCAGGTCGGGCCCCAGGTGACCCACGACCGAGCTCTCGTGACTCGTCCGCACCAGGTCGAGCATGCCGAGGCTGCTGCCGACGGCACACCGCTGCGTTGTGACCAGGATCGCTCGGACCCGATGGTCCTCCGTGATCGAGCTCGACTGGGCCCGTGAGGCACGGTAGGTCCGCCACCGTCCTTCCATACGCAGGTGGCTGTGCAGTGTCAGATCGCCTTCGATCCGGTGCAGAAGGTGCTTTCCGCGAGGGACGACCTCGATCGTTCGCCGTCCTCGAAGGTCGACGGTGGCCAGACTCGGCACGCGCAGGTCGCTGGACACCAGCACGGCCCCCGACAGCGCCGAATGCAGCTTCGTGGCCGCCCGCCAGACGGAGTCTCCCTCAGGCACGGCTCACCGGCGCATCCGTAGACCCTGCGGTGCGGTGTGGAAGCCGGCCTCGGTCAACGCCTGAGCGAAGGGGTGGGTGCTCGACAGGGCGGGGTCACCGTCGATCTTCTTCACGATCAGCGACGCCACGCTGCGGTGGGTGACCTGCAGCTTCAGCGCTTGCGCGATCACGGCCAGCTGGTCGGGGTCCTGCGTGTAGGTCAGCGCGGTTCGTCCCCCGCGCTCCAGATACAGGCCGAGTCGACCGTCCACCAGAGCGACCAGGGCCCCGGCCTTGCGCCCCGGACGATGCTGGGGGGTAGCCGGCTCGCCAGCGCCGGTGTCAGCCTGACCTTCGGGCCAAGGCACCGAGGCCCCGAAAGGATTGGCCGGATCGGTCGCAGCCAAGACCACCGCCCGCTCTGCGGTGCTCGAGGGGGACCCGGGACCGCTGGAGCCGCGCTCGGTCGCCGATGGGGTCTGCGACAAGGCGCGCATCCGGTCCACCGCTCCGGTGGTGCCGAACTGTGCGGCACCGAGATGCTCCACGAAGTAGCCCCGACGAACTCGGCCCGCTTCCTCTGCGCCGGCCAGAATCCGGTAGACCCCAGCAAAACCGCCGACGATGCCCTCCGAGACCACGCTTCCGCGCGTCACGACCCCGTAGCGATCCAGCAACTGCTCCGCGGTGGCCAAACCTCGCACGGTCGGGTCGGTCTGGACCTGTGGCAACAGGGACCACCGGCCGGAGGCGCTGGCCGGTCCGGCACGGCTCGGCATGCGAGGGCGGCTAGGCGGTGAGGCGCCGACCCCACCGAGGCCGATCGAGGGGCGGGCGAAACGGGTGTTCCTCGCCGAGCGTGGCGTGCTGCGCCGAGACTTGTGGGCGGTTTTGCCTCCCGAGAGCAGCATGCGCACGGGTGCGAGAGTGTCACCGGTCACCGCGCCGCCCCAGACCAGCTCCCACATCGTGGCGAGCAGGGCGGCGTCGTCGATGGGTGGGTCGCCGACCAAGGCGTCAGCCAACGCCCGGAAGAAGAACGACCCTCCGTGCTCGAGCACCCTCAGGACGCGCTGCGCGTGGGCGGGGTCCTCAACGGCCTCACCGGGGTCCGAGGTCGGGGTAGCTGGTTCGTCCGGTGGTGCGAGCGTCAGATGTGCCGTGTCGGCAAGGTGCAAGGACACCCAACCGTCGTCCCCGGGCAGCGATCCGTGGCCCTGCCAGAGGACCTCCCCGGCGGTCATCAGCTCGTCGAGCATGCCGGGGGTGTAGTCCCGCACGCGGGCCGGGAGGACCAAGGCTTCCAGGGCACTGGCCGGCAGATGCGCTCCCGCCAGCTGCTCGATGGCACGGTGGGTCCCGTCCACTCCGCGCAGCTCGCCGATGGACTGCCACTGGGTCAAGAACCGGGTGTAGGTGTCCTGGGTGACCGGCTCCACTTCCTGGCGCAGCGCCGCCAGCGAACGGCGGCGCAGCATGCGCAGGACGTCGGCGTCGCAGAGGTCGAGCTCACCTGGCGGCGCAGACTCACCGTGCTGCGGGTCGGCCTGGTCCGGCGCGTGTGCGCCGGTGGGCATAGCCAAGGGGCGCAGCGCCCCTTCGACCATCCGGCCGGAGTCGACCAGCCTCCGCACGGCTTCTCCGGCCACCGCTCGACCCACGCCGAGACGGGCCGCCAGCTCGGTCACGGTGAACGGAGTATGGGTCTTGGCGTAACGCCGGACGAGGTCGCCGAGCGGATCCGGCACCGGCTCGGTGAAGATCGCCGGCACCCCGACCGGCAGGGCCACCCCCAGCGCATCACGCAGACGGGCAGCGTCCTGAGCGTCGGCCCAACGTTCCTGCCCAGCGATCCGGACGTTGATGATGAGCCGCCGCTCGGAGAGCTCGGTGAGCCAGGTCGTGGTGTGCTCACGGGCACTGGCGAGGACCCGTCGGGTGATCTCGGTGGCGCTCAGCGGCCCGAGGGTGCGCAGCAGATCGGTGATGTCGTTCGCGTCTCGGCAGCCGCGGTCCTCGGTGAGCCGTTGCAGTTGGTCCTGGGTGTCGGAGACCACCTGCGGATCCAAAAGGTCACGTAGCTGTGCACCCTCACCCCGCCCCAGCAGCTCCGCGAGAAGGGCAGGATCCAGCGACAGCGCGGCGGCGCGGCGTTCGGCTAGGGGGGAGTCGCCCTCGTAGAGGAACTGCGCGATGTATCCCATCAGCATGGACCGGGCGAAGGGCGACGCGGTCTGGGTGGTCATGCTGACCACGGCCACCTTGCGGGACGCGACGTCCCGCATCAGGGACTGCAAGGCATCCACGTCGTAGACGTCCTGGATGCATTCGCGCACCGCTTCGAGCACGATGGGGAAGGTCGGGTAGCGCGCGGCGACCTCGAGCAGCTGTGCTGATCGTTGCCGCTGCTGCCACAACGGTTGGCGACGACCGGGGGTGCGCCGGGGGAGCAGCAGCGCGCGCGCCGCGCACTCGCGAAACCGGGCCGCAAACAGCGCCGAGCCGCCGATCTCGCGGGTCACCAGGTCGTGGACCTCGTCGGGGTCCAGCGTCAGCATCTCGATGAGATCGGCGTCGAAACTGCTGGAGGACGATCCGCCCTCATCGTCGTCGACGAGGTCCGGCAGCCGCAGCACGATCCCGTCGTCGGCCGCCATGGCCTGCACGTCCGCCCCGAACCGCTCCCGCATGCGCGCCCCTACGCACAGCGCCCACGGCGCGTGGACGGGAGTGCCGAACGGACTGTGTATGACGACCCGCCAGTCACCGATCTCGTCGCGGAAGCGCTCGATCACCAGCGTCCGGTCGTCCGGCAACCGACCGGCCTCTTCGTGTTGCTCGCCGAAATAGTCCAGGAGGTTCTTGGCGGCATGAGCATTGAGCCCCCGCTCGGCCAGCAGCGCTTCGGCTCGAGGCCGCGGAGTCTGCGCCATCTCCCGGATGAACGCGCCGACCGCTTGGCCCAGCTCGGCAGGCCGGCCGATGGCGTCACCCTTCCAGAACGGCAGGCGACCGATCTGTCCAGGCGCCGGCGTGACCAGCACCTGGTCACGGGTGATGTCTTCGATCCGCCAGGAGGTGGTGCCTAAGGTGAAGACATCCCCCACCCTCGACTCGTAGACCATCTCCTCGTCCAGCTCGCCGACGCGCCGGCCGGGCCCGTCACCGGTGGCCAGCATCACCGCATACAACCCCCGGTCGGGAATGGTCCCGCCGGAGGTGACCGCCAGCAGCTGCGCGCCACGGCGTGCGGTGATGGTGTCGTTGACGCGGTCCCACACCACCCGAGGTCGGAGGTCGGCGAAGTCCTCGCCGGGGTAGCGACCGGCCAACATGTCCACCGTAGCCTCGAACAGGGGCCGCGGCAGCGAGGAGTACGACGCGCTGCGCCGGAAGAGGTCGAAGAGGTCGCTGACCGACCATTCGTCCATGGCCACCATGGCCACGATCTGCTGGGCGAGCACGTCGAGCGGGTTGCGCAGCACGCTCAGCGCCTCGATCTGGCCGGCCCGCATGCGGTCGACGACCACGGTCGTCTGCACGAGGTCGCCGCGATGCTTGGGGAAGAACGCGCCGTGGGAGGTGGCGCCGACCTGGTGACCAGCGCGCCCGACCCGCTGGAGACCGCTGGCCACACTGGGCGGCGACTCGATCTGCACGACGAGGTCGACTGCTCCCATGTCGATCCCCAGCTCCAGGGAGCTTGTCGCCACCACGGCGGGAAGGCGTCCTGACTTGAGGGCGTCCTCGATCTCGGCCCGATGCTCTTTGCTGACCGACCCATGGTGGGCCCGTGCCAGCACGCCGGGGGCGCCCGCCGAGCTGCCGGACTGGGCCATGACCTGAGCTGGGGGGCCATCAGCCTCGGCTGGCTCGGTGCCGTTCCGGTCGGCCCAGATCTCGTTGAGCCGGGAGGTGAGACGTTCCGCGAGGCGTCGCGAGTTCGCGAAGACCAACGTCGAGGTCTGCTCGCTGACCAGGTCGACCACCTCGCGCTCGACGTGGGGCCAGATGGAGGCTCGCTCTGTGGGGTCCGGCGCCGGTGACCAAAGGTCATCGTCGCCGTCCAGGTCGGGCAGCACCGGGCCCTCACCGGCCACGAAGTCGTCGTCGACCTCGTCGTCCGTCTCGCCATCGTTGCCGTTGGTGACGGTGTCGTTGCCACCGCGACCGCCGCTGCCGTGGTCGTCCAGTCCAGTGACCGCGACCGGGGAGGCGTCGACGTACCCGGGGTCGGTCATGTCGGCCACCGGGACGTTGATCCGCAGGTCCCACAGCTTCTGCGACGGAGGTTGCACGGTGGTGACCGGACGACCGCCGGCCAGATACCGAGCGACCTCCTCCACCGGGCGAACGGTGGCGGACAGGCCGATGCGCTGTGCAGGCTGGCTGAGCTGGTGGTCCAGGCGGTCCAGAGTCACGGCGAGGTGGGCGCCGCGCTTGGTGCCAGCCACCGCGTGCACCTCGTCGATGATGACGGTCTCGACTCCAGCCAGCGCCGAACGGGCGGCCGAAGTCAGCAGCAGGAAGAGCGACTCGGGGGTGGTGATCAGCACATCCGCGCCGTGTTTGGCGAAGGCCCGGCGCTCGGTGGCTGGGGTGTCACCGGAGCGAATGGAGACCGAGAGGTCGTCGACCGGCTGGCCGAGCCGGTGCGCGGCATGGCGAATGCCGACCAAGGGTGAACGCAGGTTGCGCTCGACGTCCACCGCGAGCGCCTTCAGCGGGGAGACGTACAGCACACGACAGCGAGGGGTGTCGGGTGGGTGCGGCACCGCACACAGCCGGTCGATCGCCCACAAGAACGCAGACAGTGTCTTGCCGGAGCCGGTGGGTGCGACGACCAGGGTGTGCTGGCCCTGACTGATGGCGTCCCACGCTCCCACCTGAGCCTCGGTCGGCCCAGGGAACGACGCCGAGAACCAGGCCCGTGTCGGCGGTGAGAAACGCCCGAGAACGTCGCTCAGGGTTAGTGGTCTTCGCGCTGCGGCACGCGACGAGCGGCGCCATCCTGGACCACGGTGTTGCCGTAGGCCCCCGTGACGGGCGGTGCTTCGGGTCGGGGCATGTCACGCACGTCGTGGTGCAACGTCCGGTGCGGCGGACGCCAGATCTTCAGGGCCACCAGGACCTTCTGCCACCACTGCAACTCCGGCTGACCACTCATGGGCACTCTCCGTTTCTGTGACATCGCGTTCAAGAGCATCTTCTCACTGCCCACTGACATGCCCGAGCACGGACCCGTTCGAGGCCCCTCCTGGATACAGTGACACGCATGCAGGAACTCACGCACAGCGACTCCGTCCTCGTCCGTGCCTCCCCGGCAGCCGTCTACAACGTGGTCAGCGACGTCACTCGGACAGGGGAGTGGAGCCCCACCTGCGTGCGCTGTGAGTGGGACGACCCCGACCAGGTCGGCCCCGGCGCAACCTTCACTGGCTACAACGAGACAGCCACAAGGTCCTGGCAGACGACGTCGACGGTCATCGCCGCCGACGGGGTGTCCCGATTCACCTGGGAGGTCGGCAAGGGGTTCGTCCGCTGGTCCTACGACCTGGAGGCGATAGGAGAGGACACGCAGCTGCGTGAGACCTGGACCTTCCTCCCTGCCGGTCTGCAGTTCTTCTCCCGCCAGTACGGGGAGAGAGCAGACGACGAGATCCAGGACCGCGCTCAGCGTGCGCGAGACGACATACCGCGGACCCTGGCCTCGGTGAAGGCGATCGCCGAGTCCCGCGACGAGGCCTCCCCTCAGCCACGCGGTGCCCCCGTCACGTAGAGCCCGGAGGAGCATCGAGCTGAGCACGGTCCACCTCAACAGGCCGTAGGCTCATGGCGACAGAGCGCGTAGCCTCTGTCGCCATGAGGTTGAGTGAGTTCTGGGCGCTCATGGAGCAGGAGTTCGGGGGACCGTACGGTCGCTCCATTGCCTCCTCGCACGTGATCCACGCGATGAGTGACCAGACGGCCGTCGATGCTATCGAGGCAGGAGAGCCGGTCCGTAGGGTCTGGCTCGCGCTGTGTGAGGACCTCCAGATCCCGGAGGAGCGCCGCTACCCCGCTGACCGGGGACGCTCAGCCGGGGGATGAGGGCAGGCTGAGCTAGTGCTGCTGACCGGTGAGGCCCCGGCCGATGAGGGTCTCGACGATCTGCACCGCGTTCAGCGCTGCGCCTTTGCGAAGGTTGTCGCCCACGATGAACATGACCAGTCCTCGACCGTGGGGGACGGACTGGTCCTGACGGATCCTACCGACATAGGTGGGGTCCTGACCCGCGCCCTTCAGGGGAGTCGGGATGTCGCACAGCACCACTCCGGGGGCAGCCGCCAAGACCTGCGTGGCCTGCTCAACACTCAGCGGCTCGGCGAACTCGGCGTGGACGGCGAGGCTGTGGCCGGAGAACACCGGCACACGCACGCAGGTTCCCGCGACCGCCAGGTCGGGCAGCTCCAGGATCTTGCGTGACTCGAAGCGGAGCTTCTGCTCCTCGGCGGTCTCCAGCGAGCCGTCGTCGACCAGGTCACCGGCAAAGGGGATGACGTTGAAGGCGATCGGGTCGGTGTAGACCGCCGGTGCGGGGACTCGCGCCGCGTGGCCGTCGTTGGCGAGGGCCTCCATCGGGCCGGCGACCACGGCACGGGCCTGACCAGCCAGCTCGGCGACGCCGGCCACCCCTGAGCCCGAGACCGCCTGGTAGGTCGAGACGACCAGCCGTTGCAGGCTCGCTACGTCGTGCAACGCTTTGAGCGCAGGCATAGCGGCCATGGTCGTGCAGTTGGGGTTGGCCACGATGCCGATGCCACCTTCGCCGGTAGCGCGGTCGAGTGCCTCGGGGTTGACCTCACTGACGACCAGCGGCACGCGGTCGTCCATCCGCCACGCGGAGGAGTTGTCGACCACCACCGCCCCGGCCTCGGCGAAGCGCAGCGCATGCTCCTTCGACGTGCCACCGCCGGCGGAGAACACGGCGACGTCAATGCCCGACAGATCCACCGTGAGGTCGGCCAGATCTTCGACCACGATCTGTCGCGGCGTCCCTGCATACGCCTCGTTGTCCCAGCGTCCCTGCCACGCCAGCTCCTGGCCGGCACTACGAGCGGAGGCGAAGTAGCGCACGCTTGCGATCGGGACGTCCCGCTCCGCCAGGAGTCGGCGCATCACCGCTCCGACCTGTCCGGTGGCGCCGACGACGGCCACGTTCACTCCAGCGCCCATGCTCATCTCCCGCTCCCGCCGTACACCACGGCGTCGTCATCGGCATCGAGGTTGAAGGCCGTATGCACGGCCCGGACCGCCTCGGGCAACCGGTCCTGGTCGGTGATCACCGAGATACGAATCTCGCTGGTCGAGATCATCAGAATGTTCACCCCGGCGTCGGCCAACGCGCCGAAGAGCCGCTGCGCGACCGTCGGGTTCGACCGAAGGCCGGCGCCGACCAGCGACAGCTTGCCGATCTGCGAGGTGTAGAGGACGTCGCTCAGACCCAGCTGGTCCTGGACCGCGCGGACGGCGGCCACGGCTTGGGCCCCGTCCTCCTCGGGCAGAGTGAAGGAGATGTCGGACGTCTGAGCCCCCGACGTCGAGACGTTCTGCACGATCATGTCGATCGACACGCCGATGGCGGCCACCGCGCCCACGACGGCTGCGGCTGCTCCCGGGACGTCGGGTATGCCGACGGCCGTGATCCTGCCCAGGGACTGCTGGTGGGCGATGCCGGAGATCAGTGGTTCTTCCATATCGTCCTCCAGGACTGAGGTGAGGGGTCGGCCGACGAGGATCCAGGTGCCTTCTTGGTCGGAGAAGGAGGACCGCACGTGGATCGGCACGTTGAAGCGCCGGGCGTACTCCACCGCGCGAAGGTGCAGGATCTTCGCGCCCTGGGCCGCCATCTCCAGGGTCTCTTCGATCGTGAGCCGCTTGACCCGACTGGCAGCGGGCACGATCCGCGGGTCGGCGGTGTAGATCCCGTCGACGTCGGTGTAAATCTCGCAGACATCGGCTTTCAGCGCTGCGGCCAGCGCGACCGCTGTCGTGTCCGAGCCGCCACGGCCCAGGGTGGTGATGTTGTCGTCTTCGGAGACCCCCTGGAAGCCCGCGACGATCGCGATGGCCCCCAACGCCAAGGTGGCCTGGACCCGGTCCGGTGTGACGTCCAGCAGGCGTGCCCGACCGTGCGAGCTGTCGGTCCGCATACCGGCCTGGTCCCCGGTGAAGGAGTAGGCTCGCTCGCCGAGATGCTCGATCGCCATCGCCAGCAGGGCCATGGAGATGCGCTCGCCCGCCGTCAACAGCATGTCCATCTCCCGCTCGGGGGGCGGTCCAGGGCTCACCGCCTTGGCGAGGTCCAAAAGCTCGTCGGTGGTGTCGCCCATGGCCGAGACGACCACCGCGACGTCGTGTCCGGCCCGCTTGGTGTCGACGACGCGCTGGGCGACACGAGCGATGGCCTCGACGTCGCTGACGGAGGAGCCACCGTACTTCTGGACAAGCAGAGACATGACGAAGTGATCCTGGAACGGTCGGGGAGGGTGCTGGCGATCAAGTGTAGGGCGAGCAGGTCGACGCGACGTAAACCTGTCAGTCGCCCCGGGTGCGTGAGCTGGGGAGCAGGACCGAAGCCAGCTCACGGACGTCGTCGACGACCGCCACCGGACCCTCATCGTGCAGGTCATCCCGTCGACCTGCGCCCCAGGTGACGCCGATCGAGGCCATCCCTGCGGCGTGTGCCGCCTGGAGGTCGACCGTCGCGTCGCCGATGTAAACGCACTCGCCGGGGTCGGCCCCCAGGAGGTGGGCGGCGTGCAGCAGCGGCTCCGGGTGGGGCTTGTGCCGCTCGGTCTGCTCCTGGCCGGACAAGACCCGGATCTGTCCGTCCAGACCCACTGCCCTCAGGCCGTGAGCAGCGGTCCGGTTCATCTTGGAGGTCACCACCCCCATGCGGGCACCGCCGGCGATCAGCTCCTCGAGCAGTCCCACCATCCCGGGCACCTGCTCGATCATCTCGTCATGGTGCGCCAGGTTCCACTGTCGATATGCGGTGACGACGTCGTCGATCCGGTCCGCCTGATCGGGAAACGCCTCGACCACCGCCGCCCGGAGGGGGCGACCGATCCAGGTGCGGATCTTCGGCGTAGGGACGCGCGCATCCAGCACCTCCTGAAGGGCGTGCTCGTAGGACGCCACGATCAGGTCCACCGTGTCGGCCAAGGTGCCATCGAGGTCGAACAGGACGACAGGCCAGCGCAGCATGCCCGCAGCCTAGCCAGCGTTGACCCGGCAGCCCGACGGCGACGGCGGCTAGGGTCACAGGGTGGACGACGAAGATCGCATTGCCCTGTTCCTGGACTACGAGAATCTGGCGCTGGGCGCCCGAGAGCACCTCGGCGGGGCGGCGTTCGACCTCAAGCCGATCAGTGACGCCCTCGCGGAGCGCGGTCGCGTGGTCGTGCGGCGGGCGTACGCCGACTGGTCCTACTTCGACGATGACCGGCGGATGCTCACCCGATCCCACGTCGAGCTCATCGAGATGCCCCAGCGGATGGGGGCCTCACGCAAGAACGCAGCCGACATCAAGATGGCGGTCGACGCCATCGAGCTGGCTTTCAGCCGGGACTACATCTCGACCTTCGCGGTCTGCACCGGCGACAGCGACTTCACCCCGTTGGTGCACAAGCTGCGCGAGCTCAACAAGCGCGTCATCGGCTTCGGGGTGCGCGACTCGACCTCACGCCTCCTGCCCCCGGCCTGCGACGAGTTCTTGTTCTACGACAACCTGGAGGGGGTGGAGCCCGCTCCGGCGACCACGTCGACCCCGACCGCCAAGTCCTCGGGCCGTGGTCGGCGCAGCCGGTCGACGGCCTCCAGCGGTGAGGGCACCGTGGGTCGGGACCGGAGTGAGGCCGCCACCCCGGTGGAGTCGGAGGCGCCGGTGGAGGAGCCGCACCACGGCGACGAGGACGAAGGGTCGGCGCCCACGCCCGACTTGGCGGTGTTGGTGGCCCAGACGGTGGCAGGCTTGCAGCAGTCCTCAGCGGGGTCGGTCACGGCGTCCAGCCTGAAACGCACCCTGCTGCGCAAGGACCCCACCTTCAGCGAGGCCGACCACGGGTTCCGGGCCTTCGGGGAGCTGTTGGAGAACCTGGCCGGACGCTCCATCGTGGAGCTCGTCCCGGGGCCCTCCAAGGGCGACCCGGAGATTCGCCTGCCCGAGGTGGGGGACAGGGCGGAGGCGTTCGCGTCCCTCAGACAGGTGGTGGCTGACCTGTCCGAGGGCAGCGGCGCGCCCCTGTCCGGTCTGAAGGACCACATGCGGCGCAGCCAGCCCTCGTTCAGCGAGAAGAAGCTGGGCTACCGCTCCTTCCTGCAGTTCTGCAAGGGCGCCCAGGCCGAGGGGATCGTCACGTTGACCTGGGACCAGGATTCGCGGGAGTACCTGCTCACGGTGTCGTGAGGCTGTGGGCGTGTCGCCGGGCATCGAACACACTTGCGATTATGCTGGTGCACAGGTGCTTGAGTGATCGGTGTCTATCCACAGTTCGCGAACGCGTGCGTGGGTATGTCGGTCCTGGCTCCTAGCGTCTGACCTACCCGGATGAGGTTCCCTCGAGGCGAGGGGCTACGTCCGACACGTGGGTCGAAGGCAGGCGCGCTCACCCCTGAAGCGAAGGAGCAAGAATGGTCCAGCACAGCAAAGTCACCACGATGAACGGTGACAAGAACAAAGCCCTCGAGTCCGTGTTGGCTCAGATCGACAAGCAGCACGGCAAGGGCTCGGTGATGCGTCTTGGCGACGACATCCGCCCCCCGATCGCCGTCATTCCGACCGGCTCCATTGCTTTGGACGTGGCCCTCGGGATCGGCGGGCTGCCGCGTGGTCGTGTGGTTGAGATCTATGGCCCGGAGAGCAGCGGTAAGACCACGGTGGCGCTGCATGCCGTCGCCAACGCGCAGAAGGCCGGCGGGATTGCGGCGTTCATCGACGCCGAGCACGCGTTGGATCCGGAGTACGCCAAGAAGCTGGGTGTCGACACCGACGCGCTGCTGGTCAGCCAGCCCGACACCGGAGAGCAGGCCCTGGAGATCATGGACATGTTGATCCGCTCAGGGGCCTTAGACATCGTGGTGATCGACTCGGTCGCCGCGCTGGTGCCCCGCGCCGAGATCGAAGGGGAGATGGGTGACAGTCACGTCGGCCTGCAGGCCCGTCTCATGTCGCAGGCGCTGCGCAAGATCACGGGGACGCTGAGCAACACCAACACCACGGCAATCTTCATCAACCAGCTCCGAGAGAAGATCGGCGTGATGTTCGGCTCCCCGGAGACGACGACCGGGGGCAAGGCGTTGAAGTTCTACTCCTCGGTGCGCATCGACGTTCGTCGGATCGAGACGCTGAAGGACGGGACCGACGCGGTCGGCAACCGGACTCGAGCCAAGATCGTGAAGAACAAGGTGTCGCCACCCTTCAAGCAGGCGGAGTTCGACATCCTCTACGGCCACGGGATCTCGCGTGAAGGCGGCTTGATCGACATGGGGGTGGAGCACGGGTTCGTTCGCAAGTCCGGTGCTTGGTACACCTGCGAAGGCGAGCAGCTCGGCCAAGGCAAGGAGAATGCGCGGACGTTCCTCCTGGACAACCCCGATCTCGCCGACGACATCGAGAAGAAGATCAAGGCCAAGCTGGGCGTGGGCCCGCGTTTGGTGCCTGATGTCCCCGAAGGGGTCGACCCCAAGACCGGCGAAGTCTCCGTCGCCTTCTGAGCGTTACAGGAAGGAGCTGCGGATGAACACCCCCGGCGCCCGCGACACGAACGCGTCGACGGCCCCGGCGGGATCGCCTGACCCTGCGCGACTGCAGGCGGCACGAGAGGCGCTGGCGGAAGCCACAGCTGCGGCCCAGTCGCCGAAGCCCGCGGTGGAGGCGGCCCCCGGCGCCGGCGATGCGACCAATGCAGAGCTGGAGGGGGTGGCCAGGGCACGTCAGATCGCTCTGCGCCAGCTCGCCATGGGTCCGCGCACGCGCCAACAGCTGAGGGACAAGTTGCGGGACCGTGAATGCTCACCCGAGGCCATCGAGCAGGTACTGGAGCGCATGAGTGACGTAGGCCTCGTCGACGACGAGGCCTACGCGCACATGCTGGTCCGCACCAAGCGTGAAGGGTCAGGTCTGGCCGTGCGTGGGCTCCGGCACGAGCTTCGCAAGAAGGGCGTGCCGGAGCATCTCGCCGAAGCAGCTGTCGCCGAGGTTGAGCCGGCGCAGGAGCGTGCCCAGGCGGAAGCGCTCGTAGCCGCTCGTCTTCCCCGACTCCACGGTGTGGACCGAGACGTCCAGATGCGCAGGCTTGGCGGGTTTCTCGCCCGCAAGGGCTATCCGGCCGGGCTGTCCTTCTCGGTCATCCGGGCCGCCCTGGACGAGGCACCCGAGCACGTGCGCGACTAGGACGACGCGTCGGGTCCGAGGTCGTCATCGGCCACGGTGTGCATCGCGGACTCCTCGGCCGATTCGGAGTGCTCCATGGCCAGGTCGCCGTCGCCGGTGGAACGCTCGGGGGTAGGCGTCGGGTCCTCCTCGCCCGACACGGCATCGGGCTCGCCGAGGAAGTCCTGATCCGCGGGGATGGCGTCGGGGTCATCGCCGCCGGACATAGGCTCGGGGTCCAGGCCTGACTCGTTCTCCGGAGCGCCGTAGGCCGTTCCCTCTTCGGGCACCTCCTGACGGATCCGCTGGTCGATCGTCTCCTCTTCGGCCTGCTCGTCGGCTGTCGTGCCGAAGGCAAGGGACCCGTGGAGTTTGTCCGGCGTCTCATAGCCGACTTCCACCGGGTCCCCGCCGGGGGTCAACGTGTCTTCGGGCTGCAGCTGGTCCTCGCCATCGACGCTGTAGGTGGTGAGGTCATCGCTGATGCTTTCGCGGTCCGGCTGTTCGGACATCAAGGAACTCCTTGGCTCGAGGTCATGGTGCTGTGCTCGGGTGGTGCTGCTCTGACGGCGTCGAGGTCGTGGCGGTGATCCGGGGATACCGTGTGACCGTGCCGCGCCGCTCCGTCAGAACTGTGTCGCTGTGACGCCGTTGCTGGTGGCCGTCATCGTGGCGGCGTTCTGCTTCGGTGCGGGCCTGCAGCGTATCGCTGGGCTGGGGATGGGCCTCGTGGTGGCCCCCCTGTTGACGTTGGTCCTCGGTCCGGCGGTGGGCGTCACCCTCAGCAACGCCGGGGCCGTCGTGACCACACTGCTCGTCTTCATGGCGACGCGTCGAGACGTCGACTGGCGGACCTTCTCCCGGTTGGCGCCTCTGGTGGTGTTGGGATCGGTGGCGGGGGCCTTCGTGGTGTTGCACATGGATGCTGCCTGGCTGGAGGTCCTGATCGGCTCCTTGGTCCTGGCCTCGTTGGGCTTGATCGGAGTGAACCAAGGGCGCCTCGATATCGGGGGTCGAGGGGTTGCCGCTATCGCGGGAGCCGCGGGGGGGTTCATGAACGCTACTGCGGGTGTGGGTGCCCCGGCGCTGACGATCTACGCCGTGGCCACGCGGTGGGGTCAGAAGTCTTTCGCCGCCACCGCCCAGCCGGTGCTGCTGCTCGCCAACCTCAGCTCTTTGCTCGCCAAGTACGCGGTCGGTGCCCTTCCGCCGGAAAGTGCGACTTCATGGTGGGTCTACCTCGTGGTGGCCGGGTCGGTGGCGGTCGGTGTCCCCGTGGGTGGCTACCTGACCCGTTGGATCAGCACGACCACTGCCCGACGTCTCGCGGTGACGATCGCGACCCTCGGTGGATGTGTCACCCTGGCGCGCGGACTCATCGGCCTTTGAGCCCTCCCTGAATGGACCAGCAGTCTGCGGGCTCTGGTCTCCGCTCCGACGCTGCCCTACATTGACCTATACGCATCACAGTTCGCTTCGGAGGTACGGCATGTCAACCAGGCCCGACATCACCTTCCATGCTTCACCCCGCCTAGCGATGGAAGCGCCCGTCGAGACGCTGGCCTACGCGGTGATGTTGAGCCCCGATGGCTCCGAACCGGATGGACTGGCCGTCGTTGACGTCGACCCCGACTCTGCGTCCTTCGGGGACATCGTCCACCAGGTGCTGATGCCCAACAAGGGCGATGAGTTCCACCACTTCGGCTGGAATGCGTGCTCTTCGGCGCTGTCACCTTTGACCGGACACGCGTTCCTCGAGCGCCGCTACCTGATCATCCCGGGCATCCGGTCCTCGCGGATCTACGTCATCGATGTCAAGGGTGGACCGACGGCGGCCAAGCTGCACAAGGTCATCGAGCCGGAGGAGATCTTCACGAAGACGGGCTACTCCAGGCCCCACACGATCCACTGCGGCCCAGAGGGCATCTACGTTTCGACGCTCGGGGGCAGCGGGGATGACGGCACCGACGGCCCTCCTGGCATCTTCATCATGGACTGCGAGACCTTCGAGGTGCTCGGGCGTTGGGAGATCGATCGTGGTGTGCAGGACAAGCACTACGACTTCTGGTGGAATCTGCCGCGCGACTACATGGTCTCCTCGGAATGGGGCCTCCCGCCGCAGTTCGAGAACGGCATCGTCCCCGAGGACCTGCTCAGCAACAAGTACGGCCACAGCCTCCATTTCTGGGATTTGCGCGGTCGACGCAACGTGCAGACGATCGACCTTGGCGCGAACCACCAGATGGCCCTCGAGGTGCGGCCTGCCCATGATCCGTCGCGCGAGTACGGCTTCTGCGGTGTCGTGGTCGACACCACCAACCTGGAGGGGTCGATCTGGACGTGGTGGCGCGAGAACGGTGAGTTCCACGCAAAGAAGACCGCAACCATCCCCGCCGAGCCTGCGGACGCCGATGATCTGCCGCCGCTGCTCAAGGGTTTCGGTGCCGTGCCACCTTTGGTCACCGACATCGACCTGTCTTTGGACGACCGATTCTTGTACGTCGCCTGCTGGGGCACGGGGGAGTTGCGTCAGTACGACGTCACCGACCCTATGGAACCCACACTCGTCGGATCGGTCCACATCGGTGGGGTCACCCGCAGGACCGCACACCCCAGCGGAGCCGCATACCAGGGTGGACCACAGATGCTCGAGATCAGCCGAGACGGCAAGCGCGTCTACTGGACCAACTCGCTGTACTCCACCTGGGATGACCAGTTCTACCCCGACGGGGTGGCTGCCGCCATGGTGAAGGCCGACGTGGGGCCCGAGGGTGGGCTGACGCTGGACGAGAGTTTCTGGGTGGAGTTCCCCGACCACTACCGCGCCCACCAGATCCGCCTGGAGGGTGGCGACTGCTCGACCGACAGCTTCTGTTATCCCTCCGCCTGAGCGGGCTCGTCCACCGTGGACATGGGTGAGGCGTCAACCACCGGGCTCTGGTTGGCGGTCGCGCTCTCCGGGATATATCACGGGCTGAACCCCGGCATGGGTTGGCCGCTGGCGGTCTCAGCCGCACTGATGGAGCGGCGCCCTGGTGCGATGCCCCGTGCCCTCGCCATGCTGGGCCTCGGCCACTTCTTGGCGATGGTCGTCATCTTGCTTCCCTTCTCGTTGGTCACCGCGCTCGTTGAGTGGCAGACGCCGATCCGGCTGGCCGCTTCTGCCGTGGCAGTGGCCTTCGGGGCATATTTGTTGGTTTCGCGGGCGCATCACCCGAGGTATCTGGCCCGGGTCGCCCCGCACCGGCTCGTCTGGTGGTCGTTCCTCGCCGCGACCGCCCATGGAGCCGGCTTGATGCTGCTGCCCATCTTCTTGTCCATGGACCACATGGACATGGACATGGACGGTGAGCACGGTGCCATGAGCCAGCTCGTGACCGAGCAGGCCGCGCCGGCCATGCTGGTCGCTGCCGTCCACACGCTGGCGATGGTGTCGGCCGGCGCACTGCTGGCCTGGCTCGTCTACCGCTATCTCGGCTTGCGAGCCGTGTCGCGCACGTGGTTCAACCTCGACACGGTATGGGCGCTCAGCCTGATGCTGCTGGGGTTGGCGAGTGCGGCTGCGACCCTATGGTGGTGAGCGCTAGCCGCCGAGTGACGTTGCGCCCGCCCCTGGCTCAGGCGATTTCGGGCCCGCACCGTCGATTCGAGCGGGTGCCCGCCCGTATCCTGGACGCATCATGACCACGCCAGCGACGACGCCACCCTCGACGACCAAGACCTACGACGTTCGCACCCACGGGTGTCAGATGAACGTGCACGATTCGGAGCGACTCTCCGGCCTGCTGGAGACGGCGGGCTACACCGATCTGTCGTCGTTGCCGGCCTGGGAGCGCGCCGAGGTGGCCGACGTGGTCGTCTTCAACACCTGCGCGGTCCGCGAGAACGCCGCCAACAAGCTGTACGGCAACCTCGGCATGCTGCGGCCGGCCAAGATGGCCAACCCCGACATGCAGATCGCGGTCGGCGGCTGCCTCGCCCAGAAGGACCGGCACACGATCGTCGAGCGGGCACCGTGGGTCGACGTGGTCTTCGGCACGCACAACATCGGCTCACTGCCGGCGCTGCTGGATCGGGCACGACACAACAAAGAGGCCGAGGTCGAGATCCTCGAGGCCCTCGATGTCTTCCCCTCCACTCTGCCTACGCGCCGCGACTCGGCATACAGCGGATGGGTGTCCATCTCGGTCGGCTGCAACAACACCTGCACGTTCTGCATCGTGCCTGCGCTACGGGGCAAGGAGCGGGACCGCCGCCCGGGGGAGATCTTGGCCGAGATCGAAGCCCTGGTCGCTCAGGGCGTCATCGAGGTCACGCTGCTCGGCCAGAACGTGAACACCTACGGAGTCGAGTTCGGTGACCGCGGCGCTTTCGCCAAGCTGCTGCGCTCCTGCGGGCAGATCGAGGGTCTGGAGCGGGTGCGCTTCACCAGTCCGCACCCGGCCGCCTTCACCGACGACGTCATCACGGCGATGGCGCAGACCCCGAACGTGATGCCGAGCCTGCATATGCCGTTGCAGTCCGGCTCGGACAAGGTGCTCAAGGACATGCGACGGTCCTACCGCAGCAGCAAGTTCCTCGGCATCCTGGACCGCGTCCGTGAGCAGATCCCGGACGCCGCGATCACGACCGACATCATCGTGGGGTTCCCCGGGGAGACCGAGGAGGACTTCCAGGGCACCTTGGACGTGGTCCGGGCCAGCCGCTTCTCGAGCGCGTTCACCTTCCAGTACTCCATTCGACCGGGCACGCCCGCCGCGGAGTTCGACCACCAGGTGCCCAAGGCCGTAGTGCAGGAGCGTTTCGACCGGCTGATCGCCGTGCAGGAAGAGGTGTCCTGGGCCGAGAACACCACCCTCGTCGGCCGCCAGGTCGAGGTCCTCGTCTCACCCGGCGAAGGCCGCAAGGACGCCGAGACACAGCGCCGCTCGGGACGGGCCCGGGACAACCGACTCGTCCACTTCGCCGTGCCCCCAGGTGCCGAGGAGCCGCGTCCCGGCGACCTGGTCAGCGTCGAGGTCACGTATGCCGCCCCGCACCACCTCGTCGCCGACTCCGGACTGCACGGTGGCCTCTATGCCGTGCGACGCACCGCCGGCGGCGACGCGTGGAGTGCCCTGCAGGGCGAAGACCCGCCCGGGGGGACGATCAAGCCCGCCGTCACGCTCGGTATGCCTTCGGTGGGGCAGCCGCAGATGGCTCCGACCGTCGCCGCGTGCTGCGACCCCGCCTGACGCAACGCCGCCCCCCGACATCACGAGGGACCCGGCCCGGAGCGTCGCGAGACCGAGGCTCATACTCAGATGATGGGAATCCTCATCAGTCGACGGTTGCTGCTTCGCTCCGGGGCCGGGGGGATAGCGTTCGGCGCCGTCGCGCTGGCAGCGGGCTGTGCCAGTGACACCAGCACCACGTCAGGGTCGGATCCCGAGGCCGGAGGGTCCGGTGAAGGGGACGACGTAGCCGGGGAGACGACGGCCAGACCCTCCAGCCCGTCGGCGGTATGGGAACGGGCCAACCTCGGTTTCGTCTCGGCCTACGTCCTGGCTCGCCGAGGTCAGGCGATCGTCGTGGACACCGGCACCGAAGGGTCCGAGAGCGATATCGAGGCCGTGCTTCAGTCTCTGGGTCTGAGCTGGGGTGAAGTCGCAGACGTCATCCTGACCCACTCGCACCCCGACCACATCGGTTCGGCCGCCGCTATCGCCCAAGCAGCCCCCGACGCCGTTTTCCACGCCGGGGAGGCCGACATCCCGGCGATCGACATCGGCCGCAGCGTGTCCAGCCTGATCGATGGGGACCGGGTGTTCGACCTGACGATCCTGCACACTCCCGGGCACACGCCAGGACACGTCAGCGTCCACGACACCGCCAACGGCGTGCTGGTCGCCGGTGATGCGCTGACCGGTGGTGACGGTGGCGCGGTCGCCCTGCCGGACCAGGAGTACACCCCGGACTACGAGGAAGCGCTGCGCTCCGTGGAGTATCTGGGCACCTTCAACTACGCCACGGCCTACTTCGGCCACGGCGAGCCGGTCACCGACGCGGCCAGCGACGAGGTCCGAGCGTTGGCCCAGCAGGGCTGAGCTGGTGGGCTCACCACCCGCACTCACCTCGGCGATCCATCACCCAGCTGGAGTAGGTAGGCGAAGGGGCTCTTCGTGTAGGCGATGCCGCGGTTCGTGGCGTGGAGCTGCCCACGGGCGGGCCTGCTCCCACGCTTGGGCTTCAGGTAGGCCCCGAGATCCTCGGTGGAGACCTGATAGTGATCCTCGCGGCTGGTCACGACGGCGTGAAGTCGGTATCGGGGATCGAGCAGGGCCATCGACACGTCACCGTGGCTGTCGTTGGCCAGCAGAAGACCGCCGGATCGCAGGTAGCGCGTGCAGTGCTCGCTGATGAAGCCGGCGTAGAGGGAGACCAGCAGGTCGATGGAGCCGTCCTCGATGGGCAGCGGCTCCCGATAGTCGCGATGGTGAAAGGCCCAGGTGGCACGGCCCGGTGCGTCGGAGCCCGCCTCCTCGCGCTTGGCGGCGATCAGCGCGTCGACGTCGGACGTGTGAGCCGCCCACTGCCCCGCACGTCGGTCCACATCGACGTAGCTGACATCCTCGAACCACACCGAAGGCGCGATGTCGACGTAGCTGCCGGCGTACAGCACGCGGGAAACGCTAGGTACCGCCTCGCGTACGGCCCTGAACAACCGGACGCGATCGTCGCGGTGGTGGTCGTATGCGGCATGGAAGCCGGCGACATCACGGGGGGAGATCATGGCCCAGGATCAGCGCCGGGGAGGCCGGGGGAAGAAGTAGGCCGTGCGTTGCATGTAGTCCTGGAAGGCAGGGCGCTCCTTCATCGACTCTTCGAGCAGCTTGGCGCCGGAGACGTTGCGTAGGAAGTGCGTCATGGCGATAGGGGCCACGACCGTCCAGACCACGCCCCACGTGCCCGCGGAGAGGGCGATCGTGAACAGGCCCCACCACACGCACGCGTCGCCGAAGTAGTTCGGGTGGCGGGTCCAGGCCCACAGACCCTGGTCCATCACCTGGCCTTTGTTGTCCTCGTCAGCGAGGAAGGCCTTGAGCTGGGCGTCGCCGAGCGACTCGAAGGTCAGGCCGATACCCCAGATGACGACGCCGAGGACCAGGACAACCCACCACCAACCGCTGGTCGCTCCGGCGGCCGCCGAAGCCTGCAGGGGCAGCGAGATGAGCCACTGCAACACCGCCTGCAACCCGAAGACCTTGAGCGCCGCGGACCATGGCGACAAGCCTTCGGTCAGCTTCTCGTAGCGGGGATCCTCACCCTTGTTCTTCGACCGGCTGTAGATGTGTGTCGACAGTCGCAGACCCCAGACGCAGACCAGAGCCGCAAGAATCAACCGGCGGGTCCCGTCACCGGTGCCAACCGCGAGAGCGACGAGGCCCACGACCGCGAAACCAGCCCCCCACACCACGTCGACCACCGCCCATCTGCCGACCCGGCGCGACCACAGCCACGTGAGGATCTGGAGCAGCGCGACTCCCAACAGCGAGGAGACGCTGACGACGGCGAAGTTCGCCCAGTCCATCAGCGGTCTCCCTCCCTCGGCGCGGGGGAGGCGGTGGACCAGGATGCCGGACGTGCGGGTGGCAGGCCACTGTTGCCATCGGCCAGCGGCCGCACCATCAGGATCTGGTCGACGCCCATCCGTCCCTGCTCGAAGGTGAGCGCGCCCCCGGCCAGATACAGCTCCCAGACGCGGCATACTTCCTCGCCCACCAGCGCGACCAGCTGCTTGCGCTTGGCGTAGAAGCGCTTCTCCCAGGCACGCACCGTCCACACGTAGTGCTCCCGCATGGCGTGCACGTCGCGCACCTCCAGGCCCGCGCGCTCCAAGAGCGAGACGGTCTGTCCCAGCGGCCGCATGCTCATGTCCGGGGCGATGAAAGACTCGATGAACGGGCCGCCGCCGGGGTGCCTACCGGGGCGGGACATGGCTTGGATCAGCACCATCGCACCGGGAGCCGCGAGGCGATACAGGGCCCGGGCGTAGGTGGGGTAGTTGACGTCGCCGACGTGCTCTCCCATCTCGATCGAGACGACCGCGTCGAACGGCGCGTCGCTGATCTCGCGGTAATCCTGCAACCGGACCTCGACGAGGTCGCTCACGCCCTGCTCGGTGGCCCTGGCCTGCACGAACTCCTGCTGCTCACGCGAGATCGTCACGGCCAGGACCCGTGCGCCGTACTCACCGGCGGCGTGCAGGCTGAGCGAGCCCCAACCGCAGCCGATATCGACCAACCGCATGCCTTCACGGTGGTCGAGGCCCAGTTTGTGACAGATCAGGTCGAGCTTGTCGCGCTGACCGTCCTCCAAGGTGTAGGCCGGCGACTCGAGCCCGGCGTTCAGGTCCACGGAGGGGTCGGTCACGTAGGCGCTGGAGTAGGCCATCCGCTCGTCGAGGATCGCCTCGTAGAACTCGTTCGACAGGTCGTAGTGAAAGCTGATGGCCGAGGAGTCCCGACGCAAGGTGTGCAACCGACCGCCCAGCTGGGCCTGCGTCTGGGGCGGCGCCAGGGGCCTACCCAGCAACCCGAGCTCGCGGGCCAGCTTGGCACCCTGGGCCAGCACGGTGGGAGAGGGACGCAGCGAGCGCACCCCACGCTCGGCGAGGATCTGCCGGACGCGACGCAGCCCCTGGCCGAGGTCACCGTCGACGTCGATCTCGCCCATCACGTAGGCCTGCGCGGCGCCCAGCTCGCCCGGGTGCCAGAGCAGTCGGCGCAGAGCATCGGCGGAACGCAGGCGCAGCACGGGAGCATCCACCGGGCCGGCGCTGCTGCCGTCCCAGGCGATCAGATGGACCGGCAGGTCCCCTCCGGTGAGCGGGCTGATGAGGTCGTCGAGCTTCGAGGCAACGGTCACAGCGACCAGGGTAGGCGCACGCCGCTCACGGTCGTGCCTAGGACCAGCCTATGCGTCGCGGCCTGACGACAAAGCCCCTTCGGGAGAGAGGGCGCTATGGTTCACGTTGTGAACGCAACCGCGGCGCCGGGATCGCAACCATCCCTGCGCGCCGCGAACCGACAGCGGGTGATGGACGCGCTGCGTCGGGAGGGGTCGCTCACCCAGATCGAGATCGCGGGGGCCACCGGGCTGTCGGCCGCATCCATCTCGACGATGGTGCGCGAGCTGAGTGACGACGGCTCGGTGCTGCTGGGGCCGAGCATCCGCAACGGACGCCGAGCGACCCTGGTCTCTCTACCGGGCCGAGACGGGGTGCTCGCTGCGGTCGTCATCGGAGAGCGGGACGTGCGGGTCGCCGTGGCGGCACCGTCGGGTCAGATCCAAGAGCGGATCAGGATGCCGCTGCCCTATATGCACGAGCCGGACGAGACGCTGACCCGGGTGGCGCACCTGATCGGCGACCTGCATACCAAGATCGAGCGTCCGGTCTCGGACCTGCGGGCGGTCGGGGTGGGATTGCAGGCTCCGGTGGACACCGTCAGCGGCCAGGTGGGGTCGGAGCTGCTGCTGCCGCGATGGAGCGGGTTGTCGCTGATGACCGCCCTGGAGGACCAGCTTGCCGCTCCGGTCATGCTGGACAACAACGCCAACATGGCCGCGCTCGGGGAGCTGCGGGCCGGGGTCCTGCAGGGCGTGAGCAACGGGTGCTTCGTCAGTGTGGGGTATGGCGTGGGGGCCGGGTTGATCCTGGGTGGCGAGCTGTATCGGGGCTCGAGCGGGACGGCGGGGGAGATCGGGCACTTGACCCTGGACGAGAACGGAGCCATCTGCAGCTGCGGCAACCGGGGGTGCCTGGACACCTTCGTCGGCGCCCGCGCGATCACCGACGCGGTGCGGGTCAGTCACGGAGACATGCGCTATGGCGACGTGCTGTCGCTCGCCACGCGGGGGGACCAGGGATGCCGTCGGGTGCTCGCCGACGCAGGGCAGCACCTCGGCGTCGCGGTGTCGGGGTTGGTCAACCTGTTCAACCCCGAGGTGATCGCTCTCGGGGGAGAGCTGACGATGGGCCAGGAGTGGGTGCTGGGGCCGATGAATGCCGCCATCCAACGGCACGCCCTGCCCAGTGCGGCGGCGACGGTGCGGCTCGAGGCGTCGACGTTGGGAGCGGACGCGGACCTGCGGGGCTGCTTCGTCGCCGCCGAGCACGGACTGCCCGAATCACTTGAATTCAAGTCTTGACTTCATAGCGAGAGTTGTGGCTCACTTGGGTTCAAGCGCCGCCAACGACGACGGCCCTCGACGAAGGACACACAGATGACTGTTCAGAAACGTGGACGCGCCACCGTTTTGGCGCTCTCCGGACTACTCATCACCTCGCTGGCTGCCTGCGGCTCGGACGACAGCGCCAGCTCCGACGATGGGGGCGGAGGCGGCGACTCGGAGGCCAGCAGCGAGGCCTTCAGCATCGGGTTGCTCTTGCCGGAGTCGAAGACGGCCCGCTACGAAGCCTTCGACCGCCCGCTGTTCGAAGAGGCCATCAAGGAGGACTGCCCGGACTGCACGATCGTCTACTCCAACGCCGACCAGGACGCCGTGCAGCAGCAGGAGCAGGCCGAGGCGGCCCTCGCCCAAGGTGTGGACGTCATGGTCCTCGACGTGGTCGACGCCACCGCTGGCGAGGCGATGGTGGCCAACGCGCAGGGGCAGGGCGTGCCGGTTGTGGCCTACGACCGCCTGGTCGCGGGCGCGGACTACTACGTGTCGTTCGACAACGCGAAGGTCGGTCAGCTCCAGGCCGAGACGCTGGTCTCGATCATGCAGGAGAACGGCCAGGACTCCGGTGACGTCGTCATGGTCAATGGTTCGCCGACCGACGGCAACGCCGCGCTGTTCAAGGAAGGCGCCCACTCGGTGCTGGACGACAGCGACTACACCGTGGCCGCCGAGTTCGACACCCCGGACTGGAGCCCAGACCAGGCCCAGCAGTGGATGGAAGGACAGCTCAGTGCGCTGGACATGTCGGGAGTCGCCGGGGTCTACGCCGCCAACGACGGCACCGCTGGTGGCGTCATTACGGCCATGAAGGGCGGCGGCGTCGACCCCCTGCCCCCGGTCACGGGTCAGGACGCTGAGCTGGCCGGCATCCAGCGGATCGTCGCCGGTGACCAGGCCATGACGGTCTACAAGGCCATCGTGCCCGAGGCCCAGGACGCGGCTGCAGCCGCTCTGGCGCTGGCTCGCGGCGAGGAGCCGGAGTCCTCCACGGACCTGGATGGCGTGCCGAGCACGCTGCTCGACCCCGTCGCCGTCACGGCCGACAACATCGCCGACACCGTGGTGGCCGACGAGTTCTACACCGTGGAAGAGATCTGCACCGCCGAGTATGCCGACGCCTGCGCGGAGATCGGTCTGCAATGAGTTCACCCACCACCCACCCTGGCGTGGGCACCACGGTCCTGTCGCTCGAAGGAGTCTCCAAGCGCTTCGGCGCGGTGCAGGCGCTGAGCGACATCACCCTGGACGTTCGCGCCGGGGAGGTGGTGGCCCTCGTCGGCGACAACGGCGCTGGCAAGTCCACCCTGATCAAGGCGATCTCCGGAGTGCATACCCCTGACTCCGGCACTCTGGAGATCGCCGGCAAACGGGCCAAGGTCAAGGGCCCGGCCGAGGCGCAGAAGCTGGGCGTGGCCACCGTCTTCCAGGACCTCGCCCTGTGCGACAACCTGGATGTCGTCGGCAACCTGTTCCTCGGCCGCGAGATCGTGCGGCGGGGGCAGATCGACGAGACCGAGATGGAGCGGCAGTCCTGGCAGCTGCTCAAGGAGCTGTCCGCTCGGATCCCGTCGGTGCGTATTCCCGTGGCGAGCCTGTCGGGAGGTCAGCGGCAGACGGTCGCGATCGCCCGTTCGCTGCTGGGCAACCCGCAGCTGGTGATGCTGGACGAGCCCACCGCCGCGCTCGGCGTCGCCCAGACCGCCGAGGTGCTGAACCTGGTCGAGCGGCTCCGCGAACGCGGTCTCGGCGTGCTGCTGATCAGCCACAACATGGCCGACGTGATGGCGGTCGCCGACCGCGTCGTGGTGCTGCGCCTGGGCCGCAACAACGGCACGTTCACCGTCGCGCACACCACCAGTCAGGAAGTCATCGCCGCCATCACCGGGGCCACGAACAATGCGGTCTCGGCGCGGGCCCACCGACGCAGCCAGCAGCAGGAGGAGTCAGCGTGAGCGATCCCACAGCATCACCGGAGGCCGCTCCGGCGCAGGAGGTCGCGGCGGACCGTGCCGACGAGCGGTTGATCGCCAGCAAGGGTGTCGGTGGGGCGCTGTCGTCGTTCTTGAACCGGCTGCGCTCCGGCGAGCTGGGCTCGTTGCCGGTGATCATCGGCCTGGTCATCATCTGGGGCGTCTTCCAGGCGTTGAACCCGGCCTTCCTGTCCAGCCGCAACCTGGTCAACCTGACCCTGCAGTCGGCGGCGATCGGGACCTTGGCCCTCGGCATCGTGCTGGTCCTGCTGCTGGGGGAGATCGACCTCTCGATCGGCTCGGTCAGCGGTGTCTCTGCGGCCGTGGTGGCGGTGGCCTTCGTGCAACAGGGGTGGGCTCTGCCGTTGGCCCTCCTGGCCTCACTGGTCGCCGGCCTGCTGATCGGGTTGTTCTACGGCTGGGTCTACACCCAATGGGGCGTGCCGAGCTTCGTGATCACCCTCGCCGGGCTGTTGGGTTTCCTTGGCCTGCAACTGTGGATCCTGGGCGACGCCGGGTCGATCAACATCCCTTTCAGCTCCGGGCTGGTGAAGTTCGCTCAGGCCTGGTTCCTGCCGGCGTGGCTGTCCTACGTGCTGATCGTGGTCTGCGCCGCGGCGTACGTCGGTGCGGGCTTGCTCGACAGCCGGTCGCGGAAGGCGGTCGGTCTGACGCCCCGATCCCGGACCTCCCTGCTGATCGGGACCGCAGTAGTGGTCGTGATCGCCCTTGTCGGTGCCTTCGTGCTCAACCAGGACCGCGGCGTCTCGGTCATGTTCCTGACCTTCATCCTGATGGTCTTCCTGACCGATATCGCGATCCGCAAGACCCCGTGGGGTCGCTCCGTGATGGCCATCGGCGGCAACGTTGAGGCCGCGCGCCGGGCCGGGATCAACGTGCGGGCGGTCTACCTCAGTGTCTTCGCCGCCTGCTCGACGTTCGCGGCCGTCGGCGGTCTGTTCGCGGCGGCGCGGTTGGCCACAGCCAACCAGTCCAGTGGTGGCGCGGACACCAATCTCAACGCCATCGCGGCTGCGGTCATCGGCGGCACCAGCCTCTTCGGGGGTCGCGGCTCGGCGTGGGCGGCGCTGCTGGGCATCCTGGTGATCCAGTCCATCAGCTCCGGGCTGAGCCTGCTCAGCCTGGACTCCTCCGTCCGCTTCATGGTCACCGGGGCCGTGTTGCTGCTGGCGGTGACCGTCGACTCGCTGACCCGGCGCTCGCGTGCCTCGCACGGCCGCGGCTAGTCGCCATACCCCCTGCGCCTGACCGATGTGCGCGCTCTTCGCGCCTCCGCAGCGTGCAAGAGCGCGCACATCGGTCAGGGGGCTCCGGGCTACAGTGCTGCTCGTGACTATGCCCGGGGAGCCGACGGCGCAACAGCGCTTGGCAGGTCGCTTCGCTGCCGTGGTGGTGGGCCTCGAGGCTGTCGTCATCGCGGGATTCGCGGCGTTCTACGGAGTCGAGCTGGTCTTGGGGGAGGGCAGCGACCCGGTGGTGGTCATCATGTCGATCGTGACGATGCTGGTGTTCGTCATCGGCCTGGCCTACGTCAGTGCGGGACTGTGGACCCGCCATCCGCGCGCTCAGGCCCCGGCGATGGCCTTCAACGGTTTGATGATCCCTTTGGGACTCACGCTGTTCCAGTTCGCCCCGACAGCCGTGGCGGTCGCGGTCTTGGGGGCGGGGCTAGCGGTCATCCTCGCGGCCTTCCGAATGGGACAGCTCGACTAAACGCTGTGCGGGCCGTGGCGGTGGCCGGACTTCGTGGGATGTCCACTATCTCGAATGACTATGTTCCACAAGAGAATTGACGGAAAAAGGCGTCCGCGGAGAGTCTCGGGGGTGGCGTGCTTATCCACAGAGGCGAAAACGGGGGATGCCAAAGTGCGCTTCCAGCCGCTATCTTACCGATCAGAAATTCTGCTTGGGCCGCCTCCGCGTGCCGTGCACCTCGTGACGGGTGCTGACTGACGAGACGAGGGACCTCTCTATGTCCTCAGCGACTTTGGCATCCCTGGAAGAGGATGTCCGTGAACTGATCAGGCGCCGCCGGTTGGACCCTGTGCGCGACGATGTGGCCGTGCGCGCGGTCATCGGTGAGGCCGTCGCTGAGTATGACGAGCGTGCGCTGATCGGCGGGTTGCCGGCCCTCGGGGATGCGGTCGAGATGCAGCGACTGTTGCTCGACTCGGTGGCCGGCTATGGCCCTTTGCAGCCTTATCTGGACGATCCGGACGTCGAAGAGATTTGGATCAACGAACCTGCTCGGGTCTTCATTGCTCGCCACGGCAGGTCCGAGCTGACACCGACGTTCCTGACAGAGCAACAGGTGCAGGACCTGGTCGAGCGCATGCTTCGGACCTCTGGGCGGCGGGTCGATCTCAGTTCACCCTTCGTCGATGCCTCGCTGCCGGACGGCTCACGCCTGCACGTTGCGATTCCGGACATCACCCGTCGGCACTGGGCCGTGAACATTCGCAAGTTCGTGGTCGCCGCCGACGACATGGACGACCTCGTGCGTCTGGGAACGGTCACCGTCCAGGCCGGGCGGTTCCTCAGCGCGGCCGTCGCCAGTGGTCTGAACGTGCTGGTCGCCGGCGGAACGCAAGCGGGCAAGACGACGATGTTGAACTGCCTAGCGGCAGCCATCCCCCAGCAGGAACGGGTCATCACGTGCGAGGAGGTCTTCGAGTTGAAAGTGCCGCTCCGGGATGTCGCGGGCTTGCAGTGTCGCCAGTCGAGCCTGGAGGGCACCGGGGAGATCCCGTTACGCCGGTTGGTCAAGGAGGCTCTGAGAATGCGGCCCTCGCGCATTCTTGTGGGTGAGGTCCGGGAGTCGGAGAGTCTGGACCTGTTGATCGCCTTGAACTCCGGGTTGCCGGGAATGTGCACCATCCACGCCAATAGCGCACGTGAGGCCGTCACGAAGATGTGCACGCTTCCGCTTCTGGCCGGGCCCAACGTCAGCAGTAGTTTCGTCGTGCCCACCGTGGCCAGCTCCATCGACATCGTCGTGCATGTCGCTCTCCAGGCCGACGGTCACCGCCGGGTGCAGGAGATCGTGGCCCTGCCGGGCCGAGCCGAGGCCGAGGTCATCGAGGTTGCGGACCTCTTCACGCGACAGCGTGGTGCCCTGGTCCGTCAGCAGGGGTACCCGCCGCGCGAGGAACGCTTTGAACGCGCTGGCTACGACCTCGCAGATCTGCTCGGGGATTCCACGTGAGTGGCATCCTGCTCGGGCTGACCCTGGGGGTCGGGCTTGCCTTCATCTGGTGGTCCTGGTGGCCTCAACCGGTTCGCCGCGAAGGCACACACACCCGCCCCTCGCTCTTGCGAACGCTGTCCGATGAGATTGCGCTTTCCGGGGTTCGCGGACTGACTTCACGAGCGTTGGTGAGCGTGTCCATCATGTTGGGCCTGGTCACCCTGATACTGGCGTACGCCCTGACCACTGTCCCGGCCATTGCGGTGGCCTTCGCCGCTATGGCCGGATACGGCCCCGTTGCGTACGTCCGCATGCGCGCGCGATCTCGCAGAGCCGAGCTGCGAGAGGTATGGCCGGACGTCGTGGACCATGTGTCCTCGGCGGTGAGAGCTGGCCTGGCGCTGCCTGAGGCGCTGGTGCAGCTGGCCGATCGAGGCCCCGAGGAGCTGCGTCCGGCCTTCGGGTTGTTCGCCGACGACTACCGAGCGACCGGTCGCTTCGGCGAATCCCTCGATGCACTCAAAGAGCGACTTGCCGATCCGGTCGCCGATCGGTTGGTCGAAGCACTACGGATCGCGCGCGAGGTGGGCGGCAGTGACCTCGGTCGCGTCCTGCGCGCACTGTCGCAGTTTCTTCGGGAGGACGCACGCTCACGGGCAGAGTTGGAAGCGCGCCAGAGCTGGACCGTCAACGCCGCCCGCCTGGCCCTCTCTGCGCCATGGTTAGTGCTGGTCATGATGGCTTTCCGCGACTCAGCCCTCCTGGCCTACCGCGAACCGGTCGGGGTGCTGATCTTGGCCGTAGGGGCCGGGCTTTCCCTCGTGGCCTATCGCCTGATGATCCATCTAGGACGCCTTCCGGAAGAACAGCGGGTCCTGCGATGAGCCAGTGGATGTCGCTCAGCGGTGCCTTCCTCGGCGCAACCTTCGCGGCCGGCATCTATCTCGTGTTACGCGGGCTACCCCTCGCGCGAAAGGTCGACCTGAGTGCTCGCGTCGAGCCCTACCTCGATCGAGCACCTCGACGCTCACGCCTGCTCTACCAGGAGCGAGCGGAAGTCCGCTTCGGTGAGGTGGTCCACCCGGTGACAGCCCAGCTGGCGTCCCGGCTGGACCGGTTCCTGGGAGGCACCGAGTCGGTGAACCGACGCCTAATGCGAGCGAATGCCGACGAAGACGTCGAGGGCTTTCGCATACAGCAAGTGATATGGGCCATCGTTGCCGCCGTGGGCACGGCGTGTGTGGCTTCGCTGTTGTGGTGGGCGCGAGGGGCCCCGTTGCCGGCTCTGGCCATCGTGGTTGGGTGTGCCGCGATCGGTGGAGCAATGGCCCGTGACGCCATGCTGACCCGTGCTGCTGAACGCCGTGAGAAGCGCATCATGGCGGAGTTCCCCGCTCTGGCGGAGCTGCTCGCCCTGTCGGTGACGGCAGGGGAGGGGACTACCCAGGCGTTGGAACGGGTGAGCCGATTGTCCCAAGGGGAACTGTCCACGGAGTTGGACCTGGCGCTGTCGTCTGCCCGGACAGGGACTTCGCTGCCTGCAGCCCTCGAAGGCATGAGCCAACGAACCGGGTTGGCG
Organism: Ornithinimicrobium sp.; assembly: GCA_049646465.1. Taxonomy (GTDB): domain Bacteria; phylum Actinomycetota; class Actinomycetes; order Actinomycetales; family Dermatophilaceae; genus Ornithinicoccus. The sequence goes on from JBARVW010000106.1 coordinate 45,763, forward strand.
CCCCTATCGCGCTTCGTGGATGGAGTTGTCGTGGCCATCCAGCGCGGCACGCCCTTGGGTGAGGTGCTGCGCGCCCAAGCTCAGGACGCGCGTGAGTCGGCCCGTCAGGCGCTGATCGAGGAGGGCGGCAAACGCGAGATCGCCATGATGGTGCCGGTCGTGTTCTTGGTCCTTCCGATCACCGTCGTCTTCGCCGCCTACCCGGGCCTGGCCCTGCTCCGATTTGCCGTGTAACCGATAGCAGTCCCGTGAAAACCGCACCGATACAGGAGAGAACCATGACCCACCTCGAACGAGCCCAGCGCCAGCTGCTTTCCGCCGTGACCGCGATGCAGTCGCGGGTCTCCCATTGGTCTCAGCAGAGAGACCGCGGAGACGTGCCGGGTTGGGTGATGATCACCGTGATGACGGCTGGATTGGTGATTGCTCTGACACTGGTGGCCCGGCCCCTCCTGGAGAGTGTCTTCAGTGATGCGGTGAACTCGGTCGTCGGTACGTGATGGACGGGGCTCATGCCCCGGAGCGCGGATCCGCGGTGGCCGAGTTCGCGATGGTCGCGGCCCTGGTTTCTTTGCTCTTCGCGTCCGTTCTGCAGTTGGGATACGCGCTGCATGTGCACAACACAGCGACCGCGCACGTGATCGAGGGGGCGCGCGAAGGCGCTCGACTCGGCAACAGTCCCGAGCAGGGCGCCGCTCGGGCGAGGGAGTTGTTGGCCAGCACCCTCCCCGGTCGCTACGGCACCTCGGTCCAAGCCAGACGCACGATGGCGGGTGGGGTCGCCGTCGTCGAGGTCAGCGCGACGCTGCCCGTTCCGCTGCTCGGCCCGCTCGGTCCTCCGGGCGCCATGAAGGTCGCGGGTCAAGCGTTCGCGGAGGATCAGTGATGCAGTGGCGATCTGATCGCGGCTCGATGTTGATCGAGGTGCTCTTCCTGATGATTCTGCTGATGCTCCCGCTCTTCTACCTGGTAGGCACTCTGGGCCGCCTTCAAGCGGGGGCGTATGCCGCGTCGGCCGCGGCACGTGAAGCTGGTCGGGCCTACGTGACTGCGGAGGGCGAGGCCTCGGCATCGGGGAGGAGTGCGGCGGCAGCCGATCTCGTCCTGGCTGCCCACGGGTTCGGCTCCGGGGAGGGCACCGTTTCGATCTCCTGTCGCGCGGCTCCGTGCCTGACCCCCGGCGCACGGATCGAGGTGACCTCGGAGGTCCGCGTCGACCTACCCCTGATCCCGGACTTCCTGGCCGGCGCGCTGCCGACCTCGGTGTCGATGACGTCCGATCACGTTGAGTCCGTCGACGCTTTCAGGGCGGGATGACGATGCCCACAGCCATGGGCAAAGGCGATGAAGGTGGGATCAGTGTGCTCGTCATCGGGATGATGGCGATCGCTATGCTGCTCATCGTGGGGGTGGTCGCGGCAACGTCTTTGCAGCTGAGTCGGATCCAGCTGCTGGACGCGGCAGATGCGGCGGCCCTGGATGCCGCCGACGCCGTGTCGCAGGAGTCCGTCTACAGCGGGGGTGTCGCCGACGGGGTGCCGCTGACCAGTGAGGGAGTCACAGCGGCTGCGGTCGAGCACTTGGCCGCTCGGCAGCGTCCGACTCGCGTCACGACGTGGGCGATCGCCCCCGGCACCGGCACCCCCGACGGGCGGATCGCGGTCGTCCGATTGCAGGGTCAAGCGGCGGTGCCGGTGATCAGCCAAGCCCTCGAGGCCTTCGGTGGGTCGGTCACGATCACCGTCGAGTCCAGCGCTCGCTCCGACCTCGACTGATCGGATCGAGTCGACCCCTCAGGGCGTGCGGCCCAGCAGGGCCACCAAGCGCTCCACGGTGGCGGCGTCCTGATCCACGCTCTGACTGGGGTGGAACGGGGACCGGTCCGGCGGGAGCTGGCTCATCATGCCCTGGCTGAACTCCAACGCCTCTGCGGCAGCGTCCTCGTCGACCTCGACGTCCTGACCCGTGGACCGGGCCACGTCCCACCCGTGCACGATGGTCTCGACCAGGCACAGGCGAGCGGCGATCGCCCCCGGCACCGGCCCGAAGCCGACGGTGACGGTCCGGGTCAACGTCTCCGGGTCGGCCATGGCGTCCAGAACCACGCGCCCGCCACGCGCGAACTCGTCGGCCAGCTCGTCGTCGGGAGTGTCCGTATAGTCCGGCCGCCCGGGGGAGTCCTGCGCCGCCAGCACGGCACCGGTCATGGCGCAACTGCCCACCAGGTGCTCGACCAGCGCTCGCACGGTCCACTCGTCGCAGACCGACGGTTTCGCCCAGTCGTCCGTGTCCACTGCGCGAAGGACAGCTTCGGTGGCGGCGAGGGAGGATTGCAACTGTTCTCGGATATCGCTCATGTCCCTATGATCCACGTTCGGCGCGCCACGCTGTCCCAGCGGCGCAGCCCGACGGCACTCGTGGCGTGCTCATCGGGCGCTGGACGATGCTCGCGAAGCACCTCCAGCGCTAAGGACACCATCTCGGGCTTGAGGCGAGCCGCCAAGGTCACGTGCGGAACCCACTGCCCCGGGCGAAGGTAGTCCGACTGGCCGGGGCAGTGCGCCATGGCCTGCGACACATGGTGATGCAGCGACAGCAACTCCTCGGTCACCACGACCATCCGGGCCAGCACCACCCGGTGGCCACCCAGCAGGACCAGGGGTCCCAGCTGCACCGGCAGAGGCAGGGCTGCGGCGGCCCCTTCGAGCTCTTGCTCCACCGCCCCCTCGATCGCGTCCGCGACTCCGACGGTGACATGGGGGGCGTTGCTCGCTGAGGTGTGGTCGGCCTGGCTGGGCAAGCCGGCCTCGGCCAACGCGGCCCACTGCGCTCGCACCGCAGCGTCGGCGGCGTCGTCCAGGACCAGCTCGACGGACTGCACCACGGCGCGGCCTAGTTGAGCGGGATGAACTTGAAGGTTTCGGCCAACCGTCCCTCGGGGAGGCCGAAGCGCTGCGCGATGGTGGTGCTCCACTCGCGCAGGAAGGTGTCCATGTCCGCTCGATGCCCGGTCTGGCTGGAGTGCTGGCGCAGTGCGTCGACCTTGGCGTCGAAGGAGTCGGTGATGTCCACCGGATGGTCAGGCTCGGGGTGGGCCATCAGCCAGATCTCGCCGACGTGCCAGAAGTCGGAGCCCAGCTCGGGCCAGGCAAACGGGTTCTCCGCGGCCGGATAGCAGGCCCGGACGGTGGCTTCTCCCGCCGCGAGGTGGTCGGGGTGGGAAGCCATGATCCGGTCGTACCAGCGCTCGGGGGATTGACACAGCACCCGCTGCGGCCGCACGTCGCGGATCACCTGCACGATGTCGCGCTGCAGGTCGAACGTCGGCTCCAGCCACCCGTCGCGGTATCCGTCCAGAAAGCGCACGTCGGTGACTCCCAGCTCCGCGCTGGCCGCCCGTTGCTCGCGCTCTCGCAGCTCGGGCACCTGCGTGATGTCGGCGTCCGGCCGGGCGCCCTGCTCTCCGTGGGTCAGGCACAACAGGGTCACCTGGATGCCGGCGCGCACCCACCCGGCGATGGTGCCCGCGGCGCCGAAATCGGCGTCGTCGGGATGGGCGGCGACGACCAGGGCGCGTTCGACGTCGGTATCAAGACGGGGTTCAGGGCTCACCGGCCACACAGTATGCGGACACAGGCCCGAGCGGGGCGCAGGGTCGGCTCGCCCTCGGGAGAGAATGACGGGCATGACCCCACCCCTGACCGAACGGACCTTCGCGGCCGTGCTGTTCGACAACGACGGCACCCTGACCGACTCGACGGCGGCGGTGCTTCGCTCGTGGACGACCTGGGCCCACGAGCACGACCTGCCCCCCGAAGCGCTGCTGGGGTTCCACGGTTTCCCGGCCGCCTCCATCATCGCCAGGGTCCTGCCCGATGCCGACCAGGAGGTAGCGCTGGCTCGGATCGCCGAGCTGGAGGAATCCGACACCGACGGGGTGGTGGCGTTGCCGGGAGCAGCACAGGCGCTGAGGGACGTTGAGGACCGCGGGGCGATCGTCACCTCGGCCACCCGCCAGCTCGCCGCCGTACGGCTCGACGCCGCAGGACTCGAGATCCCCGAGGTCATGGTCACCGTGGACGACATCACCCACGGCAAGCCCGATCCTGAGCCGTACCGGTTGGCGGCACACCGGATGGGCGTGCAGCCCGCGGACTGCCTGGTGGTCGAGGATGCGCCGAGCGGTCTCAGCTCGGCGAAGGCGGCGGGCTGCGCCACGCTCGCGCTGCTCACCACTACGCCCGCGGAGGAGCTGGATGCCGACCTGGTCGTGTCGGATCTGTCGTTCGTGACCTTCACGAGCGCGGACGGGGGCGTGCGCGTGATAGCTCACTGAAGGGACTTATCCGACAAGTTACGTTACCGTAGGTTACGCAAGCGAAACCTACGGTTCCGAAACTTACGGCAGCGTAGGTTCACACCCTGACCTTTCAAGGAGGCCTTCGTGGCTCCCAAAGCACGTCCCGTGATCATCCAAGGCGGCATGGGGGTTGCCGTCTCGTCCTGGCAGCTCGCCCGCGAGGTCTCCATGCGCGGCCAGATGGGCATCGTGTCCGGCACCGCCATGGACGCGGTGCTCTCCCGACGTCTTCAGGAAGGCGACGAGGGGGGGCACATGCGCCGCGCGCTGGCGGCCTTCCCCTCCCAGGCGATGGCCCAACGGGTGCTCGACAAGTACTTCATCGAGGGTGGCAAGGAGCCGGATGCTCCCTACAAGCCGCTGCCCAAGCTGACCATCGACACCAGCCGTGCGGTCCAGGAGCTGGCCGTGGTGGGCAACTTCGCCGAGGTCTACGCGGCCAAGGAAGGTCACGACGGGGTCGTCGGCATCAACTGCTTGGAGAAGCTGCAGATGGCCACGCCTACCGCGCTGCTGGGAGCCTCGCTCGCCGGCGCCGACTACGTGATCATGGGCGCCGGCATACCCCGCGACATCCCCCAGCTGCTGACCGACCTGGCTGCCGGACGCGAAGGCAAGATCGTGGCCGACGTGGCTGGCGGCTCGATGACGCGCTACATCGGTGTCGACCCGGTAGACCTGCTGGGCGATGACCTTCCCACCATCGAGCGCCCCGACTTCCTGGCCATCGTCTCCGCAGACGCGCTGGCCAACTACCTCTACCGCGACGAGAGCATCCGCCCCGACGGCTTCGTGGTCGAAGGGCCCTCCGCCGGTGGCCACAGTGCCCCGCCCCGCGGCCGGATGCAGCTCGACGACGCCGGGGAGCCGATCTACGGCGCCCGCGACATCGTCAACCTGCAGAAGATGGCTGACCTGTCCTTGCCGTTCTGGCTGGCCGGCGCCTACGGCACGCCGGAGAAAGTCGCCGAAGCGCTGGCCGACGGGGCCGCCGGGGTGCAGGTCGGGACGCTCTTCGCCCTGTCCCTGGACAGCGGCCTGGAGAGCGGGACCCGCGAGCAGATGATCGAAGAGCTGCGGGCCGGTGACCTGTCGGTGCGCAACGACCCGCGAGCCAGCCCCACGGGCTTCCCCTTCAAGGTGGCCTCGTTGGAGGGCACGCAGAGTGACGTCGCGGTCTATGAGGACCGCCCGCGGTTGTGTGACCTGTCCTACCTGCGCTCGGCCTACGAGAAGGACGACGGCGAGGTCGGCTACCGCTGCCCGTCCGAGCCCATCCACATGTATCTGAAGAAGGGCGGCACCCAGGAGGCGACCGAGGGCCGCAAGTGCCTGTGCAACGGCCTGATGGCCAATATCGGGCTGGGCCAGAAGCGCAAGGATGGGTATGCCGAGACCAAGATCGTGACCCTCGGGCAGGACCTGGGCGGGGCGAACCTGCTCATCGAGCAGCACCCCGAGGGGTGGAGCGCCAAGGATGCCGTGGACTGGCTGATCTCGCAGGTCCCGGCGTCCGCCGACGCCACCGCTGACTCCGGTGAGGCGCTGTCGGTCGCGTGACTGCCGTCGAGACGTCGGGCAGCAGCACACCGCTGACGTAGGCTGCCCGCGTGGCTGTTGACTTCGATTCGGACATCAAAACCCTGCGCGCAACGATGGCGACGGTGCGCGAGGTCACGGATCTCAGCAAGCTGAAGGCCGAGCTCACCGACCTCGAAGCCCAAGCCTCGGTGCCGAACCTGTGGGACGACGTGGAGCACGCCCAGCAGGTGACGTCCAAGATGTCGCGGGTGAAGTCCGAGCACGACCGGGTGGTCGGCATGGACGACCGCATCGACGAGCTCGAGGTCCTCGTGCAGCTCGGCACCGAGGAGGCCGACGAAGCCACGATGCAGGAGGCCGAGCGGGAGCTGGCGTCACTGCAGAAAGCGGTCGCTTTGCTCGAGGTCCGGACCTTGATGAACGGCGAGTACGACGAGCGTGAGGCCGTGGTGACGATCCGCTCCGGCGCCGGCGGAGTCGACGCGGCAGACTTCGCGGAGATGCTGATGCGGATGTATCTGCGCTGGGCCGAGCGCCACGACTACCCGACC
>JBARVW010000107.1:0-12110 GCA_049646465.1 Ornithinimicrobium sp.
TCGTCCGCATTGTCGGCAAGCATCCTGGCGGTATTGGTCCGGCTGCTGTAGGCCGCGCACTAGAAGTCAGCACGGAGCGGGCGGGCCAGATGCTCATCCGGCTTGTGGACGCTGGACGTATCGGCAAGGGCGGTCGGGGTCAGTACGTCCCCCTAGACCCCCTGGAGAGTTTGGAGAGTGTGTCCCCCGCGAACTCTCCACACTATCCAGGCTCTACACCCCTACCCATCGGCAAAGAGAGGACCACCACATGACCGACGACACAACCATGAGTGCTGCCGCGGATATCGCCCGGCACGCCGCCCGCGAAGGCCTGTTGCCTGAGGGATACCGGCGACCCAACGATCCCACCGTAGCCAGGATGTACGAGGCGGTCTTCCTGCTTGCCGGGAACGCCTTGGTCGAACTAGACCGGGTACACGGCCCTGCCGACACCAGCCCCGCAGCAATGGTCAGCACCCAACTCGTAGCCATCACCCTCAGCGAGGCCTACGCCCTCCGCGACCTGGCCCGTGCTCACGAGGTGATGCCCACCACGATGGCTGAACTCACCGCCACCGTTGCGACCCTCGCCGCGACCGTCGCACAACTCACCAAAGCCGCACACCCCAGCCGAGAGACCGAGGCCTACGCCGAACTGCGTCGCCTCGTGATCGACCACTGCGGCACCGGCCCCAACGACCACGGACACGTCGAATGACCATGCCCCATCACTGTTGGGGGGTGGGGAGCCCCCGGCCCCCCACAACAGGCCTGCCGGAGCGTCCTGCAACTAGCGGTGGCCGCACGTGCCCTCAACGGTTTTGCCCACCCCACGATCCGGGAGCGCAGCGATGACTAGACCCCCGACCGGGTTGAAACCGCCCGGACGCGCACTGTGGGACGCCGTGGTGGGCCCGTTCGCCCTGGCTGATCACGAGCTAGTGCTCCTGGGGTCAGCGGCCCGACTCGCCGACCTGATCGGCGACCTGGAGGAAACCCTCACCGCAGATGGTCTCGTGGTGTCCGGATCGACCGGCCAACCCCGACTCAACGGCGCCGTCGCCGAGCTACGCCAGGCCCGACTCACCCTCTCTCGGCTTGTCGCCGACCTGGGATTGCCAATGGACGAAGCGGCCGGTGACGTGGTGCTGACCTCACCTGCCTCGCGCCGCGCTAGCCGCGCCGCGCACATCCGCCATGACCGAGACCGTGCCCGCGCTGTCAGGTCGCTCTGATGGTGCAACGCCGCCCCCGGCCTCAACCAGATGCGACCGTCACCCTCGCCGACATCCCTGACGACCTCCTGGCCTGGCACGGGACCGGCGCGACCAAGCAGAAGTACCTCCCCGCCCTGACTGCTTGGAACGACGCGCAAGACCGCTGGTTCACCGAGCACGGGTTACAACCCACGTTCAGGGAGCTCGCCACCGAGCATCACCGGCGGGCGGAGGCTCACTGGGCCGAGCACCCCGAAGACCGGGTCGGCCGCCACCCAATCCACTCACGAAAGGCAAAGAGGACATGAGCGACACGACCACCACTCCCACCACCGAAACCGCATTCTCGACTCCGACCCCGGGCCCGCCGCCGTCAGCGGCTACCGCAGCGGCAACGCCTAGTGGCGACGACGCCGCGACCAACGACGATCCCCGCGGAGGCGACGACGTCACCGAGGATCGCGGCACGGCCCGTGAAGCCGCCCGCTACCGCCGTCGGCTAAGGGAGACCGAAGCCGAACGCGACACACTCGCCGAACGGGTCGAACGGATGCAACGTGCCGAGGTCGAACGGATCGCAGGACAACACCTGGCCGTCGGTGCCGACTTGTTCACCATCGGTAGCGCGACACTGGCCGAGATGCTGGACGAAGCCGGAAACGTGGCCCCGGACCAAGTCAAGACCGCAGCGGCCAAAGTGGCCCAGGCACGGCCTGGCCTAGCCCCCCGATGGCCTGACATGGGTGCCGGTAAGCGAGGGGTCCCACTTTCCGCCGGTACGTCCTGGGGTGAGGTACTCAAAGGCTCCAGGGAGTAGACTGGTGTTCGACAGCACGCAATAGCGCTCCAGCGCAGCGTGCAGGTCCAGACCGCCCCCGGAGGGCACCGGCATAGGCCAGCGGCCAGCCGCGCACATCACATTGCGCGCCTGAAAGGCCCTCCCCATGACCCTCACCACCATTACCGGTTCCCCACTGCTCACCCCGGCCGAGGTCGGCGACCTCATCATCAACCCCCTTGGCGAAGTCTCTATCGCCGCGCTCGTCAGCACCTACGTCCCCACCAACCAGTCCGCATACCGGCTCCCCGTGGCCACCGAGAACCCCGCTACAGCCTGGGTCGCTGAAGGCGAAGAGATCCCCATCTCTGAGGCCGACATGACCGAACTGGCCACCACCTTCCGCAAGCTCGCCGGGCTCACCCTGGTGTCCAACGAACTCATCGCCGACAGCAACCCCCAAGCTGCCGAGGTCATCGGCGAAGGCCTCGTGCGAGACCTTGCGATCAAGACCGACGGCGCGTTCTTCGGGACCAACACCGCCAACCCCAAGGCCCCCGCCGGGCTCCAAGACCAACCGGTCACCGACATCACCGCCGGTGCCGCGTGGACCACCCTGGACCCCTTCAACGCCGCCATCTACGGCGCAGCAAACTACGGCCGAGCGGTCACCGCATTCGTGGCCAACCCCACCGACGCCCTGACCCTGGCCAACCTCAAAGAAGGCACCGGGTCCAACAAGACCCTGCTACAACCAGACCCCACCCTCGCTGGGCGCCGACAAGTGGCCGGGGTCGCCCTACACACCTCCCCAGCGGTGACGATGGGTGAAGTCTGGGCGATACCGCAGACGGCCGCCTACGTCGTGGTCCGCGAGGACGCCGAAGCCGAAGCTGACGCCTCACCATTCTTCACATCCGACCGCACCGCGGTCAGGGCCAAACTACGAATCGACTACCTGTTCCCACAACCCGCCGCAATCCACCGCATCACCCTCGACGGCTAGGCCGCTAGACCGCCAGCGTCCCCCACCTCCGCTCACTCGGCCGGCGGCGGCACCTCGGAACGAAGGACCTGAAGCCGTTTCGGGTTCGAGTTCCACCGCCCCAGGCGGTCGCGGGGGTCCACTTGACCGCGTGACCTGCCCCGATCCACCGACCCCTAGCTCGACCACCCCCGCCGCTCTGCTCGGGAAAGGAAGGCGCATGGTTATCTGCGCGTCGTGCGCCATCGCCTGCGGATCGCCTCGATGAGGCTGTGCTCTCATCGGCCTGACTCAACGACCCTGGGGTCAGTGTGCTCCCGCCGCCAGAGTTGCGTCGCTGAACTGGGGAAACCGGTCCTAACTTGCCATGACGAATCGGTCACAATTGACCCTGCCGGGTTGTGCGGCGCACAGGAACCTGCTTCACTGCATGAATGTCAGTCGGACCTGTTATGTGCGATTTTGAAGCCACGATCAACTCCCTCGGCGAGCACCTGTCCGACTACATCGGGAGGGAAGACCTCCGCCAGTTGACCGTGCTCGGTCGGGAGGACACGGGCGAGGCTGAGGTGACTGTGTGCTTGCGTGATGACACGTGGGCTGCGCAGGAGCGTGCGATCGACAAAATAATCGCCGTGCGCGAGCTGTTCATGGATGAAGTGGCGCTGGACTACCACTTCCTGGGTTCTGACTCGTGCGTAGAGGCGATGGACTTTAAGCGAACCGACTTCGCGCTGGCCTGAGCGGTGCCGTTGCTGGACACAGGTGCTTGCCAACGTCGAGCACGGAAGCACGTCGAAGTCGGTGATGCGCTGGCCGAAGCGGTGGAAGACGAGTGGGCTGCTGTGTGCTGGTTCTACTCTGCGTACCATCTTGTGCGCTCAGCCCTAACTTCAGACCCCGTCTTTGACGATGCTGATCGCTTGCAGGGCGTATATCACTTGCTTAGGCCGGAGGACCGACACGTCACCCGCCATAAAGGTCGGCGTGGTCAACATCCCGAGATGGGAATGAACGACCTGGTTGAAAAACTGTACCCTGCGCTTTCCGGCTCGTACGAGCGGCTCCACCAAGCCAGCATTGACGTGCGCTATGGCGACGGTTTGCGCCCACAGTTGAGCGTCTTGCGTCCGTTGCTGACAAGGATCACTGAAGCTCACGACAACGGTCAGATGCGAGCGGTTCTCCGACAAACCCCGGGCGCCGGCATCCAATAACGCCGCCACCCGGAGAGCGAAGAGCCGCGCCAAGCGACCGTCCCATATTTGCAACGGCCGACGGCCCCGCGGCACGGAGGGTTACCGACCGCTGTCTCATCCGACACCGAATGCCTCTATCAACTGCAGCAAACCCTCGTACGCCGCATTTCCACTCACGCCTGAGGCAAGTGCAACACCGCCGCCCTGGACCTTAGCCAAGAACCGATTTGTGTTCTTGCCCTGCGTGCCTTCATCTGCATCTAGCGCACGAGCCAAGTCCTCTAAGGCATCGTTACTCAAGTACGCCTTAGCTGCGCGTAATAGGGACTCGATGTCTCCTGCCACGATCTGCACGGCTGTCGAACCGTCTCCCGCTGCTACGCTGGCCTGCTCGGCGATCGTCACCACCGGGTCACTGCCGTATATCTTGGTCAAGTAGACCGTGGCAGCCCTCGCAAGTTCTGGGTCCTCGGCTACAGTAGGCCCACCGGGGCTTCCGACAGTGGGAGACAGATCTTCTAGATCGAGCGCCAAGTCCAAGGCTGTGGAGCGGATTCTATCCAGAATGCCGTGTAGGTGACTTCTTGGAATAGTAAGGCGGGCCTCATTTAGAACCATCATGTGCATCCTTGGCAGTCCTTTTTCTTCCGCCAGACGCCGGTACATCTCGACCCAGATCATGGCCAAGTTCATTCCTGGATTCTTTGTTCCCGTTGCTAGTGCACTTAGTTCCGCAACGGGTTCGTGCAATCCGAGGTACTCAAGGGGTGCGGTCAGCTCTGCCGGCAACTCAGATACGCTCACATCTATTTCTGCACTGCTGTTCATGGGACCATTGAAGGTTAAACGAATTGGGAAGCGTTTGCTTCGGTAGTCGGGCAAAGGCGAGCCCTCTTCATATCCGTTCAACTCGCTCCGGAGCCACTCTGACAGACCACTGGCCTCCATGCGACGGGTCGCGACGTACAACCGCCTGAGTGCATCCTGCACTTGAACGTCCGGGTCTGAGAGTGCATCGATTGCCACGGACATGGCGGTCTGAGTCATAGGTCATGTCTATCATTCGGCCGCGATTTGCCTGGGCCTAGACCCAAGCAATAGCGAACCGGACAGATGATCACGGGGACCTCATGCTGATTTCGCGCTGAACGGCCCCCTCGCTGTCCCCCGGCCTGGCGGCGAGTAGACGTCGGCGGCGCGGCAGACCCAGGCACCCGGCCCTCAGCAGGTAGGGCAGTTGTCCTACGGCCCCGCCTCCAGTCCGCAATCAGTCCGCAAAACGACCCATCGGCGCCACTTAGCCCCAATCACTCCCGTGCCTCACCAACGCCTAAAACGCAGGTCAAAAGGTTGTGCAGAGCGTATTCACAGGTCAGGAAGAACAGGTCGACAGAACCCGGCGTATCGGCCGACTCATCCACACCATAGGAACGGATGTCGGGTTCGTGTTCGATCCTTCTTCGTGCGGTCGCCCCCCGGGGCGCTGGCGTGTGTCGGAAGCGGGATCCTGCGACGCGGCGGTGCTGTCATCAGGTTCACGGCAGACTGAACCGCATGGACCACCTCCCCGTGCCTCCCTTAGCCCAGACGCTGGAGCGGTATCTGAAAGCGGTCACACCCCTTCTGGAGCCGGAAGAACGCGTCCGCACCGAGGACGCGGTCGCGCGCACTCTGCAGGGGGACGGACCGGCATGCCAGGGCGGCCTGGAGGCATTCGCTCGCGGCGAGGATGCGCAAGGTCGCAGCTGGCTGTCTGAGGGCTGGCTCCAGGGATACCTGGCGGTCCGGACCCCGTTGCCGCTGAGCAGCAACGTCGGCTTTCAGATCCACGTGCCGGGGGACTCGGGGGGTGGCTCGGGATCAGCGCCGCAGGTGGGTCCGGGCCGCGCAGCAGCGGTAGTGCACCGGTTGGCTACGGTGCACTTGGCCGGATTGCGAGCCGAACTGCCTAGCGAGCACACCGCGCGAGGAGAAGCCGTCTGCGGGGTGCAACGTCAGGTCCTCAGCGGCGGGGTGCGCCACCCGAGACCCGAGGTGGACGAGACCCGCTCGGCGACCCACGAGCCGGGTAGCCGGCGGATAGGGGTGCTCGTCGACGACAGGTTCTTCACCGTGCAGGTCAGCGACGAGGCAGGCCACCTGGTGCCCGCATCCCTTCTGGAACGCGCCCTCGAGGCAGTTCTGGATCTGTCGTCACAAAGCGAGCAGGAGGCTGGGCCAGGCTTCACCGCGGTGTCCTACCTTGGCAGCCAGAGGGCGGCGCCATACCTGGAGCGCATGATGGGTGATCCCCACAACCGGCGCGTCTACGACCACCTTGCCCAGGCGCTTTTCGTGGTCCATCTGGTGCGCGGCCCGGCCGAGGAGATCGAGCACCTCACCCGCACGGCGTTCCTGCCTGGTCACGCGTGGGCCTACACCCCGATCACCTACCAGATCGGACTTGCCGACGACTTCGTCGGTATGCACTTGGAGCACAGTCGGGTCGATGCGGCCACGCTCAAAGCCACGATCGAGCTGGCGCAGCAGGTCCCCGGCCCTGTCGAGCACGGCTGGGCCGGGGGCAAGACAGCACGCGTCGAGTCGATGGCGTGGCGCCTACCGGCCGATCTTGCCGAGGCTGTGTCCACAGACCTTGCGGCGTATGCGGTCGAGGCCCAGGAGTTGGAGGTTCACCGGGTGCGTGTCCCGACCCCGGTGCCTCAGGACCTGTCGATACGGATCAGCGATGACGCGCTATGCCAGTGGACGATGCTCTACGCACAACGGGCAACCTACGGGCGGGTGCGAAGCACCTACGAGGCTGTGGATCTGCGGCACTTCCAAGCGGGGCGCACCGAATGCTTGCGGTCCAACACACCGGAGGCCGTGACCCTCGTGGAAGCCTTGATCCAAGGCCGCGCTGACCAGAGCCAGTTGAATGCCGCCCTCAGCGCCCACAAGGAGTGGATCAAAGCCTGTAAGACCGGTCAAGGCATCGACCGTCACCTCACCGGGTTGGGCTGGATGGCTACGGCCTCAGGACGGACGCTCCCGGTGCTCGAAGACGCCGGGTGGGGCAGGCTCACCACGGACTTCCTGTCGACCACGAGCATCGGAGACCAGCAACAGATCTGCGGTATGGCGTTCGCCCCGACCAGCGCGGGCGGCCTCGGGATCAACTACACGCCCGTGGGGCAGGAGTACGAGTTCCTGGTGACCTCACGCCGGTCGCAGAGATCTGACGTGGAGAGGTTCACGCAGCACCTTCACCGGGGGGCGCAAGCCCTGGCAGAGCCGCTGCTCAGGATGGTTCAGTGCGACTGATGTTCAGCCAACCACTTGGTATCCGACGGCGTTGATAGTGTCGAGTGGGGTCAGTCGCGAGCGACCCGAAATGGGGACGATACCGCAGCGGGACCGAGGCGATGGAGGGGTTCAGGTGATTCGGGGTATCTCGACGACTCAGCCGATGCAGGTGCTCTACATCGGTGGACACAGCCGCAACGGTTCGACCCTCCTGGCCACCCTGCTGGCTCGGCGTAGTGGGGCGATGAGCGCGGGAGAGCTGGGGCAGCTGTTCGCGTGGGCCGCACGGGATCGAGCCTGCACTTGCGGCCGGTCGATGCTCAACTGCTCCTTCTGGGGTCCCGTCATCGTCTGCGTCGAGGCCGAGACCAAGATGTCGATGAGGGCGCTCGCCAGCGCGTGCGAGGACGCCGAGCGGGGAAGCGGCGATCCGAGCCTCTGGCGCCAAGCGTGGCGTGCCACGATGGATGAGCTGCGCGATCTTCACGGTGTCGTGCGCATCATCGACTCCTCGAAGACCACAGGTGGACGCCAGAGGGTGCTGCTGTTGGCCTCTATGGAGGCGGTCGACATCCGCCTCCTGGTGCACCTGCAACGTTCATTGGCGGGCGTCGTGCATAGCTGGCGAACCGGGAATGCAGTCCTGCCTCACACTCAGCAGTCGGGGACGAGCACGATCGCCGCCTTCCGAGCCATGATCGGATGGGTTAGGGCCAGTCGGGCTGCGGTTCGACAGGGCACCCGCTTACCGTATCGTCAGGTCGGTTATGACGATCTGGTGGCCGAACCCGACGAGACGGTCGATGAGTTGGTCGAGGCAGCTGGATGGGAGCGGGTGCAGGCTTCCGACGAGGTCCACGCCGTGGGGGCCAACCGCGCGGTGCGATCCGGCTGGTCCGACTTGGTCAGGCCCGACGAAGCCTGGCGGACCGAGCTGTCCGGCAGGTGGAAAGCAACGGCGCGCGTGACGCAGAGACTCAGCACCGTCGGGATCGGCCGTCGTCACGTCGCGCACGCTCTACGACGCAACCGGATGTGAGCCATTCACGGGGCCGGGGAAAGGTGATGTGATGTCCCACATGTCGATCGTCGATGAGAAGTACATAGCGTTCACGACCTTCCGGCGCAGTGGCGACGATGTCACCACCCCGGTGTGGGTTGCCCCCTTGGCGGGTGGGCGGGCGGGTTTCACCACCAGTGCCAGCTCAGGAAAGGCCAAGCGCCTGGCCCACACATCGCAGGTCCTGCTGCAACCGTGCGACCAGCGAGGGCGCATCAAGGGGGAAACGCGACGGGTGAACGGTGAGGCTCATGTGGCCTTACCCGGCGACCCCGAGTTCGATGAGGTCGTAGCCGCTATCAAGACCAAGTACGGATGGGCGGCCACGGCGATCTCGGTCGGAAGAAGGGTCATGCAAGCCGTGCGGCGCTCTGCCACGGGGGGCACTCCCGACGCTGTGGTGGTCATCGAGCTCCCAGAGGACGCGCTCTAGTCGAGCAGGAGTGGGCCCGCGAGCCAGCGGCGTCCGCAGCGCTGTGATGGCCGACTGAGGTCAGCCTGTGCTTGGTGGCGGTGGAGTCTGATTCGCCATAGTTTGCCGCCATGGGCATCGAACTTCCCCCCGCTCCTGACATCAAGCGGTGGCGACGACACCTCGCCGACGAGCGCGGCACCGCCCGGGTGATGCAGGTGCTGGCCTCTGCCAGCTCCGATCCTCAGGAGCAGCAGATCCTGCTGGAGCTGGCGCAAGCCGAGGAGCGCCATGCCCAGCACTGGGAGGACCTCCTCGGCGATCAGGCGCAGCCTGCGCCGACTCCACGTCTTCCCTTGCGGGTGCTGGCTGCCGTCAGTGGCCGGGTGGACCCCATGTGGGGCCTGATGCTGCTGCAACGGGCCGAGGGTGAGTCCACGTATCGTGCCGATGCCGACGCCGCGACGCAGATGGCCGCCGATGAGGTCATCCATGAAGAGGTGCTCCGCGGGCTGGCGGCGACCGGCCGGGAACGGCTTTCAGGTAACTTCCGGGCCGCGGTCTTTGGAGCCAACGACGGGCTGGTCTCGAACTTGGCCCTGGTGGTCGGGATGAGCGCGACCGGGGTGTCCTCCGGCGTCGTGCTCGCTGCGGGGGTAGCCGGACTGTTGGCCGGCGCCCTGTCGATGGGGGCGGGGGAATACATCTCCGTCCGGTCCGCCCGCGAGCTTCTGGACGCCTCCTCCCCGGGTCCGAGTGCAGCCGATGCGATCTCGGCCCTCGATGTGGATGTCAACGAGTTGGCCCTCGTCTACCGGGCGCGGGGACTGAGTGTCGAAGAAGCGCACGCTGCGGCCGGCTCGGTGCTGCGGACCCGTAGCGACAACACCTTCCCCCCGACCTCCGAGCAGGCTGTGTCCGCGCCCCGAGCGGTTGACGGCGGTGATCTCGCGGTGGGGAGCAGCCACGATGCGGTCGGCAACGCCTGGGGCGCCGCGATCTCGAGCTTCTGCTTCTTCGCCAGTGGGGCACTGATCCCGATCGTGCCCTATCTCTTCGGCCTCTCAGGGGTGTTCGCCCTGGTGCTGGCCGCTGCGATGGTGGGGCTCGCGTTGCTCACCACCGGAGCCGTCGTGGGTCTGCTGTCCGGCGCATCCACCTGGCGGCGGGCGTTGCGTCAGCTTGCGATCGGCTACGGCGCTGCCACCGTCACCTATCTGCTGGGTCTGGCTTTCGGCGCGGCCGGGGTGGGTTAGGCAGGGACCTCGACGACTCCTTGACCCCTCAGGTCCAGAACCTCGACGCCACCGTCGACGCCGAACGTCTCGACGTGACCCAGGTACATCTGGCGCCCGGTGTCGTTGAGCAACCCGTCGTGGATCGGCACGCACAGGCGTGGCGTGAGCCGTCGCACGAAGGCCACGGTGTCGCCGACGGTGGCCCACGGTGCGTTGAGCGGCACACACAGCACGTCGAGGTCGTCCAGGCGGGGGTGCTCGGCGTCGAGGGCGTCCCCTGGGTGGAAGATCGAGGGCTCGCCGTCGGTGGTGATGACCACCCCGATGTTGTCCGGTCGGGGGGCGTAGTCGTGGATGAGTGCGTGCCGCTTGCCGACGGGTGTCACCGCGACCGGGCCGAACTCGAGGACCTGGCCGGTCTCCATCCGCCGGACGTGGTCTTGCAGCTGTGGTTCGCTGCTCACCAGTCGGTCGGCCGCTTCGGCCTCCAGCCAGAGCTGTGCGTGGGGGTTCTCCCGTCGCAGAGCAGGGATGGCCGCGGGGTCGAGGTGATCCGGGTGGGTGTGGGTGACCAGGATGGCGTTGAGGTCGCGCACCCCCTCAACGTCGGAGAAGCTGCCGGGATCGATCAGCAGGCGCTGACCCGCGACGTCGACGAGCACACAGGAATGGCCGAGGTGAGTCAGGAGCATGTGACCAACGGTATGCCGAAGGATCTCTCGCCGCTACGCCTCCCCGGATCGTGCGTAACATGTCGGCCCGTGGAGTTCCTCAATGGCATGCAGCCGGCGCACGACCTGACCTACAGCGACGTCTTCATGGTCCCCTCACGTTCGGGGGTCACTTCTCGCCTCGATGTGGACCTTGCCTCGACGGACGGGGTGGGCACCACGATTCCTCTGGTCGTTGCCAACATGACGGCCGTCGCGGGGCGGCGGATGGCCGAGACCATCGCGCGGCGCGGCGGGATGGCTATCCTCCCGCAAGATATCCCGGTGCCGATGATCGAGCGCAGTGTCCGTGCGGTCAAGGCCTGCCACGCCGTCTACGAGACCCCGATCACCATCGCCCCCGATGCACCGGTCGCCGAGCTGCTCGCGATCATGGGCAAACGGGCGCACCACGCTGCGGTGGTCCTCGACGGACGGCGACCCCTCGGCATGGTCACCGAGCGCGACTGCGCCGACGTTGACCGGTTTGCACAGGTCAAAGACGTGATGAGCGATCTGGCGGTGACGGTGCAGCCGGGCACCGACGTGCGGGATGCGTTCGATGCGTTGGAGTCGGCGCATGTCGACCTCGCTCCGGTGGTCGGCAACGGCGAGCTCTTCGGAGTGGTGACGCGCACCGGTCTGGTCCGCTCGGCCATCTACACGCCGGCGCTGGACGCCTCCGGCCGTCTCCTGGTCGGGGCGGCGGTGGGCATCAACGGTGACGTCGAGGCCAAGACCAGCGCGGTCCTCGCGGCCGGAGTCGACGTGCTGGTGGTCGACACCGCGCACGGCCACCAGGACAAGATGGTCGACGTGCTGCCGTTGGTCGTGCACGCTCGTGACGCCCACGAGGCCTCGTCGGGCGTACGGGTCCCGATCGCGGCGGGCAACGTGGTTTCCGCCTCCGGCGCGCGCGACCTGGCTCAGGCGGGCGCCGACATCATCAAGGTCGGCGTGGGGCCGGGCGCGATGTGCACGACGCGCATGATGACTGGGGTGGGGCGTCCGCAGTTCTCGGCTGTGCTGGAGTGTGCTGCGGCGGCCCGGGAGGTCGGCGTCGCCGTATGGGCCGACGGGGGAGTGAAGTATCCCCGCGATGTGGCCCTAGCCCTGGCCGCAGGTGCGGGGTCGGTGATGATCGGCTCGTGGCTTGCGGGCACCTACGAGTCCCCGGGGGACCTGATGCGTGACGCCGACGGACGGCTCTATAAGGAGAGTTTCGGGATGGCCTCGGCGCG
>JBARVW010000108.1:0-57166 GCA_049646465.1 Ornithinimicrobium sp.
AGGAAGAGCAGCGTGAGATAGCTGATCGAGTAGTGGAAGAGCCGCATGGCACCTAGGGCAGAGCCCGCGATGCCCTTCTTGGCCCGCCCCAGCAGGCGGTGCGCCTCGATGATGAACGTGCCGCCGGCGATCAGGGCCGTGACGGCATACAACCAGCCCATCGGAGCGACCGGGATCAGGACCAGCGACGTGGCCACGGTGACCCAGGCGTAGATCACGATCTGGCGACCCACGGCGGTGTCCTGAGCCACGACGGGCAGCATTGGCACCCCGGCGTTGGCGTAGTCCTCCTTGAAGCGCATGGACAGCGGCCAGTAGTGCGGCGGAGTCCAGAAGAAGACCACCAGGAAGAGGATGAGGGCGGGCCACGCCAGCGAACCGGTGACGGCGGACCAGCCGATGAGCACGGGCATGCATCCCGCCACGCCGCCCCAGACGATGTTCTGCGAGGTACGGCGCTTGAGCAGGATTGTGTAGAAGACGACGTAGAGCGCAATTGCCCCGAAGGCGAGGACCGCGCTGATCCCGTTGACGAAGACCGCGAGCCAGGCGACGGCGGCGACACCGAGCACGACACCGAAGATCACCGCGCTGCGAGGCGAGATCACTCCGGTGACCAGTGGACGGTGCGACGTGCGGTTCATCTGAGCATCGATGTCGCGGTCGAGATAGCAGTTCAGCGCGTTGGCGGATGCGGCCGCGAGCACACCACCGACCATGGTGGCGACGATCAGCCATAGCGACGGGATGCCGCGCTCAGCCAGGAACATCACTGGGAACGTCGTGACCAGGAGCAGCTCGATGATCCGAGGCTTCGTCAACGCCACGTAGTTCGAGACCACCGTCCGCCAGGAGCGGTCGGCAGCCGCGCGGGGCGTTCGGGCGTCCAGGGTCGTCACAAAGGCCTTTCGCGTGGATCGGTGGAACCGTCGTCAGGAGTCTGAGGTCAATGTTACTCGGCTGGCCAGGCTGCATCGGTAGCCCCTAGAGCGTTAGGCTCGATACGTTCGTGACATTCCGAAACAACTCTCTTTCAGGCGAGGAGCCTTCGTGACTCAGCAGAACAACTCCTTCACGTCCGGACGCAGCAGCGATCTGGCCTATCCCCAGGCCGAGCAGACGGGCTGGACCGACGAAGACGTCCGGGCAGTCGACACCATCCGAGTGTTGGCGGCCGACGCCGTTGAGGAGTGCGGCAGCGGCCACCCCGGCACCGCCATGAGCCTGGCCCCGCTGGCGTACCTGCTCTATCAGAACGTCATGCGCCACGACCCCTCCGAGCCCAGCTGGCTCGGACGCGACCGCTTCGTGCTCTCGTGCGGTCACTCGAGCCTGACGCAGTACATCCAGCTGTACCAGACCGGCTACGGCCTGGAGATGGACGACCTGAAGGCCCTGCGTACGTGGGGTTCCAAGACCCCCGGCCACCCCGAGGTCCACCACACCACCGGCGTCGAAATCACGACAGGTCCGCTCGGATCCGGTCTGGCTTCCGCGGTAGGTATGGCCATGGCTCAGCGCCGTCAGCGCGGCATGTTCGACCCGGACGCCGCCCCGCATACTTCCCCCTTCGACCACCACGTGTGGGTGATCGCTTCCGACGGTGACCTCATGGAAGGCGTCAGCAGCGAGGCCTGCTCGCTGGCCGGCCACCAGGAGCTGTCGAACCTCACGGTGGTCTACGACCAGAACTACATCTCCATCGAAGACGACACCGACATCTCCTTCTCCGAGGACGTAGCCAAGCGCTACGAGGCCTACGGATGGCACGTGGAGACGGTGGACTGGCGCAAGGACGAGCCCTACACCGAGGACATCGACTCGCTGTATGCCGCTCTCGAAGCCAGCAAGACGCGCACCGACAAGCCCACCCTGGTGCTCCTGCGCACGATCATCGCGTGGCCGGCCCCGGAAGCGCGCGACACCGGCGGAGCCCACGGCTCTGCGCTGGGTGGCGACGAGGTGGCTGCCACCAAGAAGCTGCTCGGCTTCGACCCCGAGGTCAACTTCCCGGTCGAGGACGAGGTCCTGGCGCACACCCGTAAGGTCATCGACCGCGGTCAAGAGGCACGCGCCGAATGGCAGAAGGGGTATGACGCCTGGCGTGAGTCCAACGCCAAGGGGGCCGAGCTGCTGGACCGCGTGATGGCCAAGAAGCTCCCCGAGGGCCTCGAGGACGCGATCCCCACGTTCGACCCCGACGAGAAGGGTGTCGCGACCCGCAAAGCATCGGGCTCGGTGCTCACCGCCCTGGCCGACGTCATGCCCGAGCTGTGGGGTGGCTCAGCCGACCTTGCCGGGTCGAACAACACGACCATGGACGACGTGCCCAGCTTCGTTCCCAGTGGTAAGGCGACCAAGAAGTTCCCCGGCGACGAGTACGGCCGCACGCTGCACTTCGGCATCCGTGAGCACGGCATGGGCATGATCCTGAACGGCATTGCGCTCGAAGGCCTGACCCGGCCCTACGGCGGCACGTTCCTGATCTTCTCCGACTACATGCGCCCCGCGGTGCGGTTGGCTTCCATCCAGCAACTGCCGACGATCTACGTATGGACGCACGACAGCATCGGGCTCGGCGAGGACGGTCCGACCCACCAGCCGATCGAGCAGCTCGCCTCGCTGCGGGCAATCCCCGGCCTGGACGTCATCCGGCCCGCAGACGCCAACGAAACGGCCGTCGCGTGGCGCACCGTGCTGGAGACCGTCGACCACCCCAGCGCCATGGCGCTGACCCGACAGAACGTGCCGACCTTGGACCGTTCGGTCTTCGCCTCCGCCGAGGGCACCGCCCGTGGTGGGTACGTGCTGGCGGACGCAGAGGGCGGTGAGCTTCAGGCCATCCTGGTGGCCACCGGTTCCGAGGTCTCGCTGGCCCTGCAGGCCCGCGAGAGCCTGCAGGCCGATGGTGTGCCCACCCGCGTGGTGTCCATGCCGTGCCGCGAGTGGTTCGACGAGCAGGACCAGGCCTATCGCGAGGAAGTGCTGCCGCCGTCCGTCAAGGCGCGCGTCAGTGTCGAGGCTGGTGTGTCTCAGGGCTGGCGTGAGATCGTCGGCGACGCCGGTCGGATGGTCAGCATCGACCACTTCGGTGCCTCTGCCGACTACGAAACGCTCTACCAGGAGTTCGGGATCACGGCCGAAGCGGTCACGCAGGCGGCCTACGACTCCGTGGCGGCTGCGGCTGCCGGCGAAGGCCCGACGGAGCACACCCCCACCGAGAAGACTGACGAAGCCCACCCCACGGGCGACGCTGCCGCCGGTGGCACCCATTCCAGCGACGCAACCCAGAAGTGAGGACGCTATGACCCAGGACACAAGCACCCAGACCGACCGCCTCCAACAGCTCTCCGAAGCCGGGGTCTCGATCTGGCTCGATGACCTCAACCGGCCGATGATCAAAGAGGGTGAGCTGCAGAGCCTGCTGGACGACAAGCACGTCGTCGGAGTCACGACCAACCCCAGCATCTTCGCGGCGGCCCTCGCCGACGGCGAGTCCTACACCGACCAGATCAAAGACCTGGCGGCCGAGGACGCGGATGTCGAGAAGACCGTCTTCACCATCACCACGGAGGACGTGCGCGACGCCTGCGACATCCTGCATCCGGTCTTCGAGCGCACCGACGGTGTCGACGGACGTGTGTCGATCGAGGTCGACCCGCGGATGGCGGCCGACACCGAGGCGACGGTGGAGATGGCGCAGCGCCTCTACGACGCAGTAGACCGTCCGAACGTGCTGATCAAGATCCCCGCGACCCTCGAGGGTCTGCCCGCGATCAGTCAGACCCTGGCCAAGGGCATCAGCGTCAACGTGACATTGATCTTCTCCCTGGACCGCTACCGCGGCGTGATGAACGCCTTCCTCACCGGCCTGGAGCAGGCTCGCGAGCACAACATCGACCTGTCGACCATCCATTCGGTGGCCTCGTTCTTCGTTTCCCGCGTGGACGGGGAAATTGACTCGCGTCTGGAGGACATCGGCACCGACGAAGCGCTGGACCTGCGTGGCAAGGCCGGCGTGGCGAACGCTCGCCTGGCCTACCAGGCCTACGAGGAGGTCTTCTCCACTCCGCGTTGGCAGAACCTGGCCGACGACGGCGCGCACGCCCAGCGTCCGCTATGGGCCTCCACCGGAGTCAAGAACCCGGACTACCCCGACACCATGTATGTCACCGACTTGGTGGCCCCGCAGACGGTGAACACCATGCCGGCCAAGACCATGGACGCCGCCGAGGACCACGCAGAGGTCACCGGTGACACCGTGACCGGCAACTATGAGCACGCGCAGCAGGTCCTGGACTCCCTCGAGCGCGTTGGTGTCTCCTACGCCGACGTGGTCAAGGTCCTGGAGGACGAGGGCGTCGAGAAGTTCGAGAAGTCCTGGTCCGAGTTGCTGGACACCGTGCAGAGTGAGCTCGACACCGCCAAGGCCGGCGATAAGTGAGCGGTCTTTCTGTGCACCCGGTGACGCGTTGACCGCGCCCACCAACCCGCTCCGCGATCCCGAGGACAAACGGCTCCCTCGGATCGCGGGGCCGTGCAGCATGGTGATGTTCGGCGTGACCGGCGACCTGGCCCGCAAGAAGCTGATGCCGGCCATCTACGACCTGGCCAACCGCGGTCTGCTGCCTCCCGGCTTCTCCCTGGTTGGGTTCGCCCGTCGGGACTGGGCCGACGAGGACTTCGCCTCGGTGGTGCACGACTCGGTCAAAGCCCACGCCCGCACCCCCTTCCGCGAGGACGTCTGGCGTGGTCTGGCTCAGGGCTTCCGATTCGTGCCGGGCGCCTTCGACGACCCCGATGCGTTCAAGCTGCTCGCGCAGACGGTGCACCAGCTCGATGAGGACCGGGGCACCGGGGGCAACCACGCGTTCTACCTCTCGATCCCGCCAGACTGGTTCGCGCCTGTGTGTGAGCAGCTGCGCGAGTCCGGTCTGAGCAACCCCCGGTCCGAGACCTGGCGCCGCGTCGTGATCGAGAAACCGTTCGGTGACGACCTGGAGAGCGCTCGCGCTCTGAACAACATCGTCGAGTCGGTCTTCCCCCCGGACTCGGTCTTCCGGATCGACCACTACCTGGGCAAAGAAACCGTGCAGAACATGCTGGCGCTGCGCTTCGCCAACCAAATGTTCGAGCCCATCTGGAACAGCAACTACGTCGACCACGTGCAGATCACCATGGCCGAGGACATCGGCATCGGTGGACGTGCGGGCTACTACGACGACGTCGGTGCGGCCAAGGACGTCATCCAGAACCACCTTCTCCAGCTTCTGGCTCTGACCGCCATGGAGGAGCCGATCGGCTTCAATGCCGACGCGGTGCGGATGGAGAAGGAGAAGGTGCTGGCCTCGGTCCAGCTGCCGGAGGACCTGTCGTCCTCCACCTGCCGAGGTCGCTACACCGAAGGGTGG
This sequence comes from Ornithinimicrobium sp., assembly GCA_049646465.1. GTDB lineage: Bacteria > Actinomycetota > Actinomycetes > Actinomycetales > Dermatophilaceae > Ornithinicoccus. The sequence goes on from JBARVW010000108.1 coordinate 5,412, forward strand.
CAAGGCGGAGAGAAGGTCTCCGGCTACCTATCCGAGGACGGGGTCGGCGAAGACTCGTCCACCGAGACGTATGCGGCAGTCAAGCTCAACGTGCATACCCGTCGCTGGGCGGGCGTCCCGTTCTACCTGCGCACCGGCAAGCGACTGGGCAAGCGGGTGACCGAGATCGCGGTCGTCTTCAAGCAGGCACCGCACTTGCCGTTCACCAGCACCGCCACTGAGGACCTCGGCCGCAACGCCATCGTGATCCGGGTCCAGCCCGACGAGGGGGTCACCGTCCGGTTCGGCTCCAAGGTCCCGGGCTCGCAGATGGAGGTGCGCGACGTGACGATGGACTTCGGCTACGGCGCATCCTTCACCGAGTCCAGCCCTGAGGCCTACGAACGGCTCATCCTGGACGTGCTGTTGGGCGATCCGCCGCTGTTCCCCCGGCACGAAGAGGTGGACCTGTCCTGGCGGATCCTGGACCCGATCGTCGATCACTGGCGGCGGAGCGCCCAAGCGCCCCACGACTACCCCGCGGGAACCTGGGGTCCGCCCGAATCCGACGAGATGATGCGAGCCGACGGCCGCGAATGGAGACTCCCGTGATCGTCGACCTGCCCAGCACCACCACGGGCACCATCAGCAAGCGGATGGTCAGTCTGCGCAACGAGGTCGGCGCGATGGCGATGGGCCGCGTGCTGACCCTGTTGGTGGTTGTCGACGAGACCGGCGCGGATGAGGCGGTCGCCGCCGCCAACGACGCTACCCGGCAGCATCCTGCGCGGATCATCGTGGTGGTCCGCGGGAACGGGCGTGGCAAGCAGCGTCTGGACGCACAGATCCGCCTCGGTGGCGACGCCGGGGCCAGCGAGATCGTGGTGTTGCGGCTTTACGGGGCCCTGGCTGATCACGGCGACGCCGTGGTCACGCCGTTGCTGCTGCCGGACTCCCCCATCGTCGCGTGGTGGCCCGGAGAGCCTCCGGCGAATGTGGCCGAGTCGCCGCTGGGCAAGCTGGCCCACCGGCGGATCACCGACGCCGCGCCCTGCGCCAAGCCCGCGCGACAGCTGAAACGTCGCGCTCAGCACTACAGCAGTGGCGACACCGACCTGACGTGGACACGGATCACCCGCTGGCGTGCCCTGCTGGCCGCGACACTCGACTATCCGCCCTATGAGTCGGTGACGTCTGCCACGGTGGTCGCCGACCCCGCCTGCGCCAGCGCTGATCTCTTGGCCGGTTGGTTAGCCCGAGCGCTCGACATACCAGTGCTTCGAGCCCGGAGCCAAGCCGGGACCGGTCTGGTGAGTGTGCGTATGCAGCGCAAGAGCGGGCCCATCGACCTCGTCCGGGTGGAGGGACAAGTGGCGAGCCTGTCTCAGCCCAGTCAGCCGACGCGTGAGGTGGCCCTGCTCGAGCCGGGCCTGCCGGAGTCGTTGGCAGCTGAGCTACGCCGGCTCGACGCCGACCAGGTGTACGCCGCGGCCTTGTGCCAGGGGCTACCCAAGGTGTCGAAGCGGTCTCTGACCCAGAGTGAGGCCATCCGGTCCGGCGAGGCGCTGGAGCGCCCGGAGGCGCCGAAGCGGCAGTCCAGCGCGCTGAGCTCCCGGGCATTGACGAGGACCTCCCCCAAGATGGACTCACCCCCACCGGAACGGCTGCAAGAAGCCGTGGAAGAAAGGTTGGCGGACGTGCAATCGACCCGCACCGAGACTCGCGACGACAAGTCCTCTTTGGCCGCGGCCGTGGCCGAGCGTGTCGCCGAAATCCTCAGCGATGCCGTCGCTGAGCGGGGCGTCGCGCACCTCTGCCTGACCGGCGGATCCATGGGCAGCGAGGTCGTCAAGGCACTGGCGAGCTCCACCGCGGGAGCCGACTGGTGGTCGGACGTTCACGTCTGGTGGGGCGACGAGCGGTTCGTTCCGCGCGGTCACGAGGACCGCACCGACCAGCAGGCCGACGACGCCGGTTTGGGGTCCCTGGGCGTGCCCGAGTCCGCGGTGCACCGGTTGTTGGCGGCACGTTCCGATGCAGAGGACGTCACCAACGACCTGGCCGGTCTGCCAGCGGCGGCTACGGACTATGCCGCGCAACTGGCCTCGTTGGCGGAGCCGGTGACGTCGGCGGATGACGTCCCGTCTCCCACCTTCGACGTCATGCTGCTCGGACTCGGACCGGACACCCACATCGCCTCGCTCTTCCCGGAGCGCGACGAGGTCACCATCGACGACCCTGCAACGACCACGGTCGTCGTGACCGGCTCACCCAAGCCGCCGCCACTGAGGGTGTCGCTCACGGTGCCGGCCCTACGGAAGTCGCGATCGGTGTTCTTCATCGTCGCGGGTAGCGACAAGGCGGAGGCCGTCATATCGGCCCGAGCGGCCGCTCCGGACACGCCCAACGTGCCAGCGTCGTGGGTTCGCGGCCAGCAGGACACCATCTGGTGGTTGGACGCCGCGGCAGCGGGCAACGGCTAGCCCTCCGAGATTCGGTGTCTGTGGGGCCACTGCCTGAAGTAGTCCCACATCCCCCGGCCCGATCGGCCTCTCGGGTATGTCAGTAGCTTCGTTCATACTGAACGTATGTTCGATCAGCGAGGGGCCGGTGGTGGTCCGACGCCGTTGATGCTGATGGATCTGGTCTGGTTCGATCCGTGGAGAAAACTGACCGAGCCGATGGAGCCGATAGCGACATCGACGTCTGGGCGCCGGGGCTCGAACGCCGGGTGGCAACCTCCGGGTCAGGTGGTCGCGGGCCGGGTTGCTGATGCGGTGGTGGCGGTGGGCGAGGCCGTCGACGTGGCGCCGGTCTTCCCGCGGCTGAGCGGGGGTGAGGTGGCTGCCGGTTTGGAGGGTGTGGACACCCTCCGGGCGCGGATGGAGACGTTGACGCTGCACCTGCTGATGGAAGCGCTGGAGCGGGGGCTGCCCGGGGAGGTCGGGCTCAGCGCCCAGGACTGGTTGGTGCTGCGCTGCCCCTGGCTCGCACCGGCCGCGGTCAACGACCTAGTGACCGTGGCCCGCGGCATCGCCGACCCGTTGCACGCCCACCTCCGTGAACAGGTCCTGGGCAGTGTGCTGCCGGTGCGGCGGGCCGCGGCAGTGCTACGGGCACTGGCCCGGGTGAAACCGTTCCTGCCCACCACCCCCGAACCCGACAGCACCAATACCACTACCGCCGAGGACCCGGACACCGACACCACCGAGGACGGGTCGGTGAGTGAGTACGAGGCGGCGGTGGCCCTGTTGACCGGGGTCGCGGGTGATGCCCAGTTCACGGACCGGGAGCTGCGTCGGGTGACCGACCACCTGACCTCGAGGGTGTTGCCAGGCAAAGACCACGACACCAAGGAACGCGCCGCCCGGGAGTTGCGGGGGGTGAACGAGTCCTCCCTCGCGGACGGGTCGTTGGTGCGGTTCGTGGTCACCGCGGACCCCGAAGGGGCCGCGCTGATCCGGTCCATCTGTGGTTCACCCCTGGCCGCGCCCTGCCCGGGTGGCGACGGGGCACGGGATGGCCGGTCGGCGGCGCAACGCCGCTACGACGCCCTCGTCACGGTCCTGAAACGCGGCATCGCCGGGGGTGAGAGTGCCCCGACGTGCGCGACAGCGACCGTGGTCATCACCATCGCCTGGGACCTCCTCCACCACACGTTCACCGGGACCGGGACCACCGCCACCGGGGACGTGGTGTCCCCGGCAACGGTGCGGAAGATGGCGTGTGACGCCGACCTCATCCCGGTCGTACTGGGCACGGACCGGGAGATCCTGGACCAAGGACGCACCCGCCGGCTCGTGACCCCAGGTCAACGGCGGGCGTTGCACCACCGCGACGGTGGGTGCACCTACCCCGGGTGCACCATCCCCGCCCCTTGGTGCGATGCCCACCACGTCGTGCACTGGTCCCACGGTGGACGTTCGGACCTGTCCAACTACGCGTTGCTGTGCGGGCGACACCACACCCTGGTCCACGCACGAGACCTGACCGCGACCGTCCACCCAACCAGTGTCACCTGGCACCTCTAACGACCCCGCCCCACACCCGACCCACCACGGGCCGGGCCACAGGACTGCGCCCGGTGACTCGCCTCTACGATAGAGGGATGTCTTCCTCCCCCATGCGAATCGCCATCGTCGGCGGCCACGGCAAAATTGGCCTCCTTCTCACCCGGATCCTCGCTGACCGCGGCGATCAGGTCACGTCGATCATCCGCAACCCCGACCACACCTCCGACGTCGAGTCGGCCGGTGCCACGGCCAGACTGGCCGACGTCGAGAAGCTCGACTCGGCACAGATCGCCGAGGTGCTCGCGGGCCAGCAGGCCGTGGTGTGGTCCGCAGGTGCCGGCGGGGGTAGCGCCGAGCGGACCTACGCGGTGGATCGTGATGCCGCCATCGCCACGGTGGATGCCGCACGAGCCTCCGGCGCGAGTCGGTTCGTCATGGTGTCGTATTTCGGAGCCGGGCCAGATCACGGCGTGCCGTCAGACAATGACTTCTTCGCCTATGCCGAGGCGAAGGCTGCTGCTGACGAGTACCTGAAGGGCGCTCCCGGTCTGGACTGGACGGTGCTGGGCCCCAGCGCACTGACCAACGAAGACGGCACCGGCACTATCGACGCAGCCGCAGACGAAGCATCACACGTCTCTCGAGCCGACGTTGCCGCGGTGATAGCGGCCGTGCTGCATGACTCCTCCACGGTTGGGCGGACGATCACCTTCAACGACGGTGAGACCCCGATCGCTGACGCTGTCGCCCGCAGCTAGATCTGACCGAACGCTGCGCCAGAAGCCGCTCACCCGCCGACGCTGTACGAAGTTACGCAGCGGCAGGCAGGACAAGACTCACTCGGCAGCCTTCACCCACGTTCTGCACGTCCACCCTGCCTCCGGACTCGCTGACGATCGCCTGGGTGATCGTCAGGCCTACCCCGATCCCCGCTTCTGCCATAGGGGTTCGCGAGGCGCTTCCTCGCCAGCCCGGTTCGAACATCCGGTGGATGTCGTCTGCCGACAACCCGCCGCACATATCGCTGATGTGCAGGTGCACGACGTTCCTCTCCCCGTCCGGAGGGTCGATCTCGATCTGGACCGTGCCACCGGCGGGGGTGTAAAGAATGGCGTTGCGCACAACGTTCGTGACTGCGCGCTCGATCCGCGACGGGTCCACGGTCACGAATATCGCGCCGATCCCGGCCAGGGTGACGGCCACGCGCTGCTGGTCGGCCACCGCCTGTTGGCTGCGGACCACGTCGCGCACCACCTCGGTCAGGTCGACCTCAGTGGGCTGTGAGTCGTTGTCACCCTGGCTGAGCCGCGACATCTCCAGCAGATCGTCGACCATCCGATTCATCCGGTCGCTCTCGTGCCGGATGCGCCGGTGGTAGTCAGCCGGATCATCAACGATGCCGTCCTCCAAGGCTTCGGCCATGATCCGGATCCCCGCCAGTGGTGACTTCAGGTCGTGGCTCGCCCAGGAGATCATCTCCCGACGGCTCGCGGCCAGTGATCGGTCACGCTCGCGTTCGGCCACCGCCTGAGCGGCCGAAGTGTCGATCCTGCGGACCGCTCGATACAAGAACGAGCCGCAGACCAAGGCGATGGGGACGCAGGCAGCCAGCACGAGGGACATCAACGTGAAGTCGTTGGTCGACAAGAACATGGCCTCGGCTGTGACGTAGATCCCGGCGGCCATACTGGCCACCACCACCACGGGGCCCATGGCGGTGGCCAAAGCCACGGATCGCCGTGCCATTGCGATCGTGGCAACCGCCCCCACCACACCGACCGCGGCCGCCGTGCCAGCGGCCAGGACCACGGCCTCGAGCTCGGGTCTCATCCCCGCTGCCGATCCCAGCGGTATCCCGACCCCCACACGGTGACGACACGCTGCGGGCGCGCGGGGTCGACTTCTACCTTGTTGCGCAGTCGACGGATATGGACGGTCACCGTGGAGTCGTCGCCGAAGTCCCACCCCCACACCTCTCTCAGGAGGTCTTCACGGGTGAGGACGACACCGGGATGGGACATCAAGAAGACCAAGAGGTCGAACTCCCGACCGGTCAGAGCCAGCTGCTGACCCCCTCGCTGGACGGACCGAGCGGCGGGATCCGCGACCAGGTCGCCGTCACGGACTGAGGCCGACGCCGAGCCAACTGCTTCGTTTGCGGTGACGTTGTCGCTGACCCGGCGAAGCAAGGCCTGCACCCTGAGGACCAGCTCGCGAGCGCTGAACGGCTTCACCACGTAGTCATCGGCCCCCATCTCCAGCCCGTAGATCCGATCCTCTTCGGTGGTGCGTGCCGTGAGCATCAGCACCGGCAGACGGGGGTCGATCTCGCGCATCCGCCGCAAGGCTTCGAAACCGTCGATGCCAGGCAGCATGACGTCGAGCACCACCAGCTGTGGGCGCTCGGCGCTAACCACCGATACGGCCTCGAGCCCGTCGCGGGCCTCCAGGGTCGGAAACCCAGCACGATGGAGGTATGCCGCGACGACCTCGCGCACGGTGTCGTCGTCGTCGGCGACGAGGACAGTGACCACCCTTGGAGCCTAATCCGCACGGCCCGGACCCGACCCTTACCCATTGCTGACGGCTACCCCCCCCCCGGGCGACACGACGCCAGGAACCTCGGGGACGGCTGTGTGCCAGAGTGAGCGGGTGACGACGGCGCCCTACCTCGACCACGTGAAGGCGTTGCTGGCCAGCACTCCCCTGATCGATGGCCACAACGACCTGGCCTGGGAGGCTCGCGAGCAAGCAGCCTACGACTGGAACCTGCTTGATATCGCCCACCCTGTGCTGACCACCCACACCGACCTCCCCCGACTGCGGGAGGGCTGCGTGGGTGCACAGTTCTGGTCCGTCTGGGTGCCCTCGACCCTGCCCCGTGACCAAGCGGTCATCCAGACGCTGGAGCAGGTGGCCGCCGTGCACTCGATGATCGAGCGGTATAGCGACCAGCTCGGTCTCGCACTGACGGCCGATGACGTGGAGCGAGTGTTCGTGACCGGTCGGGTGGCTTCGCTGATGGGGGCCGAGGGCGGACACTCGATCGGCGACTCGCTGGGAACGCTACGCATGCTGTACCGCCTCGGCGTGCGGTACATGACCTTGACGCACAACGACAACACCCTGTGGGCGGACTCCGCCACCGATGAGCCGGTGCACGGTGGGCTGACCGACTTCGGTCGGGACGTCGTCCGCGAGATGAATGGTCTCGGGATGCTGGTCGACCTGGCGCACGTCTCCGCTGACACCATGCGAGACGCCCTGGACGTCTCGACGGCGCCGGTCATCTTCAGCCACTCCGGCGCCCGGGCGATCTGTGACTCGCCACGCAACGTGCCCGACGACGTCCTGGCCACCATGGCCTCGGCCGGTGGCGTCTGTATGACGGTCTTCGCCCCCGACTTCGTGTCCCAGGAGTGCTGGGACTGGCGAGTGCAGGCTGCTGAGGTCGCGAGCACCGAGGGAGTCACGGTGACCGACCTCGAGGCCTTCATCCCCTGGGCGAAGCGCTACCAGGAGAGCCACCCCCAGCCCCAGGCCACGCTGGCTCAGGTCGTGACCCACGTCGAACACCTGCGCGAGGTCGCCGGGATCGACCACGTCGGCATCGGTGGCGACTACGACGGAGTGCCGGATCTCCCCGTCGGGCTAGAAGACGTGTCCTGCTACCCGCGCCTGTTCGCCGCCCTGGCGGAGCGAGGGTTCAGCGACGACGATCTACGCAAGATCGCCGGCGCCAATGTACTGCGAGTGCTCCGGGACGCGGAGGCGGTGGCGCGGACCGCTCGCTAGTCCCCCGCTTCCGTCTCGGCGACGAAAGAGTCGCTCTCGTGCACGCGCACCGGCAGACCATCCAACCGGTCGGGCAGCACTTCGGGGGGCAGTCGGTCCGCGAAGAGCACGACGCATCGTTCACCCGCCTCCGTGGCGCCGACTCCTACTCCGTGCACCTCGGCGCGTTCCGTCATAAGCGCGTGCGCCTCGGTCAAGGTCGGTGCCGGCCCGGTCGCACCGGCACCGTCAGACTCCCCGTCGGCCCCCAGGTTGAGCTGCTCCATACCCATCTCTCGAAGGTAGCAGTCGGCCGCTTCCCAGCGGTTCACTGAGCCGAGGAAACGTCACTTCTCCCGCGACAACTGCGACAAGTACCAGTCCTGTGTGGGATCGGTCGGCCTGTCGCAGGTGCAGTCGTATCCACACCCGGCGGGCATCCCTCTCTGAGGACGTCAGACGTGGTGCGACGGGAAAGGCCCGTCGGCCGACGTCCTACGACAGCACTGAAGGGACAAGAACTATGCAGCACGACGACCTCACCGCGGGGAACGAAGCGGTCCCCGTCGGGTTCGAAGAAGTAGCCCAGGCCCGCGACGACGCCCAGGAGCGGCTGATGGGTACGGACAACGTGGTCGGTGTCGGCCTCGGCTACAAGATCAGCAACGGCGTCCAGACCGACACCAAGAGCGTGATGGTCCTGGTGACCGAGAAGCTGCCCTCCTCGATGCTCGGGACCAGCCAGTCACTACCCAAGACGGTGAGCAAGGTGCCGACCGACGTCGTCGATGTCGGGCACGTCTTCGCCGGCGGAGCGACCGCGATGGAAACTCTCGACGCACAGAGTCTGGCCAAGCGGGTTCGTCCGGTGCGTCCTGGCTACAGCGTCGGCCACTTCAAGATCACCGCCGGCACGATCGGGGCCGGGTGCTACGACATCTCCCCGGTGCCGGGCAAACCACCTCGCTACTACATCCTCAGCAACAACCACGTGCTGGCCAACTCCAACCAGGCCAACATCGGCGACCCGATCTACCAGCCCGGTCCGATTGACGGTGGCACGGCAGCGGACGCCGTCGGTCGCCTGTCGCGGTTCGTGCCGATCAAGTTCGACGGCTCGTGCAACGCGGTGGACGCGGCGATCGCCGAGGTGCCCTTCGACACCCTCGACCGTGATATCTACTGGTCCGGATACCCCGCGTCGGCCGTCAAGGTTGCCGCGGTCGGACAGTTGGTGAAGAAGACCGGCCGGACCACCCACTTCACCACCGGTCGGGTCACCGCCGTGAACGCCACGATCAACGTGAACTACGGCGGCGGCAACGTCGCGAAGTTCTGCAACCAGATCGTCACCACGGACATGTCGGCCGGGGGCGACTCCGGCTCACTGGTCCTGGACCTGGAGAACAACCCGGTAGGACTGCTGTTCGCCGGGTCGTCCACCGCGACGATCCTCAACCCGATTGCCACCGTCCAGCTGGCTCTGAAGGTCCGCGTCTGGCCGTGATCACGATCCGATCTGGCGGGGTGAAACAGCTCGCTCCACCACGTCCCTCCTCGGGGTGCGAGGGTCGTGGTGGAGCGGCTCCCCAGGGCGACAGCACACGTTCATCTACGCGCAATCTCGCGGGCGGATAACCGACACTTTGGCACGATTGAGTCTCAGATATCGGGTTCTATGGGGTCCCATACCCTGTTCTGAGTGACTCCAAGGCACAATGGGGTGATGACCCCACACCTTCAATCGATCGTGCGCAAGGGGCGTGGGCTCGGTTTAGCCGTCACGACCGCCTTGATTACGGGCGGGCTGGCGGTCGTCGGAGCGCTCACGCTAGACCTACCGCTGCGCGACCCCGACGGCTTCCTCGGTCCTAGCTGGACTCGGCTACCCCTCATCCTCTTCCTTTTCATCGCCGCTGACCTCATCCCCCGGGTGATCTCACGCGCGAAGGATCTAAGCACTATCCGCTCCTCCTTCAAGGAGGTCGTCGCCGAGCGATGGCCCCTGCAGCGCCTCGTGGTCGTCCTTGTCGCTCTCGCCAGTTTCTACGTGACCTACGTCGGCTACCGCAACCTCAAGAGCTTTCTCCCCGTGGCCCGCCAACAGTCCGACGACGCGATGCTGGCTGCCAGTGACCGCCTGCTCGCCTTTGGCACGATCCCCGCTGAAGTGCTCCACGACGTGTTGGGCACCGGCGTTTCGGCGCACGTCTTGTCGTGGGTCTACATCTCGTTCCTCTTCTTCGTGCCGATCTCACTGGCTGCGGCCCTCGTCTGGTCTCGCGACGTCAGCCTGGGTCTGTGGTACACGACCGCACTCTGCCTCAACTGGGCTCTGGGCACGGCAAGCTACTACCTCCTGCCGGCCCTCGGCCCGTTCGCGGTGCGCAGCTGGAACTACACGGACCTTCCAACCACCGGCGTCAGCTCGCTCCAGGCAGGCATGCTCAGGGCGCGTGCCAATGTGATCAGCGATCCCTTCGGCACGAACTCGGTGCAGAGCATCGCCGCGTTCGCTTCGCTGCATACCTCGATCGTGTTCACTGCGGCGCTGATTGTGCATCTGGCGGGATTCCCCCGGGTCGTGCGCATCACGATGTGGGTGTTCTTGGCGCTGACGTTGGTCTCAACCATCTATTTCGGCTGGCACTACATCATCGATGACGTCGCCGGCTTCGTCATCGGCGCTGTGTCGGTCGCCGTGGCGGGGATCGCCACCCGAGGGGCTGCTCAACATATGCCCTCGCTAAGACACGCAGACAGTGAGCACCAGATGGCCCGCAGCAGCTGACCTTTCGGTCCTGCAACGGTCCCACGGTCGTGATCTGAGGGGCCATCCAAGGCACGACGAGCGATGCCCAAGCCTTCATGGCTTGGGCATCGCTCGTGGTGGACTCCCTGGGAAGGAGCCGTAGCTCTACAGGTACGTCACTCCGGTCAACCGCTGTGACGCCTCCCAGAGCGCCGCTGCCGTGGCCGCGTCGTACGAAGCGTCGGTGGAAGCTACGACCACCGGTGCCCCGCGCGACTCGCCCAGGCTCGACGGGCCGAAGAACTGGCCGCCCCAAGCGTTGGGGTCGGTGGCCGCGCGCAAGGTCGGCAGGGCCCCGGCGTCCGGGGGCTGAGTGACCAGCTCGAAGACGGGGCGCACGAAAGGCTGAAGGCGATCAGGAATCAAGTGTTCGCCGAGACCTGTGGACGAGACCCCGGGGTGAGCGGCCACCGAGATGGCGTCGATGTTGTGGGTAGCGAAGCGGCGCTGCAACTCGTAGGCGAACAGCAGGTTAGCCAACTTCGAGTTGCCGTACGCCTTGGTCTTCGAGTACTTCGCTGCCACCTCGTGGATGTGGTCCACGTTGCCCACGTCGATCTGGCCCGAAGTGTGCGCCAGACTGCTGACACTCACGACTCGAGCTCCGGGCGTTGAGCGGATCAGGCCCATCAACCGCCCGGTCAACGCGAAATGACCGAAATGGTTGGTGCCGATCTGGAGCTCGAAGCCATCCGTGGTCTCGCCCGGGGGGACCATCATGATCCCGGCGTTGTTCACCAACAGATCCAGTCCGGCATGCCGCGCGGTCACGGTGGCGGCGAACTCTTCCACCGACGACAGGTCGGCCAGATCCAGGCGCAGGACCTCAGCAGTGCCCTGCAACGGCCCCAAACCGTCGACGGCTCCCTGGCCCCGCTCGACGTCACGGCTACTGACGACCACGTGCGCGCCGTGCGCCATCAGCTGATGCACGGTGCTCAGCCCCAGGCCGGCGTTGCCACCCGTCACCACAGCCACCTTGCCGCTGAGGTCACCGATAGCTTCCGTCCGCCACGGCATAGCTCCCGACATCAGGAAGCCTTTTCCAGCTCGGAGATGGTCGGGTAGTCGGTGTAGCCCTCGGCGCCGCCACCGTAGAAGGTGTCGGGATTCGGCTCGTTCAGCTCGCGTCCGGCTTCCCAGCGGGCCGGGAGGTCCGGGGTGGCCAGGAACGGGCGCCCTACGACCACTGCTTCGGCGAGACCGGCATCGAGCACGCGGTTCACCGACTCCAACGAGGTGACGTCACCGAAGCCGTCGTTCAGCAACACCGGTCCACCGAAACGGGCCCCCAGGTCCGCGGCGATATCGGTGCCGTTCGCGGCCAGGATGCTCAGGTAGGCCAGCGTGAGGGGTGCGATGCCGTTGACCACGGCCGCGTATGTCGCGGCAACGTCGTCGGTGTCGTCCTCGACGATGCCGTTGAACTGGTGTCCAGGGGAGATCCGCACCCCAACGCGGTCGGCACCGATGGCCTCGGCCACGGCCTTGACCACCTCGACGGTCAGGCGGGCACGGCCCTGCGGGGAGCCGCCGTAGGCGTCATCGCGCGTGTTGGACGCCGGGTCGAGGAACTGGTGCAGCAGGTAGCCGTTGGCCGCATGGACCTCGACGCCGTCCAAACCGGCGGCGATGGCGTTGCGCGACGCCTGGACGTACTCCTGGATGAGCGCGGGGATCTCTGCGGTCTCCAGGGCGCGGGGGGTGACGTGGGGCTTGGGGCCCTCGGCGGTGACCATCTCACCGGGGGCGGTGATCGCACTGGGTGCGACAGTCTCCAGGCCGTTCTTGTTGTCCGAGTGCGCGATGCGGCCCGCGTGCATGAGCTGCGCGACGACGTACCCGCCCTTGGCGTGCACCGCGTCGGCGACGAGCTTCCAGCCCGTGACCTGGTCCTCGGTGTAGAGCCCGGGCACGTTCAGGTAACCCTGTCCCACGGCGCTAGGGGCGGTCCCTTCGGTGATGATGAGACCAGCGCTGGCACGCTGCGCGTAGTAGGTGGCGTTGAGCTCGGTGGGGGCGTGGCCATCACCGGCGCGATTGCGCGTCAGGGGAGCCATCACGAACCGCTGGGGTAGATCCCAGGGGCCGATCCGGACGGATTCGAAAGCGCGTGACACAGGTGCTGCCTTTCACGAGGGGTAGGACGAACTCATCCCTCAACGTCGACGGCACCCGACCGATTCCGGGATGCAGGCCGGGTCGAGCCGAGGTGGGCGTAGCCGTAGGCGAGCGTGGTCGCCACGCTCAGCCACACCGCATACGGAAGGAGCACGAGCCCGACCCACCACTGCGCCTGAGCGGCGACAGCGACCAGGCCCCACGTCAGCACGCTGGCGACCGTGAGCGAGACGGCCGCCGCCACCAGCCGGTGGGGCACGTAGAACAGATAGGCCCACCCGAGCGCGAACCCGACCGAGGCACCCAGGAGCCCGGCGAAGGTCAACGCCTCACCCTTCGTCTGAACAAGACCGATGACCCCACTGGCCACTGCGAGCGCGACGAAGTTGAGCGGCCAGAGTCATCCTCTCGCGAGGTGTGTATCCGCTTCTATTCCCAGCATGCTAGAAACTATTAGATAACTCTAGTCTGGCTCGGGAGCTGGGTCCCACCCGAGGACGGTGTCGTCGTGAGGTGCCGGCGAGCGATCTGTTCGCCCAACTGCTCCAACAGTCCGGCGGCGTGGGTCATCGAACGCCCGAGATCGGGCTCCAGGTCGCAGAGCGCGTAGGTGGCCTCGATGCCGGCCTCGTGCAGTCGCTGTGGACTCAGGGTGGTTCGCCCGCAGACTGCGACCACCGGTATGCCGCGCGAGCGAGCCTTCGCGGCCACCCCGGCCGGCGCCTTGCCGTTCAGCGTCTGCTCGTCCAACGATCCTTCGCCGGTGATCACCAGGTCGACTCCATCGAGGTGCTCCTCGAAACCCACGAGGTCGAAGACCAGGTCGATGCCCGGGCGGAGCTCGGCGGACAACAGAGCCAGCCCGGCGTACCCGACGCCACCGGCCGCTCCGGCTCCCGGGGCATCGCGCACGTCCTCGCCGGTGAGCTCGGTCACGACGTCGGCCCAATGACCCAACGCCACATCGAGCTGCTCCACGTCGACCGAGTCCGCCCCCTTCTGCGGGCCGTACACCGCAGCGGCACCGTGGGGTCCCGTCAAGGAGTTGTCCACATCGCACGCCACGGTGAGGGTCACCCCCTGCATCCGCGACGTCAGCGCGTCGACCTCCAGCCTCACCAGCGAGGCCAACGCGGCTCCGCCGTCCGCCAGGTCTGCACCCTCGCCGTCCAACAGCCGAGCACCCAGCGCCGACAGCAGGCCCGCCCCACCGTCGGTGCTGGCGCTGCCCCCAATGCCGAGCACGAGCTGCGTACAGCCGGCATCGATCGCGGCCGCCATGACCTCGCCAGTGCCTCGGCTGCTGGCGGTCAGCGGTTCGAGGCGTTCATCGGGGAGGCGCATCAGGCCGGAGACGTCAGCCAGCTCGACCACCGCCGTGTCACCTCGGCGGGCGTAGAGCGTCGAGACGGGCATCCCCGTGGGCCCCGAGACGGTCACGGGCACCTCGGCATACCCCGCAGCGAGGGCGGCCGCGATGGTGCCGTCTCCGCCGTCGGCCACCGGGCACGAGGTGACGCTCACCGCCCCGTGGCGATGAAGCCCCCTGCTGACCGCGGCACAGACGTCAGCGGCGGTCAGCGAGCCCTTGAACTTGTCCGGGGCGATCAGGACGCGGGTCGTGGCGCGGGTCATGGCGCGGTGTGCTCGGACTTCACGTCCGAAGAGTCGGGGCGCCCGGACAGCCTGTCCACCCCCCGCAGCAAAGCGGAGTGGTCCAACCGGCCGTCACCGTTGACCTGAGCAGACGCCATCAGCTGGGCGACCAAGGCGCCGATCGGCACGACGACACCGGCCTCACGCGAGGCCGCCGTGAAGATGCCCATGTCCTTGTGGTGCAGGTCGATGCGGAAACCGGGATCGAACGAGCGGTCCATCATGTTCTGCTTCTTCTGCTCCAACACCGCAGAGCCAGCCAGACCGCCACCGAGCACCTCCAGGGCCGCCGGGAGATCCACTCCGTGCGCCTCGAGGAAGACCACCGCCTCCGCGAGCGCCTGCAGAGTGCTGGCCACCATCAGCTGGTTCGCCGACTTCACGGTCTGGCCGGCGCCGCTGGGACCCACATGGACGACCGTTCTGCCGACCGCGTCGAAGATGTCCTTCGCGGCCGCGAAGTCCGACGCCTCGCCGCCCACCATGATCGACAGCACCGCCTGCACCGCGCCGGCCTGCCCGCCGGAGACCGGGGCGTCGAGCATCCGAAGACCCCGCTCCCTAGCCTGATACGCCAGCGAGGCGGCGACGTCCGGGCGGATGCTCGAGAAGTCGATGATCAGCGAGCCCTCCGGCGCACTGTCGAACACACCACCCTCACCCGTGAGCACCTCTTCGACGTCGGGGCTGTCCGGGACCATCAGACAGATGACCTCTGCGTCCCGGGTGGCCTCGGCGCAGGACGAAGCGCCCTTTCCGCCGGCTTCTTCCAGAGCAGCGTAAGGACCGGGGCTGCGGTTGAAGCCCGTCACGCGATGTCCCGCCTGGACCAGGTTTGCGGCCATGGGGCCTCCCATGATGCCGAGCCCGATAAACGCGATGGCACTCATACTCGATCCTTCGTCATGCAGTCGATCGTCGTTGTGGTCGTCGTGTCCCAGTGAACCAGGCCCGAGCACTGCCCGCGCGGGTCAGGGATGCTCGCCGCCTCGCCGCCTCGCCGCCTCGCGCACCGCGGCAGTTGCGTGCGGGGCGATGTCGGGGTCGAAGACGGACGGGACGAGATGGCTGGCGTTCAGTTCATCCGGACCGACGGTGTCGGCGATGACATGCGAAACTGGCACCCCGCACACGATCGGAGTCCGAGCCTGATGCCCGAGCAGCCCGTGAACATCACGCGACCCGACGGTGTGCAGTCCAGCCAGCGGGCCTTCGTCCTGCGGGAGACTACGGCCGATCCGGTCGGCGGGTCGGGATTGACCCAGAGGGGAAACGCCGGTGATCTCCTCGGGCCGCGGTGTCCCCGAGGTCTTCAGTGACGGCCGATCCCAAACCACGGGCGTCCATCGATCTCAACGCCGACCTCGGGGAGTCGTTCGGCACGTGGCGCCTCGGTGACGACGAGGCCATGCTGGACATCATCACCAGCGCCAACGTCGCGTGCGGCTTCCACGCCGGTGACGCGCTGACTCTGCAGCGCACCTGCGCGGCCGCCGCCGAACGCGGGGTCGTCATCGGCGCCCAGGTCGGCTATCGGGATCTGGCCGGTTTCGGTCGGCGCTTCATCGCCATGGACCCAGCAGAGTTGACCGCCGATGTGCTGTACCAGCTCGGTGCCCTCGAGGCCATGTGCCGGGTCGCGGGCACCCGAGTGCGATACGTCAAGCCGCACGGGGCGCTGTACCACGCGGTGGTCGACGACGAGGAGCAGGCCCGAGCACTGGTCGAGGCCATCTCGGCCTACGACTCGTCCCTGCCCCTGATGGGTCAGACCGGCTCGGCCTCTCTTCGTCGGGCGGAGGCCGCGGGTATGCCGACCGTGACCGAAGCCTTCGCCGACCGTGGCTACACCACACAGGGCCGTCTCATCCCCCGCGGCCGCGAGGGTGCCCTCCTTCAGGATCCGCAGGAAGTGGCGCGGAGGATGGTGCGCCTGGCGACCGAGGGGGTCATCGAGGCGGAGGACGGGAACGACATCCACGTCGATGCTCGCTCGATCTGCACCCATGGCGACTCGCCGGGGGCGGTCGGCATGGCCACCTCGGTCGCGGAAGAACTGACCCGGGCCGGCGTCACCCTGCGAGCGTTCGTGCAGGAATCATGATCCAGGCTCAGGTCCTGCCGATGGGTGACACCGCCGTGTTGATCGAGATGGACGACATCGCCGCGGTCCTCGCCGTCCATGCAGCACTACAGCAACACCTGCGGGACGCCCGAACCACAGATGCCGAAGCGGCCGATGACGAAGCGCAGACATCGGATCCGTGTCGGTGGGTCGAGGATGTCGTGCCGGCCGCGCGGACGCTGCTGCTGCACCTCGCCGCTGAGGCCGACCTGGCGCAGGTCGGCCGGTGCGTGGTGGATCTGGCGGCCTCACTACCGGATCCGCACGAGGACGGAGACGATCTTGCGGAGTCCGCGAGCGGCTCCGACGACGTTCTCCAGATCCCGGTGGCCTACGACGGTGAGGACCTCGATGACGTGGCGCGGGCCACCGGCATGAGCAGGGAGGACGTCATCGAGGCCCACACCACGAGCCTCTGGCGCGTGGCGTTCTTCGGTTTCGCGCCCGGTTTCGCCTACCTCAGTGGCGGCGACCGACGGCTGCACGTCTCGCGCCGATCCGAGCCGCGCACCACCGTGCCATCGGGATCGGTGGGGCTGGCGGGGGAGTTCAGCGCGGTGTACCCCCGATCCTCCCCCGGAGGCTGGCAGCTCATCGGCAGGACGGAGAGCGTCATGTGGGACCAGGATCGTGACCCGCCGTCCTTGCTGCAGCCCGGGTCGGTCGTCCGCTTCGTGCGCCAGGACCCGACATGAGCGCCCTTGAGATCATCGAGCCCGGCCCGCAGGCCCTGGTCCAGGACGCAGGCCGGCCGGGGTGGGCCGCCATCGGAGTCGGCCGCTGCGGTGCGGCCGACCGGTCGGCCTACGAGCTGGGTGCCCGGTTGGTGGCGCACGAGGCCGGGACAGCGTCACTGGAGGTAACTCTCGGCGGCTTGGTGGGACGCGTGCACGGCTCGATGACCGTGGCGCTCACCGGGGCGGACACGGGCGCCACCGTGGACGGCGCTCCGGTCCCCCACGCGTGCCTGTTGGACCTGCGAGACGGTCAAGAGCTGCGCTTGGGGATGCCGTCCGCGGGGTTGCGGACCTATCTCACCGCGCGCGGGGGGTGGGACGTGTCCCCGGTCCTGGGGTCACGGTCGACCGACACCCTGTCCGGCCTCGGACCGGCGCCGGTGAAGACGGGAGATCTGCTGAGGCTCGGCCACTACCGTGGGTCCTATCCCAACGTCGATGTCGCACCCGTGCCGCTGCCCCGCGACGACCTGATGGAGCTCAGCATCCTGCCTGGCCCACGGCAGGACTGGTTCGACTCGACGCAGGCACTCACCGACCAGGTGTGGGCCGTGTCCGATCGCAGCAACCGGATCGGCATCCGGCTCGAGGGCGAGGCGCTGAGTCGGTCACCGGACCGGAAGAAGGCGGAGCTGGCGAGCGAGGGCATGGTCCGCGGCGCGCTGCAGGTGCCCCCCGATGGTCAACCGGTGCTGTTCGGCAACGACCATCCGGTGACCGGGGGCTACCCGGTGATCGCCGTGGTGCCATCGGCGGATATGGACCGGGCGGCACAACTGCGACCAGGCCAACAGGTCCGGCTGCGGTGGGCTCGATGACGACGGGGTCGTCGCCGGTGGACGAGGTCGGTGGCGTGCCTCCGGCCGAAGCCCGAGCCCGGTTCGCGCACGGACTTCAGGTGCCGACGGCGGGGTGGAGCCGCGGCTTCGCGCAGGCCAACCTGATCGCGCTACCGCGGTCGTTGGCGTTTGACATGATGCTGTTCGCCCAGCGCAACCCGAAGCCGTGTCCGCTGCTGGAGGTCATCGACGCCGGTGCGGTGCGCGCCGACCCGGGAGGCACCGTCCTCAGCGGGCCAGACGCCGATATCCGCCACGACGTCCCGCTCTACCGTGTCTTCCACCGTGGTGAGCTCGTGGACGAGGTGACGGATGCCTCCCCCGTGTGGCGCGAGGACCTGGTCACCTTCGTGATCGGCTGCTCGTTCACCTTCGAGCACCCCCTGCTCGCGGCGGGAGTGCCGGTCCGGCACATCGCCGCGGGGCGCAACGTCCCGATGTATCGCACGTCGGTGCGGTGCCGCTCCGCCGGCGCCCTCGGTGGCCCCCTGGTGGTGTCGATGCGCGGCATACCGCCGGCTCAGGTGGCTGCTGCGGTCCGGATCTCGAGCCGCTATCCCGCTGTTCATGGCGCACCGGTGCACGTCGGAGACCCCCGCGCGCTGGGGATCGACTCTCTGGACTTCCCGGACTACGGCGATGAGCCGCTGCTGGAACCCGGTGACGTGCCGGTGTTCTGGGCGTGTGGCGTGACGCCGCAAGCCATGGTCATCGAGTCCCGCCCGGAGCTGGCGATCACGCATGCGCCCGGTCACATGTTGATCACCGACGCGCCCGACACCGCCTTCCAGGTTCCGTAGCAGAGCCTCCACGCCTGGATGGGCCAGGTCCGTGGACCACCGCACCCTCGATGCGCACCCCTCGCCGTTGCGCGCACAGCAACCGCAGCGTACGTTTACGCCGTAATCGAGTCCGTCACGACCGAGAAGAGTCCCCCATGGGAGAGAAGTTCTGGAGCCTGGCCACCACTGGTGCCGCGATCGGCGGCGGAATCGTCGCCAAGAAGCTGGCCGAGGGTGGTTGGAAGTTCATCACCGGCAACGACTCGCCGGCCAACCCGGAAGACCCCGACACGGACTGGGTGGAGGCGGTCGCCTTTGCCCTGGTCTCCGGGGCCATCGTCCAGCTGACTCGTATGTTGGTGAACCGCCAGTCCACGCGGGCCTACAAGAAGTCCACCGGCCGGTTGCCCAAGTCCGTCCAGGCGTGACCTTGGCGACCACTTCGATCGGTCGCTGAAGGCTCGCGACCTGCAAGACTCATCGCCGTGCCCCACGACGACCCAGCGCCCGAGGACGACGCCAGGGTCCGGCTGTTGCTGGCCCACCTCGGCGCCGCGATGATCGCGACGGGTCAGCCGGTGAACGAGATCGAGGAGGAGCTGGAGGAAGTCGGCGCGCACCTGGGGTACCCGAACGCGCAGGTCGGTGCGGCGCCCACGGGCCTGATGCTGTCGCTGCGCAGTGGCGATCCAGCAGCGTACGAATCGGTGACGGCCAAGGTTCGTCTGGATCAGGCGAGCGAGGTGCGCCGCATCCGTCATCAGCTGGTCTTCGCCCAGCTCACGGTCTCCGACGCCTTCGACCAACTGTCCCGTTTGCGGGCAAAGCCTCCGCTGTACCAGCCGTGGCTCACCAAGGTCGCCTGGGTCTTCGTCGCCGCCGGCATCGGCTTCATTCTGCAACCGGGGTGGGCCAACGTGGCCGCGGTCGTGGTCTGCGCGATCGCCGTGCTCGGTCTGAACTCCCTCGCGAGTCGCGCTGAGGTGATGGCCACGCTCCTGCCCACCATCGCGGCCTTCGTCGTCACCATGATCGTCTTCCTCGCTGCCGATATGGGATGGATCGAAGGTCCATTGCGCACCGTGCTCCCGCCGATCGCCGCCTTGCTGCCGGGAGCGTTGATCGTGACCGGTATGTCGGAGCTTGCCGCCGGCCATATGCAGGCGGGTGCCTCACGGTTGACCTACGGCGTGGTCCAGCTCGGTCTGTTCGCCCTCGGGTTGATCGCTGCCACAACGGTCTTGCAGGTGCCCACCGCGATGATGGTCAACATCCGGGTCGAGGACATCGGCTGGTGGGCGCCCATCGTGGGGTTGCTCCTCATTGCGCTGGGAATCAGCCTGATGGAGAGCGTGCCGCTATCGATGTCGCCGTGGGTCTTGCTGGTCCTGGTGATGGCCTTCGCCGCCCAGTCCGTGGGCCATCTGCTCGGATCAGCGGCCCTGGGCGGGTTCTTCGGAGCGATCGCGGCCAGCCTGGGCTCCACGTTCGTGGAGCTGTTGCGACCGCGGCTGGCCCGGTTGGTGCTCTTTCTGCCCGCCTTCTGGCTTCTCGTCCCCGGCAGCCTGGGGCTCCTCGGAGTGACGACGCTGGTCACCGACCGGGGTCAGGCTGTCGACGCCGGCCTCGACATCACCGCGGTCATCTGTGCGATCGCCCTCGGCCTCCTCATCGGCTCTGCGCTCGGACTCGCCTTGCGCAATCGACTACGGCCCTCACCGATAGTCTCCTGATCATGGGAATGTTCAGCCGCAAGAAGTCCACCGACCCGGAGCCGGACGTCTCGGCGCCACCGCAGGTCGACCTGAACGAGGACGGGCTGCCGGCCACTCCCACCCAGCCGCTGCGCCAGGTTGACCAGGAGCAGATCGCTGCAGATCTGCAAGCCTTGCAGGCCCAGGGCGTCGACGTCGATGACCTGGACTCCCTCGCTCAGGGGTTGCACTCCGCATACCAGGAGTGGTCGCGCGAGCGCAGCACCGACCATCGCCAGATCGTCCGCCGCTACGCCGTCGGCATCGGAGAGCACCTCGACCGGCATACCGACCTCGACTGGTGTCTGGTCAGCGACGTCTTCGGCACCGACCTGGGCCTCGCTGACGGCCCCCGAGGAGACTTCATGGTCGTGCCGGGCAACCTCGTGGCGGGGCGGTGGATGCGCGGGGAAACAGGATGGATCCCCGATGTCGTCGGGCACCTGATCCGGCGCCGCGAACGCTAGACGTACTTCGCCAACCAGCGGCGGTCGACGAGGCGTTTGAGTCGTAGCGGTCCCCGACCCATCCACCACCAGCGGCCACGCGTTGCCAGCCCGTACCCGCCACCGAGGTCCAGGATCTGCAGGACCTCGCGTTGAGGGTGGAACTGCGGCGCCTCCCCCCCGGTCGCCCTGGCCACCAGAGCAGCCAACAGCACAGGTCCCTGGCGCACTCCGTAGACCCCGATGCGCAGCAATGGCCGTGGCAGGAAGTGGGAGCAGTCGCCCGCGGCATAGACCTCCTCATGGTCAGGGTGCTGCAGCGACGCCCGGATCGGGATGCCCGCGCCGGGCCTACCTTCGAAGGCCAGCCCCAAGGTCTGGATCAACGGCGAGGCGACGAGCCCGGTCGCCAGGATGACGACATCGTGGGCCATGACGCGCCCGTCACTCAACACCACCCGGTCGGTATCGACGCTGGTCACCGCCAGATCGGTATGCACGCGCACGCCCCGCGCGGTCAGCAGCTTGAGCACCGCGCTGCGGGCCCTCGCGGACAGCAACGGAGAGATCGTCGTGGACTCCTCGACCACGTTCACCACCACACCGTCGCGGCAGGCCACGTTGCCGGCCAGCTCCAGCGACGACGAGCCACCCCCGACGATGGTGACGCGCGCGCTGCGTTGAGAATCTGCGAGAGCGTCGACGGCGGCGGTGATCCGAGCGTCCAGACCCGCGAGGGCCTCCAACGGTTTCACCGTGAGCACGCCATCGCCGACGACCATGTCGTGAGTGGCTGCGGCGCTACCGATGTTGAAGGAGATGACGTCGTAGTCCAGCCACCGGCCGTCGTCGCAGCGGGCCTGTCTGCCCTCCAGATCCAGCTCGGTGAGCGTCCCGACGCGATGCTGCACCGGTCCCTTCGCGGCGAGGGCAGCCACGTTGACGACTCCTTCTGACGTCGGCAACGCGCCGGTCGCCGTCGCAGAAGCCACCCCGCTGTACCTGAACTGCGCGGGGGCCAGGAGATGTACGGCGTATCCTGCCTTCACCAGGTCCTGAGCATGGCGCAGCAGGTGCAGGTGTGCATGGCCCGCACCGACCAGGAGGAGGTCGATCGGTGCGCTGGGGGTCATGGTCCAGTACACCAGCCTCAGCACGTACCGTCGTCATCACTACGCTTGCGGAGGGGCTGTGTCGGCCCGGCCGCACCGAAACCAACAGACGGGAGAGGGACCGTGAACTCCTGGACCGATGACCTTGCCGACGATCCGTGGCGCGCTCGTCGCGCGCGACGCCAACGACTGATCGGCATGCTCGTGATCTTCGCCATGGCCCTTCCGGGCGCGGCAGCACTGCTATCCCTGCTCGGATAGCTCTCGTCGGCCACGCCTGCTCGGATAGCTCTCGTCAGCCTGAGGCTCAGAGCCAGCGGACCATGGCATCCAGCCCGGTCACCCCCGACACGTCCTGTCCCAGCAGGGGGACCTGTGTTGTCGCGACGTCGGGAAGGGCCTGCCAGAGCACCGCGAGATGCTCTTCTTCGTTCTTGTGACGCGCGGCAAGGAGTGCGCCGGCGTCGCGTGGCGAGCGCTTGTTCACCACCAACGCATCCACTCGCGAGCCCACCCGGGCGAGGTCCCGCTCCAGCTCGACGGTCTCCAGCACCGGCAGTCGCTCCGCCGCGAGGACCACCACGAAGGCCGTGTGCTCCCGATCGGTGATCACGTGCCGAAGGTGGGTGAACCTCTCCTGACGGCGTAGCAGGATGTCCCGGATCTCCGCGTCTCGGGTTGATCTCGACGTGCTGGCGCCGGCCGGCTCCGATGGCGTCGTTCCCGTGCCCTGCCCTCGCGGCACGACCTCGGCCCCCGGGTCGTTTCGACCCCGTCGACGATCGAGGTTCGTCATGGCGTCAGCGAACCGCTTGGACGTGTCCTGCCGGTCCAGCAGGCCGGCAGTCCACGCGGTGACGACCTGGGGCAGGCTGAGCATCCGCACGGTGTGGCCGGACGGAGCGGTATCGATCACGACCAGGTCGTAGACCTGCCGGGCGCCTTCGACGACATCCGCCAGGCGTTCCAGGACGGCGGCCTCGGCCGCGCCCGGGGCTTGGCGAGCCAGCCTCAGATGCTTGGTGACCTCTGCGCCCAGATGGTCGGGCATCAGCCGTCGCATGGTCCGCTCCGCGGCTGCGAGGTGGGTGTCCATGGTCTTCTCGGGGTCGAGCTCGCAGGCTTCGAGTCCCGGGACGATCGGGGTGAACCCGTCACCGACCGGCACCCCGAAGAGGTGACCCAGGTTGTGCGCCGGGTCCGTCGAGATGAGCAGGACCCGCGCGCCGGCCCGCGCCCGGGCCAACGCGACGGCGGAGGCGACCGTCGTCTTGCCGACTCCGCCCTTGCCGCCCACGAAGAGCACTCTGCGCTGAGCGGCCAGACCTAGCAGCACGAGATGCGGTCCAACGGTGAGCGGTCCAGACCCATCCGCCGGTGCCACAGGTGGAAACGGTCGTAGACCACCGGCAGCAGTTCCACCGCATACCAGCTCATCGGGTTGGGCACGCCCAGGGACTCACTCAGCACCAACATCAGCATGACGTCGTCCTCGTCCTGCTGGGCGCGAGCGAACGTCTGTCGGTAGCGCCCGGCGAAGACCTCGTGCAGCCACTGCCGGAAGGTCGGCGCCGACGTCACGACGAAGAGCCACCTGATCGGGCGTCGATGTCGCCTTTGGCCGCCATCTCATCGCCCCAGTCCACGTCGGGACCGTCCGACTTCGCGCTCCGCATGGCACCGATCGCCTCGACGATGACCCAGATCGCGGCCACCAGAATGACCAGGTCCAAGCCCAGCAGCAGCCAGTTCTGGTCGTTCCAGAAGGTCCCCAGCTGCACGAACAGGGCGTAGACGGTCATCGTCAGGACGAAGACCAACGGGATCATCAGCGCGATCGGGTTGCGGCCTCGACGCATCACCATGATGGCCACGATCGACAGCGTCAGCCCGGCCATCAGCTGGTTGGTCGTCCCGAACAGGGGCCAGATCAACATCCCACCCGAGCCGTCGGCACCGGCCCCGAAGGTCAGCGCCAGAGCTACGGCCAGGGCGATGATGGTGGACAGGCCCTTGCCCAAAGTGAAGCCCATGATCTCGCCGATCTCCTGCACCACAAAGCGCTGCAGGCGGACTCCGGTGTCCATGGTGGTGGCGGCGAAGAGGATCGCCGTTGTCGCCAAGATGGTGGCGCTGAGGGACTGCGACAGACCCAGGCCGCTCTCGACAATGGCCCCACCCCCCTGCACGAAGGCGCCGACGCTGCCGGCGCCGAACTCGTTGTAGGTCTCCTGCCACGCCTGGAGCGTGGCGAACCCGGCGGTGGTGGCGATGATGGCGCCGAGCGCGAGCAGGCCTTCACCGACCGCGCCGAAGTAGCCGACGAAGCGGGCGTCGGTCTCCTTGTCCAGCTGCTTGGAGGTGGTGCCCGAAGAGACCATGCCGTGGAACCCGGAGATCGCTCCACAGGCGATGGTGACGAAGAGCAACGGCACGATGCCGGGTGTGCCGTCCGGCACGTCGGAGTTGAACGCGGGCGCCACGATCGTGGGCGCGGCGATGAGCACGGAGACGTAGAGGAGTCCGAGAGCCAGGAAGAGCTGGAGGCCGTTGATGTAGTCACGCGGTTGCAGCAACATCCAGACCGGTAGCACGGAGGCGATCCCGGCGTAGGCGAAGAGCAGGATGATCCACACCGAGCTGGCAGGCAACCCGAGCATCGTGTCGGGCAGGGACAGCGGCATCGCGTTGCCCCACAGGATCATCGCGTACAGGGCGACGACACCGACCACCGAGACGACGGGGAGGCTGGCCCAGCCGCGGTAGAGCGCCTGCCCGATGATCAACGCCGCAACGATCGCGCCCCACGTCGGGATGACGGCCGTCGGCGTCGAGACGAGCAGACCGGAGATGACGACCGCGAACGCTGCGTTGACCATCAACAGCAGCAGGAAGATGACGACGAGGAACAGGTTGCTCCCCCGCTGGCCGATGTAGCGCTCGGACAGTGCCCCCATGGAGCGGCCCTTGTTGCGGGTTGAGGCCCACAGGGCGCCCATGTCGTGTGCTCCGGCGAAGAAGACGGTCCCGATCGTCACCCACAGGAACGCCGGCAGCCATCCCCAGATGACGGCGATGGCGGGGCCCACGATGGGAGCGGCACCGGCAACGGAGGTGAAGTGGTGACCCCACAGCACGTACTTGTTGGTCGGGACGTAGTCGACGCCATCCTCGAGCGCGTGCGCGGGCACCACGGCGGCAGCCTGCAGTGCGTAGACCTTGCTGGCCAGGTACCGCGAGTAGAGCAAGTACCCAGCCAGGATCATGGCGATCCCGATCAGGGCTAGCACGATCGAACTCA
This sequence comes from Ornithinimicrobium sp., assembly GCA_049646465.1. Lineage (GTDB taxonomy): Bacteria > Actinomycetota > Actinomycetes > Actinomycetales > Dermatophilaceae > Ornithinicoccus. The sequence continues at coordinate 30,863 of JBARVW010000108.1, forward strand.
TGGTCGTCTCCAGTCTTGTATGACTCCGGTGTCACACGATTCCTTCACCGTAGGGCACGGCCCCCTGAGACGCGAGACTATGGCGACGTGAGATCACCGCTGCAGGACTACCTCGACACGCTCCACCGCGACCTGCTGCCCCACACCCAGGGGGACATCGCCGCGTATGCCGAGTCGCTCACGGGTCTGGATCCCGATGACTTCGGCATGGCGATGACCACCCTCGACGGCACGACCTACTCCACCGGCGACGCACAGACGGGGTTCGCCATCCAGTCGATCTCCAAGGCATTCACCTACGCCCTGGCTCTGACCGACAGGGGCTTCGAGGCGGTCGACGCCAAGATCGACGTCGAGCCCTCGGGCGAGGCCTTCAACGAGATCTCCCTGCAGGCGGGCACGGGTCGGCCAGCAAACGCCTTGATCAACGCCGGGGCCATCGCGGCAGCCTCGCTGGTAGCGGACAACGCCCAGCCCGGGCCCCGGAGGGAGGCCGGGATCACCCGGATCATGTCGGCGTACTCCACGTTGGCCGGTCGTGAGCTCGTGGTCGACGACGACGTGCTGGCGATCGAGCGCACAGAGGGTGACCGCAACCTCGCGCTGGCCCACCTGCTGCGCAGTTTCGGCATCATCGACGGCTCGGCGGAGGGCACTGCCGACGACTACTTCGCGGCCTGTGCCATCGAGGTGACGGCCTGCGACCTGTCGATGATGGCCGCCGTGCTGGCCACCGGAGGGGTGCACCCCGTCAGCGGCGAGCGGGTGCTGTCTCCGACGGTCGTCTCTCGAGTGTTGTCGGTCATGTCGACCTGCGGCATGTACGACGACGCCGGTGAATGGATGGTGCGGGTGGGGTTGCCGGCCAAGTCAGGCGTCGGCGGCGGCATCATCGCGGTGGCGCCCGGCCAGGTCGGCATCGCGATCTACTCCCCACGCCTGGACCATCACGGCAACTCGGTGCGCGGAGTGCTCGCCTGCGAGCGCTTGAGCAGTGCGTTCGACCTCCACCTGATGCGTGGTGCGCAGGTGTCCCACGAGGCGGTCAGAGTGATGTATCCGATCACGGAGGCACCGTCCGGGGTGCGTCGCCAACCGGTCGCGCAGGAGGCGCTCCTGCGCAACGGTCACCGGGCGGTCGTGATCGAGGTCCAGGGTGACCTCACCTTCGGGGCCGCGGAGTCAGTGGCGCGGGAGCTGGTGCAGCTGCCCAGCGAGGTGGAGTTCGTCGTCCTGGACCTTCAGCGCATCACCGACGTCATCGAGTTCGCTCGAGAGGCGATGGAGCAGATCGACGCCGCCTACGCCGATCAGGACCGGGTCATCGCAGTCGTCGACGACGCCGGCCGGATCACCACCGCGTCCGGGGACGTACCCGGGACCGGGCCTGACCATGTCTTCGCCCTGAGACGGCAGGCCATCGAATGGGTCGAGGAGCAGGTGCTGGCCCGGCACTGCGCGACCCCGAGCCACGCCGCTCAGGTGGACGCCGCAGACGCCCTCGTTCTCTCGGGTTTGAACGACGAGGGCAGTGCCGCTCTGACGCAGGCGATGACCTCTCGGCGCTTTGCTCAGGGCGACGTGGTGCTGCGGCAGAACCAGGAGTTCCGTGGGATCTTCATCATCACCCGGGGGCTGGTGGACACCACCGTCGCCGACTTCGAGGGGGACCAGCAGCGGCTCACCGTGCTGGGCCCAGGGATGTCCTTCGGGGAGTTCGGCCTGATCGGTGACGGTCGACACGCCGCCACCGTCACGGCCCTCGAGGCGCTTGAGGTCGAGGTGCTCACCCCGGAGGCGCTGGCTGAGGTTGAGAGAAGTGATCCGGCCCTGGCCCTGCAGCTGTGGAGAGCCATCTCCCAGGACGCCTTCACGCGGGTGCGCGAACAACTCGCCGACCTCGGCCGGGAGTAGGGACGCTCACCCGTGTCCAGCGGGGGATCCGCTGGGCACGGGTGAGTTGAAGCGCCGTCTAGGTGAAGATGCTGACGCCACCGGGGCCCACGAGGAGGCCGACAATGATCAGCACGGCCCCCCACAGCAGCTGCTTGCGCAGCAGCGCAAAGATCCCCGAGACCACCAGGATCACCGCAATGATCCACAGAATGGTTGCCATGTCACTCCTCTACTTGAGATGTCAGCCAGGTTTCTGACCAACGCTCAAACGTAGGCCCGTTCTGCCCCTGCCGCTACTCGACACGTGACCGGGAGGGGCCGTCGTCCTGGTCGATCGGCGCGGCCACCCGGACCACGGACCATGGCTCGACCTCCCGGACCGTGGCTCGGCACCTGAGGAGGATGTGAGCACGCGAGCACCGGGCCTAGATTCGACACCATGAGGACGAACCAGACACCGCGATGGCTCACCGTTGAGGGCACGGAGAGCCGGATGGACGATCGACGCCTCATGCAGCATCAGCCCACCGCGAGTGGACTTTTCCGGGTAGACGCGCTCCGGCACTCCCTACCGGAGCTGGCCGTGGGAGCGCTGGTGGCAGTGCTCGCTCTCTCCACGATCTTCTCTGCGCCATGGGCGGGAGGAAACCCTGTGGACCTGCTCGGTTTCGGTCTTCTCGGCGCCTCTGCCATCGCCTTCCGGCGTGCTCCCGGATGGTCGCTCGCGCTGATCTGGATGGCTCTGCCCTTGCGTCTCCTCGACCTCGCGTCCACGGGCGCGGACCTCGTCGGGCCGGCGGACCTCCTGGTCGCCATCACAGCCTTCGGCACCGCCCGCTACGGCAGCCGGGCCGTGCTCACTCTCAGCGGGCTGTCCATCCCGGCCGTGATCAGCGTCGTCATCGTGGGCGGTGCGCTGTTCTTCGGGGGATACGGGGCACCGCTCGCGATCCCAAGCCTCAACGCCCTCGATGTCGGCCTTCGTTCGGCAGCGATGCCGTTGGTGTTGCTCGGCATACCGTGGCTGGTCGGTCTGGCGCTGCGGGCAACGAGCTCGGCGACGGAGTCCGAGCATGCCGCGGACGTCGCTCGCAGCGGTGAGCAGCAGGCCCACCTCGAGCGGGACCAAGTGGAGGTGGAGCGCGCGCAAGCTCACGAGATCGCCATTCTCCGCGCCGACCAGACTCGGATGACCCGAGAGGTGCACGACGTCGTCGGTCACTCACTCGCCGTCATCCTGGCGCAGTCTGAGTCGGCCCAGTTTCTGCCCTTGGCGGACGTCGAGGCACACCGGCGGGTCCTGTCCCACGTCGCCACCACGGCGCGGCAGTCCCTGCACGATGTGCGTGACGTCCTCCAGGTCACCCGCGACGGCGCTGCGGGGTCTCCATCCCACGGCGGCAGCATGGACTCGTTGGTCGAGGGGATCCGCGGCTCAGGGTGCGAGGTCGAGTCGGTGACGGTGGGGATAGCACGTCCGTTGCCCCCTCAGCTCGACACGGTGGCCTTCCGCGTGCTGCAGGAGATGCTCACCAACGCCTTGCGGCACGGGTCACGGGAGGAGTCGATCCGGGTGGAGCGTCACTGGGAGGGGGACCTGCGGATCGAGGTTGCCAACGCCTGCCCCATCGTGAGCCCGACCCAGCCGCGGTCCGGCGACGACGAATCAGAGCACACAGCGGGAACCGGCCTCGAGGGGATGCAACGCAGGCTCCAGTCGGTGGGTGGCTTCCTCGATGTCCGGCGCCGGGAGTCCTCGGACGGCTCGGCACGGCCGACGTTCACGGCCACGGCGTGGTTGCCGTTGCAGTCATGACCGAGCCGATGGCCCACGAAGCCGGTGGTCGCCCGCAGATCCGGGTCCTGCTGGTCGATGACCAGGAGCTGTTCCGCGCCGGCGTGGCGGTGATGATCGACGCCCAACCCGACCTCACCGTCGTCGGACAGGCTGCCGACGGGAAGAGCGCAGTAGCGTTGTGTGAGGACGTGAAGCCTGACGTCGTGCTGATGGACATACGGATGCCGGAGATGGACGGTGTCGAGGCCACCCGTCAGATCTTCGCGCCGCAGCGAGCGGCCCGGCGAGACAGGCCCGTCCGGGTGATTGTGCTGACCACGTTCAACCTCGACGACCGTGCCGCCACCGCCATCCGGTACGGCGCAAGCGGCTTCCTGCTCAAGGGGGCCAGCCCAGCCATGCTCACCGACGCCATCCGAACGGTGCACGGCGGCAACGCGGTGTTGGCGCCCACCGATCTCACTGCCCTGTTGGAAGGCCAGTTCCAGAGCCGACGCGAGCTCCCTGCACCGTTCACCAGCCTGACCGCGAGGGAGCGTGAGGTGCTCCACGGTGTGGCCCGGGGACTGTCGAACGTCGAGGTCGGACGGCTGATCTTCGCCAGTGAGTCGACGGTGAAAACCCACGTCGGAGCAGTTCTGCGCAAGCTCGGACTGCGCGACCGCGTGCAGATCGTTGTCTTCGCCCACGAGCACGGAATCGTCCGCCATCCATGAGCGATGTCACGGGCTCGAAGGCATCCCCAAACCACAACAGGGCGAACCGGTGAGGGTTCGCCCTGAAGCCGATGCCTGACGACATCGCCTGGGTGCGCGAGGGGGGATTTGAACCCCCACGCCCTTTCGGACACTGGCACCTGAAGCCAGCGCGTCTGCCGTTCCGCCACTCGCGCGAGTGCCGGAGAAGATTAGCACGCAGAGGCGGTGGACACGTCCTGCACGAGATTGGGGACCGAACCTCGCGTGATGTGCAGCCACCCCACAGTCCTGGCAGATAGCATCGCCAGGGGTCCCCTGAGCGGCCGCGACACTCGACCATGACTGGAAGGAGCACCTGATGGGAGTCTTCGACAACCTCGAGCAAAAGATCGAGCGCGCGGTCAAGGCACCTTTCGCCAAGGTGTTCAAGGCCGAGGTGCAGCCGGTGGAGATCGCCTCCCACATCCGCGGCGCCATGGACGAGCGGGCCGCGGTGCTGGGTCCGGGCCGGACCATGGTGCCCAACATCTTCACGGTGGAGCTGGCCAGCAGCGACTACGAACGGTTGTCGTCCTACGACACCGCTTTGACCAACGAGCTGGTCGCGGCCGCCGAGGATCACGCGGACTCACAGCGATACACCTCACCGGGCCCGATGGCTGTCCGGCTCACCAGCGGCTCCGACCTCGAGACCGGGATCTTCCGGGTCGTCCCCGCCTCCAAACAGGGTGAGCGCCCCTCGGCTCCCCGGGCTCCGCAGCGACCAGGCCCGCGACAAGACCCCCCACCACGCACCAGTCGCGCGCCCAGTGCGCCACCACAGCAACCCACGCCGTCGGCTTCCCCCCAGACGACCAGCCGGGACGAGCAGGACAGCAACACCCGCGCCTTCCCGACGACCCCACCGCCCGGACGCGCCCGGCAGAGCCCGCGGGGGCCCTCCCCCTGGTTGGAGATCGACGGAGATCGGAAGCCGCTGCACACTGCGGTGACCGTGTTGGGGCGCGACGAGTCGGCCGCAATCGTGATCGACGACCCTGGCGTCAGCCGGCGGCACGCCGAGATCCGGGTCAGCTACGACGGACCCCATCTGCAGGTTCTGATCCGCGACACCGGCTCCACCAACGGGACCTACCTCAACGGAGACCAGATCGGCACCGAGGAGCTCAGTGACGGGGACCGGATCACCATGGGCCGCAGCACGTTGACCTTTCATCTGGATCGGACGCGATGAGCGAGCTCACCCTCAACGTCGTCCGCCTGGGACTCCTCGCCCTCCTGTGGGCGTTCGTGTTCTCGATCGTCGGCGCCCTGCGCTCGGACCTCTACGGCACACGAGTGCTCAGCCGAGCCGGCACGTCTCGGCGCAGTGAAGGCAAAGCGGCCAAGGCTCCGAAGTCCGCCAAGAGCAAGACCTCCCTCCCCTCCCATCTCGCGGTCGTCGCAGGTTCGCTGCGAGGCACCACGGTCCCGCTGAACGAGTCGGGGGTGCTGATCGGTCGCAACCCGGAGTGCAGCCTGGTGCTGACCGACGACTTCGCCTCCGGGCGCCACCTGCGGGTCTATCCGGGCCAGGACGCTTGGTATGCCGACGACCTGGACTCCACGAACGGCACCTTCGTCAACCAGCACCGGATCGACACCGGCGCGCGGCTGGATCTGGGCGCGCAGATCCGGATCGGTCAGACCATCATCGAGCTGCGACGGTAGAGCACCGGATGTCCATTGCCCTGCGGTATGCCGCGCGGTCCCACATCGGGCTCGGCACCAAGTCCCGCAACGAAGACTCGGCCTACGCCGGGCCAGAGCTGCTGGTCCTCTGCGACGGGATGGGCGGTCACGCGGCGGGTGACGTGGCCAGCTCGCTCGTGGTCGGAGAGCTGGTGCATCTGGACGGCGATGCCCCAGGCGCGGACGACATGCTCGATGTGCTCAAGGACCGCATCTCCGCGGCCAACGACCGGCTGGCCGAGGTGGGCCACGAGACCGTCGATGCCAGCGGGATGGGGACCACCTGCATCGCCATGCTCCGCTCGGGCAGCAAGCTCGCGGTGGCCAATATCGGTGACTCACGCGCCTACCTGCGCCGCGGCACCCGGGTCACCCAGATCACGCGGGACCACTCGTTCGTGCAGCAGCTGCTCGACGAGGGGCGGATCACCCAAGAGGAGGCCGTCCATCACCCGCAGCGCTCGCTCGTCACCCGGGTCCTGACCGGTCGTGACGAGGATCATCCGGACCTGACAGTGCGCGAGCTGCGGGCGGGTGACCGACTGCTGCTGTGCTCGGACGGCGTCACGGACTACGTCGCCGAAGACACGGTCGCCGATATCCTGCGGGCCGAGGGCAGCGCGGGTGACATCGCAGACCAGCTCATCGCCATCTCTTTGCGCGCCGCGGCCCGCGACAACATCACCGTCGTCGTTGCGGACGCCGTCGAGTCCGGCGGCACCACCGGCCCACAGGTCGTCGGCGCGGCCAGCGAGCTGCGCGGGGTGGCTCGCTCCGGCTCCGGGACGAAGGAGAGCCCGGCGACCAAAGCAGCCGCCTTGACGCGGCATACTCACGACGAACCCGAAGCCCCCATGCTGGCCGAGGAGGACCGCGCCGGCCTATGGCTGTGGTTGCGGCGTTTCGCCGTAACGGTGGCCGCGCTGGCGGTCATCGCCGCTGGGGCCTGGGGGACCTACGTCTGGAGCCAACAGCAGTACTTCGTGGGGGAAGCCGACGGCACCGTCACGATCTTCCGCGGAGTGGCCCAGGACCTCGGCCCCTGGACCTTGTCCCAACCGGAAGGGGTCACCGACATCACGGTCGACGAGCTCCCGGCCTACTACCAGGACCGGGTGCGAGCGACTTTGTCGGCGGACGACCAGAGCGACGCCGAAGCGATCGTCACCGAGCTACGCGGTCTCATCCAGCGCGACTGCACCCCCATCCCGGTCATCCCACCCAACCTCGGCCAGTCCGGTGGGCGCTCGCTGCCTCTGCCCTCAGACACCGAGCCGGTGCCGAGCCAGGCTCAAACGGTGCTTCCCGCGGGGTGTGAGCCGTGAGCGTCAGCACCGTCACCGCCGTCCGGCCCACCACCGGCCGCCTCACCGAGCTCTTCCTCCTGCTCTTCGCGGTGGCCATCGTGTTGCTCGCCTACGTCAACGTGGCGTTGGCCACCTCGGGGGAAATCCCCGCCAACCTGGTCGCCCAGTCCGTCGGTTTCGTGGTCATCACCCTCGGCTTCCACGTGGTGATCCGCTGGAAAGCGCAGTATGCGGACCCGCTGCTGCTGCCCATCGCGACCCTGCTCAACGGCCTGGGGCTGGTGATGATCCACCGGATCGACATCGGTCAGGGACGGGGTCTGGCCGACGGCGTCGCCACCCGTCAGCTCATGTGGAGCGCCCTGGCGATGATCCTGGGCGCGGCCGTGCTGTTCTTCATCAGCGACCATCGCATCCTGCGGCGCTACACCTACCTGGCCATGGTGGCCGGGTTCGCCCTGCTGCTGATGCCGCTGCTGCCGTTCATCGGACACGCCGAGAACGGTTCGCGACTGTGGATCAAGGTGGCCGGTTTCACCTTCCAACCCGGTGAGATCGCCAAGATCGCGCTGACCATCTTCTTCGCCGGATATCTCGTACAGACCCGGGATGCCCTCTCCCTCGTCGGCACGCGGTTCATGGGTCTACAGCTACCTCGAGGTCGTGACCTCGGACCGATCCTGGCCGCGTGGGGACTCTCGGCGGTCATTCTCATCGCCCAGCGGGATCTCGGCTCGTCCCTGCTGTTCTTCGGCCTCTTCGTAGCCATGTTGTATCTCGCCACGGAGCGGATCTCCTGGGTCATTATCGGACTCTCGCTGTTCGCTGCGGGGTCCTACCTGGCCTGGATGCTGTTCTCCCACGTGCAGACCCGTGTCGACCTCTGGCTCGACCCCTTCAAGCCCGGGCTCAGCGATCAGGTCGCCAAAGGCTTGATGGGGATGGCGCACGGCGGAATCTTCGGGACCGGTCTGGGAGAGGGCTACCCCCAGGAGACGTACTTCGCGAACAGCGACTACATCGTGGCGAGCTTCGGCGAGGAGCTGGGCATGGTCGGGTTGTTCGCCATGATCCTGCTCTACGCACTCCTGGTCGAGCGCGGACTGCGCACCGCGATCGGGGCCCGCGAAGGCTTCGGCAAGCTCCTCGCAGCCGGCTTGTCCTTCTCCATCGCCCTGCAGTGCTTCGTGGTCATCGGCGGCATTACGCGGGTCATCCCGCTGACCGGTCTGACCACGCCACTGCTCTCCGCCGGAGGGTCGTCCCTGATCGCCAACTGGATCATCATCGCGCTGTTGCTGCGCATCTCCGACCATGCCCGACGCCCTGAGTCCGAGCGGGTTCCCGAGGCCGAGCACCCTGCTGAGGCCGAGCTGCGAGCGAGCCGATGAACACCCCGATCCGCCGACTCGCCTTCCTGGTCTTCGCCATGTTCTCAGCGCTGCTCCTGGCCACGACCTACATCCAGTTCGTCGAAGCAGGCGAGCTTGCCGACCGGCCCAACAACCGCCGCACTCTGGTCGAGAACTACAGCCGCGACCGTGGGTCCATGCTGATCGACGGCACGGCTATCGCGACGTCGGAGCAGACCGACGACGAGCTCCAGTGGATCCGCACCTATCCCCAGGGTCGGTTGTACTCGCACGTGACGGGCTACTACTCGTTCATCTACGGCGCCAACGGAGGGCTTGAGCGGTCGGAGAACGCGCTGCTCTCCGGCACCGACGACTCGTTGTTCTACCGGCGGATCGTCGACCTGGTGACGGGCACCGCCCCGCAGGGAGCAACTCTCGAGCTCACCATCGACCCCCAGGTCCAGCAGGTTGCCGAAGAGGCCCTCGGGGAGCGGCGGGGCGCCGTCGTGGCCTTGGACCCCGACACCGGAGCGGTCCTGGCCCTGGTCAGCCACCCCGCCTACGACCCGAACGAGTTGGCCTCGCATCGGCTCGGAGCCGTCGAGGAGTCCTACCAGGCCCTGAACGCCGACCCCGCCCAACCGCTCGTCAACCGGGCGATCGCCGGTGACCTCTATCCTCCGGGCTCGGTGTTCAAGCTCGTGGTGGCCGCCACCGCCCTGGAGTCCGGTGAGTACAGCCCGGACTCCCTGCTGGAGGGCCCACAGCGGTACACCCTGCCCGGCACCGACACCGAGCTGCCCAACTTCGAGGGTGGCACCTGTGGACCGACGGACCAGGTCTCTTTGGCCGACTCCATCCGGGTCTCCTGCAACACCTCCATGGCGTGGCTGGCCGGCCGCCTCGGCGCCAGCGCCCTCAACGACCAGGCCGGAAGGTTCGGCTACGGGCAGTCGGTCGAGATACCGATGCCGGTGACGCCCAGCGTCTATCCGAGCGACCCCGACCCGGCACAGCTGGCGTTGACCGGCATCGGCCAGTTCGAGGTGCGGGTGACGCCGATGCAGGTCGCTATGGTGACGGCCGCGATCGCCAACGAGGGGGTGCAGATGAACCCCTTCCTCGTGGAGAGCGCCCGCAACAGCGACCTCGACATCATCGATGAGACCGACCCCGAAGAGTTCGCGACCCCGATCTCGGCGGACACCGCCAGTGCCCTCTCGGACATGATGGTCAACGTCGTGAACGACGGCTCGGGGCAAGGGGCATCCATCCCCGGGGTGGAGGTCGGTGGCAAGACGGGAACGGCCGAGTTCGGCACCCAGGGGGCTGCACACGCGTGGTTCACCGGGTTCGCCCCGGCCGATGACCCACAGATCGCGATGGCCGTCGTGGTGGAGAGCGCGAGCGGAGACTGGACCGGAGAAAGCGGCGGCAGGGTGGCCGCGCCGATTGGCCGCGCCGTGTTGCAGGCAGGAATAGACCGATGAGCGACGACCCCACGAACCCCGGTGACGGCGAGGACACCGGCGCGATCGAGCCGTCGGCCCCGGAGTCGGCCGAGGGGCAGAGCAACCTCTCGCAGCCGAGCACCGAGGAGGACTTCTCGGCTCCCCGGGTGTTGGGCGGCCGGTATGAGGTCGGCGAGCTGATCGGTCGCGGCGGTATGGCAGAAGTGCACTTGGGGCACGACCTCCGCCTCGGTCGCGCCGTCGCGATCAAGATCCTGCGCAACGAGCTGGCCCGGGACACCTCCTTCCTGGCTCGCTTCCGACGCGAGGCGCAGTCTGCGGCCGGGCTGAACCACCCGGCGATCGTGGCGGTCTACGACTCCGGAGAGCAAGAGGTCAGGGAGTCCGGCGGGGCGCCGCTGCAGGTCCCCTACATCGTGATGGAGCGTGTCGAGGGCCGCACCCTGCGAGAGGTGCTCAACGACGAGCAGGTGCTGGACCCGGACGAGGCGGCACGAGTCACTGGTGCGGTCCTGGCCGGCCTGGACTACGCCCACGAGAAGGGCATCGTGCACCGTGACATCAAGCCGGCCAACGTCATGGTCAGCCGAGGCGGGGCGGTCAAGGTGATGGACTTCGGCATCGCCCGTGCCTTGGCCGACACGGCAGCCACGATGACCCAGACGCAGGCCGTCCTCGGGACTGCGCGCTATCTCTCCCCGGAGCAGGCCCAAGGCAATCCGGTCGATGCGCGCTCCGACCTCTACTCGACCGGCTGCCTGCTCTACGAGCTGCTCAGCGGGCGCACCCCCTTCCAGGGGGACCCCGTCTCTTTGGTCTACCAGCACCTGGGTGAGCCTCCCAAGCCTCCGTCGACGCATCAAAGTGACCTGCCCTCCGCCTTCGACGCCATCGCGCTGCACGCGCTGGCCAAGACGCCGGAGGGTCGCTACCAGAGCGCGGCCCAGTTCCGTGACGACCTCATGGCAGCCCGGGCAGGGCGCCCGATCAGCGGGGCCGCCTCGAGGACCCTGGCTCAGTCACGCGGCACGGCCTCCGGAGCCGCAGTGGGGTTGGCAGCCGGTAGCATGGCCGGCGGGGCAGCCGGGGCCGTGGCGGGGCGCAGCCACCCTGGGGCGGCCACCGAGGCCATCCCCACTTCATCGGCCGCGGGTCCCACCGGGAGAGCCCGCCCCGTGGACGATGAGGAGTACGAGCAGACCGATGAGATCCCGGTCCGCGAGGGGCGGCACAACGGTGGCTACTGGATGTTGGGGGCGCTCGGCCTCTTAGCCTTGGCTGCGGTGGCTTTCGTCGTCTTCCAGGTGCTCAGCCCGTCCGAGGACGCGGAGGTGGCTCAGGTGCTGGTGCCCTCGGTGTTGAACACCACCCAGGATGTGGCCGAGCAACGGATCGAGGAGGCCGGCTTGGTCCCCGAGGTCGAGCAGCGGCAGTCCACCGAAGCCGAAGGCGAGGTCATCGAGCAGAACCCGAACTCGAACAGTTCGGTCGACGAGGGTTCGACGGTGGAGATCGTGGTGTCCAGTGGGCCCGACGCCATCGTGATCTTCGACGTGCAGGGCTTCCAGGAGGACGCCGCTCGCACCCGGATCGAAGCCGACGGCCTCACGGTGGCCGGTCGGACCGAGGAGCAGAACGACGCCGACTTCGCCCGGGGAGAGGTCGTCGCCACTGACCCGGCTATCGGTCAGTCGGTCAGCCGGGACACCGAGGTCACCCTGATCTTGGCGAGCGGCAGAGTCGACGTGCCCAACGTGGTCGGACAGGAGCAGAGCGACGCGGTGCTGGAGCTGCGGGACCTGAACCTCTCGCCGGCCACGACGTTCGCGGAGTCCAACGAGTCCTCTCCCGGCACGGTCCTGGAGCAGTCGATCGAGGCTGGAGAAGAGGTGGACTACGGCGAGCGCATCACCTTGACCATTGCGACCTCACCGGTGCCGACCGTCACCACGACGCAGACCCAAACCGTCACCGCGACCACCCCACCCGAGGAGAACACGCCGGACGAACCGACCGAGACGGAGGAGCCCACCACGGACCCACCGACGACGACGGACCCGCCCGACCAGACGGACTCGACCGCAGGGGGCGGCGGATAGGACCCTGAGGTCAGCCGCGGCCGATCCCATCCGGACTGCCGGTCTGCTCGGTCAGCGACTCCTCCGGGTCCACCCCCGGCAGCCGGACGTACTCCGGCCGAGGAATGCTCGCAAAGCCGGGGAAGTCGATGGTGTCCAGTGACTCGACGACGTAGCCCAAGCCGAGAGTCTCGGACCATCCGCGGTAGTTGTCCACGATCGGGTCCTGGTCCAGGGAGGTCTGCAGTGCCTCGATGTCACCGATCGCCGTGATCGTGTAGGGCGGGGAGTACACGCGGCCTTGCAGGTACAACGTGTTGCCCACGCACTGCACGGCGCTGCTGGAGATGACCCGCTGGTCCTGGATCATCATGGCCTCGGCCCCACCGGCCCAGAGGGCGTTGACCACCGCTTGGACGTCCTGCTGGTGAACGACGACATCGTCCACGTTGTATCCCTGCGGCAGGGTGTCCAAGGTGTATCCAGCGTCGTCCAATGTGACCTGCACGGCTGGTCCACGCACGGGGCCCAGGCCCACCTCGGGAGCAAGGGCGTCGGCCTGCTGGCTGATCTGCGTGGTCAGGGCCGAGCCGCTGGTGTCGCGCTCCAGCTGCTCCACTTCTGCCGACAGATCCCGCACCTGGTCGGTCAGACGCTCCACCGCGCCAGTGCGCTGCTCGATCAGATCCGCGAGGTTCGACGGCTCGGAGGCGGTCAACGGCTCGGTGCGGGCCAAGGCCGCCGAGGTGCCGAAGATGAGGCCCGCGGCAAGAGCCATCACCGGCACCGCATACCGGTAGGGCCGATGCGACGGGGGCGTGTCGTCGCCGGCCGGTCGACTGGGGGGAGAGTCCATGGCATTCCAGGATAAGGCGTGTCGACCCCCTATCCTGTGATCCACCCCGTTGCCGAACCAGGAGTATGCCGTGCCGGAGTCAGAGGGCCAGCCCAGGCCGAAGAAGTCGCCCGGGTCGAAGTCAGGCAACCCTGCCACCCGCCGCGAGGCGATGGGTCGCCCTGAGCGCAAGAAGCAGAGCGTCGGCAATCCCGAGTGGTTCGTGCCGGTGATGTCGACGTTGATGATCGTCGGTGTGCTCTGGGTCGCCACTTTCTACATCTCCGCCGGCGTCCTACCGATCGAAGCCATCGGCTACGGGAACCTCGGGGTGGGCATGGGCCTGATCATGGCCGGGTTCGTGATGGCCACCCGCTGGAAGTAGCCCCCAGCCGGGGGACCGGACGGCTTGTACACACCTCATCCACAGAACTGGGGATAACTACACCGGTGTAAGTCCCGCGGGACCGGCCACGAACTCAGAAGCCCTGGACCAACCAGATCCGCCAGGCTGCAGCAGCGACCACACAGACCGTGACCAAGGCGAAGCCGGGCCACTGGAGGCGCCGTTTGCGCACGGCGGCCGCATCCCTTCCGGGTGTCGCGGTGTAGGCCAGGATCCCAGCCAGAGCTGCTCCGGTCACCGCCCCTCCGAAGTGCGCCTGCCAGGCGATGCTGGGCAGGAGGAAGCCGATGACCACGTTGATCAGCAGCAAGGCGATGATGCCGCCGGTCTCCCGGCCCATCCGCCAGTTGAGGACCAGGACCGCGGCGAACAGTCCAAAGACCGCTCCGGAGGCTCCCACGACGTAGGTGAGCCACCCCACCGGCACGGTTGCTAGCAGGACCACGCCGGCCGAACCGCCGAGCGCGCTGATCAGGTAGAGCAACACGAACCGCAGACGGCCGAGCATGGGCTCCAGGTAGCCACCGACGATGTAGAGCGCGAACATGTTGAACGCGATGTGGGTGATGGACCCCGGGGAGTGCAGGAACGCCGAGGTCAACGCCCGCCATGGCTCGGCCGCGGCCAGGTGCGGACTGAACTGCAGATCACGGGTCAGCGCGGGACTGACCAGTTGACCGACATACACCGCGACGCAGATCCCCATCAGGGTCAGGGTGGCCCGCGGTCTTTCAGACGCGGCACTGGCCGGCGCACCGAACCTCGACGTCACCCGGGGGGCGTCCTTGGCCGCTTGGGCCACACAGTCCACACACTGGATGCCGACCGCCGCCGGCCGCTGGCACGCCGGACATGTCGGACGACCGCAGCGCTGGCAGCGGACGTACGTGACGTAGTCGGGGTGACGCGGGCAGACCGGCGGCGCGTCGGCAGTCATGGGTGGTTCATGACGGTGTGGTGTCGCGGCTCACCGTGTCGTGAGTCCACGACACATCAGCGGTGGCAACATCACTCACTAATGGAGACGCTCTCGATCGTCACCGGATCGGTCGGCTTGTCGCCCCGACCCGTGGGAACGGCGGCGATCTTGTCAATCACGGCGCGGCTGTCGGCGTCAGCCGCTTCACCGAAGATCGTGTGCTTGCCCTGGAGCCAGGGGGTCGGCTCCACGGTGATGAAGAACTGGGAGCCATTGGTGCCCTTGCCCATTCGCTTGCCGGCGTTCGCCATCGCCAGGATGTAGGCCGAGGAGAAGTCCTTGTCGGGGCTGATCTCATCGTCGAAGTTGTATCCGGGTCCACCGACACCCTCGCCGAGTGGGCAACCGCCCTGGATCATGAATCCGGGGATGATGCGGTGGAAGATCAGGCCGTCGTAGAACCTCTCGGGGTTGGACCGCCCCGCGTCGTCGGAGTACTCCTTGGTGCCATCGGCCAGACCGACGAAGTTGGCCACGGTCTTGGGTGCGTGATCCGGGAACAGCGTCAGTGCGATGTCGCCATGGTTGGTATGCAGCGTCACATTCATGCTTCCTATCCTCCCACGATGCATCGCTCACCTCGCGACACGGCGGTCAGCCCAGCGTCCCCAGGTGGCTTGGGCGGAGCAGACAAGGCAAGATAGCCCTTGCCCATTACCACAGGAGGATTTTTCGTGTTCTTTCGCACCAAGACTGACGTGGCCAAAGACAAGGCCACGAAGAAGGCAAAATCCGCCACCGACACCGTGGCCGCGCAGGGGGCGCACCTCAAGAGCGGTGTCATGACGTCTGCTGCTTCCGCCCTGCACTCGGTCTCGGACGTGATCTCCCCGAAGGCTGCCGCTGCCGCCGCCGCGGCCAAGGGCGGTGCCGAGCAGGCGAAGTCAGTCGCTCTGGATCGCACTGCCGATGCTCGCTCCGCCGCCGCCGAGCGGACCGCGGAAGCGCGTGCTGCTGCTCTGGAGCGCACCGCCGATGCTCGGGGTGTCGCCAAGGAGAAGGCGACGCACGCCCGTGACTCCGCAGTGTCCGGACTCGACAAGGGGATCGACGCTGCGATGCCCGCCCTCCAGCACGGAGTCGAGGGTGTCGGCGACAAGGTTGACAGCGCCCGAGACATGATCGTCGACGACCTCCTGCCCAAGCTGCAGGAGATGCTCGTCAACGTCCAGGCCTCCAAAGACGCGGCCCTGGCCAAGCAGGACGGCGCCACAGCCGTCATCACCGGGGCACCGAAGAAGGAGAGCAAGAAGGGCGGCCTGCTCATCGCGTTCGGCCTTCTTGCCGCCATCGGCGCCGGAGTGGCCTACTACCTCAGCCAGCAGAAGCGCACCACCGAAGAGGACACGGACCCGTGGGCCGGCGCCGGTGCCACGGCCGAGCCGGTGGCGGCCACGGCCCCCAAGTCGGACGCGGCACCGGTCGAGGCCAACTCGACCGAGTCCGACACCGGGGTGGAGGCTTCCGCCGGATCCGACGACAGCGCGGAGTCCGACGTCGAGGATCTGCCCAAGATGGTGGCGCCCGAGGACGTGCCGGGCACGGATCCGGACGCTCAGGCCGGGTTCGGGACGGACTTCACCGACACGGACACCGACGACGGGCGTGAAGGCAAGCATCGCGCCTGACTGATCCAGGTTGGGACTACCTCGTCCCAGCATGTGAAACGGTGGTGTCCCCTCGGGGCGCCACCGTTTCGCATTGGCCCGATCACCGCTGCTCGAGTCGTTCAAAGTAGTAGTCGTTCAAGGCCGTTGTCGTTCAAGGCCGTTGTCGTTCGTGGCCGTAGCGCATCACCCATATTTCATGTCGGCGAGGGAAATCTATCCCGTGCGTTCCTTCCCGCGTGGCGAAGAAAGCGCCGAGCCCATTCCTCCTAGGCTGGGCCGGAAACATCGGTCGGGTGATTCGAAGGACGCCGATCAATCAGTGGTGGTGAGCGGGGAGGTGTTGGATGTCCGAACACGCGCAGAGCCATGCCCTCGAGACCACCCAGGTCACCGCTCTCGACTCCGGCTCCCCCTCGTCCATACATTCTCTGGCCGGAGCAGGGTCGATGCGATCCCCCTCACCCGAGTCCAGCGCCGTGGCGCCACCCCGTCGACGCCGCGGCGGCCCTCGGGGCCCTGCCGGCCTACGCCCCCGGCCCGGCCACATTCACGGCCTGGACGGTTTACGTGGCATCGCGATCATTGCGGTGCTGCTTTATCACTTCAGCCCTTCGGTCTTGCCCGGAGGCTTTCTTGGTGTCGATGTCTTCTTCGTCGTCTCCGGATTCCTGATTACCACGTTGCTTCTCCGTGAGCTGCATGATCGTGGACGGATCAACCTCAAACAGTTCTGGCTCCGCCGTGCCCGACGACTCGTTCCGGCAGTCGTGGTCGTCGTGGTGCTCAGCGTGGCGGCCGCTCGCGTCATCGGCGGCGACCTTCTGGTGTCTATCGGCCGACAGACCCTGGGGGCACTGACCTTCTCCACCAACTGGGTCGAGATCTCCGCCGGGGCGAGCTATTTCAGCTCCACGGCGCCCCTGTTGTTCGTCAACTTCTGGTCCCTGGCTGTGGAGGAGCAGTTCTACCTGCTGTGGCCGTTCGGGCTCGTCCTGACGGTGGCCTTGGCCCGCACCACCCGGTCGCGGCTGACGGTGGTCCTGAGCCTGGCCGCAGCGTCGGCGCTGGCCATGGCGGTGATCTTCGTGCCCGGTCAAGACGCCAGCCGGGTGTACTACGGCACGGACACGCATGCCTTCTCTCTGATGCTGGGAGTCGCTCTCGCGATGGCCTGGGCGGGGCCCGAACGTGCGTGGCTGCATACCGCTTGGTGGCAGCAGTGGCGGGGTGCCTCCGTGACCGCTGCGCTCACCACCCTGATCGTCCTGATGGTCGTGCTGGACGACCTGTCCAGCTGGACCTTCCGCGGGGGGATCGTGCTGGCCGCCCTCGCTACGGTCGTGCTCATCGCCGGACTGTTGGAGAGCTCCAGCCCCTGGCGGGTGGCGATGCACCTGCGTCCGCTCGTGTGGCTGGGTCGACGCTCTTACGGGATCTACCTGTGGCACTGGCCGGTGCTGCTCATCGCCCTGGCGCTGTGGCCCGTCGCGCCCGCGACGGTGAGCTCCGCCATCCTGGTCACCGCGGTGCTCGTCACCACGCTGGCCCTGTCGGCGCTGTCCTTCACCTTCGTTGAGACCCCCATCCGCCGCGACGGGTTCATTGCGCCGCTGCGGGCCAGCATCGGGTGGCTGAGCACCCCCTGGCAGCAGTCCCGGGCGCCCCGGCTCATCGCCGGTGGGCTTGCCGGAGTGTTGCTCCTGGTCGGCATCGCCGTCATCACGGCACCGGAGAAGTCCGCGACCCAGGTGCAGATCGAGTCTGCCGAGGCGGCCATGGGCCAACCGCAGGGCGAAGGCAACGATCCCGGCACGTCCGGGGTCGGCGTCCACGACGGACTGACGTCAGCATCGGGTGCCGCAACGGCGGTCTTGGCTGACCAGGGCACGCAAGAAGAGGATCCGAAGGACAACGGAGACGAGAGCGCCACCGCAGACCAAGACGCCGTCGCCGACTGGGGTTACCGCGAGGACGACGACGGACTTCTGGTGCCCCAAGGATCCGACATCACCGCGATCGGGGACTCACTGGTCATCACCAGCGCCGACGGAATCACCTACCGCTTCCCCGGGACCACCTACGCGGCGAAGTCCAACCGTCAGTGGAAGGACGCCAACCGCGTCCTGGACGACGCCCTGGCCCAAGACCTGGTCCGGGACAACGTCGTCGTGCACTTCGGGACCAACGCCGGCGTGGACGAGGACGCCCTGCGCGCGTTCCTCGACACTCTCGGTCCCGAGCGCCGCGTGGTGTTGATGAACCTCTACGGGCGTTCGAGTTTCACGCAACCGTCCAACGAGACCATCGAACAGGTCGCGGCCGACTACCCACTGGTCACCGTGGGCGACTGGAACGCCGCCGCCACCGCCCAGCCCGACACCCTCCAAGCCGACGGCATCCACCCCGACATCGACGGTATGTACGTGTACGCCGAGGTCGTCGCGCAGTCCTTCGATGCGTTGGCCCGAGCGCAGGGCTGACTCCGCCCCGACATCTGTGGCAGGCTCGACGCTGTGAACATCGTCTTCGTCGAACCCCACTTCCCGAAGAATCAGCGAGAGTTCGTCCGGGCGCTCGCCCAAGCCGGTGCCTTCGTGCTCGGCGTCGGGGAGACCCCGGCGGAGTACCTCGACGACGAGCTCCGGTCGTGGATGGGTCACTACGAGCAGGTGGGCTCGGTGACCGACGTCGAGCAGATGACGGCGGTGGTCAGGCACTTGCAGAACTGGGTGTGGATCGACCGCCTCGAAGCCACGATCGAGTCGCACACCCTGCCCGCCGCTCTGGTCCGGGAGGCCACCGGCATACCAGGGACGTCCGTGCACACGACCTGGCTGTGCCGCGACAAGCCCTCGATGAAGGAGGCGCTGCGTGCGGTTGGAGTGCCGACGGCGGCTTCCACCGGCGCCGACAACGTGGAGCAGGTCCGTGAGTTCGCCGCGAACGTCGGCTACCCGCTGATCCTGAAGCCGCGTGACGGTGCGGGTGCGGCTGCGACCAGTCGGGTCGACAACGACGGGGAGCTCGAGACCGCCCTCGGCCAGTTCGGGCCCGAGACCCGCAGCATCGCGGTGGAGGAGTTCGTCGAGGGTCATGAAGGCTTCTACGACACCATCAGCATCAAAGGCGACCCCGTGTTGGACTTTGCCTCGCACTACTACCCTGGGGTGCTGGAGGCGATGCGGCACCGGTGGATCTCCCCGCAGTACGTCTCCACCAACCGTATCGACGAGGGTGGGTTGTACGCCGAGATCCGCGAGATGGGGCAACGCGTCTGCGAGGCACTCGGGATCGGCACCTCGGCCACCCACATGGAATGGTTCCACGGGCCCAAGGGGCTGAAGTTCAGCGAGATCGGGGCGCGACCACCCGGGGTCGGCTGCTGGGACCTCTACAGCAACGGGAACGACATCGACCTTTACCTGGCGTGGGCCCAAGCGGTGCTGTACGGCCACACCACCCTCCAGGCGAGCCGTAGCCACAGCTCGGGGATCATCGCGCTTCGCCCGGATCGCGACGGGCAGATCAGCCACTACGACGGTCTCGAGGACGTCGAGAACCGACTGGGTCGTTGGATCATCGACGCCCATCTGCCCGGATCGGGGACTCCCACGCAGCCCATCGAGAACGGCTACATGGCCAACGCGTGGGTCCGGATGCGGCACCCCGACTACGACGTGTTGCGCAGCATGTTGGACGACGTGGGATCCACGGTGCACGTCCATGCCCACTAACACCTGGATCACCCTGCTCGGACCCCAACGCACCCCGCGGTTGGACCACGTGGTCGCGTCACTGGGCCTCACCGACGCCCGGTTCGCCACCATCAACGCCGGCTGGCGCGAGCGCGAACCCGATGACGACCTGTTGTCCCAGACCCTGGGGGGCAACACGATCAACCCGCGGCTGTGGCATCGCATGCAGCAGATGTGGGAGGACGACCCCGAGCTGGCCCAGGCCGACCGCGACCGGCGGCAGGTGCTGGAGGAGATGCACGAGCTCTATCTGATGGGGCTCGACCACGCACTGTCGGCCCTGAAGGAGCTGATCGCCCACGCTCCCCGCCATTCCACTGTGCGCGAGGTAGCGATCGAGGACGCCGAGGAGATCGTCCGAGAGATGGACGCTCGCCACCTCGAGCGCATCGAGCGGCAGTACGCCCAGTTCTGGGAGCAGTGGAAACCACACGAGCGATCCGCGCCCGCGCGCGCTCGTGAGCTCGTCCACCAGGACCTGTCGGGCGCCCAGGCCATCGCGGTGACGGGGGGCCATGTTGGCGTGCTGATGGGCGCGATGAACCTCTTCAACATCGGGCCGGCGCTCGACGTGCCGATCATCGCGTGGGGTGCCGGGGCGATGGCGCTGACCGAGCGGGTTGTCCTCTTCAACGACCGGGCGGCGCATGGGCCGGCCATCGCGGAGGTCTACCGCCGCGGGATGGGTTTGGTGCGGCATACCGTGGCCCTGCCGTCGCCTCGTGAGCGGCTGGACCTCAGCAACCAGACCCGGATGGGACTACTCGCCCGTCGTTTCGCCCCGGCACGCTCGCTCCTGCTCGACGCCGGGGTGCAGGTCCATATCGGCTACGACGGGCAGTTGCCCAAGGGGGCGCCGGTGCTCAGGGCCGACGGCTCAGCCACCGTGGTCGCGGAGGATGCCGCATGAGCACGTCCAACACGATCCGGACCCGGGGCAAGCAGCGGCCCAAGCTGGCCATCAACCAGCTCCGCTCTCGCGACCATATCGATGAGCACGCCGTCGACGCCTTCCTTGCGGAGCACGAAGCCCCGATCGTGGAGGGGGCCAAGTGCACCTTCCTGTTCCGCGGGGAGGCTGATGAGGTCCATGTGATGCACCGCATCGTGAACCAGCCGCAGCGCGTGCCCATGAAGCGACTGGGTCAGACCTCGTTGTGGTGGGTGACGATCGAGCTGCCCGAGGGATCTCGGGTCGAGTACCAGCTGAGCAAGCGCATCGGTGACTACACCGACCAGTTCAACGACCCGCTCAACCCCTACGTGGCCCATAGTCCTGTCGGGTCATCCTCGGTGTGTCAGGCCAGCGGCTACCGGACCCCGGATTGGGTGCAGCACGATCCCGCGTCCCGACCCGGGGAGATGCACACCGTGGAGTTTCACTCCAAAGCCCTGCGGCGCAACACAGCGAGCCGGGTCTACCTGCCGGCCCGCTATCGCCCCAGCAGTGCCTATCCCTTGTTGGTGGTGCACGACGGCGACGACTATCTCAACTACGCCGCCATGCAGACGGTGCTGGACAATCTCATCCACCGACTCGATATGGCCGAGACGGTCGTGGTTTTCAGCAACCCCGGTGAACGGTTGCGTGAGTATCCCAACAGTGCCGCGCACGCCCGCCATCTCAGCGCCGAGCTGGTGCCGTACCTCAGTGACCGTCTCTCGTTGATCGACCGCCCGGATGCGCGGTGTCTGATGGGGGCCAGCTTCGGGGCGATGGCCTCGCTGTCGACGGCCTACCGCAAACCGGGTCTCGCCTCATTGCTGCTGCTGCAGTCGGGGTCGTTCGTGTTCACCGACATCGGTGACGACCACGGCGGCGGCGCCGCCTTCGACCCCGTAGTGAAGTTCATGAACCGCTATCGCGCCGACCCACGCCAGGTCGCCAACAGGATGTTCATGTCGTGTGGGGTCTACGAGCCGTTGATCGTGCACAACCGATCGATGGTGCCCGTCTTCGAAGCGACCGGCACGACGGTGCGGTACGTCGAGGCGCGGGACGGCCATTCATGGGAGAACTGGCGTGACCGCTTGCGGGATGGCCTGTCCTGGATTTTTCCCGGCCCGCAGAAGTTCGTCTACGAGTAACGTAAGCCTCGGTGAGGCTGTGTCGGGCCCGCCCTGCTAATGCTCGATAGGTTTCGAACTAAGGAAGCACAATGGATCATCAGGACTCTCCCTTCGGCGGGGCACAGCGCTCGACCTACCTTCTTGTCGATGGCGAGAATATTGACGCCACGATCGGGAACTCGATCCTCAACCGTCGGCCCAATCCTGAAGAGCGGCCCCGGTGGGACCGACTGCTGACCTTTGCCGAGTCAAAATGGCAACAGCCGGTCAAGGGCTTGTTCTTCTTGAACGCCTCCTCGGGACTGCCCATGGCTTTCGTGCAGGCGCTGCGGGCAATCGGCTACGGCACGGTGCCGCTGGCGGGCACGGCGGAGGAGAAGGTCGTCGACATGGCGATCATCCGGACCCTCGACGCACTGCTGGACCGAGACTCCGACGTCATGCTGGTCAGCCACGACGGCGACTTCGTCGAGGCGATGACTCCGCTGGTCGACAGCGACCGTCGAGTGGGACTGATGGCGTTCGAGGAGTTCCGCAACAACGGCTTCAGCCCACTGCAGGCTCGCGGCATGGAGTTCTTCGACCTCGAACATGACGCGCACGCCTTCAACACGCACCTGCCCAGGCTGCGGATCATCGCCATCGAGGACTTCAACCCGCTGGACTTCTTGTAGGTCGACTCATGACGCGTGAGGGAACTTCCGTCCCTGAGCGGGCCTAGGAGGGGTATGACGGACACCTCGCCTCCTACGGGAGTCGCCAACGTGATGGAGACGGCCACCGCGCTCGAGGTTCCCATGGGCACCGTGCGCTCCCGACTGTCTCGGGCGCGTCCCCGGCTTGCGGCCCTGGTTGGACCGATCTCAGAGGACCCATCATGAACAACTCCGATTCGGGACCCAGCACTCGCCCACCGAGCCGCGCCGTCGTGGCCCGGGCTCGGGCCGCGCTCATGGCTCAGGTGCGTGCCGCCCCTCTGGAAGCTGACGTCACTGCCCCAGACGAGACGACGCTGGGACGTCAGGACGTCGAGGGCGCACCTCGCGCCATCAAGAAGCGCTACGTCGCGCTGGGTGTCGGTGCGGTCGCCGCTGTCGCTGGGGGCGCCATCGCTGTGGCGGGAGTAGGGCCGTTCGGGGAGGACCGTGGCATCACCCCCGCCACGCCCACTGAATCCTCATTAGATTCGACAGAGGAGTCCGCGGCCATCTCAGCGGCTGAAAGCACGGCGTCAGGAAAGATCATCGGTCAACAGTGTCTCCAGCAAGAGAGCGCCCCTTTGTCCGAGTTCTCGGAGAGCTTCGACGAGAAGTCCGCGGCTGAATACAACGCCGCCGTGGCTGCTGGGCCATTCCGGATTGAAACCACCCACGTCGAAGCGGACTATCAAGTAGCGATCGTGACGAATGACGCGTTGAGGGTCATCTGCACCGGATCCGGTGGGTCGATACGTGGCCGTTTCGGCGAGTTGGATCCTTCCGCTGACGCACCAGGAGACCTCGATGTCCTCACCACCTCGGGCGAGGTGGACGGCTCCAGAGTGGAGGTCGTCACCGTGGGCAGGGTGCCGGACGACGTCACCGCGATCAGGGTCTACGCCGGCAGTGGCCAGGAACGGACAGCCCATATCCAAGACGGCTTCTATTCTGTCGCGCTGTCCAAGGACGATCCGGATGCCGACTTCACGTATGTCGTTGCCTACGCCGATGGCTCGACGGAAAGAGTTCAGAGCTCTGCCCTCGGTGCCGCAGACCCGACCGTGAGTGAGTTCGCGGTGCGGTGTCGCGCCGATACAGCCGACGGCGCCCAAGGGGTCAGCGATGACGAGGCCACAGAGTTTCGCGACTCACTCGCCGAGGACCCCCCGGAGATCGTGGTTCACCGACAGACGCGACTGGACGAAGTGGTGATGGTGCAAAACTCGGTCCAGACCTCGCTATGCGTGCGTGACACCTATGGAGGGTGGGGGCTGACGGCCGGTCCCACGTCGTCGGGTTCACCGGACCGGTCGATCGAGTCCATCATCCGCGCTGCAACCGAGCACCCCGGCAAGCCCGTTCGTATCGCTGAGGTGGGGCGGGTAGCCAGGGATGTCCAGCACGTGGTCGTCGAGACGTCCAGGGGAGACGAAGCAGAAGCCTTCCTCCACGACGGCTACTACTCCTTTCTGGTTGACGCCCCCGTCGATGATGATCTGACCTTCGTCGTGACGTTCGACGACGGATCCACCCAGCGCATCGCCCAGCCCTGATCAAGACCCTCCCCACGTCGCCGGCGCACCACTTGCGTGCGAGGCTGGTCCTATGACTGAAGCCAGCCCCAATCCCTCGCCTCTGATCGTCGTTACCGGAGCCAACGGCCTGGTTGGTTCCCGCGTCTGCGCGGCTCTCAGCGAACGCGGTGCGCGCGTTCGCGCCGTGGTCCGTCGAGCCGGGACGGCGCCCGAACTACCGGGTGTGGGCGAAGAGGTCGGCGACTTCACCGAGACGGAGTTCGCCAATGTGGTGGTGCTGGGTGCGGACTCGGTCGTGAGCACCGTCCATCCGATGGGATCGGACCTGCAGACTCAGCATCGGGTCGGCGTGGAGGGCACGGGAACCCTGGCGCAGGCGGCTCGCGACGCCGGAGTGTCTCGCTTCGTGCACATCTCGACCGCCGCCGTCTACGACCGTTCACCCGGGATGGGAGACGTCGATGAGCTCTCACCCCTGGTGGGAGACGAGGGCGGTGACTACGCGGTCACCAAGCGCGATACCGACGCCGCACTCGCAGAGGTCGATGGCATCACCCGCGTGCTGTTGCGTCCCCCGGCCATACTCGGCGCAGGGGACACCTCGGTCTGGAACACCCTCCGCCCCGCTGCGATCCGCGAGGACGAATCCGCGCGGCACTCCATACCGGAGCAGAGTTTCGCGTGGGTGCACGTCGATGACCTAGCCGCCTTCGCTGCCGACCTCGCCTGCGACCGGATCAACAGCAGTGACGACTCGTCCACCGGACCGCTGGAAGGTGCCTGCACCCCGGTGAACGTCGCGGCCGGGCCCGCGACCGCCCACGACTACGTTGGCACGGTCACCAGCGCACTCGAAGTGGATCCGGTGTGGGAGGAAGGGGAAGCGTGGACCGGACAAATCCTCGCTGACCGCGCCCACGGTTGGGGCTGGAGTCCGACCGTGGGCCTGGACCAAGCGCTGTCCGAGATCAGCGAAGGCCTCAACTCCTGACGCCGCTGACCCACTCCGCTCGGGGCCTGCAAGATCCCCGTTCCCTAAGACGTGCCAATTCGCAGCTTCGACCCGATGGGCCGGTGAAGCGACCTCTGTTCACTTCGCTGTCTCTCACCGTCCCGGACGAGAGATGTCCACGGCGCTCGATCACCCGGACAGTTCCACGGGATTGTTCGGTGGAGGCTAGGGGACTCGAACCCCTGACTTCGACCTTGCAAAGGTCGCACTCTACCAACTGAGTTAAGCCCCCGAAGGAAATCCGTCGGCGAGCTTCAACGACGGATCGGTATGTTCAGTTGTTGCTGACCTCGTCGGTCGCTTCGGCCCACAGGTCGCGCTCGGCCTGCTCGTTCTGTGACTTCTTGGCCAGGGCCAGCGCGCCGGCCACGGCGGCGACGATCACCAGGATGCGCTTCATGGAATTCGACTCCTTGACGCTTGGTCGGACGATGTCAGGTCGTGCAGTACCGCGTTCACCGGTGGGCCTAACTGGACTTGAACCAGTGACCTCTGACTTATCAGGTCAGCGCTCTAACCGACTGAGCTATAGGCCCCACTCTGTCGCGAGGACCCTGCGCTCGTACGGGAGAGTTGCGGGCCACGCGACGCATGAGGTTACCTCACCGCATACCGGCCGGACAAAACCAGTCTGCTCACTCGTCGGACAGAGTCAAGTGCGCACCGCCGACCAACGCCGCACAGACGTTGTACAGGAAGGCGCTGAGCGTGGCCAGAGCCGTCAGCAACAGCACGTTCGCCACGGCGAAGACCACCGTCAAGGAGAGCACGCGGCCCAAGCCGATGTACTGCATCAGGTCAAACGCACTTGCCGAGTCCTCACCGCTGGTGACCTGCACGATGAACTCGTTGATGGTGGCGAAGACGTTCATGCCGGACAGCACGGTCCACAGCACGGCCACCGTGATGACCGTCGCAATACCCAGACCGACCGCCACCAACAGCGAGATCTTGAACACCGACCAGGGGTCGACCCGCTGGATCGTCAGGCGGACCCGGCGGGGGCCGGTCCGGCGAGGCTTGGCCCCGGGGGCACGCGTCCGATCAGCGCCGCCCGAGGGCTTTCCAC
>JBARVW010000109.1:0-5397 GCA_049646465.1 Ornithinimicrobium sp.
CAATCCCATCGCAATATCACGGGTCTCCCGAGAGGATCACAATGTCTTCAACAGCGCGGGCAACGAATGTCCGCAGTCGTCCTGCCAAGGCGATGCTTGCCACAGGGTCAGCCCTGATGGCAGTAGCCCTGGCCGGAGGTTTGCCCAACTTCGCTAATGCCTCGAGTCACCGGGAAGCTCCGCTCATTGCGAACGACCCCGTCAACGACAACACGGATACCTATGCGTTCGTCAGCCCCGACGACGCCGGGACCGTGACCTTGGTCGCCAACTGGTCACCCTTCCAGGAGCCCAACGGTGGTCCCAACTTCTATCCCTGGGAGGACGGCACCTGGTACGACATCAACATCGACAGCAACGGCGATGCGACGCCCGATGTCACCTACCGTTGGACCTTCTCCACCGATGACCAGCGCGGGACCGACACATTCCTGTACAACAACGGTCCGGTGGAGTCGCTCGACGACGAGAATTTGTTGTTCCGCCAGAATTTCACGCTGACCAAAATTGAGGGCGACAACGAAACGGAAATTGCTTCGGGTCCTGTTGCTCCCTCGAACGTGGGCCCCGTTTCTATGCCGGACTACGGTGCGTTGCGTGAGGCTGCCATTACCGACGTCGAAGGTGGTGGAAAGACGTTCGCCGGTCAGGCGGACGACTCGTTCTTCCTCGACCTTCGTGTTTTCGACCTTCTCTACGGTGCGGACCTGTCGTTGACCGGTGAAGACACGTTGGCGGGATACAACGTGAACTCGGTGGCACTGCAGGTGCCGATCGACGAGATCGCGCTGAACGGTGACTCCGGGACGAACCCGGTGGTCGGCGTGTGGAGCACCACGTCGAAGCAGAGCGTGACCCTGTCAGCGGGCGCGGCAGAGCCTTCGGGCGACCACGTGCAGGTGTCCCGACTGGGTATGCCGCTGGTCAACGAGGTCGTCGTGCCGGCTGGTCTGAAGGACGCCTTCAACGGCATCACCCCGGACCAGGATGCTGCGGCTGCCGACGGCGCTGTGCTCGACCGCGTGCTGGACCCTGAGCTGGCGAACCTGATCGAAGCCATCTACGCAGTGCCGGCCCCCGAGACCCCGCGCGAGGATATCCAGCAGATCTTCCTCACCGGCATCGCCGAGGACACCGGCCCGATCAAGGCCGACCTGAACTCGCAGATCCTCAACGGTGACGTCGAGGCCGACGCATTCGTGCCTTCGGAGATGCTCCGGTTGAACCTGACCGTGCCGCCGGCTGCGGAGCCGAGCCGTCTCGGCGTGCTGGGTGGTGACCTCGCGGGCTTCCCGAACGGTCGCCGTCTGGCGGACGACGTGGTCGACATCGAGATCCAGGCGTTGATGGGTGCAGCCCAGTCGGGCGAGCTCGTCGAGGCGCTGGCCACCGGTGACGGCGTCGACGCGAACAACGTCTCGTTCGGCGACACGTTCCCCTACCTCGCGCTGCCGAGCAACTCCTCGGTCAACGCCGGGGAGGACGTCATGCCTGGTGGCGGAGTCGCTACCGGTGCTGGTGGCACGTTCGCGGACAGCGGGATCCCGACGTGGGCGCTCATGAGTGGCGCCGGTTCGTTGGTGCTGATCGGTGTCGGTGCGGGCTCGCTGCTCCGCACTCGTCGTCAGCGCTCCGTGTCGGTCGGATCCGGCACGCTGGCCTGACCACAGCACCACCCAACCTGCAGCACCTTCACAGGTGGGAGCGGTGAGGGGGATGGGCTCAGCAGGTGTCCGTCCCCCTCACCCCGCGCTCACTGCATCCGTACCGGGTGCCACCGGCATACCCCTTGATGAACTGAAGCGAGAGGAGTCAGCGATGTCCGACCACCAGGGCCCCTCCACGGGACAGGCCGTCGGGGCGTCCCACCGAGCCCCGACCAGGACGGTCTCCCTCTCGCTGCCGGTGATCCTGATCCTGGTGGGGGTTTCGTCGTTGGCGCTGGTCCTGGCCACCCTGGTCGGGTTCCAGATGCGCGGGGACGCCCGCGGCGCGTACGGCCCGAGCCTCGCTGAGTCTGCGGTCACCGCCCCACCGTCGGGATCGCAGTCGTCGCCCGACGACGCCGCCACGACGGACTCTCCGCGGTCGGTGCAGGAAGCGCTGGACCGGGTCGAGGAGGCCACGTCCGAGAAGGCATCTGCCTCCGAGAAGGAAGGGGGGGTCTCGATCGAAGGTCCGGCCGACCGCGGCATGCTGCACGTCGAGCCCACCAATGTCGTCATCCCGAAGATCGGCGTCATCTCGGACTTGGTCGACTTGGGACTGAACCCGGACAACTCCTTGGAGGTGCCCGAGGACTACTCGAAGGCGGGCTGGTTCACCGGTGGTTCCTACCCCGGCGACCTCGGGGGTTCCCCCGCCCTGATCGTCGGCCACGTCGACAACCAGGAGGGTCCGGCCGTCTTCTACGCCCTGGACCAGCTGAAGATCGGCGACGAGATCCTGGTGGGTCGTGCCGACGGAAGCACCGCCGTCTTCGTCATCTACGACGGTCAGCAGTTCCCGAAGGACAGTCTCCCTACCGAAGAGATCTACGGAGACCGCAAGGAGTCGGAGTTGGTGTTGATCACCTGCACCGGTGAATTCAACCCGCAAACCGGCCACTACCTCGACAACTACGTCGTTCGCGCCAAGCTCGACCCCGAGCGCAGCGGACTGTCCGCGTGATGCATCCCTCGACAGCTCGGGCCAGCATGTCTCTCGGAGCGGTCCTGCTGGCCGGAACGCTGATCGTCGGTCCGCAGATAGCGGCAGGCCCCTCCTCCCCGGACCCCGTGGCTTCCACTGCCGGTGCAGCCGCGGTGGACCCCTTGTCCGCGTCGATCGCCGATCTCCAGCAAGAGCTTGAAGAGCGCCCTGACGACCCCGAGGGATGGGCCAGTCTGGGAGGTGCATATGTCGAGCAGGCACGGGTCTCCGCCGACCCTTCCTACTATCCGAAGGCCGAGGGCGCCCTGGAGAAGTCGTTGGATCTGCAGGGAGAGGACAACGTCGCCGCACTGAGCGGGTTCGGTGCGCTGTCCAACGCTCGTCACGACTTCGAGGCGGCGGCCGACTACGCTCGGCAGGCCCAGGAGGTGAACCCGGAGAGCCCCACCTCGTGGGGCGTGCTGGCGGACGCACTGATCCAGCTCGGGGACTACGACGGGGCCACTGCGGCGGCCCAGCAGATGCTGGATCTGCGACCGGGGCTCGCGTCCTACAGCCGCGCTTCCTACGACTTGGAGCTGCACGGGAAGAAGGACCGCGCGGTGGAGACGATGGAGCTGGCCCTGCAGGGTGCCTACGCTCCCGCTGACGTCGCCTTCTGCACGTACTACCTGGGCCAGATGGCGTTCAACGACGGAGATCTGGAAGAGGCCACCGAGCAGTTCGAGCGGGGCCTGGCCGCAGTGCCTGACGATCCGAGTCTGTTGGCTGGCCGGGCCCGAGTCTATGCCGCTCAGGGGGAGGAGAAGTTGGCGACCACGACATTCGACCGTGTGGTCGCGGCTCGCCCCCTACCGGACTACCTGGTGGAGTACGGCTTCTATCTCGACTCGTTGGGACGCACTTCCGAGGCCGACGAGCAGTTCGCCACGGTGGAGGCGGTCCAGACCCTCTTCGCCGCCAATGGGGTGCAGGACGACCTGACCTCCGCTCACGTGGCTGCCGACCGCGGGGATCCCCAAGAGGCTCTCAAGCACGCCGAAGCTGAGTGGGACCTGCGTCAGAACATCGATGCCGCCGACGCGATGGCGTGGGCGTTGCACCGTGTGGACCGCGATGACGAGGCATGGGAGTATGCCGTGAAAGCCACCGCACTCGGCGGCGACAACGCGCTCTTCACCTATCACCGCGGCATCATCGAGCAGGGACTGGGTCGTGATGACGAGGCGCGGGCCAGTCTCGAGGCTGCGCTGCAGACCAACCCCTACTTCTCACCGATCCACGCGCCTCTGGCTCGGCAGGCTCTCCTCGATCTCGGCGGCACCACATGAGGGCACGGGCTCGTGCCTTCGCGCTGGCGCTGGTCATCGGCCTCCTCCTGGTGTTATCGGGCGGGGCGGCAGCAAACGCCGGTCCAACGCAGACGGGTGACCTCAGCGTTCCAGCTCACCCGCTCGGCAACTTCACGGTCAGCCACTACAACGGGCTCACGCTGACGCCGGACGGAGTGCAAGTGCTGACGGTGATCGACAGCGCCGAGATCCCCACCCAGCAGGACCGCGCGGCGATCGACACCGACGGAGACGACGAGCTGTCGGCCAGTGAGCTGTCTGCCCGCTCCGCGGAGCAGTGTCCGCAGGTCCAGCAGGACCTCGTCGCCGACGTCGACGGTGACCCCCTGGCGTGGGACGTGACCGACGCGACGATGGAGTCCGTGCCGGGATCGGCAGGACTGCCTACTCTGCGGATGACCTGTGAGTTCTTCGCGCCCGCCGATCTGTCCGGCCCCGCGACGCTTGGTTTCACCGACGACTACCGGACGGACCGCATCGGGTGGCGTGAGATCACGGCCGCAGGTGACGGCGTGGCACTGGTGGATCCGTCCGTGGCCGCCGACAGCGTCAGTGACGAGCTGCGTGACTATCCTCAGGACCTGCTGTCCAGTCCGTTGGATGTACGGTCGGTGACCCTGAACGTGGAGCCGGGGGTGGGCCTGGCGAACGAAGCCGCCACGGAGGTGGGAGTGCCGGGCTTCACCGGCACGGACCCCCTGAGTAGGCTCGTCACCGCCGGCGACCGCCAGCTGGACGCCTTCATCGGGGACCGCGAACTGACCCCGATCCTCGGCACCGCGGCCCTCCTGCTGGCCGTGCTGCTCGGCGCTGGGCACGCGGTCCTACCCGGCCACGGGAAGACCGTCATGGCGGCCTACCTCGCTGGACGTCGTGGGCGGCCGCGGGATGCGCTCATCGTGGGTGCGACCGTGACGGGCACCCATACCGTCGGAGTCCTGGTCCTGGGCCTGGCCCTGACGGTCTCCAGCGCCTTTGCCGGGGAGCAGGCCCTCCGCGTGCTGGGCATCATCAGTGGAATCCTGATCACTGCGATCGGGGTCAGTCTGATCCGTGATGCGCAGGCTGCACGGCAGACCCAGTCGAACCCTCAGGCGGTGCTGGCGCACGCACACGCCCGTGGTCATGGCCATGACCTCATCCAGGATGAGAGTCACTCGAATGGCCACGACTCGTCCGTGGGTGGTCACGGGCATTCTCACGGGCCCGGGCATACCCACTCCCATGGCCACGGGCATACCCACTCCCATGGTCACGGGCACGCACACGACCACGGCTCGGGTCGAGGCAGCCTGGTCGGTATGGGGGTGGCTGGTGGCTTGGTGCCCAGCCCCTCGGCTCTGGTGGTACTCCTCGGGTCGATCGCCCTCGGTCGCACGGTCTTCGGGGTGTT
>JBARVW010000110.1:0-30076 GCA_049646465.1 Ornithinimicrobium sp.
CCACCGGGCTCCGGCGAGCGGCCTGGCGTTTCTTCGCTGACGCTCATCGGTCCTCATCCCGCTTCGAGCGTGCGCGCGGCACGCTGGTGCCAGGCCCGGGCGAGGTGCCGAGCGTGGTCCTTCAAGGCTGCTTCGATCCGGGGCCCGGCGCCCGGCAGTGGGAAACGGTATGAGGGTCCGTAGGCGTAGAGCGCCCCCATCGCGACGCCATCGGCGTCCGGCAGAGGCACCGACGCACTGGTCAGGCCCTCCACGTAGTGGCCCTCGCTCCACCAGACCCCGGAGGCAGGAGCGTCCGAGAGATGCCCGACGAGGCCGTCGACCTCGGGATGGCGGCGCACGAAGTCCGCGAGCGCGGAGACGCTCCAGGTGCTCAGCACCGCATACCCCGCGGGCCCCTGGGCCAGGGGCCATCGGGTGCCCTCCCAGTTCTCCGCTTGCACCGGCCGGGGGGTGTCGACCTGCGCGATCGTGACGTTGTCCTCACCGGAGACCACCGAGAGCCCCACTGCCTCGTCCAGCGTGAGCGCCAGCTCTTCCAGGTAGGGCCGGGCGATGTCGCGCAGCCGTGGCTCCCCGCGCTCGGCCGCGGCCAGGGCTTCCACGGTCGGTCCGAGGAAGTAGCGACCGTCGTCATCGCGTCGCACAGCGTCCAGATCTTCCAGGGTCGCCAGCAGCCGGGCGGTGGTGGAGGTCGGCAGAGTTGTGGCCTCAGCCAGCTCGACGAGGCCCCGAGAATGACGTCCCACCTCCCGCAGGAGAGAGATCGCGCGCTCGACACTCTTTACACCGGCCATGACTCGGCATACGTTACCGCTATACGGGAAGTTGTCCATAGGTTCCCGTATAGCGGTAAGCGCTCGATCCGGACGGTGAAGAAGGTGACTGTGCAGACCCCCGACCGCAGCGCCCCTGACGCCCGCACGGATGCCGACGTGGTGATCATCGGGGCTGGTGTCATCGGCTCCGCACTGGCCTACGAGCTGTCGCGGCGAGGCCATCGCACGCTCAACGTCGATTCCCTTCCCGCGGCCGGCTACGGGTCGACCAGCTACTCCAGCGCCATCGTCCGCTTCAGTTACTCGACCCTGCAGGGCGTGGCCATGGCCTGGGAGGCCCTGCACTACTGGCGCAACTGGTCGACGTACCTCGGCCGGCACGAGCCTGGGGACACCGCCGACCCGTCGGAGCTGATCGAGCTCGTCACTTGTGGCATGGCCCTGCTGGACACCGGGGGTGGTCTGGCCAGCCGGGTCCAACCGCACTTCGACGCGCACGGGGTGCCCTACTCCTATTGGGACACCGCCGAGCTGCACCGTCGCGTCCCGCTGCTCGACCTCGGACGGATGGGACCGCCGGCTCCGGTGGACAGTGACGACTTCTGGTCCGATCCCACCGAAGACCTCCCTGGCGCGGTCTGGATGCCTGACGCCGGCTACGTCAACGACCCACAGCTGGCCGCCCGCAACCTGCAGCACGCCGCCGAGCGCCTCGGTGCGCAGTTTCGTTTCCACTCCACCGTCAGCGCCGTCAACCGCCGCGACGGTCGCGTCCGCGGGGTCACCCTGAGCGGGGGCACCGTGCTGAGCGCACCCGTCGTGGTCAACGTGGCCGGTCCCGACTCCGCCCGGGTCAACGACCTGGCCGGCCTCAGCAGCACCATGACCATCCGCACCCGACCGATGCGTCAGGAGGTGCACCACCTGCCCTCACCCCGAGGCACGGACGGATCGCCGATCACGCACATGCTGGTCGATGAGGACACCGGGGTCTACATGAAGCCCGAAGCCGGGGGCATGCTGGCCATCGGGTCGCTCGAGCCGGCCTGCGACGAGCTGGAATGGCTGGACTCCCCCGACGGATACCGTCCCACGGTCACTGCGCAGGGGTGGGACCGGCAGACACTGCGGCTGGCGCGGCGCATCCCCGGCCTGCAGATCCCCCACCAGCCGCGGGGCATCGTCGGCATCTACGACGTTGCCGACGACTGGATCCCGATCTACGACCGCAGCGACCTCGACGGCTTCTACGTCGCCATCGGGACGTCGGGCAACCAGTTCAAGAACGCACCGTTCGCCGGCCATCTGATGGCCGAGCTGATCGAAGCCGTCGAGGCCGGACACGACCACGACGGCGATCCGCTGCAGGTCACGGGGCGTTATACGGGCGCCTGCATCGATCTGTCGTGCTTCTCTCGCAACCGCGAGATCAACCAAGACAGCTCGTTCTCGGTATGCGGATGAGCCAGCCGGCGAGGCAGGAGACACACCCATGAACGACGACGATCTGGATCTCACCACCCTCGAGACCGCCGAGCTGGTCGAGCAGATGCACGACGACCTCTACGACGGGATGCACGAGGAGATCGCTCTGGGCACCCAGATCCTGTTGGATCGTCAGTGGCCTCCGCAGAAGGTCCTCAACGAGGCGCTGGTGGAGGGGATGCGGATCGTCGGCGTCGACTTCCGCGACGGCATCCTGTTCGTGCCCGAGGTGTTGTTGGCGGCGAACGCGATGAAGGCCGGAATGGCCTTGCTGCGACCCCTGCTGGCCGAGACCGGCGCCGAATCCGTCGGCAAGGTGGTGATCGGCACGGTGAAAGGCGACATCCACGACATCGGCAAGAACCTCGTGGCGATGATGATGGAAGGTGCTGGCTTCGAGGTCATCGACATCGGGATCAACAACGACGCAGCGACGTACCTGCAGGCACTCGA
This sequence comes from Ornithinimicrobium sp., assembly GCA_049646465.1. Classification (GTDB taxonomy): domain Bacteria; phylum Actinomycetota; class Actinomycetes; order Actinomycetales; family Dermatophilaceae; genus Ornithinicoccus. Next base: position 2,718 of record JBARVW010000110.1, read on the forward strand.
GGAGCATCGCCCCGACATCCTGGGCATGTCCGCCCTGCTGACCACGACCATGCCCTACATGAAGGTCGTGATCGACGCGATGGTCGACAAGGGCATCCGGGACGACTACATAGTGCTGGTCGGCGGGGCCCCGGTCAACGAGGAGTTCAGCGTGGCCGTCGGCGCCGACGCCTACTGTCGGGATGCCGCCGTCGCGGCGGAGATGGCCAAGGAGATGGTGATGTCCCGCGGCGCTCACCCCAGGGCAACGCCGGTCGGCGAGGCACCACGGTCAGCGTCACCGTCGCTGCCGGTCGGCTGAGTCCACCCGATGCGACCTGCACGTCGGGGAGGGCCTCAGCTCACGGTCCTGTGGTGGGGTCAGATCCCGAGCAGCGTGCTGGCCCGCGATGGACAGAGGCGACAGACGCGGTCCTTGTCGGCGCGGTTCCAGACGGCCATCCTCCGGGCGGCCACCGGCCGCGGCGAGGCCGGTTCGCGGCACTATGCAGACGGTTGGCATCAGGCCCACCGCGCCTGCTCCGCTGACCTGGTCTCGGAGGTCGATGCAGCCGTCGCCGACCTCGAGGCACGCTTCGACGACGACACGTTGGGCTACCTCGTCCGCTCGACCCGCGCATCCCGCCGGGACCGCCACTCGCTCGCGAACCACAACCGCACAGGAGGTGCCCACCCGTGAAGGAGACCATCCTCAGCTCGGCCACGCGAGAGGTCGTCATCGGCTACCACCGACCGTTCGCCATCATCGGCGAACGGATCAACCCCACGGGTCGCACGCTCCTGGCCGAGGAGATGAAGGTCGGCGACTACAGCAGGGTCGAGGCCGACGCCATCGCCCAGGTGGCTGCGGGGGCCGCGATCCTGGACGTCAACGCCGGCATCCCGCTCGCCGATGAGCCTGCGATCCTGGCTGAGGCGATCCGCCGCGTTCAGTCGGTCGTCGACGTGCCGCTGTCCATCGACTCCTCCATCGTCGCCGCCCTCGAAGCGGGACTCTCTGCCTACCAGGGCAAGGCTCTGGTGAACTCGGTGACCGGCGAGGAGGACCGCTTGGAGACCGTGCTGCCGTTGGTGGCGAAGCACGGAGCAGCGGTGGTGGTGATCACCAACGACGAGAACGGCATCAATGAGGACCCGGACGTGCGGTTCGAGGTGGCGACAAGGATCGTCCACCGGGCGGCCGACTACGGCATCGGTGCGGAGGACATCGTGGTGGACCCGCTGGTCATGCCGATCGGCGCCATCGGCTCGGCCGGACGCCAGGTGTTGTCGCTGGTCCACCGGCTGCACACCGAGCTGGGGGTCAACACCACCTGCGGCGCGTCCAACATCAGCTTCGGCCTGCCCAACCGGGCCACCATCAACGCCGGGTTCCTGGCGATGGCGGTCGGCGCGGGGCTGACCTCGGCCATCACCAACCCCCTGGAGCCCGAGGTCCGCTCGATGCTGCGTGCGGCGGACGTGCTCACCGGCAACGACAGGAACTGCTCGACCTGGATCTCGGTCAACCGCCCGCCGGACTCCGACGTCCAGGGAGCGCCGCGTCGCCGCACCAATCGCCGGGGGGCTCGCCCCGGCAGCGGGGTCTAGGAGTCGAGTCGTGAGCAACGATGGCGCTGCAGTCGGCTCGGTTGAGGTGTCCTTCATGCCCTCTGGACGTCGTGGCATGGTGAGAGCGGGCACCAGCGTCCTCGAGGCGGCCCGCTCACTCGGCGTCGACCTGGACTCGGTCTGCGGGGGGCTCGGCATCTGCGGGCGATGTCAGGTCGAGGTGGGTGCGCGGCCCGGGATCGACCCCGATCCGGGACGGCTGTCCCCTCGCCAGGGGGTCGAGACCTCCTACAACGGGCTCCGAGCACTCCCTGCCGGATGCCGGCTGGGTTGTGCCGCCGAGATACTCCGGGACGTCGTCATCGACGTACCCGAAGCCAGCCAGGTGCACCGCCAGGTGGTCCGCAAGGACGCCGGGCGCCTGGAGGTCGCAGTCGATCCTGTGCTGACGCTGCACTACGTGCACCTCGCGGCGGCGACCATGGCCGATGCCACCGGAGCGGCCCAGCGGCTGAGGGCCGCGGTGCAGCAGCAGTGGCAGATCGACGACGTGACCGTCGACCTCAGCGTGCTTACGGCCCTGCAGGCCATCACCGGTGAGGCCGACTCTTGGATCACGGCCGCGATCCACGGTGGGCACCGCGTGGTGGCAGTGTGGCCGGGACTGCGCGACCAGATCTTCGGGGTGGCCTTCGACATCGGGTCCACGACCCTGGCGGGCCACCTGTGCGATCTGCATACCGGGAAGGTGCTGGCTTCCGCCGGGAGGATGAACCCGCAGATCTCCTTCGGTGAGGACCTGATGAGTCGGGTTTCCTACGTGATGATGAACGCCGGTGGGGCGGCCCGGCTCACCGCTGCGGTCCGTGGCGCACTGGCCGAGATGGTCATCGAGCTCACCCGCACCGCCGGAGTCGAACCACGCGACATCCTCGACGTCACGCTGGTCGGCAACCCGATCATGCATCACTTGGTGCTCGGCCTGGATCCAACCCCGCTGGGGTCCGCCCCCTTCGCGTTGGCGACCACCGAGTCCGTGACCGTGCCGGCCTCGGAGCTGGACCTGGGCGTGCACCCCGGCGCCCAGGTCTACATCCCGCCGTGCATCGCCGGACACGTCGGCGCCGACGCCGCAGCGATGGTGCTGGCGGAGGCACCGCACCACGGTGATCCGCTGACCCTGCTGGTCGACGTGGGCACCAACGCCGAGATCGTGCTGGGCAACTCCACCCGCCTCGTGGCGGCTTCCTCCCCCACTGGTCCGGCCTTCGAAGGGGCCCAGATATCCAGCGGGCAGCGCGCGGCCCCCGGAGCCATCGAGCGGGTCCGGATCGACCGGGACACCCTGGAGCCGCGCATCCGGGTCATCGGCGCCGCTCGTTGGTCCGACCAGCCAGGGTTCGCCCGCTCCGTGCAACGCGTCGGCATCACCGGCATCTGCGGCTCGGGCATCATCGAGGCCGTAGCCGAGCTCTTCCTGGCCGAAGTGATCGGGCCCGACGGCACCATCAGAGCGCCGAACGGAGGCAGCGAACGCATCGTCGAGCAGGGTCGGACCTACGCCTACCGTCTCTGCCACGACCCGGTGATCGACGTGACCCAAGCCGACGTGCGCGCCATCCAGCTGGCCAAGGCGGCCCTCCAGGCCGGGTGCCGACTCCTGATGGACGAGCTCGGCGTCGTGGAGGTCGACGAGATCCGGCTGACCGGGGCCTTCGGCTCACACATCGACCCCGTCTACGCCATGGTCCTGGGCCTGATCCCGGACTGCGACACCACCCGGGTGCAGTCCGTCGGCAACTCTGCGGGCCGAGGGTCGCTGATGGCGCTGCTGTCGGTGGCGTCCCGACGGGACGTCGAAGCGGTCGTGGAGCGCATCGACAAGGTCGAGACCGCGATCGAGCCCCGGTTCCAGGAGCACTTCGTCGCCGCGATCGCTCTCCCGCACAGCACTGCGGCCTATCCGCATCTGGAGAACGTCGTGACGCTTCCGGCGCGCGCGAGCAGTGGCTCCACCCGACGGCGCCCGTCGCGACGACGGCCCACCACCTCGTCCACGGCGGAACGACAAGACCCCGACCCCCAGGCGGCGGGGATCGGGGTCTGACGGCGACCGGAAAGAGCGGTCAGCGCTTGCTGTACTGAGGAGCCTTACGGGCCTTCTTCAGGCCAGCCTTCTTGCGCTCGGGGACACGGGCGTCCCGAGTCAGCAGGCCGGCCTTCTTCAGAGCCGGACGGTTCAGCTCCTCGTCGATGCCGTTCAGCGAACGGGCCACCCCAAGGCGGACAGCACCGGCCTGGCCGGAGGGGCCACCACCGTGCACGCGGACCAACACGTCGTAGGCGCCGACGAGGTCCAGCACCGTCAGCGGCTCGTGCACGATCTGTTGGTGCACCTTGTTCGGGAAGTACTCCGCGAGCGAGCGGCCGTTGATCTTCCATTCGCCGGTTCCGGGGACGATCCGCACGCGGGCGATGGCCTGCTTGCGGCGGCCGGTGGCTGCGCCGGGAGCGGTGACGGAGCGACGTTCCGCGGTGGGCGCGGTGCTGCTCGACTCGCTCGTGTACTCGGTCAGTTCGACGTCATCTGCGTCGATTTCAGTGTCGTTGACGGTCATCAAAGTTCCTTACTGCGCGACCTGGGAGATCTCGTACGGGACGGGCTGCTGGGCGGCGTGCGGGTGGGCCTCACCGGCATACACCTTCAGCTTGCTGAGCTGCTGACGGCCCAGGGAGTTCTTCGGGACCATGCCGCGGATCGCCTTCTCGACGGCGCGCGTCGGGTGCTTGGCCAGCATCTCCTCGTAGCCCATCTCGCGCAGGCCACCGGGGTAGCCGGAGTGGGTGTAGGACTTCTTGGTGGCCAGCTTCGAGCCGGTCAGCGCGACCTTCTCGGCGTTGATGATGATGACGAAGTCGCCCATGTCCATATGGGGGGCGTACGTCGCCTTGTGTTTGCCACGGAGCAGGATCGCGGTCTGGGACGCGAGGCGTCCCAGGACGACGTCCGAGGCGTCGATGATGTGCCAGGCGCGAGTGATCTCGCCGGCCTTGGGTGAGTAGGTGCGCACAGTGCAAACCTTTGTGAGTCGAACGGGGGGCAACAGCCCTCAATACTACGGACGCAGCCAACCGGGACCCAACTCCAGCGTTAGCGCAGGTCAGCAGGCCGACGAGGTCCGATCGAGCGCCGGATGGAGCCGTTCTATGCATAACTATTGTGCATAGAACGGCTCCCTGGGTACGGTGTGGAGCATGAGCCAACCGGGTCAGACCTCCCCGCGGGGTCGCTCCAGTGGGATCGCTCTGCGGGTGCTGGCCCACCCGCTGCGTTCGCGGCTGCTCGCTCATCTGCGGGTGCACGGACCGGCGAGTGCCAGCGACCTCGCGCGTGCCCTGGCCACCAACAGCGGCGCCACGAGCTATCACCTCCGACGCCTGGCCGAGGTCGAGCTCATCCACGAGTCGCCGCCCAGCGGGGGACGCCGACGGGTGTGGCAGGCCGCGGACGACACCTCGGCCGACCTCTCCCCGGACCCCGATGACCTCGAGCCGACCGGCCTGGAGGACGAGGATGAGCGTTCGGTGGCCCAGTGGCTCGCACTGGACTACGTCGAGCACTTCGGCGACCGGGCCCGCGGTTGGGTCGAGCACCGCGGTGACTGGCCACCGGCCTGGCAGGTCGCGGGATTGGAGGACCATCTCGTGCAGGTGAGCGCCGAGCAGCTGACGGCTCTGCGTGCGGAGCTGATCGAGGTGCTGCAGCGCTACCGACGGGTCGGCGCCGGCAACCCGGCCGCCAAACGGGTCGTCGTCTACACCTGCGCAGTGCCGGTGGACCCGCCCCCTCGTGCGGGGTCGTCTCTGTAGGCGCGACCTATTCGGTGGGGCCACTCCGTCCCCGAGGCGGACATTCGGAGGTGGCGCTGGTCGTCAGACAGCGGATCGGGTCTTTCGGCACGACAGAGGGCTTGATCGGCCTCCGCTCGAAGACGGCAACGGTGTAGGCCGGCACCTTCGCAACGCCGCGGAGCGAGTCCCACGAGGACTGTTTGACGACCTCGTCACCGCCGTTGCGCTGGATCGTGGCCAGCTTCCACGGTGTCCCGCGCTGACCGGGCACCGACTGCTGCACAGCTTCACCTGAGGAGTTGAAGACGACCAGGACTCCCGCACGGTCGGGATCGACGTCCTCGCCCTTCGTGTCGTCGATGTGCATGACGATCACGTCGGGGCGGCCCTGGCGGGCCCCCGAGACCGGGAACGACACCTTCTCGCTGATCATGTCGGCATCGCCGAGTCGGAAGAGGGGTGAGGAGTACCGCAGCCGCAGCAGGTCCTGAGACATGGCCGAGGACTTCTCGATGTCGTCGGGCGCTGGCTTCGCGGCCGCGTCGGCGAGCAAAGGTTGCATGAACGGCCACTTGTCCTCGTTGTCCGCCGCCGGTGGTAGGCCCCGGCCGAAGCCGTTGTCCGTCTTGGTGAAGTCCAGCGTGTTGAACCAGTCGCCGCTGTCGTAGGAGTTGCGGTCCAAGCTCTTGCTTCGCAGCAGGTCCGAGCCGGCATGCCAGAACGAGATGCCCTGGCTCAGCGACACGGTGGCCATCGACAGCGTGTTGAGCCGCACCCGGTCGCTCATCGGGAGGTCTTCAGGCACCTTCAGCGTCAAAGAGTCGAAGAGCGTCTCGTTGTCGTGGGCGTCGACGTAGTTGACCACGTGCCAGGGTTGCGCGGCATACCCCGCCGGCGAACCGTTGTAGTCGATGTCTTCGCCGTTGACTTTCTCAGAGGTCTCGGCGCTCGTGAAGCTGAAGCCGCGCAGGTTGCCTACGAGCCCCAGCTGCACCAGGTCGGTGTCGTGCGGGTTGTCTCCGGTGGAGCCGAACCCGGTCGTGCCGGGGTCCTCGTCGAACGGTCCACCGCCGCGCACGGCATCCCGCATCCGGTCGTTGAACGTGCCGATGCTCGTCCCGTCCAACTGGCCCTGGGTCGCCTGGTCGAACAGCGCGTTGTCGGCTACCTCTCCGAAGTTCCACCCTTCGCCGTAGAGCGTGACCGCCGACCCGTCCACACCGTCGTGCTTCACAGTCAGCTCGTCCAGTGCCTCGCGGATGGCGTTCATGTTGGCCTGGCTGTGGTGGCCCATCAGGTCGAACCGGAAGCCGTCGACCTTGTAGTCGCGCGCCCAGAGGACCACGGAGTCCACCATCAGCTTCTGGGCCAGGGCATGCTCGGTCGCGACGTTCTGGCAGCAGGTTGAGGTTTCCACCGCGCCGACCTCATTGAGCCGGTGGTAGTAGCCCGGGACGACCCGGTCCAGCACCGACTGGTCCGACTGACCCGAAGCCGCCGTGTGGTTGAACACCTCATCCAGCACGACCCGTAGGCCGATGTCGTGCAACCCGCCGACCATCGTGCGGAACTCAGCGACCCGCGCTCCTCCGTCGGCGTTCTGGGAGGTTGACGCGTAGGAACCCTCCGGGGCGAAGAAGTGCCAGGGGTCATATCCCCAGTTGAAGGCGTCGTCCGCTGCCGCGGCCTTGACGCACTGCTGCTGCTCCGTGCCGTCCGGGGCGAAGGAGGAAAGGTCGCACTCCGGCTCGCTCTGCTCGGCGGGGTCCTCCTCGATCGACGCTATATCGAACGTCGGCAGCAGGTGCACGGTGTTGAGTCCGGCCTCAGCCAGGTCCTGCAGGTGCCGACGCCCGTAGCCGTCCTCGGCGAAAGCGAGGTAGGAGCCTCGCAGCTCTTCCGGCACATCCGGGTCTTCCCGGGAGAAGTCGCGCACGTGCAGCTCGTAGATGCTCTGGTCGACCTCGCGCTCGAGGGCGGGTGCGGATGCGTCCCGCCAGATCTCCGGTTGGTAGGCCGTGTCGTCCATGTCCACGAGCACCGACTTGGTCGAGTTCAGCGTCAGCGCCGTGGAGTAGGGGTCGGTAACGTAGTTCGTCTCGACACGGCCGGTCTCGGGCACGAAGACGGTCACTGCGTACAGGTAGCGCTGGCCCTTCCAGTCCCGGTCTCCGGTCACCGTCCACGAGCCATCGCGGCGCAGTTTCATGGGGACCGTCACCCCTTCCTCGACCGGGGCGTCCGCGGCGGAGTCGGCATCCCACAGCACGACCTGCACCGTCTGTGCCGTCGGGGCCCACACCCTCAGCAGGGGCTTCGGCCCCTTCCACGAGACGCCGAACGAGGCGTTCTGCGCCTTCTCGGCGTACAGCTCGTCCAGAACACCGGGGGTCTGCAGACCCGTGGCGTCGCTCAGCCGGCCGAGATCGTCGTAGGCGGCCACCGCCACCTGGCCCTTCAGCAGGGTCTTGGCCTGCTTGGAGGTCTTCTTATCCAACCGCAACGCAAGATATCCCTCCACCCGCGGGTACTGCTCGACGAGAGCGGCAGGCACGCCGTCAGGATCGAGGGTCAGCTCCGCAGAGCCACCGCCGGTCAGCGCCTCGGCGTCGACCTTCAGGCCTCCATCCGGGGCGTCGTGCAGACGCCAGGAGGTCAGCTCCGGGTTCTCCACCGCAGGCACGGCAATGAGGTCGGTGCTCAGCCAGTAGGCCTTGGCCGCGCTCAGGTCCGGAGCCACCCCGGCTTGAGAGCTGCTCGTGGTGATCTCGTGGGTGGCTGGGTCGTAGGTGATAGTGACCACGATGCCATCCGCAGGGACGGATAGGGCGACGTTGCCCTCCCCACCCTCGGCCCCGTAGCTCTCGTCCCAAGACAACTCGTGCGCCACCTTGAACTCGTAGTTACCGGCGGGGATCTGCGTCGAGGACCAGCTGAACACGCCATCGCCATCGAGGTCCTGCAACCACGGCCGCATACAGTCCGGCATCCAGTCACCACCGCACCCGAGCTCCTCCTGGAAGCTGCCCGGGGCCGTGAGAATTGGCCCGATGGCGTCGTTGGTCACGTAGTGCGTGGCATGGTCGTAGTAGTAGCTGACCGGTCCACCGGGGGCGTTGTAGGGGACGTTGGATCCGTCCGACACCCCCCCTGCCCCGTAGTTCTCGTCCCAGGAGTTGTTGACGGCCGCCTTGAACGCATAACTGCCGGCCGGGATGTCCTTGGTCCCCTTCCAGATCATGTCCTTGGCGTCAAGGCTCAGCTGGGCCTGCTCGCAGTCGGGCTGCCAGTCTGCCGTGCACCCCATCTCGGAGTTGTGGTCGCCCGGCACCGAGACCGCCTGGGGCTGCTCTACGGGGCCTACGGGCCCGCCGCCGCCACCGCCACCGCCGCCGGAGCTCGGTGCAGGGTCTCCCACGATGCCGTAGGAGCGCGCCGCGGACAGGTTGCCGTCAAGGTCCTTGAGCACCGTGCGGTACTCCAGCAAGGTGCCGTCGGCAAACCCGCTGACGTCGTGGAAGACCCGGTAGGGCGCGTTGTCGTCCGTGCCGAGTGCGCTCCAGTCCGAGGTGCCCACAGGGCGATAGAGGAAGCTGGCCTGAGCGAAGGCGTTCGCCGGAACGGCGGCAGCGATCTCTGCGCGTCCTCCGACCACGCCACCGGCCGAAGGAGAAGTCATGAAGACGGCGGGCGCTTCCTCGCGCGAGGGCAGCGTGTCCTCGGCTCGATAAACCTGCACCGACAGCGGCTTTGCCGTCACCGTGAGCCGGGCGTCCCGGTCCGTCTTCAGGGAGGCGTCGTCCCCATAGATGCCGGAGTAGGCCCCGCGGGCGCGATAGGTCGGGATCGAGGCCGTCTCGGCCGACGACGAGTTGTTCGCCACGACGACGTACTCGACCTTGGAAGCCGGGTCGATGCGACTGAACGCGAAGATGCCTTCGGCGGAGGAGGCGTAGCGGTGGATCTGGGCTCCGTCCACCAGCGTCGGGTGGGCCTCGCGCAGCGCCGCCAAACCCGCGATCTGCTGGTAGAGCGGGTGGTCCGGGTCGTAGCGCTCCAGGCTCCCGGAGGGGCCTCCCAGGACCGGCTCCTCGGCATACTGCTGCGTCTGGGTGGCGAACATGTCCTGACGGGCGTCCTTGTCTCCGCCCGCGCCGATGAAGCCCTGCTCGTCGCCGTAGTAGACCACCGGCTGACCGCGCGTCAGGAACATCAGCTCGTTGGACAGCTCGACGCGCTCAAGGAGCTCTTCACCCTCGAAACCCTGCTCTGCCAGCATCATCGAGGCCCGGCCCATGTCGTGGTTACCGGTGAAGGTCGGGAGCTGGTAGGCGTTGGAGTCCGTGTCGGTGTAGTAGTCGTCCTGAGCGTAGAAGTCGCGCATCGCCGTGGTCGGGTCGCCCTTGGCGAAGTCGATGCTGCGGGCCTGGAACCCGAAGTCGATGACCGCCTGGATCTTGGCCTCGGTCGTGAAGGTCGACAAGTAGGTGGGGTCCGCGTCGTACACCTCACCGAACATGAAGAAGTCCTCGTTCTGCTCCCGGGCTGCCTGGAGCACCTCCGGGCTGAACTTCTGCCAGAACTCGGTGTTCACGTGCTTGACGGTGTCGATGCGGAAGCCGTCAATACCGAACTGCGCCCAGGTGGAGTAGATGTCGATCATGCCGTCGGTGACGTCGGCCCGCTCGGTCCACAGGTCATCGAGGCCGACGAAGTCGCCGTACTCGCTGGACTCCCCGGCAAAGGTGGAGTCACCGCGGTTGTGGTAGAGCCGCGGGTCGTTCAGCCACTGCGGCACCTTGACGGTGGCGTCGGCGTCGGAGTTGAAGAAGGGCGTGTAGGGGAAGGATGTCGCGGGGTCGACCTCGGGAAAGTCCTCGGTGCCGGCGAACTGCTTGTCGTCGAAGACGTCCCCATCGGCATCGGTATAGGGCGAGGTGGCCTTGTCGATGTAGGAGTACTCACCCTCCTCGTAGTCGATGACGTCAGCCGTGTGGTTGGTGATGATGTCGAAATAGACCTTCATCCCACGCGAGTGTGCTTCCTCGATCAGCGCTTCCATCTCGTCGTTGCTGCCCAAATGGGGGTCGATCTGCGTGAAGTCGGTGATCCAGTAGCCGTGGTAGCCCGCGCTGACGTTCTCCCCGGTGCCTTGGACCGGGCGGTTCTTGAACGACGGCGTGAGCCAGATCGCTGTCGTGCCGAGATCCTGGATGTAGTCCATCTGGTCCAGAACGCCTGCGAGGTCGCCACCGTGGTAGAACCCCTTGTCCTGCGGGTCGAACCCGGTGGCCAGGCGATCACCCTCAAGGCCCCCCAGGTCGTTGTCGGGGTCACCGTTGGCGAACCGGTCGGCCATCACGAAGTAGAACTGCTCCCCGGTGACCGGCTCACGAAGGCTGTCGGAGGCGTAGGCCTCGTCGGTCGGCGTCACCGGCCCGGACAGCTCGGTCGGCAGGACGGCGATTGCCTCGGAGTCGGGGTCGAAGGAAAACTGGAGGGTGGCCGGTCCCTCGATCACCAGGGGCACGTTCTGCGCTGGGTAGGTCTCGTCGAAGGCCCCGTTCAGTGCGACCTTGTACTCGTAGCTGCCGGCGGGGACGTCGAAGGTGCCGGTGTAGGCGCTGGTGGCCCCGGAGGGCGGCTCCAGCGCGGTGTCGGTGCACGCAGGGTCCCACTCGGTTTCACATCCGAGCTCGTCCTGCAGGCTGCCGACCAGGGTGACGGTCGGAACGTCCTGTTGGCCCGGCAGGGACGTCGCGGCGACGGCCGGGCCAGGGGTAGACAGTGCGCCCACACCGGCGGCCGGCGCGGCCAGCAGCCCGACCAACGCCACGGTGGTGGACACAGCGGCAGCGAATCGACCCATCGTGACTCCAGTGGTCTCAGAGGGCACTCCGATGTGCCGCTGGGACGAAGGTATGTCAGATCACCGACATCGGCCACTGATCGGCCCGGAGACGTTCCCCCCAGCACCCTTGTCTGCCTCGTCGGGCCCGTTTCAGCCATGCTTTACGCACCGGGTGGAGATGGGCCTGGCCTCCAGCCTGCCGACCCCGATCGGTTCATGACACTCGTCGCAGAACCCGTAGGTCCCTTCGTCCAGCTTGTCCAGGGCACGCTGCACCTGCTTGAGGCCCACCCCCAGGCTGTCGTGGGCGGTGACGGCACTCATGCGGTCCACCGCCATGGCCGTTCCGTCGCCGACTCGCTTGCCGAAGCTGATGCTGCCCTGATCCTGTTGCGGACGCGTCAACACCGCTCGCTGCTCGACCAGCTCGTCGCGCTTGGCTTCCAACTGTGCGCGAATCTGTTGCTCATCCATGGGCCGAGCATGTCACGGCGTTCTTAAAGGGGTGAGGTGTGTCAGAGGCCCGACATACCATGTGACTCCTGAATCCGCTCGTCCACCTGAAGGGGGGAGCCCGCGTGCCCATCATCGAAGCTCAAGGCCTCACCAAGACGTACTCGTCGCGGTCCGCCACCGTCCACGCCCTGGCCGGGCTCGACCTCAGCGTTCCCGAGGGCACCGTCAAGGGGCTGCTGGGCCCCAACGGCGCCGGCAAGACGACCACCGTCAAGGTGCTCAACACCCTCATCCGACCCGACTCGGGCACCGCCACCGTCGACGGCGTCGACGTGCTGGCCCATCCTCAACAGGTGCGCAGCATGATCGGCGCCTCCGGTCAGTATGCCGCCGTCGACGAGAACCTGACCGGCCTGGAGAACCTGGAGATGGTCGGTCGGCTCTATCACCTGGGCATCAGGAAGTCCCGAGCACGGGCGCGCGAGCTGATCGACGCCTTCGGTCTCGCTGAGGCTGGTGACCGACCGGTCAAAGGTTTCTCCGGTGGGATGCGGCGCCGCATCGACCTGGCAGGCGCATTGGTCAACAACCCCCGCATCCTCTTCCTCGACGAGCCAACGACGGGCTTGGACCCGCGCAGCCGGATCGGCCTGTGGGAGACCATCAACGATCTGGTCAAGGGGGGCACGACCGTGTTGCTCACCACTCAGTACCTCGAAGAGGCCGACTACCTGGCCGACCACATCTCGGTCATCGACGCCGGCAAAGTCATCGCATCGGGCACCTCCGATGAGCTGAAGGCGCAGATCGGTGGTCATCGCGTCGTGGTGTCCTTGGTGCGGGGCAGCGACAGCGACGCGGCGCAGGAGATCCTGCGCCGCCACGGCACAGGCGAGCCCAACGTCAGCGACGACCGACGCCAGATCGACGTCACGGTGGACGAGGGGCCGCTGGCCCTGCAACGCATGCTGGCCGCCCTGGACTCCGGCTCCGTGGCCCTGCACGACGCCGGCATGCGACGCCCCACTCTCGACGACGTCTTCCTCACCTTGACCGGCCACCGGGCCGAAGATACCGAGGATGACTCGGACACCACGCAGGATCAGGAGATCTCCGCATGACCACCACGACAGCGACCACCCGAGCCACCCACGAGCCCTTCGAGCCGGAGGTGACCGGCCCCTTCTCCACCTGGCTCGCCGACGGTTGGACGGTCACCTGGCGCAACCTGAGCAAGATCAAGCGCTCCCCCGACATGCTCATCTTCGCGGTGTTGCAGCCGATCATGTTCGTCCTGCTGTTCAGCCAGGTCTACAGCGGCATCATCGACATCCCCGGTGTGGACTACACCAACTTCTTGATGGCCGGGATCTTCGCCCAGACCGTGGTCTTCGGCTCCACCTTCTCCGGGGCGGCGATGGCCCAGGACCTGAAGGAGGGGCTGATCGACCGCTTCCGGACGCTGCCGATGAATCCCTCAGCGGTCCTGATCGGGCGGACCAACTCCGACCTGTGCCTCAACGGGATCTCCATGGTCATCATGATCCTTACCGGCTTCGTCGTCGGATGGCGATTCACCAACGGCGTGCCCTCGTTTTTGGCTGGCGTGGGCCTGCTTTTGTTGTTCTCCTATGCCTTCAGCTGGGTGATGGCCTTGCTGGGGATGATCGTGAAGACTCCGGAGACGATCAACAACGCGTCGTTCATGGTCCTGTTCCCCATTACCTTCATCTCCAACGCCTTCGTGCCGGCTGAGAGTCTGCCCCGTCCACTGGAGATCTTCGCCAATTGGAATCCTGTCTCCGCGCTCGTTCAGGCGGCCCGGGATCTCTTCGGCAACACCCAGGAGGGCATGGTCCGCGACACCTTCGGCATCCAGTACCCCATCATCACTGTGTTCATCGGCATCGCAGTGCTACTGGTCGTCTTCGTCCCGCTCTGCATCCGACAGTTCGCTCGCACCAGCTCCCGATAGGTCAGGCTCGTCGCGGCGTGCGCGAGCGACCTCGGCTCGGGCCGCAACCTGGTCGTCGTCGGGATAGACGATCTCTTCCAGACACAGACCCCGGGCCGGCATCACCGTCACCGCCGAATGCCGTTGACGCGCCCGCAGGACCTCCGCGGGGAAGGTGAGCGGCTCGCGTCCCGTCGCCACGGGGATGACGACTCCCACCAGCGCGCGGACCATGCTGTGGCAGAAGGCATCGGCGACGAGCGTGCCCACGACCGTCCCGTCGGGTTCCCGGGTCCACTCAAAGCGCTGAAGCGTCCGCACGGTCGTCGCGCCTTCCCGCCTCCGGCAGAACGACGCGAAGTCGTGAAAGCCGAGCACGGTGGCTGACGCGGCATTCATGGCATCCACGTCGAGAGTCTGCTTCAGCACCACCGTGTCGAAACGTCGTAGGGGGTCTGCTGTGCTCGGGCGGTCACAGATGCGGTACGTGTACCGGCGGTGCAGGGCCGAGAACCGAGCATCGAAGCCGGGCGGTGCCACCCGCACACGGCGAACCACGATGTCGTCCGGCAGCACCCCCGATAGGCGGGCCCACGCCGACTCCTCAGGAGGTCGTGGGCGATGCGCCGGCAGAGCCTCCCAGCGGCCGGGGTCCACGTCGAGATGGGCCACCGAGCCTCGGGCGTGCACTCCGGCGTCGGTCCGCCCGCCCACCGTCAGACTCGGCGGTGTGTCCCGCAGGATGGTCCCCCAGGCCAACTCGACCGTCTGCTGGACCGTACGAAAGCCGGGCTGGGTCGCCCAGCCGAAGAAGTGGGTGCCGTCGTAGGCGAGGTCCAGCCGTAGGCGCAGCGGCGTTGAGGAAGCAGGCACAGCCCACCACCCTAGGTGACCTCATGAACCACCCCCATCCGCGACGGACCAGGCGGACCCGGCCACCTTGTCGGCTGGCGTCCGGCCCGGAAGGGCACGACAAACACACTGACCGCCCCCCTTGCACGGGGGACGGTCAGGTGTTCAGGGCAAAGAGCTCGCTCAGGCGTCGTCCGACTTGGTGTTGGCGGTCTCCGTCGTGTCTTCGGTGCTCACGTCGTTGACCTCCACCAGCTCCGCAGGGGCGGCAACCTCGACGCCCGCCTCTTCGGCAGCGTCGGCCTGCTCGATCTCGGCCTCGGCGACGTCGGCATCGGGCTCGGCGGCCTCAACGGCGGGTGCGTCCACCGACTCGGTCTCGTCGGCTGCGGACTCGTCGGCAGCTGCACGGTCGCGGGCGGAACGCTTGGTCGCGCCCTCGGCCTGCTCGACGACCTTCTTCTTGGCCAGCGGCTCGCGGACCAGCTCGATCACCGCCATCGGGGCGTTGTCGCCCTTGCGCGGGGCGATCTTGGTGATGCGGGTGTATCCACCAGCGCGCTCGGACATGTCCGGGGCGATCTCGGTGAACAGGCGATGCACGACACCCTTGTCACCGATCGTGGTCATGACGCGACGACGCGCGTGGAGGTCACCACGCTTGGCGAAAGTGATGAGGCGCTCGGCCAGCGGACGCATCCGCTTGGCCTTGGCCTCGGTCGTGGTGATGCGGTCGTGCTCGAACAGGGCAGTGGCGAGGTTGGCCAGGATCAGGCGCTCGTGCGCCGGACCGCCGCCAAGACGCGGGCCCTTCGTGGGGGTAGGCATGCTGTGTCTCCTTCAGCGAAAAAATCAGTACTGCTCGTCTTCGGCGAAACTCACGTCGCCGTCATCCTCGATCGAGTCGTCCTCGGAGTAGTCGGCCGTGCTGGGGTCGAACCCGGGGGGGCTGTCCTTCAGGGCCAGGCTCATCTCGCCGAGCTTGTCCTTGACCTCGTCGATCGACTTGGCACCGAAGTTGCGGATGTCGAGCAGGTCAGCCTCACTGCGGCTCACCAGCTCACCCACCGTGTGGATGCCCTCACGCTTGAGGCAGTTGTAGGACCGAACGGTCAGGTCCAGGTCCTCGATCGGCAGCGCAAGGTCCGAGGCCAAGGCGGCGTCACCGGCCGACGGGCCGATCTCGATGCCCTCGGCCTCGAAGTTCAGCTCGCGGGCCAGCCCGAACAGCTCCACCAGCGTGCGACCGGCCGAAGCCATCGCGTCCCGGGGGGCGACCGAGCGCTTGGTCTCGACGTCGAGCACGAGGCGGTCGAAGTCGGTGCGCTGCTCCACGCGGGTGGCCTCGACCTTGTAGGTCACGGCCAGCACCGGCGAGTAGATGGAGTCGACGGGGATGCGACCGATCTCCTGGTCCAGGGACTTGTTCAGCTGGGCCGAGACGTAGCCACGGCCACGCTCGACGGTCAGCTCCATCTCGACCTTGCCCGAGTCGTTCAGGGTGGCAAGGTGCAGGTCGGGGTTGTGCACCTCGACCCCGGCGGGCGGGGCGATGTCGGCAGCGGTGACCGCTCCGGCGCCCTGCTTGCGCAGGTACATCACGACGGGCTCGTCGAACTCGCTGGAGACCACCAGGCTCTTCAGGTTCAGGATGATCTCGGTGACATCCTCCTTGACCCCGGGAATCGTGGAGAACTCGTGCAGCACTCCGTCGATGCGGATGCTGGTCAGGGACGCGCCCGGGATGCTCGAAAGCAGCGTGCGGCGCAGGGAGTTGCCAAGGGTGTAACCGAAACCGGGCTCGAGGGGCTCGATGGTGAACCGCGAGCGAGCGTCGGAGACGACCTCCTCGGACAGGGTGGGACGCTGAGCGATCAGCACAGTGAATCTTCCTTTCCACGGGCACCCGCTATTTGATGCCCGGTGATGGGGAGCCCGAGGGCTCCCGGTCGGATCCGTCTCTGTCCGCAGACCCGACCACAGGTATGCGGTGAGCCTCGGCGTGACGCCGATCTCACCGCATACCTGAACTGCTTGTGTGCATGGGAGCGAGCCCCCGTGGCGACTAGTTCTTGGAGTAGAGCTCCACAATCAGCTGCTCGGTGAGGATGGTGTCGATCTGAGCACGCGTGGGGATCTGGTGGATAAGGATCTGCAGCGTGCCCGGGACAACCTTCATCCACGCCGGGATAGGGCGGTCGCCGAAGGTCTGACGAGCCAACTCGATCGGCAACGTCTGGGCCGACTTGGGGCGGACGTCGATGATGTCGTAGGTCTCAACCCGATACGACGGAACGTCCACCCGGTGGCCGTTCACGTGGAAGTGACCGTGGGTGACCAGCTGACGAGCAGCACGACGCGTACGAGCCAGGCCCGCACGGTAGATCACGTTGTCCAGACGCGACTCGAGAATCGTCAGCAGGTTGTCACCGGTCTTGCCGGGACGACGGGCTGCCTCCTCGTAGTAGCGACGGAACTGCTTCTCCATAACGCCGTAGGTGAAGCGAGCCTTCTGCTTCTCCTGCAGCTGGGTCAGGTACTCCTTCTCCTGGGTCCGGCGACGGCCGTGCTGACCCGGGGGGAAAGGACGAAGATCGAAGTTCTTGTCTCCGCCGACGAGGTCGACCTTGAGTCGACGGGACTTCTTGGTGATGGGGCCGGTGTATCGGGCCATGTTTGCTTACCTTTACCTTCCGGCGCTCAGACGCGACGCTTCTTGGGCGGGCGCACACCGTTATGCGCCTGCGGGGTGACATCACTGATGGCGCCGACCTCGAGGCCTGCAGCCGTCAGCGAGCGGATCGCCGTCTCGCGACCCGACCCGGGGCCCTTCACGAAGACGTCGACCTTGCGCATTCCGTGGTCCATCGCCCGACGAGCAGCAGCCTCAGCGGCCATCTGCGCAGCGTAGGGGGTGGACTTACGCGAGCCCTTGAATCCGACCTGGCCCGATGAGGCCCACGCGATCACTGCGCCGGTGGGGTCGGTGATCGTGACAATCGTGTTGCTGAAGGTGCTCTTGATATGAGCTTGCCCGAAGGCGATGTTCTTCTTCTCTTTACGACGCACCTTGCGGGCGCCGGCCGTACTACGGCTCTTGGGGGGCATACGAAATCTCCTCTGCGACCAAGCAGCCGGGGGCTACTTGGTGACCTTCTTCTTGCCGGCGACGGTCCGCTTGGGACCCTTGCGAGTGCGCGCGTTGGTCTTGGTGCGCTGACCGTGAACGGGCAGACCACGGCGGTGCCGGATGCCTTGGTAGCTGCCGATCTCCACCTTGCGGCGGATGTCGGCGGCAACCTCGCGGCGCAAGTCGCCCTCGAGGCGGAAGTGCTCCTCGAGGTGGTCTCGCAGCAGCACCAGCTGCTCGTCGGTGAGGTCTTTCACGCGGACGGACGGGTCGACGCCCGTGGCCTCCAACGTGGACTCGGCGCGCGTGCGACCGACGCCGAAAATGTAGGTCAGTGCGACTTCGACGCGCTTGTCGCGCGGCAAGTCGACACCTATGAGTCGTGCCATCGTGTGGTGCTCCTGTGGGTGTCAACGGAGGTCTGGTGCAACACCGGTCCGCATCTTCTTGTCGGGCATGTGCCCTGCGGTCCTTGGCCTCCGCGCCAAGGGTGACGTCCCGCGTATCGGGGGTCGGGTGCTGCTTGTTGCGTGGTGCGTGCGATGAAGCCCGCGATGTGCTGGTGGTTTTGCGTCAGCCCTGGCGCTGCTTATGGCGCAGGTTGTCGCAGATCACCATGACCCGCCCGTTACGGCGGATCACTTTGCACTTGTCGCAGATCTTCTTGACGCTCGGCTGAACCTTCATAGCTTCAGTAGCCATCTTTCGATCTGGGTGTGAACGGTGTAGTCGTGCAGGTGGTGCGGGTCGTGCTGGTGGTGATGGGTGCAGGTCAGCGGTAGCGGAAGACGATCCGGCCGCGGGTGAGGTCGTACGGGCTGAGCTCCACCACAACGCGGTCCTCGGGAAGGATACGGATGTAGTGCTGACGCATCTTGCCGGAGATGTGAGCGAGCACGACGTGGCCGTTGCTCAGCTCGACCCGGAAGTTCGCGTTCGGAAGGGACTCCACTACGGTGCCCTCGATCTCGATAACGCCGTCCTTCTTCGCCATAGGCTGTTCTGTCCTCCACTGGTTTGGCTGATGGCTGCACACAAAATGAGCCCACGAAGGGCCGACAGATCAGTCTACGTCACGGTGGGAGCAGGCGACGAATCGTCACGCTGGTCGTTTCCCGCGCCATCGACGACTCAGGCCAGCGGAGCGTAGGCAGCACCGCCACCCAGCGAGGATGCTCCGCCATCGCGAGCCGTCAGCACCCACACCCCGGACTCGGTGATGGCAACCGTGTGCTCCCAGTGGGCGGCGCGTGACCCATCTGTCGTGACCACCGTCCACTCGTCGTCGAGGGTCCGTGTCTCGATCGTGCCGAGGGTGACCATCGGCTCGATGGCCAGCGTGGCCCCCACCGGCAGGAGCGGCCCCTTGCCCTCCACGGCGTAGTTGGGAACGCTCGGGTCCATGTGCATCGATGTGCCGATGCCATGCCCCACGAAGTCCTCGACGATGCCGTAGGTGAGCGCCTGGCCCTGCGCGGCCCGCCGTGCGTGTGCCTGCTCGATGCTGGCCTGCACCGCCTCGCCGACTCCGAAGAGCCGCTCCCCTGGCACCAGCGCCCCGATCCCCGCCCACATCGAAGCTTCCGTGTCGTGCAGGAGGGCGACGTCATCGGGCCGCGCGGACGGGCCGTCCGTGCCTCCGACGATGAGGCTGAGCGCCGCGTCCCCATGCCAGCCCTGGACGATGGCGCCACAGTCGATGGAAACCAGGTCGCCTTCGGCCAGGACCCGGGCGCCAGGGATGCCGTGCACCACCTCGTCGTTCACGCTGATACACACCGACCCCGGAAACCCGTAGTAGCCCTTGAACGAGGGGACGGCGCCGGCAGCACGAATGGACCGCTCCGCCGCGGTGTCGATCTCGAGGGTGCTGGTGCCGGCGACGGAGAGGGTTCGAGCGAGCTGGAGCGTGTCGGCCACCACCAGACCGGCCGCCCGCATGAGGTGGATCTGGGTCGGGGTCTTCGACTCGATCTTGGAACGGCGAAGGAAGGACATCACAGCACCTCCCCCACGGACTCTGGCATCACAGCAACGTCCAGCATCGGCAGGTCGCTCAGGCTGGGTCGCTGATGGAGTCCAAGGCCCTGAAGACCCGGTCGGTGACCTCGTCGACCTCGCCCATGCCGTCGACGTGCACCAGCAGCCCCCGACTGCGGTAGATGCTCGACAGCGGAGCGGTCTCCTCGGCGTAAAGGCTCATCCGTTCGCGGATGACCTCCTCGGTGTCGTCCGAACGTCCCTGGTCCTCGGCGCGTTGCAGGAGCCGCTGGACGACCTCGTCGGTGTCCACCGTCAGCTCGATAACCGAGTCCAGGCTCGCCCCCTGGTCGCTCAGCATCTCGTCGAGCGCCTCGACCTGACCGGGGGTCCGCGGAAACCCGTCCAGCAGGAACCCACTCTGAGCATCCGGCTCGGTCAGACGGTCGCGGACGATGTCGATGGTCACATCGTCGGGCACGAAACCACCCGAGGACAGGATCGACTTCACCTTCAGCCCCAGGTCGGTCTCCTCCGCGATGTTCTTACGGAAGATGTCTCCTGTGGAGATGGCGGGAATATCGAGGCGCTTGGCGATGTGGGCAGCCTGCGTGCCTTTGCCCGCACCCGGTGCGCCGAGGATGAGAAGTCGCATCAGCGGAGGAACCCTTCGTAGTCGTGCTGCTGGAGTTGAGACTCGATCTGCTTGACCGTCTGCAGTCCCACACCCACCACGATCAGGATGGAGGCCCCGCCGAACGGGAAGTCCTGCGAGACGCCCAACGTGTTCAGCGCGATCAAGGGCAGCAACGCTAGCGCGGCCAGATAGATCGCGCCTACCGTAGTGATCCGGGAGATCACGAACTCCAGGTACTCGGCAGTGGGCCGGCCCGCACGAATTCCGGGGATGAAGCCGCCGTACTTCTTCATGTTGTCCGCGACGTCCACCGGGTTGAAGGTCACCGACACGTAGAAGAACGTGAAGAAGATGATCAGCGTGGTGTACACCACCATGTAGATCCACGACGACCCGCTGGCGGCGACCCCCAGGTTGTTCTCGATCCAGGTCACCCATCCCGGCGACGCCCCGTCGGAGCTGCGGTTGAACCCGGCTACCAGGGTGGGCAAGGTCAGGATCGAGCTGGCGAAGATGATGGGAATCACGTTGGCCATGTTGAGCTTCAGCGGGATGTAGGTCGACGTGCCACCGTATTGGCGTCGACCGATCATCCGCTTGGCGTACTGCACCGGGATGCGTCGCTGGCACTGCTCGACGAAGACGACCAGGGTGATGATGACCAGCCCCAGGGCCATCACGAAGGAGAAGGTGCCCCACGAGGTCTGCTGGATCGCCAACAGTGACCCCGGGAAGCCGGCCGCGATAGCGGTGAAGATGAGCAACGACATCCCATTGCCGATCCCCTTCTCGGTGATCAGCTCTCCCAACCACATGATCAGACTGGTTCCTGCGGTCATCGTCAACACCATCATCACGATCACCGGCCACCCCTCATCGGGCATCACCGTGCTGCAGCTGGCGCCGAACAGGTTCTCCGGGTTGCGCGCGAAGGTCACCAAGGTGGACGACTGCAGTACGGCCAGGCCGATGGTCAGATACCGCGTGTACTGCGTCATCTTGGTCTGACCGGCTTGCCCCTCCTTCTTCAGTGCCTCGAAACGCGGGATGACCACGGTCAGAAGCTGCGTGATGATAGCCGCCGTGATGTAGGGCATGATCCCCAGCGCGAACACGGACAACTGAAGAAGAGCGCCCCCGCTGAACAGGTTCGCGAAGCCCAGCACCGAGTTCTGGGAGGAGGTGGCTGCCGCCTGGCATTGCTGCACCAGGCTGTAGTCGATACCGGGAGCCGGGATGTGGGACCCGAGCCGGAACAGCGCCATGATGGCCAGCGTGAATAAGATCTTCTTACGAAGATCGGGCGTCTTGAACGCCCGCGCGAACGCGGAGAGCACGACTTGATCCTCCTCGATAATCCCGGTTGAGGTTCAGTCCGTGGGATCAGGGTGCGGACCGGGCGACGATAGCACCCGGAGGTGGACGACGAAGCCCCGATCGCTGCGCGAGCGGTCGGGGCTTCGACAGGGTGTGCAGGGCGCTCACGAACCCTTAAAGACCCCGCGAGCTCACGACGATGATCAGCCCAGAGACGAGGTTGCCGACCCTCCGGCAGCCTCGATCTTCTCCTTGGCCGAGGCGGAGAACTTCTCCGCCGTGATCTGCACGGCGACCGAGATCTCACCGGCTCCGAGGATCTTCACCGGCTGGTCCTTACGGACCGCGCCCTTGGCCACCAGGTCCTCGACGGACACCGAGCCACCATCGGGGAAGAGCGTCTCGATCTGCCCGAGGTTGACGACCTGATACGTCGTCTTGAACGGGTTGGTGAACCCACGCAACTTGGGCAGACGCATATGCATGGGCGTCTGGCCACCCTCGAACGACTCGGGGACCTGGTAGCGGGCCTTCGTGCCCTTGGTCCCCCGCCCGGCGGTCTTGCCCTTGCTCGCTTCACCACGACCCACCCGGGTCTTGGCCGTCTTGGCACCCGGCGCCGGACGCAGGTGGTGCACCTTCAGCGCACGCCCGCCCTCGGTGCCGGACACCGCGGCAGCATCAGTTGTGGACTTTGCCATGATCAGTCAACCTCCTCGACGGTCACCAGATGGCGGACCGTTCGAACCATCCCGACGAACTCCGGGCGGTTCGGCTTCACGACGGTGTCACCGATGCGCTTCAGCCCCAGGGAGCGCAACGTCTCCCGGTGCATGTGCTTGCCACCGATTCCCGACTTGGTCTGGGTTACTTTCAGTTGGGCCATCAGGCACCTGCCTCAGCGCGGGCCCGCAGCATGGCTGCCGGCGCAACATCCTCCAGGGGGAGGCCGCGGCGTGCCGCGACCGCCTCGGGCTGCTCCAGCTCGCGTAGCGCCTGCACCGCAGCGTGAACGATGTTGATGGCGTTGTTCGAGCCGAGCGACTTGCTCAACACGTCGTGGATACCGGCGCACTCCAACACGGCGCGGACCGGTCCACCGGCGATCACACCGGTACCCGGGCTGGCCGGGCGAAGCATGACGACTCCAGCGGCAGCCTCACCCTGCACGGGGTGCGGGATGGTGCCGGCAATCCTGGGCACACGGAAGAAGTTCTTCTTGGCTTCCTCGACACCCTTGGAAATCGCTGCGGGCACCTCTTTGGCCTTGCCGTAGCCGACCCCGACGGTGCCGTCACCGTCTCCGACCACGACGAGCGCGGTGAAGCTGAAGCGACGACCACCCTTGACGACCTTCGAGACACGGTTGATGGTGACCACGCGCTCGAGGTACTGGTTGCGGTCGTCCTGGCCTCCTCGGCCACCATCGCGCCCACCGCCGCGACGGTCTCCGCCACGGTTGTCGTTGCGACTGTTTCCGCCTGCGGCGCCGGATCCGGCGCCGCGGCCTTGCTGCTCTGCAGCCATCAGACGTTCCTCTTCAGATCAGTGTGGATCGAGTTCACAAATGCGTTCACAGGGACAGACCACCTTCGCGGGCGCCGTCAGCGATGGCGGCGACTCGACCGGCATACCGGTTTCCGCCGCGGTCGAACACCGCAGCATCCACGCCCGCGGCTTTGGCGCGCTGCGCCAACAGCTCGCCGACCTTCGACGCCTTGGCAGTCTTGTCGTCCTCACTCTTGCGCAGGTCGGGCTCCATGGTCGACGCACTCGCCAGCGTGGTGCTGGTCGTGTCGTCCACCAACTGGACGAAAACGTGCCGCGTGGAACGGTTCACGACCAAACGGGGGCGTTCGGGTGTGCCCGTGATCTTCTTACGCAAACGAGTGTGCCGACGCGAACGCGAGGCGCTCTTACTCTTGGCCCTCTTGACGATCATTGCCATGGCTTACTTACCAGCCTTTCCGACCTTGCGGCGGATGCGTTCGCCTTCATAACGCACGCCCTTGCCCTTGTAGGGCTCGGGACGACGCAACTTGCGGATGTTTGCGGCGACCTCGCCCACCTGCTGCTTGTCGATCCCTGAGACCGAGAAGCGGGTGGGATTGGTCACCGTGAAGGTGATGCCCTCGGGTGCCGTCACCGGCACTGGGTGGCTGAACCCGAGCGCGAACTCCAGGTCCGAACCCCTGGCGAGCACGCGGTAACCCGTGCCATGGATCTCCAGGTTCTTGGTGTAGCCCTGGGTGACCCCCTCGATCATGTTCGCGATGAGGCTCCGGGTCAGCCCGTGCAACGAGCGCGACTGTCGCTCGTCGTTCGGACGGTTGACCGTCAGCGTGCCGTCATCCGACTTGTCGATGGTGATCGGGTTGCTGACCGCCAAAGCCAACTCGCCCTTGGGGCCCTTGACGGTGACGTCCTGACCCTCGATCGCGATGTCGACACCGGCGGGGATAGTGATCGGAAGTCGTCCGATACGTGACATCTTCGCTACCTCCCTGACTTACCAGACGTAGGCGAGGACTTCCCCACCTACGCCTTTCGCGTTGGCCTGCTTGTCGGTCAACAAGCCGGTCGAGGTGGAGATGATCGCCACACCCAGACCGCCGAGGACTCGGGGCAGGTTGGTGGACTTGGCGTAGACACGCAGTCCAGGCTTGGAGACACGACGCACACCGGCGATCGAGCGCTCACGGTTCGGGCCGTACTTGAGGTCGATAGCCAGCGTCTTACCGACAGGCGCCTCTTCCACGGACCAGCCGGCGATGTAGCCCTCGGCCTGCAGGATTTCGGCGATGTGCGACTTCAGCTTGGAGAACGGCATGCGCACATCATCCTTGTGCGCCGAGTTGGCGTTACGGATGCGGGTCAACATGTCCGCAATCGGGTCGGTCATGGTCATGGGGCTACTCGCCCTTCCTCATCGTGGTTTCAGTCCGATCCGTCGAAGCGACGGGGCCGACCTGCGATGTTGTTGCGATGTGGTCAGAAGTGGAAATGAACTACCAGCTGGACTTGGTGACGCCGGGCAGTTCGCCCGCGTGCGCCATCTCACGCAAGCAGATTCGGCACAAGCCGAACTTGCGGTACACCGAGTGCGGACGTCCGCACCGCTGGCAGCGCGTGTAGCCGCGCACCTTGAACTTGGGCTTGCGGTTGGCCTTGTTGACCAGTGCAGTTTTCGCCACGATCAGTTCTCCTTGAACGGGAAGCCGAGGCGACGCAGCAACGCGCGACCCTCATCGTCGGTGGTGGCGGTGGTGACGACAGTGATGTCCATCCCGCGCACCCGGTCGATCTTGTCTTGGTCGATCTCGTGGAACATCGACTGTTCGGTCAGACCGAAGGTGTAGTTCCCGCGGCCGTCGAACTGCTTGGCCGACAGACCCCGGAAGTCACGGATCCGAGGCAGCGCCAAGGACAACAAGCGGTCCAGGAACTCCCACATCCGGTCGCCTCGTAGCGTGACGTGGGCGCCGATCGGCATACCCTCGCGCAGCTTGAACTGAGCGATCGACTTACGCGCCTTGGTCACGGCCGGCTTCTGCCCGGTGATGGTGGCCAGATCGCGGATGGCTCCTTCGATCAGCTTGCTGTCGCGGGCTGCTTCGCCGACACCCATGTTGACCGTGATCTTCACGATCCCGGGCACCTGCATCGGGTTGACGAAACCGAACTCCTCGGTCAACGCGGGCACGATCTCCTCGCGGTACCGCGTCTGCAACCGAGGCGACCCGACCGCGCCAACAGCGCTTGTCGTCTCCACCGCTGTGGGCTCTACTGTTTCAGTGCTCATCACAAGTCCTTACCCGAGCGCACGGCAAAGCGAACGCGCTGCGTCTTCGTGCGACCGTCCTCGGTCACCTGCTCCACGCGCACGCCCACGCGGCTCGGCTTCTTGGTCTCCGGGTCGACGATCGCCACGTTGCTGATGTGGATCGGCGCCTCGGTCACCTGAATGCCACCGGTGTTGACCCCTCGATCACCACCGGCCTTGGTGTGCTTGGTCACCCGGTTGATGCCCTCGACCAACACGCGGTTGGTCTCCGGGAACACCTGGATGACGCGTCCCTGCTTGCCGCGGTCGCCGCCCTTCGCGGGCACACGGCCGGAGATCACCTGCACGAGGTCGTTCTTCTTGATCTTGAGCTTCGCCATATCAGATCACCTCCGGTGCCAACGAGACGATCCGCATGAAGCGCTTGTCGCGCAGCTCCCGACCCACCGGGCCGAAAATGCGGGTTCCACGGGGGTCCCCATCGTTCTTGAGGAGGACCGCTGCGTTCTCGTCGAACTTGATATAGGAACCGTCGGGACGCCGACGCTCCTTGCGGGTGCGGACGATGACGGCCTTGACGACCTCGCCCTTCTTCACGTTTCCGCCGGGGATGGCGTCTTTCACCGTAGCCACGATGGTGTCACCGATGCTGGCGTAGCGGCGGCCGGAACCGCCGAGTACGCGAATGCACAGGATCTCCTTTGCGCCGGTGTTGTCCGCGACACGTAGTCGCGACTCCTGCTGGATCACTGTCGAACTCCTGTCGTCGAGCCGGTTCTTCCCCGGTGCTGCCGGGCAAGCCTTGCCGAACTTTGATATCGAATAACGCTGTGGATGGTGGTGCTTACTACTTCGCGCGCTCGAGGACCTGAACGACCCGCCAGCGCTTGGTGGCCGACAGGGGGCGGGTCTCCATGATCTGGACCAAGTCGCCGATACCCGCGTCGTTGGCCTCGTCGTGGGCCTTGACCTTCGAGCTGCGACGCAGCACCTTGCCGTAGAGAGCGTGCTTGACACGGTCCTCCACGGAGACGACCACAGTCTTGTCCATCTTGTCGGACAGGACGTAGCCCTGACGCACCTTGCGGTAGTTGCGAGCTCCGCCGCCCTGGTCAGCGGTCTGCTCTGCCGGGGTTGCTGGGGTTTCGCTCATCAACTCACCTCTTCCTTCGTCGCTTCGCTCACTTCGTCTGCCTCGGACTCGGACGCAACGGGGTCGCGACCGATTCCAAGCTCCCGCTCACGCATCTCCGTGTAGATACGGGCGATGTCGCGACGCACGGCCCGCAGGCGACCGTGGCTCTCCAGCTGGCCGGTGGCCGACTGGAACCGCAGGTTGAACAGTTCCTTCTTGGCTTCGGTCAGCGCATCGCGCAGCGGGTCGCTCTCGAGACCGCGCAGCTGCTCCGGGCTCAGGTCTTTGGATCCGATGGCCATCAGAGGTCGCCTCCTTCACGCGCGACGAAGCGGCACTTCATCGGCAACTTGTGCATGGCCAGCCGCATCGCCTCACGGGCCACCTCTTCGGAGACTCCGGAGAGCTCGAACAGGATGCGGCCTGGTTTGACGTTCGCGACCCACCATTCCGGCGAACCCTTGCCGGAACCCATGCGGGTCTCAGCGGGCTTCTTGGTCAGCGGACGGTCGGGGTAGATGTTGATCCACACCTTTCCGCCGCGCTTGATGTACCGGGTCATCGCGATACGCGAGGACTCGATCTGTCGGTTGGTGACGTAGGCAGGCTCCAGAGCCTGGATGCCGTAGTCACCGAAGGCGATGCTGGTGCCGCCCTTGGCCGCACCGCTGCGACCGGGGTGGTGCTGCTTGCGATAGCGCACTCGACGTGGGATCAACATCAGGACTGACCTCCTTCAGTGCTTGCAGGGGCGGCCTCGGCAGTGTCGGCGCCGACAGTAGCCGGCTCCGCGGCGGGGGTGCTGGCCGCAGTCTCCGCACCGCCCCCGACACGAGCTGGGGCATCGGAACGCTCGGGAC
>JBARVW010000111.1:0-3923 GCA_049646465.1 Ornithinimicrobium sp.
GCCGGCACCACAGCGGCGCGCAACGGCGCCGACCTCGTCGCGTAGAGCAGGCTCGAGGTCAAGGTGGTGCTGCGCCAGCTGACCCGTCGAGCCAGCCCGGGGTAGCGATCGGGATCGCCGTCGCGGAGCGCCTCCACCGCGACCCGCGCCTGGGCCAAGCCCACCGCCAGACCCTCACCGGTGAGGGCGTCGACGTATCCGCCCGCGTCTCCGACCAGCAGCACCCGGCCCTGTGCTCTCGAGGTCACCTGCTGACGCAGCGGTCCTGAGCCCCGTAGGTCCGAGGCGTGGTCCGCGCCCGAGAGCCGGTCCATGAGATCCGGGAAGACAGCGAGGTGGTCGGCAAACGAGCCGGCTGCCGTGGTCAGCACGGCCACGCCGATCGTGTCGTGGGCGACCGGCGTGACGTAGACCTCAGCGTGTCGGCCCCAGTGGACCTCGACGCGGTCCGTCCAGGGTGCGAGGTGGAAGTGCTGTCGGTATCCGAACCGGCGACTGCGCTCGGAGACTCCCGAGCGGTGCAGAAGACCTAGCGGTGGGCGACGTCGGGACGATGTTCCCCGCTCCAGGCCGAGCAGCCGACGGGTCCGGGAGTGCAGACCGTCCGCCCCGACGGCATACCGCGACCGTAACGAGGGACCGCTGGATCCCAGGGTGAGGGTCACGCCGTGGTCGTCCTGGGTCAGTCCTCGCATAGAGGCCTCGACGAAGCGGACCCCCAGTGTCTCGGCTCGGGCACGCAGGCACCGGTGGAGCTCAGTCCTTCGGACGCCTCGACCGAGGCCCTCAGTGAAGTCAGCCGACACGTAGTGCGTGCCGTCGGCGTAGGAAATGCCGCGCATGTCCGCGCCCGCTGGATCCACTCCGATGCGCTGCAGACCAGCCAACGCTCCAGGCATCAGGCCCTCGCCGCAGGCCTTGTCGATCGATCCTCGTTTGGGCTCGAGCACGCATGCGTCCAGCCCGCCCATCGCAACATGGATCGCGGCCGATACGCCGACGGGTCCGCCGCCGATGACGATGACGTCCGCATCGGGTCGGGGGAGCGGGGTGGGAGTGCTCACCGCACGGTGTCCAGGGCGGCGTTCTCGGTGCGGATGCGTACGCGTAGCAGCCAGGCGTTCAGCACGGTGAACACCGAGGCGGTGATCCAGGCCGTGTGCACTAAGGGCAGCGCAATGCCTTCCAGCACAACGGCGACGTAGTTGGGGTGGGGGATCCACCGGTAGGGACCTCGGCTGACCAGCGGAACGCCGGGAGTGACGATGACACGGGTGTTCCAGGACTTGGCCAGCGTGAGGATGCACCACCCCCGCAGGGCCTGAGCCAACACCTCCAGCGTCAGCATCGGCCAGCCCAGCCACCCGATGAACTCGCGACCGCTGAGCCAAGCCTCGGCCAGACATCCGACCAGCAGCGCTGTATGCAGCATCACCATCGGTGGGTAGTGGCCCCGGCCGTACTCCACCCCGCCACGCGACATCGCCCACGCGGCGTGCCGCTTGGATACGACAAGCTCCGCGACGCGCTCGGCCGCGACCAGGCCCAGCAGGACGGCATACCAACTGAAGGAATCCATCAGCTCACGCCTCCTCAGCCTGCAGCAGGACCGTCTCCAAGCAGAACCCTGGCCCCATCGCCATCATCACACCCCAGGAGCCCGGAGGCGGTGGGTGATCGGCCAACGTGTCTGAAAGGACGTGCAGCACCGACGAGGACGACAGATTGCCGATCGCGGCCAGCGAGGTCCAGGTCACGCCGAGGGCGCTCGCCGGCACCTCGAGTGCTTCGGCGAGAGCATCCAGCACCTTGGGCCCCCCGGGATGGGCCACCCACCATCCGATGTCGCTGCGGGTCAGTCCGTGCAGCGCCAGGTGGGCGTCGACGTCGGCGCGCACGTGGTCGCGCACAAGATCCGGGACCTCGGCGCCGAGCACAATCCGCAAGCCGGTGGAGCCGACGTCCCAGCCCATAGCCCGTTCGGTCTGGGGATACATCCGGCTCCGGCTACTGACCACCGTGGGCGCCGGGGTGCTGCTGGCCCGGACGTGCTTCTGCGCGGCCCGGTCTCCGAACAGCACCACCGCCGCCGCGCCGTCGCCGAACAGCCCGCTGGCGATCAGGTTGGCCATCGACGTGTCATCGCGTTGGAGGGTCAGCGAGCACAGCTCCACGGACAGCACCACCGCCACCTCGTCGGGGTGTCCCTGCAGGTAGTCGTTGGCCCGGGCGATCCCGGCTGCGCCGCCAACGCAACCCAGGCCCACGATAGGGATGCGTTTCAGGTCGGTCCGAAACGGCATATGGGCACACAGCCGTGCATCCAGTGACGGCACCGCCAGACCGGTCACAGTCATCGAGATGATGACGTCGACATCCTTCGGCTGCACGCCGGCCGCCTCGAGCGCCGCCCCCACCGCACGCTGCGAGAGGTCCGTGGCCACGTGGATGAAGGCGTTGTTGGCAGTGTCGAACGATGCGGTGCCAGCACGGTAGTCCTCGATCGGCAACGCGAGGTGGCGATGCTCGACCCCAGCGTTGCTATGGATGCGCGCCAGGGTGGTGACCTTGTCCGGCGGGAGGCCCGCAAGATCGGCCAGCGTCTGTGTCAACTCTGCCTGCGCGTATCGATGCTCCGGCAAGACCCCGGCGACTGCTGCGATGATTGGCACATCGGCAGCCTACGAGTTCCAGCCGGATGACACGCTCGCGGGATGCCGAAGGGTCCGAGCCGACGCCACCTCACCTTGCCAGCGTCTCGTCGGGGCCCTCACCCCCGGCCAGCAGTGCCAAGCGACGCCTGGGTTGAAAGACTGCGGCATGCTCTCCACGGTTCGCGGCCTCGCTCGGTCGTGCCACCCGGGTCCCACCGTGGCCGTCACCGTGCTTGCCGCTCTCCTGGCGCTCGCCTTCGACGCGTCCTGGACGGTCGCTCTCGCCGTGGTGGTGGCCGTGTTGAGTGGGCAGTTGGTGATCGGCTGGTCTAACGACCTCATCGACGCGGACCGCGACCGCGCCGATGACCGGACAGACAAACCACTAGCCGGGAGGCAGATCCGTGGTCGGGCGGTTGTGTCGGCGCTAGCTGTCGCTGCGGTGGTCTGCGTCGTCGCCTCTGCGGCCCTCGGATGGCTACCCGGCATCATCCACGGGGTCCTCCTCGTGGGCTCGGGTGTGGCCTACAACCTGGGGCTGAAGGCCACGCGGTGGTCGTTCGTGCCGTATGCGGTGGCCTTCGGCTCGTTGCCGGCGATCGTCTGGCTGACGGTGGCCGGTGCGGCCGACGCCGGGGGCGTCCCGGGCGGCGTGGAGGGTGCGCCGCCAGCTTGGATGCTCCTGGTGGGGGCGCTGCTGGGAGTTGGTGCCCACCTGCTCAACGTCCTGCCCGACCTCGCCGATGACGAGCGACACGGCATACGCGGGCTGCCGCATCGTCTGGGTCGGCGGGGAACCCAGGTGTTGGCACCCGCTCTGTTAGCAAGCGGCACCATCATCACGGTGCTTGCATCCGGTGCGGTCCTGAGGTGGGGGAACGGGCTCGTCCTGATCGCGGCGCTGACGCTCGCCACGGTAGCCGCCCGAGGGAGCGGCAAGACGCCCTTCCGGGCTGCGGTCGCCTTGGCTTTGCTGACGGTGACCACGCTGGTCGTGAGCCCCTGGTCCTGACCACACGCTTCCCGTAGGTCGGTTTCGCCGTAGGTCGGTTTCGCCGTAGGTCGGTTTCGCGACGCGCGGTCTCGAGATCGGCAGGTACGGCAGCGACTCGACCACGTGGGCCGACATCCGTCGCCCGGTAGAGCGCCTGGGAGGTTCCCGCATCACCTCCGAGTCCCGGGACGGACCCCGGACGGGTCCAACAGGACGATCGGCTCCTCGCCGCCGTCGAAGGGACCACTAACGTCGATGTCTGTCGTTTCGCGTTC
>JBARVW010000112.1:0-24684 GCA_049646465.1 Ornithinimicrobium sp.
CCCCCGCCGGGCCGATGCGCGTCGCTGGCGACTCCCTGCAGGCCCGGATGATCGATGTGGCCGACCGCGTGACGGGGGTGCCCCTGGTGGGTGGGGACCTGCAGGGTCCTTTTGCCCGGACCGCGTCAGTCGGAGCCAACCTCGCTGGCGCGGCAGACCAGCTCGAGACGTCGGTCGACCGCGCGGCACTGTGGCTCTCGATCCTGGCTGCAGGCACTCCGATCGTGCTCGTATTGACCCTCTACCTGGTCGTCCGGATCCGCACGGCCCGGGCCACCGCCCGTCTGGCGCACTACTGGGAGCACCCAGAGCTGCGAGCGCTGCTGGCCCTTCGGGCGCTGACCGGTCGCACCCCTCGACAGCTGAGCCAGGTCGACGGCGACCTTCTCGGGGCCTGGCGCGACGGCGACACCGAGGTCATCGACGCGTTGGCGGCCTTGGAACTGCGCAGCGTGGGTCTGGCTCGAACGCCGACTCCTGAGTAGACGCTGAGTGGCCGGAGTTGCGAACCTCCATCCCGAGGTATGAAATCAAAGTCAGGCACATGTCGTTCCTGACCAAGCCACCCTGGCGACCATCTACTTTGAGGAAATCACTATGAGCGCCTCTGAACCCCAGCCACCCACTACGACGGATGCAGGCAGCCCGGTTGCCAGCGACGAGTTCTCGCTGACGCTGGGACCCGAGGGCCCGCTGCTGCTGCAAGACCACTACTTGATCGAGCAGATGGCTCAGTTCAACCGTGAGCGCATCCCGGAGCGCCAACCCCACGCCAAGGGCAGTGGCGCCTTCGGAACCTTCGAAGTCACTCAGGACGTCAGCGCGTTCACCCGGGCCTCCCTCTTCCAGCCTGGCGCCAAGACCGAGGTGCTTGCGCGATTCTCAACCGTCGCGGGTGAGCGGGGAAGCCCCGACACGTGGCGGGACCCCCGCGGATTCTCCTTGCGCTTCTACACCGACGAAGGCAACTGGGACATGGTGGGCAACAACACTCCAGTGTTCTTCATGAGAGACCCGATGAAGTTCCAGCACTTCATCCGCTCCCAGAAACGGCGTGCCTCCAACAATCTGCGCGACCACGACATGCAATGGGACTTCTGGACGTTGACTCCCGAATCGGCCCACCAAGTGACCTGGCTGATGGGTGACCGCGGTATCCCGCGGACGTGGCGACACATGAACGGGTACTCAAGCCACACGTACATGTGGATCAATGAGGCACGCGAACGGTTCTGGGTGAAATACCACTTCAAAACGGACCAGGGCATCGAGTTCTTCGACCAACACGAAGCAGATCAGCTGGTCTCCGCGGATACGGACTATCACACTCGCGACCTCTATGAGCACATAGAATCAGCTGAATACCCCAGTTGGACGCTGCACATGCAGATCATGCCCTTCGACGAAGCGAAGGACTATCGTTTCAACCCCTTTGACCTCACGAAGGTATGGCCCCACTCGGACTACCCGTTGCACGAGGTCGGAAAGCTGACGCTGAACCGCAATCCCACCGACCACCACACGGAGATCGAGCAGGCCGCTTTCGAGCCCAACAACCTGGTGGCCGGGACTGGGCTCTCTCCGGACCGGATGCTCTTGGCCCGAGGGTTCAGCTACTCCGATGCGCACCGCGCCCGCCTCGGTGGCAACTACCGGCAGATCCCGGTGAACCAACCGCACTCCCCCGTGCACAGCTACACCAAAGACGGTCAGATGAGCATGAAGAACACCACGGACCCGGTGTATGCACCGAACTCCTACGGTGGCCCGAAGGCAGATCCGACGTTGACGGACGACGGCGGTCACTGGTCCGCCGACGGGGAGATGGTGCGAACGGCCTACCTGCCGCGTCGCGACGACGACGACTGGGGTCAGGCACGGACGATGGTTCGAGACGTCCTGGACGAGGCGGCTCGTGAGCGGCTCGTCGACAACATCGTTGGCCATCTCCTCAACGGCGTCAGCGAAAAGGTGCTGGACCGAGCCTTCGAGTACTGGCGCAACGTTGACGAAGAACTCGGGAAGCGGGTCGAGTCAGGGGTCCGTGAGAAGCAGGACGAGAAGGATCCCAAGGCCGATCAGCAGGCCAACCCAGCACGCGAAAGCATGCAAGCCAAGGCCTGAGGCCGAAGCAGAAGCTTTGCCCGACGATGGAGCAGAAGGGGACTTCTCACCGTCGTCACCCTCCGCGTTGCGTTCCACACCGTTGTGGTGGGACGCAACGCGGACGACGGTCCGGCGTGGGCCACGCGCGACCTACACGTCGCTCAGGAGTGTCGCTCGGCCAGGACGGCCTCGACATCCACCCATCCGAGACCTTGGCTGCGCAGCAGGACCAACAGGTGGTACACGAGGTCGGCTGACTCCCCGAGCAGGTCGCTGGCGTCCTGGTCCTGCGCGACGGCGGCCAGGGCCGTCTCCACCCCCTCCTCGCCGACCTTCTGCGCGATCCGGCGAACCCCGGCCTCGAAGAGCGAGGTGGTGTACGACCCCGACGGACGGTCGGCATCCCTGGCGGCGATGAGGTCATCCAGGGTCTGCACGAAGCTGGGTCGAGCGTGCTCAACCGGGTCGGCCGAGAAGCAGGACACCGCCCCGGTGTGGCACGTCGGACCGGCCGGTAGGCAGTGCAGCAAGAGGGTGTCCGCGTCGCAGTCCACGTCTACGCGCTGGACACTCAGCGTGTTGCCGCTGCTCTCGCCCTTGACCCACGAGGTGCCCCGGCTGCGGCTGAAGAAGGTGGCCAGGCCGGTGCTCAGCGTGGCCCGGACGGCATCGGCGTCACAATAGCCGACCATCAGCACCACTCCTGTGCTCGCATGTTGCACCACGGCCGGGATCAGTCCGTCCTGCTTGGCAAAGGCCAGATCGCAGACGCGGTAGGGCTCAGGAAGGCTCAGGGTCGGTGAGTCGCTCATGCTGCTGCTCCGTTCGGCGAGGGCCGGATGACCAGGCCGGCAGCGGCCAGCTCGGTCTTGAGCGCGGGGATGGGCACCGCCCCGGAGTGGAAGACGCTGGCCGCGAGCGCTCCGTCGACATCGGCCTCGATGAAGACCTGGCGGAAGTGCTCGGCTTCACCTGCACCACCCGAGGCGATCAGCGGCACCTGGCAGACATCTCGCACCGCTCGGAGCTGGTCGAGGTCGTAGCCCGACCGGACGCCGTCGCTGCCCATGCAGTTCAGCACGACTTCGCCCGCGCCCAAGGCTTGCACGGTCCGGACCCAGTCGAGAGTCAGCGTGCTCAGGGCGGTCGTGGCGTCCGGATCCCCGGTCATCTGGCGGATCCGCCAGTGCCCGTCGTCGTCGCGCAGGCTGTCCACCCCGACCACCACACACTGCACACCGAAGGCAACCGCCAACTCGCTGATCAGCTCCGGGCGAGCAGTCGCCGGAGTGTTGATCGAGACCTTGTCCGCACCGGCGTGCAACACGCGACGTGCTTCCTCTACCGAGCGGATACCTCCTGCGACGCAGAACGGGATGTCGATCTGCCGCGCGACACGACTGACCCACTCAGTGTCGACCGATCGCCCTTGCGGACTGGCCGTGATGTCGTAGAAGACGAGCTCGTCGGCACCCTCGGCGCGGTACCGCTGAGCCAGGTCCACGATGCTGCCCATGTCGACATGGTCGCGGAAGCGAGTGCCCTTGACCACTCGGCCGTCACGGACGTCCAGACACGGAATGATCCGGCGGGCGAGGCTCACGGCTGCTCCTGCTCCACGGCTTCGGTGACGGTCAAGCGTCCCTCGAGCAGGGACTTGCCGAGGATCACCCCGGCGCATCCGGTCTTGTGGCAGCTACGAATGTCCGCGGCGTCCCGCACCCCACCGGAGGCCTGGACCTTCAACCCCGGCGAGGACCGCGTCATGAAGGTGTAGAGGTGGGTGTTGGGCCCGGCCAGAGTCCCGTCCCGGCCGATGTCGGTGCACAGGACGTGCTTGAGTCCGGACTCGGCGTAGCGGTGCAGCATGGTGGGTAGGTCGGTGTCCGCGACCGCCGTCCAACCCGCCACCGGCAGCTCCCAGACGCCGTCCTCGGAGGCACGAGTGTCGAGCGCCACCGTGATCTGGTCCGGCCCGAAATGCTCCAACCAACCCAGCACGGTGTCCTGCTCGCGGACCGCCATCGACCCCACGACGACCCGAGCCGCCCCGGCATCGAGCATCGCCTGGACGTCATCCTGCGTGCGCACTCCCCCGCCCGTCTGGATCTGCAGACCCGTGCTGGTCGCGATCTCCTCCAGCAGCGGTAACAGCGTGTAGCCCCCCGCCTTGGCGGCGTCCAAGTCCACCAGGTGCAACCACCGGGCCCCCGCTCGCGCGTACCCGTGGGCCAGGGACAGCGGCTCCCCGGCATACCGCGTCTCCTTGTCGTAGTCCCCCTTGTGCAACCGCACGACACCACCCTGGCGGATGTCGAGGGCCGGGTAGACGGTGAACTCACTCATCGGGATCCTCCGCGACGAAGTTGGCGAGAAGGGCGGCCCCGACCCCTGCCGAACGTTCCGGGTGGAACTGGGCCCCGTAGCGGTTGCCCGATCGAACGACAGCGGAGTAGTCGTGCCCGTGCCAGGTGGTGGCGAGGGTGTGCTCTCCAACCGGAGCTGCATAGCTGTGCACGAAGTACGCTCGATCCCCGTCGCCGAGGCCACGGATGAGGGGGTCTGGCCGGATGACGCTCAGAGTATTCCAGCCCATGTGGGGGATGCGCACCTCTTCGCTGGGCAGCATCTTTCGCACCGTGCCCTCGAGCAGCCCCAGGCAGGACACGCCACCGTCCTCCTCGCTGCCTTCGAACAGCAGCTGCATCCCGAGACAGACCCCGAGCAACGGTTGCTGCAGCTCCCGTAGGACGGTGACCAGGTCCGCCTCCTGCAGTCGGCGCATCCCGGCCGCGGCCGCCCCGACCCCCGGGAGGATCACCCGGTCGGCGGCTTGGATGGTGGCGGCGTCACTGGTCAGTGTGGAGGGCACACCCAACCGCTCCAGGGCGAAGCTCACCGAGGCGATGTTCGTCCCCCCGGAGTCGACCAGCACCACCCTCGGAGTGCTCACAACACGCCCTTGGTGGTCGGTAGGTCGCTCCCCTGCACGGCGATCCCCTGCCGCAGCGCTCGAGCGAC
Organism: Ornithinimicrobium sp.; assembly: GCA_049646465.1. Lineage (GTDB taxonomy): Bacteria > Actinomycetota > Actinomycetes > Actinomycetales > Dermatophilaceae > Ornithinicoccus. The sequence continues at coordinate 5,128 of JBARVW010000112.1, forward strand.
CGCTTTGAACCCGACCTCGATCTGGTGGTGTGCGTTGCCGGGGCCGATGCTCAGGTGCAGCGTGCACCGCATCGCGTCCGCGAACGAGCGCCAGAAGTGCTCGACCATCTCGGTCGGCAGGTCACCGACCCGTTCCCGGTCGAAGTCTGCCTCGAAGACGAAGTAGGGCCGACCGGACAGGTCGATGGTGGCGCTGGCTCGGGCCTCGTCCATCGGCAACGTGAAGCCGTAGCGGCCGATCCCCCGCTTGTCGCCGAGCGCGGTGCGGATGGCCTCACCCACGGCCAGAGCGATGTCTTCGACACTGTGGTGCTCATCGATATGCAGGTCTCCCTCGCAGGCCACCTCCAGGCTGAACCCACCGTGCTTGGCCAGCTGCTCCAACATGTGGTTCAAGAAGCCAACGCCGGTCTCGATGTTGCTGGCTCCCGACCGGTCGAGGTCGACGCTCACCGTGATGGCTGTCTCCGACGTCGCACGGTGCACCGTTGCGGTGCGCGGACGGGTGACCAGCTCGTGCGCGATCCCGGCCCAGTCGTAGTTCGGGAGGAGGTAGGCGGGGATGCCTAGGTTGGCAGCGAACTCGGCGTCCGTCTCCCGGTCCCCCACCATCGCGCTCGCCGCCCAGTCGATGCTGCGGTCCTTGAGCAACCCCGTCATCAACGCCGTCCCTGGCTTCCGGGTCGGCGCGTGGTCCTCGGGCCATGTCGTGTCGATGATCACGTCGCGGAAGGTGATGCCCTGGCTGGCGAAGATCTGCATCATCAGGTCGTGGGGCCCCTGGAACGTCTGCGTCGGGAAGGTCTCGGTGCCCAGCCCGTCCTGGTTGCTGACCATCACGAAAGCCCAGCCGGCGTCGCGTAGCCGCAGCAGGGCCGGGATCACCCCCGGGATCAGGGCCACCTTGTCGTAGGCATCGACCTGGTGGTCGGCGGGTTCTTCGATCAGGGTGCCGTCGCGGTCGATGAACAACACGGGGCTGGGCAACGCACTCATCGGGTCCTCTCGCTCATTTCGGTGGTTTCAGTGGTTTCAAGGGCTGCCTGCAGCGCGTCCAGATCGGCGTCGGTGCCGACGCTGATCCGCACCGCGTCGTGAAGCCCGGGCAGGTGGCGCATGTCGCGGATCGCGATCGCGTGGGCTGCGACGTCGCGGAGTACTTGATCGACGTCAGCGCAGCGAGCAAGCACGAAGTTCGCTTCGCTCGCGTAGACGGCGCGTACTCCGGGGTGCCTCGCGAGGATGGCGACCAGCCGGTCGCGACGGTGCACCGTGGACGCGATCCTCTCAGCTGTCTGGGCCACCGCCTCGTCCTCCAGAGCGCTCCCCGCCAGCTCGGTCACCGGTGCGGGCATCGGGTAGGGCGCCTGCACCCTGCGCAGCACTGCGACCAGGTCGGGGTGGGCGACCAAGGCTCCGACGCGAGCTCCCGCCAGTCCGTGCGCCTTGGACATGGTGCGGAGCAGGCCCAGCGTGGGGTGGTGATCGAGGTCCGGAACGGCGGAGCGCCCTGCCGAGAACTCGGTGTAGGCCTCGTCGACGATGACCATCGCGATGTCGCTCACCGCTTCGACCAACCGCACGAGAGCCTCCACCTCTACGACAGATCCACTGGGGTTGCCCGGCGAGGCGATGAACACGATGCGGGCACTGGTGTCCCTGACGGCCTGGGAGACCGCGGAGAGGTCGTGCACGAAGCGATCTCCGGCGTCGTGCTGCGGGACATCGTGCACCGGCACGCCGTGCAGCGCCGCACTGACCGCATACATCCCGAAGGTTGGGGAGCAGACGACGATGCCTTCGTCGCTGCCGGGGCGACACAGCGCCCGGACGAGCACGTCGATCGCTTCGTCGCTGCCCCTCGCGAGCAGGATCTGGTCCTCCCGAGCCCTCAGGTATGCCGCGTAGGACGCTCGCAACGCAGCCGGCTGGGGCTGCGGGTAGCGCCGTGCGGTGCCGTCGGGATCGACAGAGCTGGGCTCGGCGGCTTCGTTGGCGTTGAGCCAGATCGACGCGGCTGGCCCGGCGAAGCTGGTCCGTGCCGAGGAGTAGCCGGCGAAGCCGCGTAGGTCAGGTCGCACAAGGCCCATCGGGAAGCCGGTCACGTGAACGCCGCGCTCACGTCGGTGCGCCGGAGCGGGCGGTGTCGGGCAGGGGCCGCGCCATGCGTCGGGTCACGGCCCGCTGGTGGGCGTGCAGCTGCTCGGCCTCGGAGAGCACCACGGCGCACGGGCCGACGGTGTGCAGACCCTGCTGGGTGACCGACTGCACCGTCATCGCGATCTGGAAGCTCGATACGTTGACGCCTCCGGTGAACCGGGCCGCTCCGGCTGTGGGCAACACGTGGTTGGTGCCACTGCAGTAGTCGCCGAGGGTCTCCGGGGCCCAGTCGCCCAGGAAGACCGATCCGGCGCTGGTCACAGCGGTCAACCAGACTCTCGGCTCCCTCAACGCCAGGATGAGGTGCTCCGGGCCGTAGTCATTGCTGATCTCGAAGGCCGCCGACAGGTCCGAGGTCACGATCACCCGACTGCTGGCCAACGCCTTGCGGGCGATGTCCGCGCGCGGCAACTGCTCGACCTGCTGCTCGATGTGCTCGGCCACCGCTTGGCCCAGCTCGACGTCGTCGGTCAACAGCAGGACTTGCGAGTCCGGCCCGTGCTCGGCCTGGGAGAGCAGATCGGCCGCGACGAACTCCGGGTCGGCGCCCTGGTCCGCGATGACCACGACCTCGGAGGGTCCCGCCGGCAGGTCGATCCCCGGCCCGCCCTCGGCCGTGCTGACCTGGCGTTTCGCTTCGGTCACCCACGCATTCCCCGGTCCGAAGATCTTGTCGCAGGCCGGCACGCTCTGGGTGCCGTAGGCCAGCGCCGCGATGGCCTGGGCTCCGCCCCCGAGGAAGATCTGGGTGATGCCGCACTCGGCCGCTGCGGCCACAACGGCGTCGTCGGCGCGCCCGTCGGGCCCCGGTGGAGTGATCAGCACCACCTGCGGGCACCCGGCCAGCTGGGCGGGCACCCCGAGCATCAGCGCGGTCGAGGGCAGCGGCGCCGATCCGGCGGGGACGTAGAGCCCTACTCGCTCGATGGGCCTCATGACGCGCTCACAGACGACCCCGGGCGCGGTCTCGACCGCGTAGTCGCTGGTCATGCCGGCCTGGTGGAAGGTGCGTATCCGCCCGGCGGCTTCGGTGATGGCCTCCCGAAGATCGGGCGCGACCCGGGCGATCGCCGCGGAGACGTCGTCGCTCGTGACCTGCAGCGAGCCGAGGTCGACGCCGTCGAACCTCGAAGTGGCGGCGATCACCGCTTGGTCGCCGTCCGCCTTGACGCGGGCCAGGGTGTCGGTGACCGAGGCCCTGACCTCCGGCCCGGCGGCCACGGTGCCCCGCGCGACCGCGGCAGCGCGGGCTTCTTCGTCGAGCTCGGTCCAGGTCAGCACGTTCATGCGAGCATCCCTTCCACGGGCAGCACCATCAGCTGGCGGGCACCAGCCCGTTTGAGGTCTTCGAGTCGCTGCCAGGTCACCGCGCTGTGGCAGAGCATCTGCACGCTGACCTCCTCCCCGGTGCCCGCGGCCAACTCCAGCGGAATGATCGTCGGTTCGTGTCCTTCGGGCAAGTGGTTCAGCACCTGAGCCAGCTCGGCGCGGGGGCTGCGCAGCATCAGCAGACGAGTCTCCTTGAGCCGGACCGCGCCGTCCATCCGCCGTAGCAACAGCTCGGCGAGGTCCCCGCGGCTCTCCTCCAGGGGGTGCCCTGGGCCGACCACGACAGCCTCGGAGTGCAGCAGCGTCTGGACGGGCTTGAGGTTGTTCGCGGCCAGGGTCGCACCGCTGGAGACGAGGTCACAGACCACGTCGGCCTGGCCGAGGCGCGGAGCGATCTCCACCGACCCCGACAAGGTGACGATGTCGGCTGCGACCTGGTGTTGCCGCAGCCATTGGCCGAGGATCTGGGGGTAGGAGGTCGCAATCCGCTGTCCGGCCAGCTGACCGGGTCCCTCCCAGGTGATCTCGGCGTCGATGGCGATGTCGAGCCGGCAACTGCCCCAACCCAGTTCGCGCAGCTCGGTCAACCCACCCACGGCGCCCGCAGACTGACGGGTCAGGTCATGCTCGGCGATAACGTTGCGTCCCACGATGCCGAGGTCGCACACACCGTCGGCGATGAGCCCGGGGATGTCGTCATCGCGCACCAGCAGCAGGTCGATGGCCAGCGACTCCCCATAGCAGAAGAGCTTGTCCCGGCTCTCTCGCCAGGTCAGGCCGCACGAGGCGAGCAGGTCCCGCGCGGGCGCTGCGAGGCGACCCGATCGCTGGATCGCGACGCGCAGCCGATCGCGCGGTGGGGCAGCTGGAGTCATGGGTGACCTTCCAAAAGTCTGGAGATAGTGAGTACGTGGCCCTCCGAGGGCCAGCAGCGCTGGTGCGCGCCGGGAGCGAGACGTTCCCGGCGCACCGTCAGCGGGGTGAGGCGCTATGCCGCTCCAACGCTGCTCGATAGCCGGTGCCCTGCTCCAGACACCGGGCCACTCTGCCGATGGTGGTGACGCTGACGCCGGTCTGGTCGTGGATGGTGCGGTAAGGCACCCCTTCGGCCAACAGAGGCACGACCACCCAACGATCGGCCAGGGCCTCCAATTCCGCCGGAGTGCACAGGTCGATCAGGAAGCTCTCGACGTCGGCGGGCTCTGTCACCGCCGCGAGCACGGTCGACAGCTGCTCCAGGCTCTGCTGATCGGCCGTCGTGCGCTGCTTCATGCCATCCTCTGTTGTCGTAGCCTGCTAGTGCATTAGCACGCTATCACGCGCTGGTGCCCAGCCCTTCTCGCCCCGATGGCGGTGACCCCTCAGACCAGGGGCTGGGCCAGCTCGACCCGGAGGGTCCGGACCGCATCTTCGGCAGCCACGGTGAACTGGTCCTGGCGACGAAGGTCCTTGATGGTGACCGTGCCCGCCTCCACTTCCTGGCGCCCCAGGATGGCGACGAAGCGGATCCCTGCACGGTCGGCATACTTCAGCTGCTTGCCCAGCTTGCTCGTCTCGAGAACGGACTCGGTGTTGATCCCAGCCCGCCGCAAGGTGGTCGTCAGCTCGAGCGTCTCGGTCATCAGAGCGGGATCGACCAAGGGCACGAGCACCTGCACGGTGCTTTCCGCGACGTCGACCAAGCCTGCTTCCCGGAGCTGCCAGAACAGCCGGGTGAGCCCGATGGAGATGCCCACACCGGGTAGCTGGGACTTGCTGTAGTGACTGGCCAAGTCGTCGTAGCGACCGCCCGAACAGATCGAGCCAATGCCGGGGTGGTCATCCAGCGTCGTTTCGTAGACCGTCCCCGTGTAGTAGTCCAGGCCGCGCGCGATCGAGAAGTTGAGGCAGTAGTCGCTCTCCGGCACCCCCAGGGCCCGCACCAGGTCGAGGACCTCACGTAGCTCGCTGACCCCTCGGGCCAGCTCGCCGCTGCCGCCGCTGGCCGCGCTGAGCCGGTCCAACCGGTCCACGGCGTCCTCGTGCGATGTGCTCCGCGCGCTGACGAAGTCGATCAGGGCATCGACGACCTCGGCCGCGAGCACGAAACCCGGGCCGGCCAGCGTGCTGCGCACATGGTGCTCTCCGCGCTTGTCCAGCTTGTCGATCTCTCGCAGGATACGGGCCTGCAGGTCGGCGTCGGTGAGTCCGAGGTCCTCGAAGAAGCCGCGCATCAGACGTCGGTTGTTGATGCCGATCGTGAACCCCCCGATGTTCATATCGGAGAACAAGGCGTGGATCACCGCCGGGCACTCGGCGTCGTGCTTCACGCTGAGGCGGTCCTTGCCCACGATGTCGATATCGCACTGGTAGAACTCCCGGAACCGCCCCCGCTGGCTCCGCTCGCCCCGGTAGACCCGTTGCATCTGGTAGCGCCGGAACGGGAAGGTCAGCTGGTGCTCGTGCTCGGCGACGTACCGGGCCAGCGGCACCGTGAGGTCGAACCGCAGGGCCATCTCCGGCAGCGAGGCCTCCGCGGCGCTCCCGTCCGCCTTCACCTCAGCCGCGGCCTTCTCCAGCGATCCCGTCGAGGACACGAAGTAGACCTGTCGCTCAGTCTCCCCCCCGGTCTTGGTCAGCAGGACGTCGCTGACCTCGAAGACAGGGGTCTCGATCGGCAAGAAGCCGAAACGCTCGAAGCCGGAGCGGATGGTGTCCAGCAAGCGTTGGAAGGCGATCTGCTCGGGGGGAAGGAGTTCCAGCACCCCGGAGGGCGTACGCGGTGTGATCACTTGGCGCAGTCTAAAGGAGTGGACGCTGCAGGTAGGGGTTCGAGCGGCGTTCGACCCCCATCGTGGTGGCCGGTCCATGGCCCGGGAGGACCAACGAGGAGTCCGCCAGGGGCATCACGACGTCGCGCAGCGACCGGGTCATCTCGTCGGAGTCACCGCCGGGAAGGTCGGTGCGCCCGATGGACCCGGCGAAGAGGACGTCCCCGGACAGCACCATCCGGTCCAGACCGCCGTCGCGATGACGGGGGTCGTCCGGCAGGTCATCGACGGTGAACAACACCGACCCCTCGGTATGACCGGGGGCGTGCTTCACCCCGACTGTGAGGCCCGCGACCTGCACCAGGGCCTCAGCGGCAGAGCCGGTCGCGAACTCGACCACCGCCTCTGGCTCTCGCCACGTCGCCGTGGTCCCGAACTCGGCCTCCATCATGGCGATGAAGCTCCGGTCGAGGTCTCCCATCGGGTTGACCAGACGATAGCGATCGAGTCCGTGGATGTGCGTCGTCACGGCGGCACCTGCGCTCAGGGTCGGGACGTCGTACACGTGGTCGAGGTGTCCGTGGGTCAAAAGGATGGCGGCGGGACTCAGACCGTGCTGGCGCAGGACCTCGGCCATCCGACCTGCCACTCCGATACCGGGGTCCACGATGATGCAGTCGGTGCCCGTAGCCTGCGCCAGGACGTAGCAGTTCGTTCCGAACGCGGCGGCGGGAAGGGTATGGACGATCACGCCAGCAGCGTAGCCTCGCGTCGGCATACCCGGCGGGTCATCGTGTCCAAACCGTTGTGTGCCCGTGACCACCGCCCTGAAAGCGCTGCCTAGACTGAGCCGTTCACCCTATTGCTCGGTCCACAGGAGGACTTCAATAATGCCCCGACGCCTTCGTGCTGCGCCCCGGCGCTCCCTGGTCATCATGACCCTGGGCGCGCTGGTCGCTCTCTCTGGATGCGCCGGCGCGGACGCTTCGTCGCCCGATCCGACTCAGGACGCCACCGCGGAGGCCGACTCGACACGCAGCAGCACGGTCACCTGCGACCCCGCGCCGGCACTGCCCACTGACGTCCCGACCTTCCGGGCAAACCAGGCGCCCTCAGCGACGGCCCCCGAAACGGCGGTGGTCGAGATGGAGACGAACTGCGGCACGATCACCCTTGATCTCAACGGAGCGGACGCGCCGATGACGGTGGCCTCCTTCTTGCTGCTCGCCAGTGGGGACTTCTGGGTCGACAGCCCGTGCCACCGCCTGGTGGACGCCAGCATCCACGTGCTGCAGTGCGGCGACCCGACGGGAACCGGCCGCGGGGGGCCGGGATACAGCTTCGGCATCGAGAACGCGCCCTCCGACGGGTTATACCCCCGAGGCACCTTGGCTATGGCGCGGACGAACGACCCGAACGGCAACGGTAGCCAGTTCTTCATCGTCTTCGAGGACACGATGTTGCCCACCGACGGGGGTGGCTACACCATTTTCGGTACAGTCACCGACGGAATGGACATCGTGGACCACATCGCCGACGAAGGTGTCGAAGGTGGTGGGGTCGAAGGTATGCCGGCGCAACCGATCAGCATCATCGGCGTCGGCCTCAAGGAAGAGGCGGGATCGTCGTGAGCGAGAACTCCGAGCAGGGCGCGCCAGCGTCCACCGAAGAAGCGCCGGCGGCCCCGGCTCCTCCGCGACCGAGACCCGTGATTCCGTCTCCGGCTCAGTTCGCCGGCCGCAAGGCCGCCGTGCGTCCCGCCGCCGCCCCAGCCGCGAGTCAGGGGGCCAGTGCCGAGGCCATGGCCTTCGGTCGGGTCGCCGATGACGGCACCGTCTTCGTCCGCACCGCCGACGGCGAGCGAGCCGTCGGGTCCTACCCTGGCTCGACGGAGGGCGAGGCACTGACCTACTTCGCCCGCAAGTACGACGACCTCGTCGCGGCGGCTGTTCTGTTGGCCCAACGGCTCGAGCAGACCGACCTCTCGGCGCACGAGGCGCGGGAAGCGTTGAAGACCCTGCGGGGGCACATCGGCGACGCGAACGTGGTCGGCGATCTCGCGGCGCTCGAGACCCGGGTCGCCGGCATCGAGGCGCAGGTCCTCCAGCACGGCGAGGCTGAGGCTCAGCAGCGCGCCCAGGCCAAGATCGCGGCGGCCAAGGCCCGCACCAAGGTCGTGAAGTCCGCCGAGAAGCTCGCGGCCAGTGACCCTGCGAAGGTGCAGTGGAAGTCAGCCAGTGCACGGATGCGCGAGCTGTTCGACCAGTGGAAGGCCCTCCAGCAGGCTGGCCCACGGCTGGACAAGGCCGTCGAGGACGAGCTGTGGCACCGCTTCAGCGAGGCCCGTTCAGGCTTCGACAAGACGCGCCGGGCATGGTTCGTGCAGCTCGATGAGGAGCAAGAGGGGGCCAAGCGCGAGAAGGAGAAGCTGGTCGCGCAGGCTGAGAAGTTGGCGACCAACAAGGACTGGGGGCCAACGGCGACCGAGTTCAAGCACCTGATGGAGCAGTGGCGTCGAGCCGGTCGTGCCCAGCGTTCCAGCGATGACGCCCTCTGGGAACGGTTCAAAGCGGCCCAGGACCAGTTCTTCACCGCGAAGGACGAGGTGGTTGCGGCCGAACGGGTCGGGTTCGAAGCCAACCTCGTGGTCAAGGAGAAGCTGTTGGCCGAAGCGGAGGCGCTGCTTCCAGTAAGCGACCTCCAGGCGGCCAAACGCAGCCTGCGATCCATCCAGGACCGGTGGGACGAAGCGGGAAAGGTGCCGCGCTCGGACATGCAACGCATCGAAGGGCGGCTGCGCAAGGTGGAGCAGGCGGTGCGGGACGGTGAGGACCAGCGCTGGAAGCGCAGCAACCCCGAGCTGAACGCGCGCGCCCAGTCGATGGTCGAGCAGCTGGAGCGCGCGGTGGCCGGCCTGGAGGCCGACCTGGAGTCGGCGAAAGCGCAGAACGACCCTGCGGCCACCAGCAAAGCCGAGCAAGCGTTGTCGGCCCGACGTGAATGGTTGGAATCGGCCCGCGCGGGCTTGTCAGGATGATCACCGATCTCGCGGCGTACCTGGACCGCAGCCCGTCCCCGTTCCATGCGGTGCAGAGCGCGGTCGAGCTGTTGATGGCGTCGGGGTTCAGCGAAGTCCTCGAGCAGCAGCTGACGCCCCGTGGGCCTGGGCGGTACTTCGCTCGTCGGTCCGGGTCGCTGGTGGCTTGGTCCACCGAGCACGAGCCGGACCCGGCCCGGGGTTTCCGCGTGGTCGGCGCCCACACCGACTCACCGAACCTGCGCCTCAAGCCGAACCCGGACACCCATAGCGCCGGCTGGCAGGGTCTGGGGGTCGAGGTCTACGGGGGCCCGCTGCTTTCCTCGTGGCTGGACCGGGACCTCGGAGTGTCGGGACGGGCGGTCCTGCGTGACGGAACGGACACCGTGACACGACTCTTCGCCCTCGACGAGCCCTTGCTGCGTATCTCCCAGCTCGCCATCCACCTGAACCGGGAGCTGCACACCGAGGGGCTCCAGCTCAACCCGCAGCGGCACCTGGTGCCGCACTGGGGGCTGGGCACCCAACCCGGCAACTTCGCCGGCTTCCTGGCGGAGCAGCTCGAGGTTTCACCCCGCGACCTGCTGGCCTGGGAGGCCATGACCCACGACCTGACCCCGGCGAGGGTGATTGGCCGCGACCGGGACCTGCTCGCCTCGGCACGGCTGGACAACCTGGCCACGTGCCACGCCGCCGTTCGCGCTCTGCTCGCCCGGTGCGACCACGGGCTCGAGGATGCCGCCGCGCCGACGCCTGTGATCGTGCTCTTCGACCACGAGGAGGTTGGCAGCACCAGTGCCAGCGGCGCGCAGTCGACACTGCTGCCCGGATGGCTGGAACGTATCGTGACCACTCGGGGCGGGGGCCGCGAGGACTATCTGCGCGCGATGGCCGGCACGATCGTGGCTTCCGCTGACATGACCCACGCGACCCACCCCAACTACCCCGAGAAGCACGATGGACTGCACCCGGTGCGGATGAACGGTGGACCGGTGATCAAGGTCAACGCCCAGGAGCGCTACGCCACCGACTCTCGAGGGGCGGCGGCCTTCGCCGTGGCCTGCGAGCAGGCAGGGGTAGCGCGACAGACCTTCGTCAACCGCACCGACCTGCCCTGCGGGTCCACGGTGGGCCCGATGACGGCCGCCGCGACGGGGGCGACCGTGGTCGACGTGGGTGCGGCTACCCTGTCGATGCACTCCGCCCGCGAGGTATGCGGGGTGGCCGACCATGGCACCTACATCGCCGCGCTGACGGCGTTCTTGGAGCCAGTCGGCTGAGCGCCGCTCAGCCAGCCCGGTGGCTCCGCCCGTGGGGGGCGACCTCCGCGCCGTTGGCCCGCGGGTCCCGCCGGTGCGGGTCCGTGCCTTGGGTGCCGGTGACCCGGTAGACGTCGAGCACGGCGCTCACACCGCGCACCGCCCGCAGCACGCTGTCCAGGTGGGACGGGTCGGCCATCTCGAAGGTGAAGCGGGACAGGGCGACCCGGTCGCGGCTGGTCTGCACCGACGCCGACAGGATGTTGACCTTCTGTTCCGCCAGGGTGCGCGTCACGTCCGTCAGCAGGCCGGGCCGATCAAGCGCTTCGACCTGCATGTTGACCAGGAAGACGCTGGCTTCGGTCTGGGACCACGCGACTTCGATCAACCGGTCCGGGTGCCGTTTGAGGGTTTCCACGTTGGTGCAGTCCACACGGTGAACCGACACGCCCTTGCCGTGGGTGACGAATCCGATGATCTCGTCCCCAGGCACCGGGGTGCAGCAGCGAGCGACCTTGACCCAGACGTCGCCGGCCCCGACCACGGTGACTCCAGGGTCGGTGCCGCGCAGTCGGCCGCGGCGCGGCGTTACCGCTTCGGCGAGATCCTCGGTGGCGCTGTCCTCGCCCCCCAGGGTGGCCACCAGTTGGTTGACGACGTGGTCCGCCGAGACGTGGGACTCCCCCACCGCGGCGTAGAGGGACTCGATCGACTGGTAGCGCAGGTCGCCGGCCACGGCCAGGAGGGAGTCGTGAGACATCAGCCGCTGCAACGGCTGGTTGCGTTTGCGCAACACCTTGGCGATCTGTTCGCGCCCTTGGTCGATCGCCTCGTCGCGGCGCTCCTTGGAGAACCAGTGGCGGATCTTCGTGCGCGCACGACCGCTCTTGACGAACTTGAGCCAGTCCCGGCTCGGACCGGCGTCCTGCGCCTTGGAGGTGATGATCTCCACCACGTCGCCACTGACCAACGCGTTCTCTAGCGGGACCAGTTTGCCGTTGACCCTTCCGCCGACGCAGCGGTGACCCACCTCGGTATGGACCGCGTAGGCGAAGTCGACCGTGGTGGCGCCGGCGGGGAGGGCGATCACGTCACCGGCTGGGGTGTAGACGTAGACCTCGGCCGCATGGATCTCGAAACGCAGCGACTCCAGGAACTCGTCGGGGTCGCTGGTGTCGTTCTGCCAGTCGATGAGCTGCTTGAGCCAGTTCATGTCGCCGCTAGGGCCGCCATCGTCCCCGTTGGTCTTGGCCTTGCTCAGCTCTTTGTACTTCCAGTGGGCGGCGACGCCGTACTCGGCCCGACGGTGCATGTGGTGGGTTCGGATCTGCACCTCGACCGGCTTGCTGTCCGGACCCATCACGGTCGTGTGCAGCGACTGGTACATGTTGAACTTCGGCACGGCGATGTAGTCCTTGAACCGGCCCGGCACCGGGTTCCACCGAGCGTGCAGGGCTCCGAGGACGGCGTAGCAGTCACCGATGGACTCCACCAACACCCGCACCGCGACCAGGTCGTAGATCTGCTCGAAGTCGTGACCGCGGACGATCATTTTTTGGTAGACGGAGTAGTAGTGCTTCGGACGTCCGGTCACGGTGGCGCGGATCTTGGACGCCTTGAGGTCGGCCCCTATCTGGGTGCGCACCCGAGCCAGGTACTCCTCCCGAGCAGGGGTCCGCTCAGCCACCATGCGCACGATCTCGTCGTACACCTTGGGGTAGAGGTAGGCGAAGGAAAGGTCCTCCAGCTCCCACTTGATGGTGTTCATCCCCAGTCGGTGCGCCAGTGGGGCGAAGATTTCCAGGGTCTCGGCCGCCTTGCGGGCCGCGGACTCCGCGCTGACGTACCGCCAGGTGCGTGCGTTGTGGAGGCGGTCGGCGAGTTTGATCACCAGCACGCGGATGTCACGGGACATCGCGACCACCATCTTGCGCACGGTCTCGGCCTGAGCCGCTTCGCCGTAGACCACCTTGTCGAGCTTGGTCACCCCGTCGACCAGCATGGCGATCTCGTCACCAAAGTCTGCGGTCAGCTGTTTCAGGGAGTACTCGGTGTCCTCCACCGTGTCGTGCAACAGCGCAGCGGCGATGGTCGAGGGTGTCATCCCGAGCTCGGCGAGGATGGTCGCCACGGCCAGGGGGTGGGTGATGTAGGCGTCGCCACTCTTGCGTTCCTGGCCACGGTGCGCCTTCTCGGCAACGACGAAGGCCCGCTCGATCAGATGCAGGTCACCCTTGGGGTGCGTCGCCCGGACGGCCCGCAGCAAGGGCTCGAGCACCGGGTTGTCACTGGAGCGCGCGCCACCGAGGATCGCCCAGCGAGCCCGCACTCCGGACGAGGTCGCTGAGGCCGTCGAAGACGCGACTTCCTCACTCATAAACCCAGTGTATGTCGCAGAATCGGGCCGATCGTCCAGCCCACCAGGGCCGGCTCAGCCGTTCAGGAGAGACCGCACCGCGACCGCTTCAAGTCGACCACGACCGTCGAGGGCGCTGATCTCCAGGATGACCTCGACTGCCGTCACGTATGCCTCGGCCCGCTCGATCAGCTCGATCGTGGCCGCCACCGTGCCGCCTGTGGCCAGGACGTCGTCGACCACCAGCACCCGCTGGCCCGACGTCACAGCGTCGACATGCATCTCCAGGGTCGCGCTGCCGTACTCCAGGTCGTACTCGACGGCATACGTCTCACAGGGCAGCTTGCCCGCTTTGCGGATCGGCACAAACGAGACCCCGAGGTGATGGGCCACCAGCGCGCCGAACACGAAGCCGCGAGCCTCGATACCGGCCACGACGTCCACCTCGCCGGCGTAACGGCTGACCACGTCGGCGACCACCCGACGGCTCAGCTCCGCGTCGGCCAACAAGGGCGTGAAGTCCTTGAAGGTGATGCCAGGCTCCGGGAAGTCCGGGATGTCCCGAAGCACCGCCGCCACGTCCGCAGCCAGCGTGTGGTCGAAGGAGAGGGTGGGGTCGATCATCGGCGTGACCTCGGCGGCTTCTTGGGCTGGTTGCGGGGGCCCCGTTGGGCGTACGGATGCACCGTGCGCCCGGCCACGGACTCCCGGGGAGCCGTGGGGGTCGGGCTGGGGGCCGCCACGGCAGGCTCGTCGGTGGAGTCTGGGTCGGGCTCGGGCTGCGCGGGCCTCTCAGCCGCGGCGGCGGCCGATGCCGAGCGGCCGGCTTTGCGCTCCACCTTCTTGTCCAGGGCGACGACCTCCTCATCCCTTTGCCGAAGCTGCACCAGCAGTGGCGTGGCAATGAAGATCGAGGAGAACGTGCCCACGGTGATCCCGATGAACAGTGCAATGGCAAGGTCCAAGAGCGTGCCCGGACCGATGAAGATGATCCCGACGACCACGATGGTGGCGACCGGGAGCAGGGCCACCACGGAGGTGTTGATCGAGCGCACCAGGGTCTGGTTGACCGCGAGGTTGGCTGACTGCGCATACGTCATCCGACGGGTGTCCAGGGCTTGCTCGGTGCTCTCCCGGACCTTGTCGAAGACCACGATGGTGTCGTAGATCGAGTATCCCAAGATGGTGAGGAACCCGATCATCGACGCCGGCGAGACTTCGATGCCCAACAGGGCGTAGGTCCCGACGGTGAACACCACGTCGTGCAGCAATGCCACCAGTGCGGCGGCGGCCATCTTCCACGTGCGGAAGTAGAGCGCCAGCACCAGGGACACGAGCACGAGGAACGCCACGAGAGCCTGGATCGCCTTGGTGGTCACCGTGGCCCCCCACGACGGGCCGACGAAGGAGCTGCTGACCTGCGCTGCGTCGACGTCGAAGGCCTCCGCCAGGTCGGTGCGAACCTCCTCCGACGGACCGCTCTCGAGCTGGCCGGTCTGCACGCGGACCGTGTCCGTGCCGATCAGAGTGGTTGAGACCTCGGAGTCGGGCGCCGCCTGGGACACCGCTTCCTGAGCGGTGTCCTCGTATCCGGAGGTGTCCGTCACGGCGCTGACGCGGAACTCGGAACCACCGCGGAACTCGATGCCGAAGTTGATGCCTCGACCGAAGAGCCCGACCAGCGACAGCAGGATCAACACCGCCGAGATCGAGTACCACAGGCGGCGACGGCCGACGATGTCGAACGATCGTCTCCCGGTGTAGAGGTCGTTGCCCAGCTGAGCGAAACGAGCCATCAGACCGTGCCTCCTTCGATTTCGGCGCGCGATGGTTTGACCTTCACCGGTGGGAGGTTGATCTGTCCCCGGCCCAGATACGTCGAGCGCTTTGCTCCGAGCCGCTCAGGGTCCATCCCGGACCAGCGGTGGCCTTCACCGAAGAACTTCGTGTTGGCCAGGATGCTGACCATCGGGTGGGTGAACAGGAAGATCACGATCAGGTCGATCACGGTGACCAGACCCAGAGTGAAGGCGAAGGCCTTGACGCTCGATTCGGAGAGCCAGAAGAGCACTCCGGCCGCGATGAGGTTCACGGCGTCGGAGATCAAGATGGTGCGGCGCGCCCGAGCCCACCCCGTGTCGACGGCGTACCTCAGTGGCCGCCCGGCCCGCACCTCGTCCCGGACGCGTTCGAAGTAGACGATGAAGGAGTCCGCCGTGATGCCGATCGCGACGATGAGCCCGGTCACCCCGGCCATCGTGAGCCGGTAGTTGGTGGCCCACCCCAGCAAGGTCACCGAGAGATAGGCCAACACCCCGGCGATCACGAGGGAGCCGATGGTGACGAGGCCCAGAGCTCGATATTGCGCCAGGGAGTACAGGAAGACCAAGAGCAAACCGACGATCCCGGCCTGGATACCGCGGGTGAGCTGTTCGCCGCCCAGGGTGGGGCTGATCTGCTCGCTGGTCAACGTGGTGAACGAGATGGGGAGGGCGCCGAACTTGATCTGGTTGGCCAGAACCTCCGCGGTGTCGATGGTGAAGTTTCCGGTGATGCTGGCTTGCCCGCTGGGGATCGGCCCATTGATCCCGGGCGCAGTGATGACACTGCCGTCGAGCACAATTGCGAACCGGTTCTGCGATTCCCCGCTCGGATACTGGAAGAGCCGGGTGGTGATGTCCGCGAAGGTGGCACCACCTTCGTTGTCGAGGTCCAGGCTGACCTGCACCCGTCCGGTGGTGGTGCCCTGGGCGTTGCTCTCGAAGCCGGCGGTGGCGTCGTCCACCGAGGCACCGGTGAGCTCGACCGGCCCGAGGATGTACTTCTCGGCCCCATCCGTCGAACACGCGACCACCGGCTGGTCCTCGGGGGCCGCAGCGACCCGGTCGCCTTCGAGTCCCTCGAGGCAGTTCAGCGCCGTGAACTGCTCGCCGAGCTCGGGGGTGATCTGGTCCAACGAACTGGGATCATCAGTTGCTGGCGGGGCTTGGTCCAGCGGGGAGGGGGCGTCCGAGGTCTGCTCCGCCTCGTCGGGGGAGCCGGTCTCTTCGGCTCCGTCCTGAGCACGCAGTCCCTCGGGGGACGCTGCGTTGTCCACCTCGCCGCCCTCCGGGGCGGGATCGACACCCGGCAGCTGTGGAGCATCTCCCCCTGAGGTGTCCCCTTCCGTGGGGGCGGGCGGTTCGAAGCTGTCGGGGAGCGGGAGGGTCGGCACCGGCTCCTGGGTTCCCGGGTCCACGCCGGAGGGTTGGGCCACCAGCACGGGTCGGAACTGAAGCTGCGAGGAGCGGCTCAGCGACTCCAACTGCGCCGCGGAGGGATTGCCGGGGATGGCGACCGCGATGTTGTCGCCGCCCAGACGGGAGACCTCGGCCTCGGCCGTGCCACTGCCGTCCACCCGGCGACGGATGATGTCGATGGCTTGCTGGACTTGCTCTTCAGACGCCTCCCCCGCGGTGACGACGGGCTCGATGACGATCTGTCGTCCTCCGGCAAGGTCCAAACCCAGCAGCGGCGTCAACTGAGCCTTGGGGTCTGCCCACTGTGACGCTGCCACCAAGCCGGTGAACATCAGGGCGGCGATGGCGAACAGGGACCACAACGTCCGCACCGCGGTCCGGTTGCGCGGTTTGACGGCCATCAGCGGGTCACTTCCCGTCTGGGTCGGGCGAGTCCGATGGGTCGGAGGGCTCGTCGTCGAGCTCGTTCGTGGCTCGGTCGAGGGTGGGCGCTGCGCCTGGAATCACGGCGCGACGATCAAAGACCACGACGACACCAGGAGCAATCTCGACGTGGACCAACGGTCCTTCGAGGGCCTTCACCGACCCGAACATCCCGGCCCGGGTCATCACCGGGTCACCGACCTGCAAGCTCTGCTGAGCCTTCGCTTCGCGGCGGGCCCGACGGCGTTGGGAGAAGATGAGATAGGCCAGCAGCGCGAGCGGCAAAGCCAGGATGAGCACCGAGAACGAGCCGTTCCCGGAGCCGCTCGCGGCAGTGGTGATGACGGGCATGGGCGTCCTTTAGCAATGATCTGATCGTGATCGGTAGGGGGCAGCGCATCGTGGCACGTGCCTGGGGCAGTCTAGGCGAGGCGCGCAGAGGGGCCAAAGAACAGACGTCCAGGCCGATGCTCGCGCCGATCACCGAGCCTGGCTCGAGCAGCACTGAAGGGCCGGGCTCCCTATCCCAGCCGACCGCCGTCGCTGCTGAACGGCAACGGGTGCTGGACACTGGTCGCTGCCGGGTCCGGCGGCGTCAGGCCCAGGTGCTTCCACGCGGACGGAGCCGCTGCTCTCCCCCGCGGCGTGCGCAACATGAACCCTTCACGGACCAGGAAAGGCTCGGCGACCGTCTCGACGGTGTCGGGCTCTTCGCCCACCGAGACGGCGAGGGTGCTGAGCCCGACGGGCCCTCCGCCGAAACGCCGACACAGGGCGTCCAACACCGCGCGGTCGAGACGATCCAGCCCGAGCTCGTCGACGTCGAAGAGGGCCAGCGCGGCGAGGGCCGCGTCCAGGTCCACGATGTGTTGCCCGTGCACCTGAGCCCAGTCGCGCACCCGCCGGAGCAACCGGTTCGCGATCCGGGGCGTTCCTCGCGAGCGGGAAGCGATCTGCTGGATGCCGGCGTCGTCCGCGTCGATCTCCAACAGCTGGGCGTTGCGGGTCAGGATGGTCACGAGGTCCTCGGTGGCGTAGAAGTCCAGGTGCCCGGTGAACCCGAACCGGTCGCGCAGCGGTGCGGGAAGGAGCCCGGCTCGGGTGGTAGCCCCGACCACCGTGAAGGGGGGCAGCTCGAGGGGGATCGCTGTGGCCCCGGGTCCCTTGCCGACGATGACGTCGACGCGGAAGTCCTCCATCGCCAGATAGAGCATCTCCTCGGCGGGCCTCGACATGCGGTGGATCTCATCGAGAAAGAGGACCTCACCCTCGGCCAGCGAGCTCAAGATCGAGGCGAGATCACCGGCATGTTGGATGGCGGGTCCGCTGGTGATCCTGATGGGTTGCTCGAGCTCGGCTGCCACGATCATGGCCAGCGTGGTCTTGCCCAGTCCCGGAGGGCCGGACAGCAGCACATGGTCCGGCGGTGCGTTGCGGCGCCGTGCCGCTTCCAGGAGGAGACCGAGCTGGTCGCACACGCGTCCTTGCCCCGGAAAGTCCTTCAGCCGGCGGGGGCGAAGCGCTGCTTCGACCTGTCGCTCCTCCTCAGGAGCATCAGCACCGACAAGCCGCTCGTCGTCAACCATTTGTCAGCGCCCCAGATCCCGCAGGGCGGCACGCAGCAGTGCGGCGACGTCCATGGGCTCGTCCGCGGCGACGTCATCGTCTGCTGACGCATCCACGTGGCGTGTGGTGGCCAGGCGCACCGCGTCGTCGGCCGCTTTGGTGCTCCACCCCAGTCCCACGAGTGCCTCGACAACCTCCCCGGCCTGTGGGTGGGTGTGTCCGCGCAGCGCCGAGCTGGGGGTGACCGTGCTGGCGGGCCCGCTTCCTGTGACCGGAGTCACCTTGTCGCGGAGCTCGAGGACGATGCGCTCGGCACCCTTGCGTCCAATGCCGGGGACCTTCGTCAGCGAGGCCAGGTCGGCGCCGGTAATGGCCCGGCGAACGTCATCCGGCTCGTGGACCGCGAGCATCGCCTGAGCAAGGCGGGGACCGACCCCGGACACGGTCTGCACCTGCTCGAAGAGCGTCTGTGCGTCGGCGTCGGTGAAGCCGTACAGCGTGAGCGACTCCTCGCGAACCACCATCGAGGTATGGAGATGAGCAGCAGACCCCGTCCGGAAGCCGGCCGCCGTCGCCGGGGTCGTGTGGACCTTCAGCCCCACGCCGCCAACTTCCACCACGAGATGGTCCAGACCCACGTGCGCGACGTTTCCCCGCACGGACGCGATCATCGCCGCCTCACCGTCATGTCGTGCCCTTCCGTTGGGTGATCCTCTTCGCGCCGGTGCGCCGCTCACCGACGTGCACGGCCCAGGCGGCCGCCGTGCCGTTGCTACCCGAACGCCACTGAGCATGCAGCTCAGCGAGTCGGTTGGGTCCTGCCTGCGCCGCGAGCGCTTCGGCCCGCTTCATCCGGTCGCTCGAGGCGGCTTGGTCGAGCTGGCCCTGACCGCCCTCACGCCAGAGGTGGCAGATCGCCAAGGCGAGCGCGTCAGCGGCGTCAGCCGGCTTGGGTGCCACCTCCAACTGCAGAATGCGGGTGATCATGTGGGTGACCTGAGCCTTGTCCGCACGCCCGTTCCCACTGACGGCGGCCTTGACTTCGGTCGGGGTGTGCAGAGCAAGGGGCAGACCGAGACGGGCTGCCGCAAGCATGGGCACCGCCGAGGCCTGCGCCGTCCCCATGATCCCCTTGATGTTGGCCTTGGCGAACACTCGCTCCACGGCCACAGCGTCCGGCTTGAAGTCGGCCAGCCACTGGTCGATCTCCGTTTGCAGGCTGAGTAGACGTTCCGCCGGCGCGTCCGTCACGGGGGTGCGCACCACCCCGACGGCCACCATGCGCAAGGTCCGACCGCGCTCGCCCTCCACCACACCGAGACCGCACCGGGTGAGTCCAGGGTCGACGCCAAGGACTCGCACGGTCGGACCTCCTCGATGCAGTCGTAGCGGCACGATCGACATCCGAGATGCCGTCATGCGAACAGGTGTTCGCCGC
>JBARVW010000113.1:0-2869 GCA_049646465.1 Ornithinimicrobium sp.
GTGTCGACTATCTTGCGCGCCGAGCTGTCGATGACCTCGTGGTCATATGACTTCAGCCGGATGCGGATCTTTTGTCCCGCCATCGCTTGTCTGACTCTCTCTCGTCGTCCACTTACAGTTTCAACCCAGCGCTATGCGGCTCCGGCCCCCGAGGTCGGGCGTGTCGCCCGCCCAACAGGGCACACCACGAACAAAACCTCATTCGTAGGATGGTCCGAAACCCGGCACGGCCGGGGCTTGAGCTGTCATCACCCGACCCCGTCCAGCAGCACACGGGGTGCGACCTCGGGGGGCGTGTCAGATGACTGGCTTCGATGACATGGATCATCGTCGCGCATCAAGCAACCTGTCTAGTGTGCCATAGCCCTGGCTGGCACCCAAATCACTGGAGGCAGTCTCGATGTGGCCTTCGCCACTACCGTCGAACCCTTCCTTGACGTGCGCGCCGGTCGAGCGACAGGTGGCTGGGACGCAACGCACGAAGGGACCCGCACCGACGTGGCGCGGGTCCCTTCATGCGTTGCCGTGAAGCAGTGCTACTTGAGGATCTTGGTGACCCGTCCGGCTCCCACGGTGCGGCCGCCCTCACGGATGTTGAACATGAGGCCTTCCTCCATGGCGATCGGCTGGATCAGCGTGACCGTCATCTCGGTGTTGTCACCGGGCATGACCATCTCGGTGCCCTCGGGAAGGCTGACGACACCGGTCACGTCCGTGGTACGGAAGTAGAACTGGGGCCGGTAGCTGTCGTAGAACGGCGTGTGACGGCCGCCCTCTTCCTTGGACAGGATGTAGACGTTGGCTTCGAACTCCGTGTGCGGGGTGATCGAGGCCGGCTTGCAGACAACCTGGCCGCGCTCGACGTCCTCGCGCTTGGTGCCGCGCAGCAACAGGCCGACGTTCTCACCCGCACGACCTTCGTCGAGGAGCTTGCGGAACATCTCGATGCCGGTGACGATCGTCTTCGCCGGCGGGCCGGTGTGAATCCCGACGATCTCGACCTCGGTGTTGACCTTGAGAACGCCACGGTCGATGCGACCCGTGACGACGGTGCCACGGCCGGTAATGGTGAAGACGTCCTCGACGGGCATCATGAACGGCTTATCCAGGTCGCGCTCGGGCTCGGGGATGTACTCATCCACCTGGTCCATGAGCTCAACGACGGACTCCGACCACTTCTCGTCACCCTCGAGAGCCTTCAGCGCCGAGATGCGAACGACGGGAAGGTCGTCACCGGGGAACTCGTAGGAGGACAGCAGCTCGCGGACCTCCATCTCGACGAGCTCCATGATCTCTTCGTCGTCGACCATGTCGGACTTGTTCAGCGCGACGACGATGTAGGGGACGCCGACCTGACGAGCAAGCAGCACGTGCTCCTTGGTCTGCGGCATCGGGCCATCGGTGGCCGCCACCACGAGGATCGCGCCGTCCATCTGCGCTGCACCCGTGATCATGTTCTTCACGTAGTCAGCGTGCCCCGGGCAGTCGACGTGAGCGTAGTGACGCTTCTCCGTCTGGTACTCGATGTGGGCAATGGAGATCGTGATGCCGCGCTGCTTCTCTTCCGGGGCCTTGTCGATCTGGTCGAATGCCTCGGTGTTCGGGTTCTCAGCCGGGTACTTGTCGTGCAGAACCTTCGAGATCGCAGCGGTCAACGTCGTCTTACCGTGGTCAATGTGACCGATGGTTCCGATGTTGACGTGCGGCTTGGTCCGCTCGAACTTAGCCTTCGCCACTGGGGGTCCTCCTGTTGGACTTGATGCGTATCGGCACTGACTCTGTCGCAGTGCTCGACGTGGGTGGATTACTGATGGGGTTTATCGGTTCGCGCCCGGGGACCGGGTCACTCGCCACGAATCTTCTTGATGATCTCTTCGGCGACGTTCCGGGGAACCTCGGCGTAGGAGTCAAACTGCATACTGTAGTTTGCCCGACCTTGGGTACGTGAACGCAAGTCTCCCACGTAGCCGAACATCTCGGACAACGGCACGATGGCCTTGACAACCTTAGCGCCGCTCGCCTCCTCCATCGACTGGATCTGGCCCCGTCGGGAGTTGACGTCTCCGATGACATCGCCCATGTACTCCTCGGGCGTGCGCACCTCGACCGCCATGACCGGCTCCAGCAGGACCGGGTCGGCCTTGCGGGCGGCCTCCTTGAAGACCATCGATCCGGCGATCTTGAACGCCATCTCCGAGGAGTCGACGTCGTGGTAGGCCCCGTCGAGGAGCGTCGCCTTGACGCCCACCATCGGGTACCCGGCCAGGATGCCGAGCTGCATGGCGTCCTGGATGCCGTGGTCCACGCTGGGGATGTACTCCTTGGGGATACGACCACCGGTCACCGAGTTGGAGAACTCGTAGAGCGCGCCGTCCGAGGTGTCCAGGGGCTCCAGCGTGATCTGCACCTTCGCGAACTGTCCCGATCCGCCCGTCTGCTTCTTATGCGTGAAGTCGTACCTCACCACCGGGCGACGGATGGTCTCGCGGTAGGCCACCTGCGGCTTCCCGACGTTCGCCTCGACGTTGAACTCCCGCTTCATGCGGTCCACGAGGATGTCCAGGTGCAGCTCGCCCATGCCCGAGATGACGGTCTGGCCGGTCTCCTCGTCCTGACGCACGGAGAACGTGGGGTCCTCCTCGGCCAGTTTCTGGATCGCGGTGGACAGCTTCTCCTGGTCACCCTTGGTCTTGGGCTCGATCGCCACGTGAATAACTGGCTCGGGGAAGCTCATCGACTCCAGCAGCACCTGGTGCTGAGGGTCACAGAGCGTGTCGCCCGTGGTCACGTTCTTCAGGCCGATCATGGCGTAGATGTGACCCGCAGTCGCGAAGCCGACCGGATTCTCCTTGTTGGAGTGCATCTGGAA
>JBARVW010000114.1:0-41958 GCA_049646465.1 Ornithinimicrobium sp.
GCACAACGACGCGGCGGGCTCGGTCGGTGAACCGTTCGAACATGGTTTCTCCTGATGGTCGAGAGGACCTCGATGGTACGTGTCGTTGCTGGTCTCAACGTGAGCGAGGCTAGGACTGTTCCACACTCGGGGCCTCAGCGAGGCCCTGTTCGCCCACGGCAGAAGTCGGGGAGGCCCCTGAGCTCGACCTGGGGCATCCCGCGCAGCAACGCAAACCCGGCAGCGCGAAAATCAGACAACAGGACTGTCGGATGACGACGTCCGACGGCGATGAGCGGGTCGCGGCCAGCCACACGTCGCGGACCAGCCCCGAGCGCTGCCGGGAGCTCATGGGGATGCCCGGGCGATAGCCGTCGATGAAACCTCCCGCCAGCTTCCGGTACGCCGCCTGGGGGTTCGTGTCGCCGGGGTTCCTGTCGCCGCGGGTCGTGCTCGCCGGGGCTGCGATCAGGACTTCGCGGGGATATCCGGCCTGCGGGTCCAGCACGATCCATGGCCCCGTCGGTTGAACCACAGATTGTTGCTGCTCGACCGCGAACAACGTGGCACAGGCCACCGCCTGCAGGACCCACTGCGCCACGAACGTGGCCGCCACGGCAGGAGGTGACTTCGGATACCCCCTGCTCAGGGAGGTGTGGGTCAGCGTGCGCCAAGCCAGCGTCGCGTCGCGGCCCTGCTCCTGGTCACGGACCACCCCCGTCACGTTGATGGCCGCGCTCCCCTGGGTCGGGACCTTCTCGACGGCTCGCACCGGAATGAGCAGGGGGACGTGTCCTCCGGCCGCGCTCACCCAGCCTTGCCCTGGGCGGAGTCGGCCGGATTCTCCGACGTCGTGGCTTTCTGCCCTTTCTTCGCGCGGTCGACGCTGCGCTGCAGAGCCGCCAGCAGGTCGACCACCTCACCGGAGTCCTGGTCCTCGTCGTCACTCGGCGGGGCCGTGGTCTGTCCACCCTCGATCTTGGCCTGCACCAGCGCCTCGACCGCATCCTTGTAGTCGTCGACATGATCTTCGGGGGTGAAGTCGCCAGCCATCGAGTCGACCAGCATCTGGGCCATCTTGACTTCCGACTCCTTGGGTTCGCTCACCTTGTCGAGGTGGTTCAAGGATCCGGTGTCACGCACCTCGTCCGGCCATAACAGGGTCTGCAGCACGATCACGTCCTCCAGGACCCGCAGGACAGCCATCGTCATCCGGGTGCGGACACTGACGGTGACCACGGCCACGCGCTCGCTCTCCCGGAGGGCTTCGCGAAGCAGCCCGTAGGCCTTGGCTCCCATCTCGTCGGGCTCGATGTAGTAGGCCTTGTCGTAGAGGATCGGGTCGATCTGAGCGCTGGGCACGAAACTCTCGACCGCGATCTCCTTGCTGCTGCGGTTCGGCAAGGTCGCGAGGTCGGCGTCGGTCAACATCACCGTCGTGCCGTCGTCGGCCTCGTATCCCTTGGCGATGTCTCGGTAGGCCACCTCCTCGCCGTCAGCCTGGGCCACCCGGCGGTAGCGCACCCGGGACCCGTCGCTGGCCCGGACCTGATGGAAACTCAGATCGTGGTTCTCCGTCGCTGAGTACAGTCGCACCGGCACGTTCACCAGACCGAAGGAGACCGCTCCCTTCCATATTGCTCGCACTGCACCAATATGGACCTATGAAACCCATGCTCGCTAGTCCTGGGCCCAGGGGAGCGCAGGCTGCGCCTCCCGTCGGCGCGGACTGGAGGCACGAGGTCAAGTGGGATGGAGTGCGCCTCCTGGCCGATGTGCGGGGCGACGGGGTGCGGTTGCAGAGCCGCTCGGAGCGGGATGTCAGCGCGGGGTTCCCGGAGTTCGGCAGCCTGGCCGACATCGCCGACGACGTGCTCTTCGACGGCGAGGCGATCGCCTGGCACGAGGGCTCGCCCTCATTCGCCCACGTCGTCGACCGGGTGCACGTCGCGGACACCGAACGCGGTCGGTCAGCAGCCCGGCGGCTGTCGACAGACCGGCCCGCCACCTTCGTGGTCTTCGACGTCCTGCGACTGGACGGGCTCGACCTCACCGGGCTCCCGCTTCGGCATCGGCGCTCGGCCCTGGACTCGATCTGGACCGACGACGCGGCCCGCCTCCTTTCCCAGACCTACCCCGACGGATCGGCGTTGCTGAAAGCCACCGCTCAAGCGGGGCTGGAGGGCGTCGTGTCCAAGAACCTGGAGTCCACCTACCGACCGGGCGAGCGAAGCTCCGACTGGCTCAAGTTCGCTCATCGGGCCACCCGCTCCTACATCGTGGGTGGTTGGCGGCCCGAAGTCGGATCCAGCCGACTGGGCTCGGTGCTGATCGGATCACCCGGCCGCAGGCCCGGCCAGGGCGTGCAGTTCCGCGGGAGGGTCGGTAGTGGTCTGGCCGGCCAAGCCGGGCGTGACCTGGCCGTCGCGTTGGGGCCGCTCACTCAGAGCAAGTGTCCTTTCACTGGCGACGTGCCGCAGCCGGACCGTAGAGGCACCGTCTGGGTGGAGCCGCGGCTCGTCATCGATGTCGCCTCGTTGGGTGTGCGGGCCGGGTCACGACTGCGCCAACCCTCATTCCAACGGCTACGTCTCGACCTGGACCCCGGACAACTCGAAGTCGGGACGGACGGTGAGCATGACACCCACTGAGCCCTCACGTGTGGTCGTCGGCGGACAGGAAGTCGCGGTGAGCAGCCTGGATAAGGTCATGTATCCAGCGACCGGCACCACCAAGATGGACGTGCTGCAGCACTACATCTCCGTCGCGGACCGCGTGCTGCCTCTGCTGGCCGCTCGACCGGTGACTCGGGTGCGTTGGCCCCACGGCGTGGACGGGACCCACTTCTTCGAGAAGAACATGCCGAGCGGTGCTCCTGACTGGCTTCCCTCCGTGAAGGTCCACGGCCACGGCTGGGGGTCCCGGTCGAGTCACGCCAGTGTGACCTACCCGCTGGTGGAGCACTTGGCTCACCTCATCTACCTGGTCAACCTGGGTTCTTTGGAGCTCCACGTCCCTCAGTGGCGGATCGGTAGCGACGGCCTCCCGCAACCTCCTGACCGGCTGGTGATCGATCTCGACCCAGGCCCAGGGGCAGGACTCGCCGAGTGCGCCGAGGTCGCGCTGTTGGTGCGCGAGCACGTGGAAGGAACCGGGCTGGACCTCACACCGGTGACGAGCGGAAGCAAGGGGATGCAGCTCTACGCCGAGCTCGAGGGTCAGCGCGACGCAGCCGAGGTCAGCGGCGTGGCCAAGGCCCTGGCCCAACATCTGGCTACCACCCATCCCCACCTGGTCGTCTGGCGGATGACCAAGTCCTTGCGCGCGGGCAAGGTGTTCCTCGACTGGTCGCAGAACTCCGCCGCAAAGACCACCATCTGCCCCTGGTCTTTGCGCGGGCGGGAGCGGCCCACGGTCGCCACGCCGCGACGGTGGGAAGAGGTCGAGCAAGCGGCCGAACGCCGTTCCGTCATGGACCAGGTCTCCCTGGACGAGGTTGGCCGCTACCTCGGCTAGGCCGCGGCGGCACGCAACAGTCCCCGCCGTTGCCGTGAGGCAAGGACGGGGACTGTTGAGGGATGCGGTGCTACATCAGCGCCTCAGTGGGCAGCAGCGTAGGCATCCTGCACATCTTGCGAGACGCGGCCGCGGTCACTCACGGAGTAACCGTTGGCGCGACCCCACTCACGGACCTTCGCCAACTCTTCGCGGGAGGCTCCGCTGCTCGCGCCGCCACTGCGGCGGCGGGTCTGCCGCCGGCCGCCTGAACGACGTGAGTGACCGATCCAGCGGGCCAGATCGTTGCGCAGTGCGGAAGCATTGCTATCGCTGAGATCGATCTCGTAACTGACACCATCAAGGGAGAATTCGACCGTCTCAGACGCTTCGCTCCCGTCGAGATCATCCTCGAGAATCACTTGCACTCGTTGAGCCATGGAATTTGACCTTACTTCGTAGGGGTATGCGACCCGGACACGGACCGAGCCACATAGGGATATTAGCCCTGAGATGAACGGAACGCCAAGTTATGCGGAATTATTCGGCGTTTCGCTCCGAAGAGTCGTCTTCTCCCGCGCCTTTGCTTGCCGCAGCGGCATCCTGCTCGGCTTCCCAAAGCCGTTGGGCCGCACGTTCTCGACGGTCTCCTTCAAGGATGTGCGTCATGATCACCCAAAAGAGATAGAGCAAGCCCGCTGTCGGCAACAGAGCGGCCACGATGCCCCAGGCCGAGTCGAGAAACTCCATCTCAGGCCGTCGGTTTCACGAAGGGGAACAAGATCGTCTCGCGGATCCCCACGCCGGTGAGCAGCATCATCAGGCGGTCGATCCCGAGACCGAGCCCACCCATCGGCGGCGCCGCGTGCTCCAGGGCCTGCAAAAAGTCCTCGTCGACCTGCATCGCTTCGAGGTCTCCCCCGGCAGCCCGCAGCGATTGCTCGACCAGGCGTGCCCGCTGGATTTCCGGGTCGACCAGCTCGGTGAATGCCGTGGCCCGTTCTGTCCCACCGATAATGAGATCCCAGGCCTCGATCAATCCCGGCTTGGACCGATGAGGCCGGGCGAGCGGTTGTGCAATCGCGGGATAGTCACATACGAAGGTCGGCTGCATTAATGTCGGCTCGACAAGAGCTTCGAAAAGCTCCATCGCAATCTTCGGACCAGAAGAACTCGGGTCGATGTTAATCCCGTGACCAACAGCCAAGCCCTGCATGGTGGAAGCATCGGTATCGACGGTCACCTTCTGTCCCACAGCAGCGGAGAGCCCGTCGTAGAAGGGCAGCCACGCCCAGGTGCCGTCCAGGTCTAAGACCTCTGTGCCGCTGACACATTGACGAGTCCCGACCGCATCCGCAGCAGCCAGGACGATGGCGTGCACCAGATCCGCCATGCTGCGTTGGTCGCCGTAGGCGGCATAGGCCTCGAGCATCGTGAACTCGGGGCTGTGTGAGGAGTCGATGCCCTCGTTGCGGAAGATCCGACCGATCTCATAAACGCGGTCCACCCCGCCGACCACGGCACGCTTCAGATACAACTCCAGCGCGATCCGCAAGGTCATGGGCAGGTCGAAGGCATTCAAATGAGTGGTGAAGGGTCGAGCGTTAGCCCCTCCGTGAATGGTCTGCAGCGTGGGCGTCTCCACCTCCAAGAACGCCTGCTGATGCAGGGTCTCGCGAATCGCCCGCATCACGGCGGCGCGCTTGCGGACCATCTCGCGCGCCTCGTCGCGGACCACGAGGTCGACATACCGACGGCGCACCCGCTGCTCCTCGGAGAGCTCCTTGTGCAGGACCGGAAGCGGGCGTAGCGCCTTGCTGGCCATCTGCCACTGTTCGGCCATCACCGAAAGCTCGCCCCGTCGGCTGCTGAGGACCTGACCACGGACGAACACGTGGTCTCCCAAGTCGACCAGCGACTTCCACCGAGCCAACAACTCCTCGCCGACCACGGCCAGACTCAACATGACCTGTAGGCGCGCGCCTGCTCCGGACTGCAACGTGGCGAAGCACAACTTGCCGGTGTTGCGGACGAAGACCACGCGCCCGGCCACCCCGACCTCGACCCCGCTCTCCTGCTCGGCTTCGAGATGTCCCCAGGACTCTCGCACCGCTTCGAGCGAGTTGGTCACCGGCACGGAAGCCGGATAGGGGTCGATGCCTTCGGACAGGAACTGGGCTCGCTTTCCTCGGCGAATGCGGATCTGCTCGGGAAGGTCGACGTCCAGGGGTGCTGCGGGTTGACTCACGCGCTCAGACTATCGAAGCCCGGCTCACCACAACGAGGCGCCGCAGACGCGGGCCTCGAGATCGAGCAACGCCTGCTTGTGGGCGGCCCCACCGCCGTATCCGGTGAGGGCGCCGGTGCTGCCGATGACCCGATGGCAGGGCACCACGATCGAGAGCGGGTTACGGCCGTTGGCCAATCCCACCGCTCGGGCCGCTTTCGGAGCCCCGATGCGGGCAGCGAGCTGTCCGTAGCTCGCGGTCTGCCCGTACGGGATGTCCCGCAGCGCTGACCACACCCGCTGCTGGAAGTCACTGCCCTCGGCTGCGAAGGACAGGTCGAAGTCGCGGCGCCGACCCGCGAAGTACTCGTCCAGCTGACGGCGTGTGGCGCCCAGGACATCGTGCGCCTCGACCTCGTCCTCGGAGACCTCACGGCCGAACGCACTGCGTTGCGGCGCGTGACGGTGTTGTTCGAAGTACACCCCGACCAGAGCCCCTCCCTCGGCCACCAGGCTGAGCGTGGAAAGGGGGCTGTCCATCCGGTGATGCACCCGTGTCTGCGGCGTCGTCGCGGTGCTGTTCATGGTTGTGTCCTCTCGGTCGTCGAAGGCATGCGGGCCGCGGCGTGGTCGCTCGCTGCCCATAAGGTCTGCGTGACGTATCCCCTCCAGGGCTGCCACCTCGCGCTGTGCCGCAACAGGTCGGCTTGCCCCGCCGGGAGTCCCACTCCGGCGGCGGTGCGTCGTACCCCGAGGTCCGTCGAGGGAAAGGCGTCGGGGTCCCCCAAGGCCCGCAAGGCGACCATCTCTGCCGTCCACGGCCCGATCCCCGGCATACCAAGGAGATCGCTGCGCACCTGTCCCCAGTCCACACCGGCACCCAACGACAACGACCCGTCGGCCAGCGCGGCACTAAGCAACCGCACCGTGCGCAGCCGGGTGGGTGGCATCCCCGGGAGGAGTTCCGGGTCCGCCTCGGCGATCGCCGCGGGCGTTGGGAAGAGTCGGTCGATCTGCCAGTGCGGATCGCGTTCCCCGACCCCGGGCGGCACCGGGTCGCCAAGGGCCTCGACGAAACGAGCGGTCAGCGTCGCGGCCGCGCGGGTGGAGATGTGCTGGCTCAGCACGATGCGAATCGCCATCTCGGCCGGGTCCATACTGCCGGGGATCCGAACCCCTGGACGTGCCTTCACCAAGGGAGCCAAAGTGGGGTCGGCGCAGAGATGCTCATCGGCGGCCCAGGGGTCCGCGTCGAGGTCGAGCATGCGGCGCGCGCGCTGCATCGCCGCCGTCAGGTCGCGGACATCGCTGAGCCACAGGGTGGCCGCGACGTGATCCTCTCGTGGGGACAGGTGGACCATCGCCGGCCCGTAGGCCAACAAGAGCGAGCGGGCCAATCCCGCGTCCACCCACTGCTCGACCCTGGGGACCAGGGTCGCCGCGAGGTGACCGAAGAGGCTGTCAGCGTGCAGCGGTCCACGGAAGGGCAGACGAAGGCTGATCCGATGCGAGGCACCGTTGCCCACCGGGGCTGATGTCGCCGCGGCACGGCGAGCGGCACGAAGCTCGCGCGGCGTCGAAGCGAAGACCGCCCGCAGCGTGTCGTTGAACGAGCGGATGCTGGCGAAGCCTGCGGCGTAGGCCACCTGCGCCATCGGCATGGAGGTCGTCTCGATCAGCACCCGTGCCGTCTGGGCGCGCTGGGCGCGCGCCAGAGCCAGCGGGCCTGCACCCAACTCGGCGGTGACCAGTCTTTCGATCTGCCGCTCGCTGTACCCGACGCGCCTCGCCAGCCCCCCGACCCCCTCACGGTCCACGACCCCGTCGGCGATCAGCCGCATCACCCGAGCCACCAGGTCACCACGCACGTGCCACTGCGGCGAACCGGCTGCCGCATCGGGGCGACATCGCTTGCACGCCCGGTAGCCAGCCCCTTGCGCGGCGGCAGCGCTGGGATAGAAGCGCATGTTGCGTTCTTGGGGCACCCGAGCCGGACAGCTGGGACGGCAGTAGATCCGCGTGCTGGTAACCCCAAGGTAGAAGAACCCGTCGAAACGGACATCCCGGCTCCGGACCGCGGCGATGCGCGCATTCGTGTCCAGCATCATCCGAGGTCCCAGGCCATACGGACAGTCTGCCAGCCGCACAAGGCGTGATCTAGCAGAAATCCGACAGCTCAGCCCGTCTCGCTGTCCACCGAAACGTCTCCCCGTCGCGCCCGTCGCCTCAACCGTCGCTCCCGTCCGGCCAGGAGGGTCAGCGTCAGGAAGACCAACGGCAGCACCAACGAGAGCATGACCCAGCTGAAACCGCTGGCTGCGTCGTGGCCGCGCGCGTTCAACACCAAATAGGTGGTGTAACAGACGTACAGCAGCACGAAGAGCACCCCTTCGCGCCGGGCGATCCGAGCCCCGGTGTAGATGACCGGTAGCAGCGCCACACTCGCGGCCACCATCAACGGAAGGTCGATCGAGAGCACCGCGCTCGGCACCGGTAGGCCGCCAGGCTGTAAGACCGACGGCACCCCGAGGACCAACCCGATGTTGGCCAGGCAACTGCCGATCGCATTCCCCACCGCAAGGTCACCCTGTCGTTTGCGGACCGCGATGATGGAGGCCACCAGCTCAGGCAACGAGGTGCCGACGGCCACCACGGTCAGGCCCACGACGAGGCTGCTCACCCCAAGTCCGGTCGCAATGGCTACCGCCCCGCTGACCAGGAGGTTGGCGCCGCCGACCAACGCACCCACTCCGAGGGCCACTAAGCCGAGCGCGATCGGGAGAGCCACCGGCTCGGGGACATCCTCGGCACCCGTGGGAGCCGGGTCCTGCTGGTCACCCCGCTTCGACAGCCAGACGCTGAGCAGCGTGTGGGCCACCCAGGCCAGCAGCAGAACGAGCCCATCGACGGTGCTGATCCGCCCGTCCACCGCGAGCAGCAGCAGTGCCGCACCGAGCACAATCAAAAACGGGACGTCGATCCTGACCAGCTGACGCCGGATGCCCAGCGGCAGCACGATCGCCGAGACGCCGAGCACCAGCAGGATGTTTGCGATGTTGCTACCGACCACGTTGCCGATAGCGAGCTCGCTCTCGCCGGAGAAGACCGCTCCCGTCGTCACGGCGAGCTCTGGTGCCGACGTGGCGACCGAGACCACCGTCAGCCCGACGATCAACGGTGAGATCCCGGCCTTCACCGCGAGGGCGGAGGCCCCGCGGACCAAGAACTCCCCTCCAGCCACCAACAGCACGAGCCCGAAGAGCACCTGCAGCACCGAGACGAGATCCACGTAGCGAGTTTAGGCTCCCCGGGCACGACTGCACGCCACCAGCGGGACCTCACCGAGGTCGACAGCGGGTGACAGGATCGCCGTATGGAGTCCGGGTTTGCACCGTGGGAGACCTCCTGGCATCAGGCGCTCTACGGACCCGAGGGGTTCTACCGGCGCCCGGAAGGGCCGGCGGGTCACTTCAGCACCTCGGTCGGGGGCGTCCCCCACGCCGCGTCCGTGATGGCTTCTGCCGTGGTGGCACTGGCTCGCCGCCATGACCTCAGGACGATCGTCGATCTCGGCGCGGCCCGCGGTGCCTTCATCACCGCAGTGCACCGCCTCGGACCAGGGATGCGATGTGTGGGGGTCGATGTCGTCGACCGGCCCCACGACCTGTCCGAGGAGATCGAGTGGATGATCTCCCCCGGGGGAGCGGAATTGCCCCGTGACCTGTCCGCGCTGAAGGACACGCTCGTCTTCGCCCATGAGTGGCTGGACGTGGTGCCGACCCCCGTGGCCGAACGGGACGCCTCAGGCCGGTGGCGTCACCAGCACGTGGATCCGGCCACGGGTCGAACGCACCTCGGCGACGCCGTCTGCGGAGCGCAGGAGCAGTGGCTGCGGCGCTGGACGAGCACAGCCCGCGTGGCCGAGGTGGGGCTCAGCCGAGACCACGCGTTGGCCGATTTGGTCGACCGGGTCGAGGACGGTCTGGTGGTTGCCGTCGACTACGGCCACGAAACCCGCGACCTGCCGCCCGAGGGCACCCTGACCGGTTATCGAGCCGGTCGCGCCGTGCTCCCGGTCCCTGATGGGTCGATGGACCTGACAGCCCACGTTCACCTCGACGCCCTACTGGAACACCTTCGCCGTCGTGGTGTGAGGGTCGCCAGCCGCCGGCAGACCGACCTACTCGAGGACCTCCTCGGTGCTGCGCTGCGGCCCGCGC
This sequence comes from Ornithinimicrobium sp., assembly GCA_049646465.1. Taxonomy (GTDB): domain Bacteria; phylum Actinomycetota; class Actinomycetes; order Actinomycetales; family Dermatophilaceae; genus Ornithinicoccus. The sequence continues at coordinate 9,922 of JBARVW010000114.1, forward strand.
ACGCCACCGCTCGCAGCCAACCGGCGGCCTACCTCACGGCCCTGGCCGAGCACGGCGCCCACCGGGTGCTGCGCGAGCCGGGTGGGTTCGGTGACTTCTGGTGGGTGCTGGCCGAGCTCACCCGCTAGGTTGATGCGATGAGCGGGCCGACGACTCCCCTGACCTCACCGCGAGGTCGACCGATGGACATCACGGTCGGTGCGGCCGGCCTGAGCACCACGGAGATGGTGCTCAACATCGGGCCTCAGCACCCAGCCACCCATGGCGTGCTGAGGTTGAAGGTCACGGCGGACGGCGAACGGATCGTGGCGGCGGAGCCGATCATCGGGTATATGCACCGCGGAGCCGAGAAGCTCTTCGAGGTTCGCGACTACCGCCAGATCATGGTGCTCGCCAACCGGCACGACTGGCTGTCCGCGTTCAGCAACGAGATCGGGGTCGCGCTCACCGTCGAGGCAATGCTCGAGATGGACGTGCCCGAACGCGCCACCTGGGCTCGCACCCTGCTGGCCGAGCTGAACCGGGTGCTCAACCACCTGATGTTCCTGGGGTCCTACCCTTTGGAGCTCGGTGCCATCACGCCGATCTTCTACGCCTTCCGCGAGCGCGAGGAGCTGCAGGCGGTCATGGAAGAGATTTCCGGTGGCCGGATGCATTACATGATCGCTCAGGTCGGCGGCCTGCGGCACGACCTGCCAGCGGGATGGCTCGAGCACGTCGAGACGGCGATCGCAGCGGTCCGCTCGCGCCTTCCCGACCTGGAGTCGCTCCTGGTTGGCAACGAGATCCTCCGCGCGCGCACCCTGGGCATCGGGGTGCTCGACGTCGAGATGGCAAAGGCCTACGGCGTGAGCGGTCCGATCGCCCGAGCCTCGGGACTGGACCTGGATCTGCGACGCGACGAGCCCTATCTGGCGTATGCCGACCTGTTCGGACCCCAAGGCCCCGGCCGTGTCGTGACCCGTCAGGCCGGCGACGCGCTCGCCCGTCTGGAGGTGTTGCTGGAGCAGGTCCACGTCAGCCTCGACCTCTCGATGCGCTGTGTCGAGGTGCTCCGGGACCTGCCCGCCGGACCGATCAACGTGAAGCTGCCGAAGGTGCTGAAGGTCCCTGCGGGGGAGCATTACCTGGCGACCGAGAACCCGCTCGGTTTCAACGGCTACTACCTGGTCAGCCGGGGTGAGAAGGTGCCGTGGCGGCTCAAGCTCCGATCCGCCTCCTTCAACAACGTGCAGGTGCTCGCGCAGCTGCTGCCTGGCACCCTGGTGGCCGACATGGTCGCGATCCTGGGGTCGACCTTCTTCGTCGTCGGAGACGTCGACAAGTAGGGCCCGACCTGACCTTCGACACCCTCATCCCGTGGTCCGCCTCAGCCGAGGGCCATGCCGTCGTCGTCGGAGGGCCGCCGGCGTTGGTCGTCCCGGTCGTGGTCGTCGGGCAGTCGACACATCCACTGCCCCAGGAAGCCGGCCCCCGAGACCACGGCCGACGCGGCGGCGCAGACCGTCGCCCGGAGGAAGAGCCCGCGCACGGACTCCACGTCCAGCGCACCCAGGTGCACCAGGGCGTTGGCTCCGTAGAACCCGACCAGCATGGCTCCCCCGAGAGCTCCTGCCTGGGCGGCAACGAGGGTGCCGCGTGCCTGTTGCGGCGTCGGCTGGAAGGTGCTCGGCACCCGGGCCGACGTGCCCTGGACGTACTGCCGGACCTTGAACGCGGCGTACAGCACGAGCACCACGTAGAGCAGCAGCGGGATGAGCGTCAGCCACGGCAGCTGGGGGTAGCTGCGGCCGCTCGAGCGCCAGACCAACAGTCCCACGTAGCTCAGGATGGCCGAAGCGACGAGGGCCACGGCGGCGGTGGAGCCGGTGATGCCCTCCGGTTCACGCTTCACCACGACCCCTCCACGGTCTCGACCCCGGAGGTGTCCAGTCGAGCCAGCACCTGGGTCACCGGCACCACCCGGTCGCGGTCGCTGAGCACGGCGCCGGGGTCGACTGCCGCCCAGGGAACCAGCACGAAGGCCCGCTCATGGGCCCGCGGATGCGGAAGCAGAAGGTCCTCGGCGGCACTGACCACCTCGCTGCCAGCTGCGGGGTCGCCATACTGGATCAGGTCCAGATCCAGGGTCCGCGGCCCCCAGCGCAGAGTGCGCGTCCGGTCGGCGCGGTCCTCCAAGGCGTGCAGGGCCGCAAGGAGGCGGTGCGGCGGGAGGCAGGTGCGGGCCACTGCAACGGCGTTGACGTAGTCGTCCTGGGCCGGTCCACCGACCGGCTTGGTGCGGAAGAGCCCCGAAGCCGTCACCGCCCACACCCCCGGTATGCCGGTCAGCTGCTCCAGAGCCCGACGAACAGCGGTCTGCGGGTCCCCGAGGTTGGCGCCCACGGCGATCACCACGGGCACGTCACGACGGCGCGTCAGGGTGACCGCCACGTCGCAGAAGGGAACACCCACGGGCGCGTGCGGCTTGTGCAGCGTCACGGTGATCTGCTCGGTCAGCGGATACCGCGCAAGAAGCGTGTCCGCGATGTCGGCGGCTACCCTCTCGATCAGGTTGCGTGGCTCCCCCTCGAGGATGGCGACGACGTCCGCAGCGACCTCGGCGTAGTTCACCGTGTCGGCCACGTCGTCACTTGCCCCGGAGAGCGAGGTGTCGAGGTCCAACGCAACGTCGACGACGAAGTCCTGACCGTCACGACGCTCGCTCTCCAGCACGCCGTGCCGCCCGAAAGCCCGTACCCCCATCAGGCTGATCGTGTCAGCCACGCGCGACTCGCTCCCACACCCCGAGGGTCTGCGCCGTCCCTTCGACGTCGTGCACCCTCACGCCCCAGGCCCCGGCCTGGGCCGCCAGGAGCGACGTCGCGGCCGTGGCAGGGTCGCGTTCGTTCGCATCCAAAGCACGGCCGACCCGGGGCAGGGCACCGAGGAACCGTTTCCGGGAGGTGCCCACCAGCACCGGTTGACCGAGCGCCACGATGCGGGGTAGCGCGGCCAGCAGTGACCAGTTGTGGTCCGCGTCCTTGGCGAAACCGAAGCCGGGGTCGACGACGATGCGCTCGGCGTCGAGGCCGGCGTCGACCAACGCACCGATCCGCTGCATTAACTGGTCGGCCACCTCATCCACGACGTCGACGTAGGTCGTGTGGTGGTGCATCTGGTCGGCATGACCCCTCCAGTGCATGGCGACGAACCTCACCCCCGCGTCGGCGACCACGGCCGCCATCCTCGGGTCGGCCAGACCACCGGACACGTCGTTGACGATCTCGGCGCCGGCCGTGATCGCCGAGGCAGCGACCTCGGCGCGCATGGTGTCGATCGAGGTGGCGACCCCACAGCGGTGCAGTTCTTCGATCACGGGCAGGACGCGGGAGGCCTCCTCGGGGGCATCGGGACGCTGCGCGCCCGGCCGGGTGGACTCCCCGCCGACGTCCACGATGTCCGCTCCCTGCTGCGCCAGCTGCCGACCCCGGGCCACGGCATCCTCGACGGCGGTCCAGCGTCCGCCGTCGCTGAAGGAGTCGGGGGTGACGTTCAGCACCCCCATGATCATCGTCATCGGGTCACGCCCGACCCGCCAGCGCCAAACTCATTGCTTCGGCGCGTGTCGCTCCAGCCCGGAGCTGACCGCGGACCGCCGAGGTGATGGTGCGTGCGCCGGGCCGGCGCACTCCCCGCATCGACATGCACAGGTGCTCGGCCTCGATCACCACGATGACGCCCCGGGGATGCAGGTAGGTCTCCAGAGCCTCGGCGATCTGGGTCGTCAGGCGCTCCTGGACCTGGGGGCGTCGGGCGTAGACGTCGACGAGCCGCGCCAACTTCGACAGACCGGTGACCTTGCCGTCGGGGCCCGGGATGTAGCCCACATGGGCCACCCCGTGAAACGGCACGAGATGATGCTCACAAACGCTGTAGACCTCGATGTCACGCACCATGATGAGCTCTTCGTGCTCCACGTCGAAAGTGGTCCCCAGCACCGTTTCCGGGGACTGGCGCAGACCGGCGAACATCTCCGCGTAGGCCCGGGCTACCCGCGCGGGGGTCTCGACCAGCCCGTCGCGATCGGGGTCCTCACCCACCGCCAGGAGGATCTCGCGAACGGCCGCCTCGATCCGGTGGTGGTCGACGACCTCAGGGGTGGCCGGGGTCGACATACCCGCCCTCGGGGACCGGGACCACCTGCACCGGCGGGTGTTCCTCCTGGTCCGGGATCCGATGGCCGTTCGACATCGCGCGCCGCTCGGCCTCGGTCAACACCGGGCCCCGCTCGTGCACCCCGCGCTCCTCACTGGACAGCCACACCGGGCGCTCGGGGCGCTTCACCACGTCAGCGAAGATCTCCGCCAGCGGCTCGGCGTTGAGCGTCTCCTTCTCCAGCAGCACCAGCACCAGGTGGTCCAGCAGGTCGCGGTTGTCGTTCAGCGCGTGCCAGGCTTCGTCGTGTGCCGCCTCGATCAGGCGGCGGACCTCTCGGTCCACCACTCCGGCCAGGTCCTCGGAGTAGTCCCTTTCGTGGCCGATGTCCTTGCCCAGGAAGACCTCCCCGGAGCCCGAGCCCAGCTTGACCGCGCCGATCCGCTCGCTCATCCCGAACTGGGTGACCATCTTGCGGGCCAGGCCGGTCGCCTTCTCGATGTCGTTCGAGGCGCCGGTGGTGGGGTCGTGGAAGATGATCTCCTCCGCGACGCGACCGCCGAGAGCGTAGGCCAACTGGTCCAGCAACTCGTTTCGGGTCGTGGAGTACTTGTCGTCGGCCGGCAGGACCATGGTGTATCCCAGGGCCCGGCCACGCGGCAGGATCGTGATCTTGCTGACCGGGTCGGTGTTGCGCATCGCCGCCGCAACCAGGGCGTGACCACCCTCGTGGTAGGCGGTGATCTTGCGTTCGTTGGCACTCATCACCCGCGACCGCTTCTGGGGGCCCGCCATCACCCGGTCGATAGCCTCGTCCAAGTGGTGGTTCGCGATGACCTTCTCGTTGCTCCGCGCAGCCAGCAGCGCGGCCTCGTTGAGCACGTTCGCCAGGTCGGCCCCCGAGAAGCCCGGCGTGCGTCGTGCGGTCGTCAACAGGTCGACGTCGTCGGCCATCGGCTTGCCTTGGGCGTGCACCTGCAAGATGTGGTTGCGGCCCATCATGTCGGGGGCTTCGACCGCGATCTGCCGGTCGAAGCGGCCCGGACGCAGCAGGGCCGGGTCGAGGATGTCGGGGCGGTTGGTTGCAGCGATCAGGATGACGTTGGTCGAGACGTCGAAGCCGTCCATTTCCACGAGGAGCTGGTTGAGCGTCTGCTCACGCTCGTCGTGACCGCCCCCCATGCCCGCGCCGCGGTGACGACCGACCGCGTCGATCTCGTCGACGAAGATGATCGCCGGGGAGTTCTCCTTGGCCTGCTCGAAGAGGTCACGCACCCGCGAAGCGCCCACACCGACGAACATCTCGACGAAGTCAGAGCCCGAGATCGAGTAGAACGGCACACCGGCTTCTCCGGCAACGGCCCGGGCCAGCAGGGTCTTACCCGTGCCGGGAGGACCATAGAGCAAGACGCCCTTCGGGATCTTGGCGCCCACGTCGAGGAACTTCTTGGGCTCGGAGAGGAACTCCTTGATCTCGTAGAGCTCCTCGACAGCCTCGTCGGCCCCGGCGACGTCGGCGAAGGTGACCTTGGGCATGTCCGGGGAGGCCAGCTTGGCCTTGGACTTGCCGAACTGCATGACCCCTCGGCCACCGCCCTGCATCCGGGTCATCAGGAAGAGGAACAACCCGAGGATCAGGATCAGCGGGATCAACGTAAAGAGCAAGGAGACCAGCCAGTTCTGCTGCGCCGGGTCATCGGTGTAGCCGTCGGTCGGCGGGTTGTCCTCCAGCGCCTGGACGACCATCTCGCCTCGGCTCTCGACGTAGAACGCCTGCACCTGGTTGGCTTCTTCGACATCCCCACCGGTGAAGGTCTCGCCATCCGCCAGGTCCAGGTCGATGCGGTCCGGGGTGACCGTCGCCGACGCCACCGTGCCGTCGGCGATGAGCTCCATCGCGTCCGAGGTGTCGATGCGGGAGTAGGCGCTCGGCGCGGTGAGGGCGTAGGCCAACACCCCGAAGCCGACGATCAGGGCGACCCACAGCCAAGGACTGCGACGCTGTTTCTTCTTTGCCATTGATGTTCGGAGCCTGCGGCCCCGCTCCTTCTGCTAATGGGTGTGAAGCCACGAGTGTGACACCTGGTCTGCCCGCTCAACGCGCAGCGGTGGACCAGTGTTCCAGACGTCTAGGTGTACATGTGTGGGGCCAGGATGCCCACTTCGCGCAGGTTGCGGAACTTCTCCGCGAAGTCCAGGCCGTAGCCCACCACGAACTCGTTGCCAATCTCGAAGCCCACGTAGCGGACGTCGATCTCGACCTTGGCGGCTTCGGGCTTGCGCAGCAAGCTGCAGATCTCCACCGAGGCCGGTCCGCGCGACAGCAGGTTCTTGCGGATCCAGCTCAGGGTCAGCCCGGAGTCGATGATGTCCTCGATGATCAGTACGTGGCGGCCACTGATGTCGGTGTCGAGGTCCTTCAAGATCCGCACCACGCCGGAGGACTTGGTGCCCGAGCCGTAGGAGGACACCGCCATCCAGTCCATCTCCGCCGATCCCGGCAGTGCCCGCATCAGGTCGGCCATCACCACGACCGCGCCTTTGAGCACACCGACCAGCAGCACGTTCTTGTCCTGGTAGTCACGCCAGATCTCGTGACCGAGCTCCCCCAAGCGGTCCTGGATCTGCTCTTGGGTGAGCAGCACCTTCTCCAGGTCGGGGCCCATCTGCTCAGCGTCCACGTGTGTCCTCCAGGGTTTCGGCGAATTGGTCCTCCCGTGACCGTGCAACGGGCACAAGGACAGTTAACTAGGGATGCTCGGTCGGAGCCAGATCCGGTCGTGCTCACGGTAGGCGGACACCCGCCCAGGCAGGTCCACCGGCCCCTGCCCCCGCCAGCGAACCACCAGGTCGTCCACGGCCCGCAGGTGAGTGGAGCCCAACGACCCGCGCTCAGCGCCTCCAGCGAGGGCCATGGCCTTCAGCAGACGGGTTCGGATCCCGGCAGGGTGGGCCAGCAGGGAGTCCACAGACCATGGCATCGGACCCATCGCCGCGTAGGCGTCCTGGCTGAGGTGATCCAACGCGTCGGCATCCACGCGCGCCAGGTCAGCCGAACGAGTCAGGGCCTCGACCACTCCGGGCCCGAGCTCGGCGTCCCAGCGGTCCAGCAGTCGGCGCGCACGGACCCGGGTGAACCGTGGGTCCTGGTTGTGCGGGTCCTGCCAGGGGGTCAGACCCGCCACGGCACAGACTTCCTCGGTGACCTCCCGCCCCAGTCCGAGGAAGGGTCGCACCAGGAGGATGGGTCCCGCGCCATCGGCCGGGCTTTGGCCCCACCCACGACGAGCCGGCGCCAGGGGGCGCACGGCCGGCATACCGGACAGCGAACGGGTGCCGGACCCTCGAGCCAGGCCGAGCATCACCTGCTCGGCCTGATCGTTGCGGGTGTGAGCGACCAAGACGGCTTTGGCACCGGTCCGCGCGGCCACGTCCACCAGCGCGGCGTACCTCGCCTCGCGGGCGGCATCCTCGAGGCCACCGGACGTGCTCGTGACGTCCACCGATACGATCTCCGCGGGGTCGATCCCGAGGCCCCGGCAGCGCTCAGCGGCCTGCCTGGCTACCTGACCCGATCCGGGCTGCAGCTGATGGTCCACCACCGCTGCACCCACCGTGCCGCCATGTCGAGGCACCACGAACTGAGCTGCGAGCGCGAGGGCCATCGAGTCGGCGCCTCCACTACACGCGACCAGGACGTGCTTGCCCAGCAGGCCGTGGCCCGACAAAGTGGTGCGGACCGCAGAGCGCGCGGCCGCAACGGCGGGAGTTGGGCCGGTCACCGCAATGAACCCTGCTTCCGCGGTATGCCGAGCGCCGACTCAGCGATGGACCCGCGCGACCCAGGAGGAGGGGTCGGCGATCTCGCTGGCCCTGGGCAGTGCGTCCGGGCTGGACCACACCTGGTTGAACCCTTCCGTGCCGACCTGCTTGACGACGGTCCGGACGAAGACGGCACCGTCGCGGTACTGACGCATCTTGGCCTCCATCCCGAGCAGTCGACGCAGCAACACGTCGAGGTTTCCAGCACTTTGGCGTCGCTTGGTGAACTTTGCCCGGATGTCGGCCACGCTCGGGATGACGGACGGCCCCACCTCGTCCATGACCACGTCAGCGTGGCCCTCGAGCAACGCCATGACGGCGGTGAGGTCCGCCAGCTGGGCACGCTGCTGCGGGTCGGCCAGCAACGTCGTGATGTCGGTTTCTCCGCGCAGGACCGAGGGCAGGCCGGTGATGAGCTGGGTCATCCGTGTGCTGACGTCGTCCGGGTGCGGGACCAACGAGGTGCTCAGCGCTTGGGCCTGGTCGATGATGTGTCTGCGAAGCCACGGCACGGAGGTGAACTGCACACGGTGGGTCTCCTCGTGCATACAGACCCAGAGCCGGAAGTCGGCGGGGTCCACCGCGAGCTCGCGCTCGGCGGCCACGATGTTGGGCGCCACCAGAAGCAGGCGCGGCGTCCCCTGAGGAGCGAGGTCGTACTGGCCCAGCACCTTGGTGCTCACCCACGAGAGCAACCCCGCTACCTCCGCCCCGCTGACCACACCGCCCACGCGACGGGCGAGCTCGGAGGGATCGGCCGTGGCCTTGGCCCCGGTCGTGCCGCTCTCACCCGGGCGCCGGGAGAGGACCTCTTCGATCACGGGGCTCATCATCGCCTGCATCGACGCCGAGTTGGCCCGGATCCAGCCCGGACGATCCACCACCAGCGGTGCCGGGGCGTCCTTCGGAGCCGTCATCAGCGACGTCTCCCGCACCGGCTCCACCGATGCCGCTGCGCTGGCCCGCAGCTGCGCGACGGCATCCTTGATCTCGATCCGGCTGGCCTTGGGCCCGGCCGGCACGAACCTGCCGGCTGATGACGCAGCGAAGTCCCAGTCCACGACGTTGCGGCCCGCCGGCACCGGCTGGGGCGGCTCCGCCGGGAGGCCCCGGTCGGTCCTGAAGAGTCTGCTCATGCCTCCAACGTAACCACGACTCGTCTAACAGCCACAGCCAGCAAGGTGTGAGACAAGCTCATCGATCACCGCGCGCGCCTCCACCTCCGCGCCACCGGACCCCACGTCGTTGACGCTCAGAGCAAACACCAGGAGTCGTCCGTCCGCAGTCGTCACCGTGCCCGCAAGGGACGTCACCGAGGGCAACGACCCCGTCTTGGCCCGCACCACTCCCCGCCCTTCGGAGGCGACGTCCTGACCGAAACGGTCGGCCAACGTCCCGCTGTAGCCCGCAATCGGCAGGCCCGTCAGCACGGACTGAAGCGCCGGGTAACGACCGCTGGCCCCACTGACCAGCACGTCGGCGACCAGACGCATCGGCACCCTCGTGCCGTCGGACAGCCCCGAGGTATCGGCCAGGACCGCGCCGTCGGTGTCCACCGCGTAGAAGTCATCCAGGGTGGCGAGCACCCAGGCGTTGACGGTCTCCTGGTCCGTGTCTTCGCCTGAGGCCACAGCGGCCTGCCGCGCCAGTTGCTCGACCATGGCGTTGTCGCTCGTGGTCAAAGCCAGCGCCAGGACATCGCGCAGAGGAGCCGACTCCACCTCCGCCAGCACGGCGCCGGGTGAGGGCTCCTGGTCGGAGTCGGTGCCCGGGTCAGGGCCGTTCGGCGCCTCGACCCGCTCGATGTCGCCGGACGTCGCTACCTCGATGCCTGCATCGGCGAGGGCCTGCTCGAAGGCCCGAGCCGCCGACAGGCCGGGGTCCCGAGGGGCGGGGTCGTACGGCAACGCCCGGTCCTGCTCCAGGGCCAACATCGAGATCCGCCCGGCGAAGCCGTTGTCGACCCAGAAGTCGGTCCACGCGGGCGCCACTGATGAGCCGTCGGCATAGGTGGTGTCCACTACAACGTCGATAGGACCACTCACCCCTCGGTCGGCCAGGGAGCTCGCGGTCTCCGCGGCAAGATCGGCCAAGCCTGCCCGCCCGGCTACGGCCGTGGAGCTGCCCGACCCGGTGGCCAGGAGCTGGTCGCCCCCGGCGACGAGGACGACCTGCCCCGGCTCCTCTGCCACGACGACCCGGGTCGCGAACGTCATCTCGGGCGGTAGGACGGCGGTGATCGCCGCTGCCGAGAGGAGCTTGGTCGTGGATGCGGGGGTCAACGGCTGGTCCGCGCGAACGTCGACCAGATGCTCGTCGGTCAACGCGTCCCGCACCGTGATCGAGCGACGAGAGCTCGACCCCAACCAGCGCGAGTCCCACAGCTCGTCCATCTGGTCGCGCATGGCGTCGGCGTCCGGCACGGTGCCCCGTTGCACGGGGTCGAGCGCGAAGTCGACCGTGCCCGGCAGCTGAGGTCGCACGGCATCCTGGGCTACGCGCGGGCTGGGCTCGGTCACCGTCACCGGGCTTGCGCCAAGCGTCCCTGCGCCTGTCAGCGCGGCCCAGGCCCCCACGGCGAGGAAAACCCTCGTCGATCGCCTCATCCGGCCCTCCTGTCCGCCGACGTCACCTCGGGTGTCGGCCGAGGCTACGCCACGGGTATGACTGCGCGTGCCGAGCGCGGACCTGTGCGCTGGGCCAAGGTGTGGCATTCTTCGGCCATGCACTTCGACGTCACCATCGAGATCCCCATGGGCAGCCGCAACAAGTACGAGGTCGACCACGAGACGGGACGTATCCGCTTGGATCGGATGCTCTTCACCTCGACGCGCTATCCCGCGGACTACGGATACATCGAGGAGACGCTGGGCGAAGACGGCGATCCGCTGGATGCTCTGGTCCTGCTCGACGAGCCGACCTGGCCGGGGTGCCTGGTCGCGGCTCGACCGATCGGGGTCTTCCGGATGCGGGACGAAGCCGGTGGCGACGACAAGATCCTGTGTATGCCGGCGGGTGACCCTCGCAAGGACCGGTTCCTGGACCTGGACGACCTCGGCGAGCACACCGTGTTGGAGATTCAGCACTTCTTCGAGGTGTACAAGGCTTTGGAACCGAACAAGTCGGTGGAGGCATCGAGCTGGGGCGGACGCGAAGAGGCTGAGCAGTGCTATCGCGAAGCTGTCGAGCGCGCCACCCGTGAGGGCGTGTCCACGCGGCGCTGGCCCGGTCCGCAGCACTGAACCGCCCATGGGGGGCCCAGCGACCTCCCCGTTGCCTCACGCTTCGATGACGCCGGGAACCCCAGGCGTATCGTGGTTGTCGTAGGGCGGACACCACCGGCCACGGTTGGTGTCTCAGCGTCGACTTCCAAGGGGTAACCATGAGCACACCGTCCGAGCCGAGGGCCGACCAACTTGAAACCGAGCTCTCCGGCAAGCGCTCCGCCCGTCCGATCCTGCTGTTCGGTGTTGTCGGCGTTGCCGCGTTGACCATCGGGGGCGGCGCTTTCGCGGTCAACGCCATGATGGACGGGGGTGGTGACCAGCCGTCCACCGCTCTGCCCGGCAACGTCGCGGCCTACGTCCAGGTGGACATCGACCCCAGCGTGGGACAGAAGGTCGCGGCGCTGCAGTTCTTCCAAGGCATGGACACCCAGGAGCTCGACGAGATGCGCGAGGGTCAGGGGCGTGAGGCCCTCTTCGACTGGATCGTCGAGGATGACCCGGACGGTCCGCTGGCCGATATGAGCTACGAGGAGGATGTCGAGCCGTGGCTGGGCGACCGAGCGGGCATCGGCGTGCTGCCGGGTGAGACCCCCGACGACCTGGTCCCGGTCGTGGCCGTGCAGGTCAAGGACGAAGCCGCAGCCGAGTCCTTCCTCAACGAGGTCGTCACTGCCGACGCCAACGACCAGGTCGAGTTCTTCTTCCGCGGCGACTACGTCGTGCTCGCCGAGCCGGCCGAGGCCGAGGGCGTGAAGATCGCGATGGACCAGGGCACCCTCGCCGAGTCGCCGGCGTTCACCGCAGACCTTGAGGCGATCGGCGAGCAGGGGATCGTGTCCATGTGGGCGGATCTGCCAGCCTTCCAAGCGTTGAGCAACAACGTCAACGAGGAGCTCAACGCGACGCTCGGCGACACCGCGGGGAGCACCCCCCTGATGGACGGCAAGACCGAGCTCGAGGGACGGATGGCCGCCACGCTGCGGTTCGACGACGACGCCATCGAGTTCTACGGCGCCGCCTTCGATGCAGGAGCAAGCCCCATCGAGGGTGGCGACTCCGCCCACCTGGTCTCGACCCTGCCCGATGACACCTCGATGGCGTTCGCGCTGGAGCACGGGGACCAGTACGTCGACCAGATCTGGTCCCTGCTCGAGGAGGCCTACCCGGACGACACGGCGGCGGCTCAAGACGAGGCTGCGGCCGAGGGCTTCACCCTGCCTGAGGACCTGAAGACCATGCTGGGTGATTCCGCGGTCTTTGCCGCTGGCCCGGACATCAGCGACGTGGACGGCATGAACGACGCAGAGATCCCGTCCATCGGCTACGCGGCGAGCACCGACGCCGACGCGGCGGAAGGACTCGTCGACCGCCTGATCGAGTTCTCCGGTGAGGGCATGTCGGCCGAAGAGATGGGGATCTCCTACGGAGCCGAGGGCGACGTCTTCGTCGTCGCGAGCGACCCCGAGTACCAGACCGCCTTGGCCTCGGACGGCGACCTCGGCTCGACGCGTGACTTCGAGCTCGCCGTGCCGGATGCCGACGACGCGGACGCCGCGGCGTTCGTCAGCCTGAACGACCTGGAACCCCTCTACCTCGAGGAGCTGAGCGCGGGCCAGCAGCGCGACATGGTCGCCTCCATGGCCGCAGTCGGGATGGCGACGACGTCCGACGGCGAAGGCGGCGCCACCTTCTCGATGCGCCTGATCTTCGACGAGTGAGGGTCGACGTCGCTGAAGCGATTCGTGACGAGCTCGACCGCAAGACCAAGCCGCCACGGTCATTGGGCCGGATCGAGACCCTGGCCGTCGAGCTCGGGGTCGCCCAGCACAGCTCCACCCCCGCCGTGGACCCGGCGCGCATTGTGGTGTTCGCCGCAGACCACGGAGTGGCCGCCGAAGGAGTGAGTGCCTTCCCGAGCGAGGTGACCGCGCAGATGTGCGCGAACTTCGCCTCCGGTGGCGCTGCGGTGGCGGTGCTGGCCCGTACCTCCGCGGCCGCCCTGGAGGTGGTCGACGTGGGGGTTGCCTCGGACATCAGCCACATCGAAGGCATCGTCCACGCGAAGGTGGCGCCGGGCACCGACAACCTTCGGACCACCGCAGCGATCAGGGACGACACCACCCTGGAGCGTGCCCTGCGGGTGGGCCGAGACACCACCCTCCGGGCGGTGGCCGATGGGGTGCGCGCTGTGGCCCTGGGCGAGATGGGCATCGGCAACACCACCTCGGCGGCCGTCCTGACGGGACTGCTGTGCGACGGCGACGCGGAGGCGGTGACGGGCCGGGGCACCGGTGTGGACGAGGCGGGCCTACGGGCCAAGCGTGCGGTAGTGCATGACGCCCTCCAGCGCTGCCGGCCCTACGCCGCAGATCCTCGGGAATGCTTGCGCCAGGCCGGGGGCTTGGAGCTGGCAGCGTTGGTCGGAGCCATGCTTGAAGCGCCGGAGCACCACCTGCCGGTGATCATCGACGGCTACATCGTCACCGCAGCAGCACTCGTGGCATGTCGGATCGATCCTGCGGTGCGAGCACAGCTGATCTTTGCTCACCGCTCCGTGGAGCCGGGCCACACGCTGGCGCTGGCCACTCTGGGCGCGGAGCCCCTGCTGGACCTGGGGATGGCTCTCGGTGAGGGGTCAGGCGGAGCACTCGCGCTGCCGCTGCTGCGGGGAGCGTGCGCGATCGTGCGCGATATGGCCACGTTCGATGATGCCGGTGTCTCGGGGGCAGATGACTGATGCCTGGAACTTCTGGGATGTGACGTCCCGGCGATGAGTGCGCTGCGAGACCTGGCCACAGCACTGACCTTCCTGACCCGCCTCCCGGTGTCCCGTTTCGCCAGCGGTGATCCATCCGCGCTGGCGCGGGCCACGAGCTGGTTCCCGCTGGTCGGATTGATCATCGGCTCGGTTCTGGCTCTGGTCGTCCTCGCCCTCGACGCCGTGCTGCCCACTGGGGTTGCCGTTGTGGTCGTGCTGGCGCTCGGCGTCCTGCTGACCGGTGGCTTGCATGAGGACGGGCTCGCCGACGTCGCCGACAGCGCAGGCGCCTTCTCCGCGGAGAAGAAGCTGGCGGTCATGCGCGACAGCCGAGTGGGCACCTACGCAGTGCTGGCGCTCGCCCTCCTCGTCGTCGCACGGTATGCGGTCGTTGGAGAGCTCGCCGTCACCGACTGGACCATCGTGATCGCTGCTCTCGTCGCCGCCCACGTGCTCGCGCGGTGGAGCAGCGTGCTCCTCATGGCCTGGCTGCCCTCCGCCCGCACGCAGGGGGCCAACGCGTCGACCGCGCAGGGGGTGACCGGCGCTCAGTTGTTGCGATCCGCGGCCCTGGCGGGGGTCTGTCTCGTTCCGGTCGCCATCCTCGACGGGCCGGGTGCCCTCCTGGCCGTGCCCGTGGCCCTCGCGGTCACGACGCTGGCCGGACTGTGGTTTCGCCGGAGCTTCGGCGGGATCACCGGGGACTGCCTGGGGGCAGCCACCATCGCCGTCGAGATCAGCGTCCTGATCGCCGTGGTCACGCTGCACGGGTGAGTAGGGCTCCGCGGGTTGAAGGAGCCGAGACGACGACGTGCCCAGCCAGCTCGCGGTGCACCGACAGCGACGCCCCTCGACCGTGTCAAGGGGCGTCGCCGAAGAGTGTGGAGCCGCCTACCGGAGTCGAACCGGTGACCTATTCATTACGAGTGAATCGCTCTAGCCGACTGAGCTAAGGCGGCATGCACCAATGGTGCTCGCAGAGGGTATCTGACGAGCGGCATAGGGAGCGAATCGCCTCAGCATTCCTTCCCGTCCTGCGGCACGGTGCCTTCCAGCAGGTAGGCGTCGACGGTGTCGTCGATGCAGTTGTTGGACCGACCGTAGGCCGTGTGGCCCTCACCGTCGTAGGACAGCAACACTGCGGAGTCCAACGTGTCGGCCAAGATCTCGGCCCACTCGTACGGGGTGGCCGGGTCTCCGGTGGTGCCGACGACCAGGATCGGGGCCGAGCCGGCGGCGTCGTAGTTGTCGAGCGTCTCTGCCGCCTCCTCGGGCCAGAACTCGCAGGCGCCGTCGCCGGCGAGGTAGCGACCGAAGGTGGGAGCGACCTCCTCGAACTGGGCGATGACCTCCTCCTCGCTCAGGTCCGACTCGACCATCGGACGGTCGAGGCAGTTCACGGCGTAGATAGCCTGGTTCCCGTTGCCCGTGTAGTTGCCTTCGGAGTCGCGGTCGGCATAGATGTTGGCCAGGAACTGAAGCATGGTGCCGTCACCGTCGAAAGCACGCTCCATGGCCTGCGTCAGCACGCCCCAGGCGGATTCGTCGTACATCGCCACGATGATGCCCAGGAGTGCCCACCCCTCGGTCAGTTCGGTGTTCGCATCCCCGTCCACGCTCAACGGTTCCTGGTCGACCTCGTCCAGGAACGCCGTGATGCGCTCCATACCGGCGTCGACATCGTTACCGAGCGGACAGTCGCCTTGGTCGATGCAGTCCTGGACGTAGGAGCGCGTGGCCTGCTCGAAGCCAGCCGCTTGTCCCAAGCCCATCTCCAGACTCGTGAGCTCCGGCGCCACGGCGCCGTCGAGCACGAGTCGACCGACCTTGTCCGGGAACAACTCCGCGTACGTGGCGCCGAGGAACGTGCCGTAGGAGGCTCCGAGGTAGTCCAGCTCAGACTCCCCCAGGACCGCCCGCAAAATATCCATGTCGCGGGCTGCCTCCACCGTGGACACATGGCCCAGCAGATCGGGGGCGGCAGCTTCGCACGCCTGCGCAAAGTCCTCGCCGAGCTGCTCGCTGGCCGCCTCCTCCTCCGGCGTGTCCGGGCTCGGGTCGGAGCCGAGCCACTCGTCCATCTGCGTGTCGTCGAAGCACATCACCGGAGCCGACTCGGCCACCCCGCGAGGGTCGAAACCCACAATGTCGTACTGGTCGGCGACCTGGGGCGACACGACGAGGCTCCCCAGACGGGCGTACTCCACGCCGGAGGCGCCCGGGCCCCCGGGGTTGACCAGAAGGCTGCCCTGCCGGTCATCCGGCTCCGCGGCCGCCACTCTGATCAGCGCCAGCTCGATCGACCCTCCCTGCGGATCGGCGTAGTCGATCGGCACGGTCAGCCGACCACACTCGCCGCCCTCGCAGTCCGTCCAGTCGACCTCCTGGCCGTAGAAGTCCGCCAGGTCCTCGGGCACGTCGCCGGCCTCGGTAGGCTCACCGGTCTGCGGCGCTCCGGCCTCCCCCGTCCCGGTGCTCTGCTCGCCCTCAGCCGAGGCACCCGGGGTCTCCGTGGAAGGAGAAGAGTCACAGGCCGCGAGGGCCACGAGCGAGGCGAGGGTCACCACGACAGCCCCTCGGGGGGCAGCCTTGCGACCATCCGTATGTAGCCAGCCTGCGCGCACCGCGCCGTCCTTCCGTCGAGTCATACCGAAGCGCCCATTGCAGCACGCGGCAAGGTCAATGCAACCATCATCGCTTCCAGGACCAACAGGGGCGCACCGTTGGCGATCAGTCGTGCGCGGGCGAGGTTGATCGACTCCAGGGCGGCGAGCAGCTCCTCGGGCCGCATGGCTCGGGCCACGGATCGCACGGTGTCCAGCTCACTGGCGTTGACCGGTTCGATCCGCGCGCCGGTGCCCAGCACCAACGCATCCCGATAGACCGACGAGAGGTCGGTCAGCGCCGCGTCGATCGAGTCGTGCTGACGCCTCCGCGCGATCCGCTTGTGGTCGTCGTCCAGCTGCTTGAGGTGCGCGCGCACCGCGGGCGGCTGTGTGCGAGCGCTGGGATCCGCACCCAGCTGACGCAGCAGCTCCAGACGAGCCTGCGCAGCGTCGTCGCCGGACACGGCCTGCGCGGTGGCGCCCGCTTCGTCGATGACCGTGCGAGCCGCTTCCAAGGCCGATCCCAGACTGGTCAACCCCACGGGTATGCCGACGTAGCGGCGTCGTCGAGCCCGGGCCGCCTCGTCGGTGGCCAAGCGTTTGGCCACGCCCACATGGCTCTGGGCGGCGCGGGCCGCGTAGTGCGCCATAGAGGGGTCGATGCCGTCACGATGGATCAGCAGGTCGGCCACTGCAGCAACGGGTGGGGTGCCCAGACGCAGATGCCGACAACGGCTTCGGACGGTCACGATGAGGTCGTCCAGGGTCGGCGCACACAACACCCAGACCGTGCGCGGTGGCGGCTCTTCGAGCGTCTTCAGCAAGGCGTCCGCGGCGGACTCGTTGAGACGGTCCGCGTCCTCGATGATGAAGACCCGCCACCGCCCGGAGACGGGCTGCGACGCTGCGGCCAGGGCCAACGCCCGGGCCTGGTCGACCCGGATGAAGGTCTCGTTGGTCGCGACGACGGTCACGTCCGGGTGGCTGCCCAAGAGCGTCGTGCGACAGGCGTTGCACACACCGCAACCGGGGTCGGCGCCCACCTCGCACTGCAACGCCGCGGCGAAGGCCCGCGCCGCGATGGATCGCCCGGACCCCGGTGGCCCGGTCAGCAGCCACGAGTGCGTCATCGCCGACGGGTCTTTCGATGCGCCCCTCAGCACCTCCACGACCCGGTCCTGTCCGACCAGCTGGTCGAAGACACTCATGACGGCGAGCCAGACACGAAGGCGTCCACGCGCGCGGCGATCGCACGGTGCAGCTGTTGCTTGCTGCGCGCCGCACTGAGCACCAGGTAGCGCTGTGGACTCTGCGCCGCTCGATCCAGGAACCCCTGCTGCACGCGGTCGTGGAAGGTGTCGTCCTCGGATTCGACCCGGTCGTGCACGGCTCCTCGGCGCACCCGACCCTGCTGCCCGCTCACGTCCAACAACACGGTCAGGTCCGGCAGGAGGCCTTGGGTCGCCCACAGCGACAGCTCGGCGATGTCGTCAGGCTCCAGCTCACGGGCCACCCCCTGGTAGGCGATCGAGGAGTCCAGGTAGCGGTCGCAGAGCACGACCGCCCCGCGGGTCAGGGCCGGCCGGATGACCGTGGCCACGTGGTGCGCCCGGTCGGCGGCGAACAGCAGAGCCTCGGCGCGAGCGTCGACGTGCTCGCCGTGCAGGACCACCTGCCGGATTGCTCCGCCCACGGTCGTCCCCCCCGGCTCGCGGGTCACGAGGACGTCGTGGCCATTCTGCTGCAGGGCCTCGCTCAGCAGGCGGACCTGCGTGGACTTGCCGGCACCGTCGCCACCCTCGAAGGCGATGAACACGCCACCGGAGTCACGGCCCTGACGCGGCGGAGCGCTCGTCAGGGGCATGAGGTCAGCGTAGGCGACACCCCTGACCGCCCTGACCGGGATTCACCCCTGGCGCGCTCCGTTGGCCTTGATGGCGTCGTGGACGTAGCGGGCCAAGCCGTGGGCTTGGTCTTCGTAGGTCGCGGTGAACCGGGGGTCGGTGACGTACAGGTTGGCGAGGCTGTCGTGCATCGCGGGGGAGCAGTCGTAGAACCACCGATGGATCTGGAGTCGTGCCCGCTCGGCGACGTCCATCGCCTCGGGCGAGTCGGCCGAGGCACCGGAGGCCATCAAGACGATGAAGGCCCCGTTGATCTGGTCGGTCTCGTCCTTCACCTGCTGCCACTGCTCTTTGGTGTAGTGCTTGGTCCGGCTTCGCGACTGAGCCCATACGGCGCTCTCGCCCCAGCGGGCCTCGGCTTCCTCAGCATACTCGTCGCTGAAGGACTCACCGAAAATCTCGCGTTGCTCGTCCTTGCTGATCTGATATCCGTTCACTTCTGCCTCCAGGGCTCGATCCAATGCGTGAGCCAGCGCGTCCAGGTCGTGACGTCGCTGACGGACCGCGTCGCGTTGACGGTGCAGATGGCTCAGCACGTCGGAGTCGGCCGCCAGCACCGCGGCGACCTCCTCCAGGCTGAAACCCAGCCGGCGATAGGCGACGACCTGCCGCAGGCGCGTCAGATCGTCGTCGGTGTAGAGCCGGTATCCCGCCGGGCTGCGCTCCGCGGGCTCCAGCAGGCCGACCTCGTCGTAGTGGTGCAACGTGCGGACGGTGACACCGAACTCCGCCGCCACTTGGCCCACGGTGAGCATCTGGGTCCCTCGCCTCTGCACGTCGTTCCACGCTACGGTCATGGACATCACGGTGAGCGCTCACGCTGCGTGAGGGTCAAGTCTGAAGTCCGTTGACCTCCGTGCGCAGGCTCTCCATCTTGCGGTCGAGGTTGTTGGCGACCTCGGCGGCCTGCTTGAGCTCGGCCACGATGTGGGCCGGCACGTCGCGGTCGAACTTGTAGTAGATCTTGTGCTCCAGACTCGCCCAGAAGTCCATCGCCACCGTGCGGATCTGCAGCTCGACTGGCACCTCCTCGACGCGGTCGGACAGGAAGACGGGCACGCTGAGGATGAGGTGGAGGCTCTTGTAGCCGTTGGCCTTGGGGTGGGCGACGTAGTCCTTGACCTGCAGCACCTCGACGTCCTTCTGGTCGGTCAACATATCGGCGAGGGTGTAGATGTCGGAGATGAAAGAGCAGGTGATGCGGATGCCGGCGATGTCGAAGATGTTGTCGCGGATGATGGTGAAGTCGTGGGGCAAGCCCCGCAGGTCTACCTTGGCCATCAGGCTCTCGGGGGACTTCATCCGAGAGCTGACGTGCTCGATCGGTGAGTAGTCATGCACGATCTCGAACTCGTCTTTGAGAATCTTGATCTTGGTCAGCATCTCCTCCAGGGCGCCGCGATAACCCATCAAGAAGCGCGACAGAGCCTTCCGTCCGACGGTGGACTGCGCGAACTCCTGCCTGGTGACGGGCGCACCACTGCGGACCTCGATCTCCACCAGACTCAAGTCCATGCCGTTCATCAGGTCAGCGTGCCCTGGCCACGCAACGACTCGAAGATGAGCGAGCTCTCAGCGTGCAACACTCCGGGCCGACTCGTCAGATGGTCCAGCACGAAGTCCCGCAGTGCGTCCGCGGACTCTGCGGCGACCAGCACGACATAGTCGTTGGCTCCCGAGACGTGGTATGCCGCCCGCACCCCGGGCAGGGTCGGCACTTCGTCGCGGAACTGCTCGAAGTGGCTGCGTACGTGGCCCCCGAAACGGACCGCGATCATCGCCTCCACGGGCCGCCCCACCGCGTGTGGGTCGATATCAGCATGGATCCCCCGGATGACACCGCGCTCGCGCAACGCCCGCACCCGCACCAGACACGTGGACTCGGCGATGCCCGCCTCTCGCGCCAACGTCGCGTTGGACGCTCGCCCGTCGGCTTCGAGCAGCTGCACGAGCTTGCGGTCCGTGGCGTCGAGCGGTTGGGGAACAGGAAGGGGGGCGTGGGTCGCCATGCACGTCAGCCTATCCCCGCGGCCTTGAAAGGCCCTAGGCGTTGATCTCCGCTCCCGGCCGCGTTTTCTCCGCCTGAGGCAGGACACCTTCTCTAGCCTTGACCCAAGGTCCTCACCCGAGCGATCGCGAACATCCAGACAGGGAGATGGGCATATGAGGGTTATCGGGAAGGTCCTACCGGCGGATGTCGATCGCATTTCTGGCAAGGTCTTCATGACGGCGGGAGACAAGTCCCGCAACCTCTCGGCATTCTGGGTCCTGCTCACGCTGAGCGCGGTGATTGCGACGGCCGGGGTGGTGGCCGACTCCACTGCGACCGTCATCGGCGCCATGATCGTCGCACCCCTGATGACCCCCATCCTGGGGACGGCGATGAGCATCGTGCTGGCGCGACGCTCGGCCCTGCTGCGCAGTACGTCTCTGGTGCTGGGCGGAGCACTCGTCGTCATCGCGGTGAGCTACCTCATCGGCCTGCTGATGCCGATCGACGTCACGTCGGCCACGAACTCTCAGGTCTCCGGGCGGGTCAGCCCCCGGCTCATCGACCTCCTCGCCGCAGTGGCCACCGGGTTGGTCGGCGCGTTCGCCCTGATTCGCTCCGAGATCTCGGACACCCTGCCAGGGGTCGCCATCGCGATCAGCCTGGTCCCACCGTTGGCAGTCGTTGGGCTGACCGCCGAGGCCGGAGAGTACGGCGAGGCCTTCGGGGCATTGGTCCTCTTCAGCACCAATGTCGCGGCCATCATCGCGACCAGCATTCTGCTCCTCTTGCTGGCCGGTATCCGTGACATCGCTCAGCAGTCGGGGGTGGAGGTGGGGACCCTCCGTGGCCGCACCTTGGTCGGCGTGGGAACCATGCTGGCCGTGGTCAGTGTCCCGCTGGCGCTGGGCAGTCTCAACGTGCTCTTCCAGCATTTGATCCAAGGCCAGGCCCACTCGGTAGCCGTTGACTGGGGGCAGCAACAGGGCTGGGTGGTCACCGATGTCCGCGTTGTCGGAACAGGGACGGACTACTCCCTCGAGATCGACGCGATCGGACAGCCCCCCGAGGCCGACCGCGAGGAGCTACGCCGTCAGCTGGACGACGCCGGCTTTGTGGACACCTCCGTCGAGGTCACCCTGGTCTTCGGTGGCGAAGCGACCCTGGAACGCAGCACGGGGGACTCCGAGGAGTAGCGGCAGACCTCGACGACGGGGCCCCGAAGACGGACCGGCATACTCGATGTATGGACGTTGCCCAGGCCCTCGAGACCACCACAGACTCCGACTTCCTTGCCTTCGAGCTGTTGCTCGACGAGGAGGAGCGCGCCGTGCTGGCCCGGGTCCGGCAGTTCATGACGACCTCGGTCGAGCCCATCATCAACGACTACTGGGTGCGGGCGGAGTTCCCTCACGAGCTTGTCCCGGGCATGGCCGAGCTGGGGATCGCCGGGCTGCCCTACGACGCCCCCGGGTGTCCTGGTCGGAGCGCGTTGCTGGACGGCATGGTCGCCATGGAGATGGCCCGCACCGACTCCTCGATGGAGACCTTCATGGGAGTGCACGGCGGCCTCGCGATGGGCTCGATCGCGCTGTGTGGCTCGGCTGAGCAGCAAGAACGATGGTTGCCCGCCATGGCCCGGATGGAACTGATCGGCGCCTTCGGGCTGACCGAGCCGGACGTTGGCTCGGGCATCGCCGGGGGCTTGTCCACCACCGCCCGACGCGACGGAGAGGAGTGGGTGCTGGACGGGCAGAAGAAGTGGATCGGCAACGCCTCCTTCGCGGACCTGGTCGTGATCTGGGCCCGGGACGTCGAGGACGACCAGGTCAAGGGCTTCGTGGTCGAGAAGGGCACCGAGGGCATGCGTTTTGAGATCCAGCGGGACAAGATCGCTCTTCGAGCCGTGCTCAACGCCGAGATCGACCTCACCGGGGTGCGCGTGCCTGAAGCGAACCGGCTGACGCACGCCAACACCTTCAAGGACACGGGCAAGGTGCTCAAGGTCACTCGGATGGGGGTGGCTTGGGCCGCGACGGGTTGCGCGCGGGGGGCCTACGAGCACGCGCTGGCCTACACCAAGACCCGGGAGCAGTTCGGCAAGCCCATCGCCAGCTTCCAGCTGGTGCAGGATCTGCTGGTCAAGATGCTGGCCAACGTCACCGCCTCCACCGCGATGTGCGCCCGCGTTTCGCAACTGCAGGACGCCGGGCTGCTGCGCGATGAGCATGCGTCCTTGGCGAAGGCCTTCACGACGGCGCGGATGCGGGAGACGGTCGGCTGGGCTCGCGAGGTGCTCGGCGGCAACGGCATCCTGCTGGAGCACCACGTCGGACGCTTCGTGGCCGACGCCGAGGCCATCTACTCCTACGAAGGCACCCGCGAGATCAACACACTCATCGTGGGACGAGCCATCACCGGCACCGGTGCGTTCGTCTAGCCCCAGCACGCAGGATCTTCGGCTCGCTTGTAGATGAGCACGAGATCCTTCATCATCACTGGATGTTCTCCGAATCTTTGCGCCTCGACACCCGATCCGTCCATGGCGGCCGAGAGGACCTTGCCGCTGTAGGCGTGCACGTGCCCCCGATCGACCTGTCGAGTACGTCTCCGGTGCCCGACCTCGAAGCAGGCGGCTCGGCATACGAACACCTGGCCACCGGCGGAGCGCTGCTCCCCGGCCACAGCGCTATCTACCAACGCCTCTGGAACCCTACGGTCGCGAGGTTCGAAGAAGCCTTGGCCGACCTGGAGGGGGCTGAGGCCGCCGCCGCTTTCGCCTCCGGCATGGCCGCACTGTCCGCCGTGCTCCTGTCCTGCGTGGCCGCCGAGACCCCTCACGTCGTTGCGGTGCGCCCCCTCTACGGCGGCGCCGACCACCTCTTGGCCACCGGACTGCTCGGCACCGACGTCACCTGGGCCACTCCCTCCAGCGTCCGCGGGGCCATCACCGACCGCACCGGCCTGGTCATCGTCGAGACTCCGGCCAACCCGACACTCGACCTCGTCGACATCCAGGCGGTCGTCGACGCCGCCGGCGACGTGCCCGTGTTGGTCGACAACACCTTTGCCACCCCCGTGTTGCAGCAGCCGCTCGCCCACGGCGCCCGCATCGTGTTGCACTCGGCGACCAAGTTCATCGGAGGCCACGGCGACCTCCTGGCAGGGGTGATCGCCGCAGACGAAGCCTGGGTTGCTCGGGTCCGCAGCGTCCGCGCGATCACCGGTGGGATCTTGCACCCGATGGCCGCCTACACCGCGCACCGGGGTCTGCAGACCCTGCCGGTACGGGTCCGCGCCCAACAGCAGTCCGCTGGCGTCCTGGCCTCGTGGCTCCAGAGGCAGGACGGCGTGCCCCGTGTGCACTACCCCGGACTCGACGGGAACGACCCCGGCCGCCTCGTGGGCACTCAGATGTCCGGTGGCGGGGCCGTGCTCGCCTTCGACGTCGGCTCCTACGAGCGCGCGCGGAGCGTGGTCCAGCGGTGTTCGTTGATAGGCCACGCCGTGTCGCTGGGTGGCGTCGACACTCTGATCCAGCACCCGGCCTCGCTGACCCACCGGCCGGTCGCCGATCACGCGCGGCCGGGTCAGGGGCTGGTGCGGCTATCCGTCGGCCTGGAGAACGTCGAGGACCTCATGGCGGACCTGTTGCAGGCGTTGTCGTCCACGAGCAGCCTCTCCTCGGTCGCTGATCGCTCGCGGTCGTTGACTTCGCTGACCCGCTGAGCGATCTCACTCGCTCCCGAAACCGCGACCGCCGAGCTCATCCTCGTGATCGGTCGAGCGGAGCGCGACCTGCACCGTGCGCACGCTCTGTCCGGCGCGGACGATAAGCGCTCGCCCGGTCGGCAGCTTCTGCGGTCGGACCGTGCCCAGCAACTGGCCCTCGGAGCGGTCGCCGGAGAACATCAAGCCGGTCGCCCCGGAGTCCCGGATGGCTGCAAACGTGCTCTCGAACACTCCACGGGCTGCGCCGGCCGCCTTGCGGGTGATGACCACGTCGAGGTTGATCTCGGCGCTCATCGCGATATAGGGCACCAACGGTTGCAGGGGTGACGTGCCCCCGGCGGTCAGGACGTCGTAGTCGTCGACGATCACCACCACCCGTGGTAGCGGCAGAGCCTCGTCGCTGGACTCCTGCACGTCATCCGGGGAGCGCTTCTTCAGCTCCGGCAGGATGGCCGCGATCAGCCGTTCCGCCATCACCGAGGACCCCGCATACCCGCCGAGGTACTCATCTGGGACCACCCCGTGCAGGCCGCGGCGCGGGTCGATGATGGCCAGCACCAGCTCGTCCTCGGTGTACTGTTCGGTCAGCCCCGCAATCAGATGGCGCAGGAGCGCGGTCTTGCCGGTGCCACTGTCTCCGATCACGACCAGGTTGCGGTCGGTCGTGTTGACGTCGAGCATCACGGTGCCCAGATCGCTCTCGTCCAGGCCGAGGGCGACCTGCCCGGGCTTCGTCGGCTCCTCCAGGTCGGTCATAGTGACCGTGGCCGGGAGAAGGCGGATGCGCGGTGCTCGATCCTCGCTGGCCCCGGAGGCCTGAGCCACCAGATCGGCCAAACCTTCACCGGCGCTCTCCCGCTCGGCCACGTCGTCGATCCGCGGCAACGCGATCTGGGCAAAGAGCTTGGACTCCAACAGCGCACGCCCCGGCGGAGCCGAGGTCAGGGTCTCACTCAACTTGCGGCCTACCCCGGACTCGGCCGGGTCA
Source organism: Ornithinimicrobium sp. (assembly GCA_049646465.1). Classification (GTDB taxonomy): domain Bacteria; phylum Actinomycetota; class Actinomycetes; order Actinomycetales; family Dermatophilaceae; genus Ornithinicoccus. The sequence goes on from JBARVW010000114.1 coordinate 35,086, forward strand.
CCGAGTCGCAGCTCGATCTTGGTGCCGAAGAAGGTCTGCTGGTTCAGCCGGACCTCGTTCCACCGGCTCACCGTGGCCACGACGTGGATCCCGTAGCCCGAGCCACGGCGGGTGAGCGTCTGCATCAAATTCTCGAGCTCCTCGAACTCCTCGGTGACCTGCCCGTACCCGTCCACCATCAGCACGACCTCGGCCAGCATCATGGTCGAGGGATCCACGCCTTCCGGGGGGTCGGTGGCCTGGCGCACCGCCTGCAACGAGTCCGTGCGCAGCTCCTGGAAGACGCGCTCGCGCTCGACCAGCAGGGCGTACACCTCTTCCACCGTGCGCCGGACGACCTCCGGGTCGGTCCGCACGCCGATCCCGGCGACGTTCGGCAGGTCATCCAGTGCCTGCAGGTTGGAGCCCAGCAGGTCCACCCCGTAGACCACGGCCTCGTCGACCCCGTGGGTGATGGCCAACGACGCAGCCAAGGTCCGCAGGAAGGTCGTGCGACCGGTCCGCGGTCCGCCGATCAGCAGCACGTTGCCCCCCGAGCGGTGCAGATCCAGCTCCCACGGCCCCTGCCACTGCTTGCCGGGGTCGTCCACCAGTCCCATCGGCACCCGCATGGACCGGGTATGCCGAATCCGCGGCCCGCGGGTGGTGGAGGCGACGCCGGACTCGATCTGGTCCAGGCTCAGCTGGTCCGGCAGCGGGGGCAGCCATACGGGTGTCCCCACCCGGGGGCGAGCGGCGAACTGCTCCACCATGGTCGAGAGCACCGTCGGCCCGCTGGGCTCCTCATCGTCGAGCATCTCCGCCCCTTCCTCGGGCTCCGCAGAGTCCTCCTGCGCTTCCTCCAGCACCGCGTACCGCGGCAGGGTGTGGACCTGCGGGACAACCTCCTCCTGCTCCTCGTCGTCAGGGAGGGGCCCGGAGACGTAGCCGGACCGGAACTGGGTGTAGATCGTGGTGTCGACCTTGAGGTAGCCGTAGCCCGGCAGGGCGGGAAGGGAGAAAGCGTCGGGGGTCTCCAGCACGGTACGGCTCTCGGCCTCGGACAGGGTCCGCAACCCGATCCGGTAGGACAGGTAGGTGTCCAGTCCCCGCAGCTTGCCGCCCTCGATCCGTTGGCTCGACAGGAGTAGGTGGACACCGATGGAGCGACCGATCCGACCGATCGACAGGAACAGCTCGATGAAGTCGGGCCGTGCCGTCAGCAGCTCACCGAACTCGTCGATGATCACCAACAGGTGGGGCAGCGGCGGGATGGACTCCCCCTGGCGCGCTCGTTCCTTGCGATGTTTGCGGTAGGCCGTCACGTCGGCCAGGTCGCCCGCGTCCTTCAGCACCTGCTGGCGGCGACGCACCTCCCCCTCGAGGCTGGCGTAGACCCGTTCGACCAGGGTCGCGTCGTCACTCAGGTTGGTGATGACTCCGGAGACGTGCGGAGCCTGTGCGAAGGGGGCGAACGTGGCCCCACCCTTGTAGTCCACCAGGACCATTGTGATGTCGTCCGGGCTGTGCGAGGCCAGCAGGGCCAGGACCAGGGTGCGCAGCAGCTCGGACTTCCCTGAACCCGTCGCCCCGACGCAGAGGCCGTGCGGGCCCATGCCGAACTGTGCCGACTCCTTGAGGTCGAGCATGACAGGGTCGCCGCGCTCGTCCGTCCCCAGCGGCACCCTCAGGAAGGACGGCTTCGGGCGGGTGGCCCAGACACGGTCCAGGTCGATGGCGGTGAGGTCGGGCACGTCCATCAACCGGGTGATGTCTGCCGCTTGCTGACTGGCGTCGTGCTCGTGGGAGTCCGGGGATAGGCGCAACCCGGACAGGTAACGAGTCAGCGCCTCACATTCGCTGGCGGTCCAGTCGTCCAGACGAAGGACGAACCGTCTCGGAGCAGCGTCTCGACGCTCGTACCGCTCCACGACCGCGTCGCTGGAGCCCGGTGCTCGCTGGCTGATGCGGATGGTGACGTCGTCGGGCTCGCGGTCCTGGGAGTCCAACAGGTGGATGACGCTGACCCCGAGGTCGGCCGGTGAGATCTCACGGTCGCCGATCGGCACACCGTGCTGAGCGGAGGGTTCCTCGTCGATGAACACCATCATGGTGGCGAAGGGATGGAGCGCGGCGCCCCGCTGCAGGTTGCGGCGGCCTTCGGCAGCCGTGCTCATCCGTCGGCGCAGATCCTCACGCAGCACCTGCATCAGCTCGGCGGTGCTCGGTGCCACTCGGCGCTGTGGTCCGACGGGTGTGGACTGCCGCTGGTCGGCCAGGTGCGGCAGCCAGCGCAACCATTCCCACTCGGTGATTCGCTCCGGTGGACTCGTCAAGGCCAGCTGCAGATCCTCCGGCGAGGCTAGGGTTGCCGCCTGCGCGGTCATCAGCCGGGCGACCTGCATACCGAAGGCACGGTCACCGACCACGCTGACGTTGCCTGCTCCGTCCAGGTCCAGACACATCGGCAGGTCGCTGGCGGTGTCGAAGCGTTCCTCCAGCAGCTCCAGCTCGGAGTCCATGAAAGTGTCGGCGAGCTGAAGCGCGTTGTCCTCTCCCTGTCGCACGAAGTCGTGAGCGGCAGCCTCGCCCGTCCCCAATCGGACCCGGAGGAAGTCCACGTCACCGCGCCGGCGCTCCCAGAGTCGTCGCCGCGTCTGGGCCAACCCCAGCAACGCCCGGGGGTGTGGGTCCGCGTGCCGGGCGGCTTCGGCCAGGGACGTCTCGCGATCTTGCAGCTCCGCGCGAGTGCGCTCCAGATAGGCGAGGTATGCGGTGCGCTGCTGTCGTCTCTTGCGCGCGCCCTTGCCGCGTTGGCTGAACACCATAACCACTGAGGCCACCAGGGTCAGGATCATCATCAGCGCACCCACCGCGGCCAAACTGGAGCCGCGGAACAGCATCATCACCGTCATGGAGGCCCCGGCACCCAGCATCGGGACCAGCATGAGCAACCCGCCCATCCCCGACTCCCCCTCGGGCAGGGCGGGAGGTCGCTCGACCGGGACCTCGTCGGCTTGGGGGCTCCCCGGGGTGGATCGTGCGGACCGTTGCACGACCTCCGCGCTCACTGCGGGACCGCCACGATCTGCACGACCCTGCCGGCGAGGCGAGCCAGGTCGAGGACCGTGCCGGACCCCAGGAGCTCAGGATCGACCGCGGCGGCACCGGCCAGGTGCCGATCCGGGCCCAGCGACACCGCCGGGACGTCGTTCTTGAGAACGTGCTCCATCGCCCGATGCAGGGTCAGCCCCGAGTTCGGCACCGACCCCACCAGGACCATGAGCACCCGGTGCTCCTCGACGCCTCCGGCGATCGACTCCCGTCGAGCAGCGTAGGCGGCGGCGAGTCCACGGACGGTGTTGTGGGCCACCACGACCACGCAGTCCACGTCCTGCGCGTGGGCGGCCAGGTCCGGTCCGCCGTCGGTCACGGTGATCGCGTGGCTGCGACGCAGCCGGGTGGCTATGCGGTAGGCCTTGTTGGGGTCGGCGGTTCCGGGTGCGAGCACCATGAGGGCGTCGTCCTCGCCGGGCTCCGGGAGGGCGAACCCGGCCGGATCCACGCTCAGCGACGACACGCTCGCGGATGGTTCTGTCAACAGGCGCCCGGACAGGCCGCCCCGTGGATCACCGTTCTCGATCAGGACCACGCCGTCGCTGCGGTGTCGGTGCAGCGTGTGGCTCAAGCAGAGCGCGACCGTCGTTGCGCCCGCACCACCATGAGCGGCGACGACGTGCACTCGCCGTCCGGTGGCCAGCGGGACCTGGATCTGCTCCCAGGCGGCCACCAGCTCTGTCGGCTGCTCGTCACCAGCGACAACCGAGCGAAGGCGCGTCATCGTCCGACTCACCACTCCGGCTGCTGGTCGTTTCGAGAGCTGATGGTAGGCGCGGCGGGGCTGGCCCTCGACGATGCTGGATGGGTCTTCGTCCGTGATGGCCTCGGTGACCGCACCATCGTGGTCGGCGTGCTCCAGGGCAAACGGGTGATCCGGCTGCTCCGGCTCGACGTCGTCCGAGGTCTGCAAGCGGCGCAGGGTCTCGGACTGCCACTGCGGCGCTGGCTGCCCAGGCTCGGAGCTGTGCTCGGTCATAGGCACTCCCTCAGAAGGTGTCGAGCAGATCGCCGTAGACGCCGAAGACGCCCACCAGCAGGGGCAGGGTCGCGACCACGCTGACCGTCTCGACCCGGTTGGCCCATCGACGGGCCAGCGCCCCGAGCAGGTCGGTGCCGCGCATCAGCAGCACGAACACCGCCGCGGCGGCGACGGCATACAGGGAGGCGACCACCAGGGGCCACACATCGGGATGGGCCTCCATGACGGCCCGGCCCAAGCCCACGAGCGAGCTGATCGAGGCCAGCAGCATCGCGGTGCGCTGCACCGCCAACGGGAAGTGACGCACCCGCACGCTCCACCCGACCACCAGGGTGACCACCAGGGCCACCGGCCAGATGGTGAAGTCGCTGCGGGTCAGGGTGAGATAAGAGCCGAGACCGAAACCAACCGATGCGACGACCACTGCCCCAGCCAGGGACGTGTGCGCCGCTCCGATCGCCTGCTCGACCGGGGAGCGGGACAGGACGGTGCCCTTGGTGACCTTGGCGTCGATACTGAAGGCGCCGGTGGACGCCAGCGCGATCCGGGGCAGCACACCGACCCCGATCCCGCACACCGTGGCCACGACCGCAGCCGTCAGAGCCAGATCGTCGGTGAGCTCGATGCTCACCCACGTCGTCACCCCCAACAGCACGAGCATCAGCAACGCCGAGACCGTGGCGCGCAGCCGGCGCCCGGCCCATCCGCCGCAAAGAATGATCAGAGCGGCCAAGAGCAGGGACCAGATGAAGAGCGGACCGCCGGAGAGGTCCGAGCGCACCAGTGCAACCGCCAGTGCGGCACCGCCGAGAGCCCACGAGGACCAGGCCAGGGCAGCGTCACGACGCCACGCCGAGACGACGCTGGCCAGAAGGGCGAGCCCGCCCATCCCGGCCACGACCGGCGTGGTGTCCGGCGGGATGCGCACCACCCACAATGCCGTCGTCAGGGCCACGAGAACTGTCGCGAGCGAGGCGATCACCCAGCGGCGCGTGCGGGCGCTCCATAGCCCCCAGGGCCGGACCGCCTCCGCGACGTCGACCAGGTCATAGACCACGGGCGCGGGCGGGCTCTCCCGGAGGGCAACGATGCGTAGGTACACACCGTCTCGCAGACCGCTGACCGCGAAGCTCTGGTCCTGGTCGACGGCCTCACCCTCCAGGGTCACGAGGTCGTATCCCACCTCCGAGCGCTCGCCTGCATCGGCTCTGCCCACGAGCTGCAGCAACGTGGGCATCAACAAGGAGACCGCCTGGTCAGTCGGCAGCACGACATCGACGGTCTTCTCGTCCGAGACCACGGTCGCCCGCAGGAAGGGTCCGGCCACGACAGTCATGGGCTCTCCTGAGCTGGGGAGGTCGAGCCCTCACCTTGGGTGGGCTGCGGGGTGGGCAACGGCGCCTGCGTGGGACCTTGGCCCTGACCGGGCGAGGACGTCGGCGAAACATCGGAGTCGTTCGGGTCGGCGGTCGCGGGGACCTGCTCGCTGCTGTCTCGGTTGGAGGACAGAGCCGGGTCGTCGGCCAACAAGGTCGTCACGAACGACACAGCCACGCACCCGGCACAGATGAGCACGGTCAGGAAGGCACTGATCAGCGCCGTACGTAGGCGATCCGACCACTGTCGACGGAGTCGGTTGCGACCGTAGAGCAGGGCGGCGGTGAGGCGTTCACGACGGACCGCCGTGGCGTCGATCAGCTGGTCGTCGTACTCGTACGCCACCTGGTTGCCCCTCCGGCTCGCTACTCCACCCTGTTGGCGCAAACTCTACGTCCGCAGTGAAAGGCCAAGAAATCGGACGAGCGTCCGCTTCTTCAGCGTTGTCGCCCCGCGTCCCAACTCCCGATACACCGCTCGTCGGTTGCTTTGCACGACCCTCGAGGACATTCGTGTCGGCAGCCCCCTTTGAGCTCATTCTTCGGCCTACACGCTTCACGCCGTGGCCGGATAGGGACCTAGTTCTTTGCGGCTAGTAAAGGACCGAGCGCCGCTAGACGACATAGGGAAACAGGGGCCTTCCGTCGGCTCGCCGCAAGGACACTCCGGCCGCGTCACGCCCTGCATCGGTAAAGTAAGACAAACACACGAGCGCAGCGAGGTGTCTAGACCGTTCACGACGCGTGGCGGTGTGCTGCAGCACCCCGTCCCGTCTCGGTGTCGTCCCTCGTCATGGCAAGGACCGAGAGCCGCTCGATCAGGTGTGACCGGGACGGGCACCGACAAGCCACACCCTCACTTCTTCAGAAGCCCACCTACTGCACGCTCCCCTGAGTGAGGTAGATGAGGATGTCGGAGATCTGCGACGCGGAGAGTTCCTCGATCGCGGCATTGTGGTCCCTGTCGATGCTCAGCACCGACCATGGGTCCTCGACCGAGGTCGCGGATAGAAGATCCGGCTCTCATCATGGGTATCGAAGCCCGAAGCGCCAAGATGCACAAAGTGTTGGACCGACCAGTAGGTCCCCCGGGCAAGATCGCCCAGGACTCGACGGCGGCTGGTGCAGTTCAAGCTGTTTCCGAGCTCATCTCGTCAGCATCGCCTTACGTAGACGCGTGCTCATCGTCATGCGGTGCTCAAACCTCCACTGTGCGCTTGTGCAGGTGTGGCGGTGGGAAGCCGTGGCGATAGTAATGAGCAAAGATATCCACTGCTTCGTCGGCAGTGAACACCTCCGCTCCGTAGACGACTTGTGTCGAGACTAGGGCTCATCGTGTCGATATCAACATCTGGAGGGAGAATCGCAAGAATATAGAATGACCGAGTACTGGCATCGAGACTATTGATCCGCTTCCTC
>JBARVW010000115.1:0-10547 GCA_049646465.1 Ornithinimicrobium sp.
AGCTCGAGATGCCGGTCGAAATGGTCCTCGATCGCCCCCTTGCCGCGCCCGGTCACCATCACCACGTCGGTCACACCGGCCCGGGCAGCCTCCGTCACGATGTACTCGATGGCCGGAGTGTCCACCACGGGCAGCAGCTCTTTGGGCACGGCCTTGGTGGCCGGCAGGAACCGGGTCCCCAGTCCCGCCACGGGGATGACGGCCTTGCGGATCGGCATGGGCGCAGCGGGGGTCATGGGGCCATAGCCTAATCCGCCCTCACCCGACAGCGCGTGCAGGCGACACTAGGGGCATGCCACCGACGACGCCGCCCCTTCCGCCAGAGGATGCGGTCACTGAAGCCAAGGCCGCCACCAGGGCACAGGTTCGCCACGCCCGCCGCCAGCGACGCGTCAACAGCACCCAGGACGCACGCCGCGCCGACGCCGAAGCCCTCGCCCGGTGGGGTATGCAGTGGCTCGAGGAGCGGGCGCACATGCACGGCAGCGTGAGCTGTGTGACGGCCTACGAGTCGATGGCGACCGAACCTCCCGTGGACCTGCTGGTGGCCGCGCTGCGTGAGGCGGGCGTGCGCGTCCTGGTGCCGATCACCCTGGCCGCAGGCGAGCTGCGCTGGCGCGACGCCGACCCCGCGGTCGCCTCCCACCCTCTCGGCGCCCGTCCCGAGGAGAGCGAAGCCCCCTCGTGGGGTGAAGAGATCCTGGCCGAGGTGGACGCAGCCTTCATCCCGGCCCTGGCCATCGGACGGGATGGCTCTCGTTTGGGTCAAGGCGGCGGCTACTACGACCGGGCGATCCCGGCGCTACGGGCCTCCAAAGCCTCGGAAGGGGCCTCGTCCACGCCGGTCATCGCGGTGGTCTATCCCGATGACCTGCAGGCAGAGGTGCCAACGCACTCGCACGACATACGGGTCGATGCCATCCTCACTCCCGAAGGAACGAGCCCGATCATTCCGGAAGCAGCGACAACCTGAACTCAGTGCTCTCCTCCACGGCCTGCTCCGAGTGCGGCCAGGAGTAGGTCTCGCCGTCGATCCACGGCTGCATCTGGTCGTCGTAGTTGCGGTGGAACACGTGCCCGGAGTTGCCGCCCTGGTTGACCCACACGGAGTTGTCGAGGTCGTCCAGGTCGACGACCATCCGCATCGATGGGGCGGCCGTCACGTCGAACTCGTCTGCTCCGGCGTCCCAGTTGTTGGCGTTGACCAGAGCAGAACCGCCGGGCATCGGGAAGGGCCCGAGGTTGAACGTGGACTGCACGATGCCGGGCACCGGGTCCTCGCCGAGCACCTGGTGCCGCGCGGTCAAGGTGTGCAGCCGGCCCCACTGCCAGTCGTCCGGGTTCTTGCTGATGTCAGCCGTCAGCTGCAGCCGTGCGTCGAGCATCGCCTGGCGCAAGATGGTGTCACGGGACTCCACGATGCCAGCGGTGCGCTGGTCGTCCCACCAGGGGTTCTCCGGGTCTTGGAGGAGGTTGGCCAGCATGTGCATGGACCGGCTGTTGCCCGAGACCTGCAGGTCCAGGGGGAGCTCGTCGTCCACCGTGAGGGTCAGCACGTTGGCCCACACCGCGTAGTAGTACATCGCCGCACTGCCCTGCTCACCGTCGCCCGCCGGCGCGCCGCGGTTCCACGTCTCCAGGAGCGCCGCGGGCTCGGTGTAGAACGGCTCATTGCCGATGTTGACGTCCAAGAGGTACGGGATCAGGGTGTCGGCGAAGGAGTTGTAGCTGTCGTACTGGATGTCGGTCATGGTGTCGATCCCGATGGGCCCTTGGGCCATCTCGGTCGCCAGCAGGTCCGCGATCCGTTGCGAGCGGTAGCCATGGTCCCACTCCGTGGTCAGAAACGGTCGCCGCGACTGGGCCACGGCTTGGTTCGCTGCCACGATGACCCCGTCCTCAGGGTTGAGCACGAAGGGCATCTGCTCGAAGGGCACGAACCCCTTCCAGTCGTACGCCGGGTCCCACCCGGGGGATGGCCAGTAGCCGGGGACGGCGCCGGAGGTCGAGGACTCTCGGATCGGCACCATGCCTGGGGCCTGGTAGCCGATGTTGCCTTCGGTGTCGGCGTAGATGATGTTCTGCGCCGGGGCGGCGAAGAGCTTGGCGGCGTCACGGAAGGAGTCCCAGTCGGTCGCCGCGTTCAACGCGAAGACCGCGTCGGCGGTGGGCGAGGGCACCAGCCCGGTCCAAGCCATCGACACGGCATACCTCCCCCGAGACTCGATGCCCGACAGCGGCGGGTTCACGCCGACCTGCGCCACAGGGGTCAGCACATCGGACAGAATCGGCCCGTGCTCGGTGGAGCGGACCAGGATGTCGACGTCGTCGCCTCCGGCCACGGAGATCGTCTCGGACCGTGTTTCGACCGGCACCATCTCCGTCCCCCGGCGGTAGTCGGCGCCGTCTGTGTCCTCGAGATAGAAGTCGGTCACGTCGGGGTCGAGGTTGGTGAAGCCCCACGCAACGCTCTGGTTGTGCCCGATGATCACGCCGGGGAAGCCGGCGAAGGTGTAGCCCGTGACGTCGAAGGGGCACTCCGCGGTGACTTCTCGGCAGTGCAACCCCGCTTGAAGCCAGACACCGGGTTGGGTCACGCCGAGGTGCGGGTCGTTGGCCAACAGAGGCTTGCCGCTCTCGGTGTGGTCACCGGAGACCACCCAGGAGTTGGAGCCGACGCCTTCACCGACCGCGACCAGTGGCGGCACGGCGGCCAGTGCCTCGACGGTCTGGTCGTACGCGGTCGCCGCTGCAAGGTCCTGCTGCGTGGAACCGGTCCTGCCGGGGGTCGGCGCAGAAGGCTCGACATCCTCAGGGTCGACGGCGCCGGCTGTGCCACCTCTGCTCTCCTCCGTGGGTGCGGCCACGGCTTGCGGACGCCACTCGTTGCTGGACAGGATCGGGGCGTTCGTCTCGTAGTCGTAGTCGGGGTAGAGGTCGTTCAGCTGGGCCAACGGCACCTGCCCGGCCAGCCGGGACCGCGTCAGCTCGTCGGTGTAGTTGCCGCGCAGGTCCCAGGCCATGGCCTTCAACCAGGTCAACGAGTCCAGCTCGTCCCAGTCCTCGATCTGGTAGTCGGGCACACTCTGGCCCAGGACCACATACTCCAGCGAGATCTGTGACGGCGACTTCTCCTCCAGATAGTCGTTCACCCCGGCGGCGTAGGCCTGCAGGTACTGCCGCGTCGCGGGGTCGAGCATCCCCAGCTCTTCCTCAGCGACCTGGCGCCACCCCATGGTCCGGATCACGGTGTCGGTTTCGACCCCACCGGAGCCCACGAGCTCGGACAGCCGTCCCGCGGTGATGTGTCGCCGCAGGTCCATCTGGAAGAAGCGATCCTGGGCTGCCACGTAGCCCTGCCCTCGGAACAGGTCGGCAGGCGTGTCGGCGTAGATGTGCGCGACACCTTGCTCATCGCGCAGCACGTCGACGCGGCCGTCCAAGGAGGCCAGGCTCACCTCACCCTCGGCCTGCGGGAAGGAGCGACGGGACAGCCCGACCCCGAGGACCGAGGCGGCAACCGCCACGACGACCAGCACGGCCAGCGCAGGCACGAGAACGCGTCGAAGCAGTCGGAGCACGCTCCGAGGGTATGTCACACCGGCGACCTGCTGGCCGACATACACTCTGCTGCGTGCCTACCTACTCCTACGCCTGTCGGGATTGTGAGCACCGTTTCGACATCCAGCAGGCGTTCTCTGACAACTCGCTGACCACCTGCCCCGTATGCGGGGGCAACCTACGCAAGGTTTTCAGTGCGGTCGGGGTGGTTTTCAAGGGGTCGGGCTTCTATCGCAACGACTCGCGCACCGGCTCCAGCGGTCGCTCGTCCAGCGGCGGCAGCCCCAATGGATCCTCGGAGTCGGGCTCGGACCCCTCCGGCTCGTCCAGCTCTTCGAGCGACTCGGGCAGCACGAAGTCCGAGTCGGGCTCGAGCAAGGACTCATCCTCCGGTGGCGACTCGTCGAAGAAGTCGTCGGAGTCCAGCGGTGCTGGGTCCTCCTCAAAGCCGAACGGCTCGAAGTCGGACAAGAAGGCTTCCGCCTAACCGAGATCCACATCCCCGTTGCGGCACGGTGGTGTCCACAAGGGGAGTCCGCTCGTCATCAGCAAGCGCGACCGAACCGTAGGTTCACCAGGTGACTTCCAGAGCCCAAAGCGGTCGCCGCCGGCGCGCCCCTTCTCGACCGACGCGACGAGCTCTCTGGAGGCGGGCCAAGGTCCAACGCGTGGTGGCCGCGATCCTGGTGGCCGTGGCGGTCTGGCTCGGAGTGAGCGCCGCCTCGGCGGATCCCGAGGGCCCCCGCACCGAGGTGGTGACGATGGCGGTCGACGCCCGCAGCGGTCACTCACTGCGCCCCGACGACCTCGCCTCCCTGACCGTGCCCGCAGCGTTGGCTCCTCGTGGGTCCTCCAGCAGCGTCGAGGACTGGGTGGGTCAACGGCTGGCTGCTCCGATCCGAGCCGGGGACGTTCTCACCGACGCCGACGTGAGCATCGCGGCGTTGGCCCAGGGACAACCCCCGGGGTATGTCGTGACGCACCTGCCGCTCTCGAGCGCGGCGTTGGTGCGGGCCGCACCAGCGGGGGCGCGAGTGGACGTGTTGTCCACTGAGGACGGCTCCATGCTGGCCACCGACGTGATCGTCCTGGCCACGGACGCCGCAACCGAAGACGGCGAAGGCCCAGGACTCTTCGTCGCGGTCAGCCCCAGCGACGCGCAGGCGATCGCCGTGGCTAGTGGCTCTGGCTCAGGGGCCGCACTGGGCGGCTCGGGGGTGACCATCGTGGTGCGCACCGAGGGTGCCGGGGTTCAGCCCTGAACCTTCCGGGACGGGAGCTCGTGCGGCTTTGGGTATGTTGTCGTCGGCTCATCTCCCTCCGCCCGTGCCCTGCGCGTGAGCGCCCCGAAAGGTTCTTCCATCATGATCAAAGGTTTCCGAGACTTCATCATGCGCGGCAACATCGTCGATCTTGCCGTCGCCGTCGTCATCGGCACAGCCTTCGCCGCAGTCGTCGACGTCGTGGTCACCTCTTTGGTCGGCCCGCTGTTGGCTCGGGTGGGCGGAGCCGACGTGCCGGGCTTCGGCATCCAGCTGGGCGCCGAAGGCAACGAAGCGACGTTCATCAACCTCGGAGCCGTCGTTAACGCCCTGATCATCTTCCTGATCACGGCTGCGGTGGTCTATTTCCTGATCGTCGTGCCGATGAACAAGGTGGTCGAGCACCGTCGCCGTAACGCAGAGCCTGAGCCGGAGCAGACGGCCGAGGGTGTGCTGGTGCTGCGCGAGATCCGAGACCTTCTGCGTCAGCGAGACGCGCAAGCCTGAGTCAGCCCCAGTGTGGCGGGCGCTGCTCCTGCCACCAGGCGTCCGAGCCGGCACCCGCTGGGCGCGACGAGCGTTTCGTGGTGTCCTGGCGGGCAGCGCTGTCGTCGTCCCAGGATGGATCGGCGTCATCGGCGTCGCTGACTTCGGTGACCAGCTCGCGCTCGTCCTCGGGGATGCCGTCGGTGGCCGGCCTCTGGGAGCGTCGTGCCGGCGATCGACGCGACCTTCCCGCGGGCTGCTTCCAGGTCGACCCCGTCACATCTGCCGTCCCGTCACGACCCTGGGCGTCCGGTGTCGCGCGACGCCTGCTGGACTGTGGAGACGATTGCGGCCACCTCGCGTGCCGGATCGCGGAACAGGTTGGTGCCCAGCACCCGCATCGGCGTCCACCCCACCCGGGTCAGCTGGTCCGACCGCAGCCGCACGCTGTCCCGCCCGATCGGGCTCGGTGAAGGCTCGAGGTCGACGTCGATCCCCACCAGCAGACGACCAGGACGATCGGGGTGTTCGATGGCCAGCGGCACGGCATACCGGCCGCGTCCGACGCTGCGCCGGACCGTGAAGCCTTCGGCGGTCAACCGCGAGGTCAGATCCTGCATCAGGGGGTGGTCCTCCTCGACCGACCTCGCGCCCTGATCTTCGGGTGCGAGCAGTCGCTCGAGCAGCTGGCTGACCTCATCGTCGTCGTGAGCGCCGTCACCAGCCGTGTCGACCATCGTCAGCGACCGGCGGGTGACCGACAGAGCGGTGATGACCTCGGCTGCGGTGGGCTCGTGGCCCGGCTCTCGCACCCACATCGCGTGGTCACGGACGTCACCGGCCCAACGGGCCAAGGGCACACACACCAGACCGGTCGAACGGCCGGCGTAGAGAGCGTCGCGCACCAGAGCGTTCTCGGCGGCAGCCACCCGCAAGGCCTGCTGGATGGCCTCGGCCCGCTGCGGCGCGTCGGTGACGATCGCCAGTGACGCCGTCCGTCCCCGCAACAGCAGGTCCACCGCCGCAGACGTCGCGGTCGCGACGAGGTTCTCTGCTTTGGGCACCACCCGCTGCGCAACACTCGAGGCTGCCCATACGCCCGGAAACGACTCGACCGGCGGGCTGGTGGCCGCCGCGACCGGGCCGATCATCTGTTGGCTGAGTGCGCGGTAGTGCGTGCTCAGGGTCCGCACCGGCAAGATCGCGGACGCCTCCTCGAGGAGTGAGGGGCCGCCACCACTGAAGTCCGATGGCTCGGTGCCTTCGGCCTCCTGCCCGACGTAGCTGAAGTGCTGGGGTCCACCTCGTAGGTGGTCACCGACGACCAGCGTTTGCGGGGCATGACTGAGCGCTGCGATGCAGGCCGCTGTGCGGAGACGGTGTGCGTGCGTGGCCACGACGAGGTCCATCCGCAGGGAGTCGGGCAGGGTCGCCGGGACCACCAGGGGGCTCGCCACGAGCACCGGACGCAGGGCCAGCACGATGTCCGGTGACCGCGTGACCACGGCTCGGATGTCGTGCGCGCCGTCGGCAGCCGCCGACCGCAGCGCGCGGACCTGTCCGGGGTAGGCATCCATCGCTCGACGGAGCCGCCGCGCCACGGTGCGGCGAACCCGAAGCACGTTGAGCGCCAGGTGGTCGCGGTCTGCGACCCGGAACTGCTTGGCGGCGGCCGCGACCCGTGGCGTGGCCGGCGTGTCCTCGCCCTGCAGCTCAGCGAGGTGATCCAGCAGAGACGCCTGGTAGGCCAGCTCCACCTCTGCGGGTACATCGTGGGCGGACACCCCACGACGGGCGAGGTCGTCGATCATCGGACCCAGTCCCTGCTCACGGGGATGGTGCAACAGCTCGTGCGCGCGAGCAGCGACCCGGGCGCGGTCGCGACGAGCGTCCAGGCGCAGCAACCGCTCCAGGAGCAGGTCGAGGTGGGTGGTCATCATGTCCGTCCCACTGCGCGCCGCGGTCAGCACCTCCGCGAGCCACTGCGTGTCCGGGCCGACGGTTTCGAACGTCACGCTCGCGGCCTCCCAGCCCGCGGGGGTATGCGGTCGGGCCGCTTTGCCGGCCAGCTCCTCCCACTCGGTGCGCTCCTCACGGGCCGCGATCAGGCGCTCCAACACGTCCGAAGGGGGCTTGCCGGGACGCAGCAGGGAGCGGACCTGCCGTTTCAGCCGGGCGCGGGTCACCGCCCCCATCCGCTCGCTCGCGTGCGTCTCGGCGCCTGGCACTCGGGCGGAGCCGCGCCCGGACAGGGCGGCGATCAGGTCGGGCAGTGGGGCTTCGTAGATCTGCGGAGCGAAGTGGTCGCTCGTCTCGTGCACCCGGGCCAACAGGTCGAGACGCTGGCGCCACTGGCTCAGGTTCAAGGGCTCCGGCAGGCCGGCCGCTCGGCATACCTCGCCGATCTCCTCCCGAGCCGTGCTCAGCTCGCCGGTGGCAAACCTCTCCACCAGCTGGGCCGCGCGGTCGGCGTCGGGTCGGGAGCGCAGGTCAGCGGCATACCAGGGGTCTTCGACGCGACCCCGCTGCCAGACGCCTTCGCTGGCGGCCTGGGTCAGCACCTGCTTCATCTCCGCGATGCGCCGCCCGGGCAGCTCGCGCAGCACCGGTCCGGCCAGACGCACGTGGGTCAACGGCGGCCGAGCCAACCCCGCCAACCCGGCGAGCGCGGCCTGGGTCTGCGCGAGGGACTGACCCCACGGCTGGTGCACGTGGTGCATGCACTCCTCGTGTCGTGTCAGCACGTCGCGGGCCGCGAACCACCGGGGCAGCGGGTCTTCCGGCAGCTCCGGCTCCCCAGGGGCCTGGTCCAACTGTGCGGCCAGGGCGGCGATGACGGCCCGAGCGCGTCGGGGGTCCTCGGGCAGGTCGAGGACGAGATCGTCCAACCCGACGTACGCCAACCGGCGACGAAGCGCATCCAGTGCGGGGCGCTCCTGACTCACCACCAAGGCGGTGCGACCCTGCGCCACGGTGCCAGCCAGGACGTTGGCTACCGTCTGGGTGGCACCGGTGCCACCGGGGGTGTCCAGGACCAGGCTCGCTCCTTGGTGGACGTCGGCGATGACGGAGCGTTGGGGCGCGTCGGCATCCAGGACCGACAGCTCCTGGCGGGGGTCGTCGGGGTCGGGGGCCACGGGGCCGGGGTCAGGCCCGGCGTGGGTCGGGTCAGCCAGTGCGGCGATCAGGTCGTGGGCGGCCAGCTTGGCGGGGTCACGGGAGAGGTGGGCAACGAGGTCCAGTTTGGCCCAGGGATAGGTGCCGATCACCATCTGGGGGTTGATGCCGAAGCCGTCCATCCGGGCGCAGAGCTTCTCCAGCGCCTTGTAGGTCCAGCGCGGGTCGAAGCCGTCGGAGGCCGACAACTTGGCCAGGGCGTTCGCGTCGATGTCGATGCCTGCCTCCCCGCGCAGGTAGTTCTCCAGCACGGGGTTGAAGACGACGTCGTGGTCGAGCTGCAGCACGAAGTCCTGGTGCGTGGCGTCGACCGGGCGGATCTGGGCGACTCGGATCAGCACCGGCGCGCGAGGCGGGGTCTTGGCGCGGTGCAGGTGCCACGTGGCCATGCCGACGGCGATGAAGCAGGAGGACACGCCGTGCTCGGTGATCAGCTCGACCGTCTTGGCGTGGATTCCGGCCACCTTGGCCCGAGCATCCGCGCGGGCGATCTGCTCCCGGACGAGCTCGGAGAGCAACGTGCGGTGCCCGGCCAGCAACTTGGCCACTCCGGATGGGTGGGCGACGGTGAGATCGAAGGTGCCCCGGGGGGCGTCTCGGTGCCACAGCAGCGTGTTGCGTCCCCCCAGCTCGGCCAGCTCGTGGCGCCACCGCTGCGCGGCCTCGGTCACGGTGTCGACGCGGGGGTCAGACGAGTCGACGGTGTGGGTCACTCGGACAGGCTAACGACTCCGCGCGATGCGACCGTATATGTGCCGAGCGCGAGCGCGCCCACGGCAGCGAACAGGCACAACCAGCCGTATCCGAAGACGTCGACGACCACCCCGGCCAGTGCTCCCCCGGCCGCGGCCGACAGTCCCATGGCCACGTCGGAGGCGCCCTGGACGGCCGAACGGTCGCCGACCGGGACCGAGCCCGCGATCAGCGCCGAGCCGGCGACCATGGTGGCCGACCAGCCGAGGCCGAGCAGGATCAGCCCGAGGCTGAGGCTCCACGACGATCCGGCGGCGGAGATCCCCGCGAAGGCGCAGGCGGCCAGGAACAGGCAGACGCCACCCAGGATCACCCGGGGTGACCCGAACCGGTCCGTGAGGTATCCGGAGACCGGCGACAGGCCGAACATGCCCAGGATGTGCAGGGAGATGACGAAGCCGATGATCTCGATTGAGGCGTCACCGTGCTTCATGTGCAGCGGGGTCATGACCATGACCGAGACCATCACGATGTGCCCACCGGCGACCGCGATGGTGCCGAGCAGGGCGCTGGGGTTCGCCACGATGATCGATATGCCGGCCCGCACGCTCCCCCGGGACTTGGTGGGCTCCGGGGGCGCGGCATACCCCGGCGGCGCGGCCTCAGCCGCCACCAGCGCTCGCGCGGTCAGCAGGGGGTCGGGGCGCAGCGCGACCCACAACACGGCGATCGCGGCGCTGAAGCCGAGGGCACTGATGACCCAGGCTCCGGCCAGGTCGGGGATGCCGAGCACCCGCGCGATGGACGCGCCCGGTCCGATGATGTTGGGTCCGAGCACCGAGCCGACCGTGGTGGCCCACACCACCAGACTCAGCTGACGACCACGGCGGCTCGGCAGGGCGAGGTCGACGGCGGCATACCGCGACTGACTGTTGGCGGTGGTCGCGGCGCCGAAGCACAGCGTGCCGAACAGGAGCAATGCGAACGAACCGATGACGGTCGCGGTGATGGCTAGCACCGCGCCGATCGCGCCGATCATGTAGGCCGCGACCAGCCCGATCCTTCGGCCGCGGCGCGCCATCAGCGCAGCGACCGGGATGGTGAAGAGCGCCCCGCCGAGCACCTGGCTCGTGCTGGCCAAACCCGACAAGGCGTCACTGCCGCTGATCTCAGCGGCCATCAGCGCGCCCACCGCGATGCCACTGGCCACGCCGATGCCCCCGAGCATCTGCGAGGTCATCAGGGTGTGCACGGTGCGCGACTGGATGTCGGCGACCTCGGTGATGCTGGGGAGTTGGGCGGCCGTCACCGCGACATGGTCCCACGGTTGATCCGTGGCAGACTTGGCCCTCGCCCCAGCGGCTGCCG